>CAZWQM010000012.1:0-44486 GCA_964636225.1 uncultured Thiotrichales bacterium | reverse complement strand
CTTAATATTCTGCGCACTTTTATTACGCAGAATATCATTGCCGCCTTCAAGCAAACTAACATCAAGTCGTGCAACGGTCTCTGCTTCTATACTATCAAAAGAGTGCAAATATAAGTCCCTAATAGCGTTTGCATCTCGAATGGATGCCCGCGTTATTTGCATCGACAATCCAGACTAAAACTGTTCATCGGCATCATTTTTAATCAGTTAATGCCGCATACACGCCATCCCAAAATTTAATTCGGGCCACTACGGCATCCCTTGCAGTAGCTATGGCCTGCTGGATTTTGCTATCATCATTCTCACACATACTATCCAACAGTCTCAATGATAGCGGTGCGTGAAAATCTTCGTCCAGATGTACATGACGATTCAAATAATAGTGAAAGACAGGGGCATCTTTTTCAGTCACACCTATTTTCTTAAGAATGGCACGAAACATACCGGGAATAATATGCTCCCTTCCCAGCGCCAGCGCAGCAGCCACCTGGTGTGCTTTATTGTCTTTTATGATTTGAAATGTTTTAGATGTGAATTCTCTTGACGGGTTGGGCACACACGACAGCTTTAGAGCCGTATCGATACCTTTGTTTTTGACGGTTTGAACAAACAGTTGTACCGCAGAAACATCGGCTCCGATTTCATTCATAGCCTGACAATACAACTCAAAATGACTAATGTATTCGCCCGGCTCTAAGCCGGCATCTGATTCTTCTTCCAGCACCAGTTCGTTAATAAACCTTCTGATATCTCCCTCACCTCGAGGAACCCATGGATATTCTGCCGGAGCCACTTCTGACTGGAGATATTTGATCAGCGTCATAAAATCCCATACACAATAAACATGATGCTGCATGAAACATCGCAAATCACTTATGGTAGATACGGCTTGATAGATAAGATGACTTTCAAGTTGCTGACTGAAGTCAGCAATGATGTCACTGGAAATTTTCTTAGCCATTGTCTCGCGTTATAAGTACTTGTTTAAATATTTAATATCAACCAATTGACCAGCATCCTGACCGACTCAAACAAGCCAGTCAGCTAAATTATAAATAATTATTTAAAATTCACGACCAAAGTGCTGCCTAAATGATTGCTTGAATTCATCAATTGAAAACGTGTGGTTCTGTGTGCCATGGTGCTGGATTTTAATAGAACCCATTAATGACGCGATACGACAGGTGGTTTCCCAATCCATGTCGTGCATAATTCCGTAAATAAGACCTGCACGATAAGCATCACCGCAGCCTGTTGGATCTTTAACGTCATCAGCTGCAACTACAGGAATACTAATTTTTTTTCCTTCGGAATATACGTTCGAACCTTCTGCACCCCGCGTTACAATCAACGCCATTACACGCTCGGCTATTTCACCTTCAGACAACCCAGTCCGTTCTTGCATAAGTTGAGATTCATAATCATTGACAGTGACATAACTTGCCTGCTCAATAAAAGTTTTCAGATCATTTCCATCAAACATGGGCAGACCCTGTCCCGGATCAAAAATAAAAGGAATATTGGCGCTGGCAAATTGTTCTGCATGCTGGATCATAGCATCACGACCATCAGGAGAAATAAGTCCCAGACTAATACCATCATTCACTGGCACCGCCACGCTATGTGCATGATTCATAGCCCCCGGATGAAATGCGGTGATTTGGTTATCATCCAGATCGGTAGTAATAAATGCCTGTGCCGTATAAGTACCTTCGATCTGCGTTACGTATTCCTGACTGACACCGGTTTCTTTCATCCATTCGGCGTAGGGTCCAAAATCCACTCCTGCGGTCCCCATGGGCTTACCATTCCCGCCCAGCAGGTGAAGGTTATAAGCAATATTTCCTGCGGTACCTCCAAATTCACGGCGCATATCCGGCACCAGAAAACAAACATTCAGAATATGAACCTTATCCGGCAAAATATGATTTTTAAACTGATCCTGAAAAACCATAATGTTGTCGTATGCAAACGATCCACATATTAATGCCGTCATGTTATTTATTCCTGAGTTAATTAAATAAGTTTTATTGATTGGTTTTAGCGTTTAGCGTGTCGCCCATTGTTGCCAAACTGGAGTCGACTTGCCACCTATTGTTCATCCTCGTGACAACGGGGATTCATTTAGTACACTCAAACATTAGCTGGATTCCCGCTATCTCGGGAATGACGGATAAACGAGAGTGGCAGTCATACAAGGATGACGTTTAATTGCCTATTTTTACGTAACTTGCTTTCATGTCTTAACTCATTAATCCATTCTTAATTCTTCTATACGTGCACTTTTGTATTTAGCACAAAGCATAGCTGAACAATGGAGAGAGGCTTAATTTGCTCAACACTCTGTACAGGAAATTTGGTAACAAGATAGTAATGGACGATGCGCTCAAATTTCCTAAATGTTATTATGCGGAATTAATATAGATTAAACGCTAGGCTAATCATCTACTTCAACCATCTCGAAGTCGTCTTTTATTGCGCCACACTCTGGGCATTGCCAATTCATCGGGATGTCTTCCCACTTTGTACCAGGTGCGATTCCATCGTCTGGCGCACCTTTTTCTTCATCGTATATCCAGCCGCAAATCACACACATATATTTTTTATACACGTCCTGTTCCTCTTTTAGTTAACCAGTATCCTTAGTTTTCTGGCGTGATAAACTAGGCAAATCATATCGACCCAGTATACATATGCAAGCAAAAATTTCACGTCCACCTGTACTTTGTATTGGCGGACTGGATCCTTCCGGCGGCGCAGGGCTACAAGCTGACATTGAATCTATTGCTCACTGCGGTGGACATGCATTACCCGTTGCCAGTTGTTTAACCGTGCAGAACTCGATTCAAGCTGAATCAATTACCGCCATTGAGCCGACACTGATTGAACGACAGGTTAACCAATTGCTGAAAGATATGACGATTGCCAGCTGCAAAATTGGCGTAATACCGAACTCAAAAGTCGCTATCGTTATTAGCCATATTCTGACCCAACTGCCAAATATTCCTGTCGTATACGACCCGGTCTTTTCTCCCACTCAAGGCGATGAATTTTGCAACACAGACACGGTAGCAATCATCAAAAATAATTTACTTCCGGCAATTACTGTATTAACGCCCAATGCATATGAATTGAACATCTTAAGTAACAATAATTTAAGCTACAACCATGATTCACTTGTTTCTCAAGCGAGAGGTTTATGTCAGATGGGTATTGAGTATGTGCTGGTAACGGGCGCTGACAGCCCATCTGTCGATGTACATAACACCTTGGTGACTCATAGTGGCGTTGTGCAAGAATACAAATGGCCTCGCTTTCCACACTCGTATCATGGTAGCGGCTGCACATTAAGCAGTGCACTAGCATGCTATCTGGCATTAGGTTGCGATATCCCTACAGCAGTCAATCGAGCACAGCAATATACCTGGCGTACCTTACAACATGCAGAGCAGATAGGACGCGGCCAATGGATTCCGACACGCATCAATGCACAGGACTCAGGATGCGATAATTAGTGAAATATACTTTTCTTCAAGGCTTGTACGTGCTTACAGATAGCCGTGTACACCCCCATCAACAATGGCCCGGCATTGTAGAATCAGCGATTTTAGGCGGCGCTAATATCATTCAGTTGCGTGAAAAATCGCTAGGCGATTCCGAGCTGCTACCTGTGGCGCTAGAAATTAAACAGATCTGCTCAGATTATGCGGTGAGATATATAGTGAATGATCGTCTGGAACTGGCGAAAAAAATTAATGCAGACGGCGTACACATTGGACAACATGACACATCAATATGTGCTGCACGCGAATATTTGGGGGGAAATTTTTTTATCGGTGTGTCTTGTTATCGAAATTTATATAGTGCCTTTAATGCACAAAAGTCAGGTGCAGACTATGTCGCTTTTGGTAGTGTATTTCCTTCAAAAACAAAAATACATGCACCACTCTGCCCACTTTCGGTTATTTCCCGGGCACATGCTTTGCTGAGAATTCCTGTGTGCGCAATTGGAGGAATTACGTCAAATAATAGCCGCCATGTATTACGCGCAGGCGCAAATCTAATTGCGGTCACAGATTCGGTATTTAATGCAAAGAATCCAGAGATCGCTGCGTACAAACTAAATCATCAGGTTATAATGCGAAATTGATTTGACTCACAACTATCTCATCATTCTGAATCAAGGATATTAAACATGGAATCAATGCAGTCACTGTTTGAAGAAGCTCAGAAATATATTCCCGGAGGTGTTAATTCTCCGGTGCGCGCATTTAAAGCAGTCGGTGGCAATCCTGTTTATATTAACCGTGCCTCCGGTGCTTATGTTTATGACACCAATGATAAACAATACATCGATTATGTTGGCTCATGGGGGCCGATGATTTTGGGTCATGCCCATCCGACTGTCATTAAAGCCGTACTGGAAGCCATTGTAGATGGATTGAGCTTTGGCGCACCCACCATTCTGGAAACAGAAATGGCCAAGTTGGTCTGTGAACTGGTTCCGTCAATAGAACAGGTACGCATGGTTAGTTCAGGCACAGAAGCCACCATGAGTGCAATTCGTCTGGCACGCGGCTACACAGGACGCGACAAGATTGTTAAGTTTGAAGGCTGTTACCATGGCCATGCAGACTCACTGTTAGTGAAAGCCGGTTCCGGAGCGTTAACCTTTGGCACGCCTAGCTCGCCCGGTGTCCCGGCAGATTTTGCGGCGCATACTCTGACTGTTGCGTATAACGATTTGGAAGCGGTAGAAAAATTATTTAACGAGTGTGGCGATCAGATTGCGTGCATTATCGTCGAACCGGTTGCTGGTAATATGAATTGCGTGCTACCGGTAGACGGATTCCTGCAAGGTTTACGCAGCATCACTCATCGCTATGAAAGCTTACTGATTTTTGATGAAGTTATGACCGGATTTCGTGTCGCACTGGGGGGCGCACAGGAACTGTATAATGTCAGACCGGACTTAACGACACTGGGAAAAGTGATTGGTGGAGGCATGCCGGTGGGTGCATTTGGTGGTGCGAGGAAAATCATGGATCATCTGGCTCCTAATGGCCCTGTCTACCAGGCGGGGACTTTATCGGGTAACCCTATCGCCATGACTGCGGGTATTGTCACGCTCAACCTGATTCGTGAGAATAATTTTTATGAAGAGCTAAGCAAGAAAACCAAACAATTGGCCCAGGGACTGGTGATGCGAGCCGACCAGTGTGGCATTCCTCTCAGTGTAAATTGCGCAGGCGGAATGTTTGGCTTTTTCTTTACCAAGGAGAAAAAAGTCAGCACATTTGAACAGGTATCCAATTGCAATCTGGATCATTTTAATCAGTTCTTCCAGACCATGCTGGATCATGGTGTTTATATGGCACCCTCAGCGTACGAAGCCGCTTTTGTTTCAGCCGCACATACTATTGATGATATTAATCTGACTTTGAATAAGGCCACGGAGGCATTTAAATCCCTGTAAATCGCAAATTTACATAAAACCATATTTCTATTCCGTTTCCAGGCGGAATTGGTATATAACTTGAATAAAATACTCTGGCTAACGACCTTTGCAGTCATTGCTGAGGAGGTCACTCACTTTTTGAAATCATAAAAAGTGACAGGTCCTGGCTGGAGTACCTCAGTTTAAGTAGCGGAGTCAGAGCTACTTAATGAGAGGGTTTGGCCTGTTGCTTAAAACTTGCTGAATAATTAGTACTCACTTGGTTAACAGCAACTTATTGGATTTGGTCAGTTGCAATAAATAAGTTTCACCCGCATGAGAAATCCACGTGTAACGTTTGCCTTTTAACAGGCTGTTTAAAGACAAAACAGGGCCGGATGTATTTTTGTGAGTTATTTCTGATAGAAAGATTATTAGACATAATTAGCGCTCCTGAGATTAAAGACTACTATCATTTTAGTAAATGATAATCATTCTCATTTATTTATGCAAGCTTTATCTCATGTACGATCTATAACCAAATAGTAAATGTGTTACTAACTCAAACTGAGACAGCTCCAGACCATCCTTTCCCAGAGGCGGACACCAATAAAAATTATTGGTTAAAGGCGTGGAAAAAGTAAATAGCGCATCGGTTGTGCCGTCTATCAAACCCATCATCCTTCTCAACAACGTATGGTAGGCATCAAACGAGTTGCCAAATGAAACAAACATCAAACCGGATTCCTGATTTTCTATCCAGGGCGAAGAACGCCTCACAATATATGCTGGCGGGTCAAAATCATCCTGTTCAACCCGTTTGACATGCGCACTCTTGGGCGCGTCTGCAATTTCTTCATTGGTTTTCTTGCTTCTTCCAAATACATTGTCTTGTTCGCCCGCGGAGAGCTCCTCGAAATGATTTAAATCATGTCTCCATTGTTGTACAGCTACAAAGCTGGACCCATCCATTTTCGAGCTTTCTCCAGTCATCAATGCAGCTTGCACAGCCTCTAAGCCTTTCGGGTTCTCAGTGCCGTCTTCATATCCTGTGAGATCCAGACCGTCACCGTATTTAAAACCATCCACAACGTGAGTTAACTTGAATGCCGGACGTGCTATCACTTCAATGGCGCGTCCTCGATGCAATAATTCTCCTATATCGTCTCCCCTCAACCAGAACTACAAATCACCTGGCGAAGCGGATAAAGGAACAGGAGCCTGATCCAGATTTGGGAATAAACATAATCCCGGCACTTCTTTGTGCATAGTTGTCACAACTTTAAGACCAATCCCCATAACCACACTGACACCATCCACCATATGTGACAGTGCAGACAATGCATTTTTTAATTCCAGTGGCTTATCGATTTCAAATGTTAAGTAGCGTGATCGCGATGGAATATCCAGAAAGATTGCAGGTTGGCCAGCGTGCATAAATAAAACTCATTAGGAAACAGGTGGGAATATTATATACGGCAAGCGTGGTAAATCGTATCGTCCATCCGACAGAACTAGCCTGATTGCTGGCGACCATACAGCTTGCTGTACAAACCATTAGAGTCGATTAATTCTTCGTGACGGCCCTGTTCCGAAATTTTACCATCATCAAACACGAACACCCTGTCGGCCTGCTTCACAGCACTTAAGCGATGGGCCACAATAATGGTTGTTCTGTCACACAAAAATTCATTCAGTGCCTGATGTACGTGTGCTTCAGTTTCTGCATCCAGCGCCGAAGTCGCTTCATCCAGTATCACTACGTTTGGATTAGCCAAGATCATACGTGCAATGGCAATACGCTGACGCTGTCCACCTGAGAGTCGTATACCATTCATGCCTAGCAAGCTATTCAGACCCCGCGGCATCTCGGCCACAACGTCTTTAATTTGTGCGATTTCCAGAACTTCCCACAGCCTTTCATCACTCACATCCCGACCCAAAGTTAAATTCATGCGTAACGAATCATTAAACAATGCCGGATGCTGCAATACACAGGCGACGTGCTCGCGCACTACTTCCATTCCTATTTTCTGTGTAGAAACACCGTTAAATTTGATGTCCCCAAACAAGGGAGGATATAAACCCAATAAGACTTGAACCAGTGTTGACTTGCCTCCACCACTGGCACCCACCAGAGCCACTTTTTCACCCGCAGCAATTGACAAGTTAACCCCTTTAAGTACATAAGGGCCATCACCATAAGCAAAACGAATGCCTTCTATATCTACCCGCACTCCTTTCTGACCAACAAACGGGTTTTTTTCATGCTTGTAGACCGGCTCATTCGGTAAGTACATTAGTTCATTAATTCGGCCCAATGCAGCTTTGGCACTGTAATAAGCATATTGAATATTAAGCACGTCCTGTACTGGCCCCATCATGAACCACAGATAACCAAATACTGCGATCATTTCACCAATAGATAAATCAGCAAACAACACCATCAACATGCCAACTGCGCGGAACACATCAAAGCCAATCAGAAAAATCACCATCGACAGTCGATTGGCCGCATCGCTTTTCCATGAATACGCAGTGGAATAGTCGCGTACTTTGGCTGCCAGCTTATCCACTCGCGACAGGTAGAATTTCTCACGGTTACTGGCTCGGATCTGTTGAATACCGTCCAGAGTTTCTGCCAGTGCCTGTTGAAACACCTCAAACGCCTTGTTTTCATTTTTCTTTAAATTTTTTACTCGCTTGCCCATCACCATAGTGAAATAAATCACCACAGGATTCATAAGCAATATGAATAGGGCTAATTGCCAGTGCAGCCAGAGCAGAATGGTTGCAACACCAATAATAGTCAGTATGGAGACAATGACTTTACTGATGATTTCCCCAGCAAAACTGTCGACCGTATTCAGGTCTGTCACAAATAAAGAGGAAACAGTTCCACTGCCAACGCTTTCATATTCCGACATGGCAATGGATTGCAATCGAGTAAGCAACTGAGAACGAATTTTATACGTTATATCTTTGGATACACCGACAAATTTTTTGGTTTGCCACAGGTTGAGCAACACCGATACCAAGCGCAATAATACAGTCAGCAACAAAATACCCACAATATAAAAAACTGGACCGTGTTCTGATGTCGACGAGATCCAGTTGAATATCCCAACAACTTTGCCTGGTTTGTCGAGTAAAACCTCGTCAACCAACAGAGGAATTAATAATGGAATTGGCACACTCGCCAATACGGCAAATATGGCAATGATATTGGCCGCTATAAGCGTACGCCGATGCTGAAGCGCCAGCTTAACTATATATTCAAATGTATACGTTGCAGGCACTTGAATGGTTCTTTATCGAAAAAATATTCGTCAGGCTACTTGCTTTCTTTTGCTTCGTCGGCCTCTATAGAAGCGCGCACTTGATCCATATTCAGTTCTTTAACTTTTGCGATCACGTCTTCCAACTGGGCTGGCGCCAGTGCGCCAGCCTGATTAAACAGTAAAATTTGTTCCCTAAAGATCATTAGTGTTGGAATTGAACGGATTTGACAAGCCTGACCAAGCTCAGTTTGTTCTTCGGTATTTACTTTTGCAAAGACTATATCTTCGTGATTATTGGAAGCCATTTCAAAAGTCGGAGCAAATGACTTGCATGGCCCACACCATTCTGCCCAGAAATCGATGATGACGATATCGTTACTTTGTATAGTCTCGTTGAAGTTTTCTGAATTGAGTTCCAGAGTGGCCATGTTTTCTCCTATTGATTTAAATTTCCTTGCGAATAGTAATACTCGATATCCTTCAAGATGTCCTGTAAATGTTCCAGACGAACCAGTGGATGGTCTATCTCAAGAATACGTTGTTTTTGTTCCAATTCAAATGGTAAATATTCCGTAAGCCGTGCCGCTACCCAGTGAGCACTGTGCAGATCCTGATATTGCTGACTAAAAGGCTCACCCAGTTCTTTGATAATTACCGAAATTAAATTTGCCCATTCATCAAATTTTTCAGGTAACAACTGGTCTTCTTCTTCCTGCAGGTATTCCACTTCTCCCACCAGCAATTGATTGGGCTGTACTTGTGTATGGTTGACCTGAACACGCGCCTGACCCATGACTGTGATTCCAAGCAGACCGTCAGGCAGAGTTTCCCAGTCAATTATTTTGCAGGCCGTCCCTACATTCTGGTGCTTTGCAGCGGTTCCTACTTCACGACCGTCTTTGATCAGGCAGATAACAAATTCCGTTTGATGACGTGAGCACTGTCTCACCATATCCAGATATCGTGATTCAAAAATACGCAGCGGTAAAACACCCTTAGGAAATATTACCGAATTGAGCGGAAAAATCGGAAGATTCATCTACTTACAGCACAAATAAATGCTCAAGTATAAACTTAAAGAAATAGGCCTGTACGGATGCAGAAGTATTTAATACTTTTGACCGAAACACGCGTATCACTTGGGACTTGACGGGAACTTTAACTTCGCAGGGCAAAAACTCTCGAGACATAAACGCTTCAGACAGCCATTGTCCAGGTTTAATGGTTACCTGATTATCACCACAATCCAGCAATATTTCACCTTCAGCGATATACCAGTACTCATCATGCAGGTCGCTGCAAACAAGCAGTTCGCCAGATTCAATAATATCCACCACAAGACATCTTGACAGTGCATGCAGTGTTTCAGCATCGCAACCGGCAAAAATTCCCAACCGTTTAAATTGCTCTGTATCTAAATCCTGGAAACCGGTGTCACTCAAATTGATTTGATCACTAACACGCAGCAATTCACGTTCAAGCTCACCAGCAGATTTAAATCGCTCATTTGGATTCTTAGCCAGCGCTTTAATCAATAAATCCCCAAGCAGACGGGGTTCCAGACGTTCAATCTCATCAGGCTCATCATTAATGATCTTATACAACACGGCATGAGCATCATTCCCCGAGAAAGGCAGCTTGCCAGTAACCATTTCATACAGCAGTAAAGCAACTGAAAACAAATCGCTTTGTTCATTAGCTTTAGCACCATCTATTAATTCCGGTGCCATATATGAAGGCGTACCCATTAGCGCTACATTGTTTTCGTCATCTGAGTGAATAATTGAAATACCAAAATCTACAACTTTTATTTGGCTCTCCTAGGTAATCATAATATTACTGGGCTTGATATCACGATGAATTATTTTTTTCCTGTGCGCATAATCAAGCGCATGAAATACCTCGGCAGCGATTTCCAGTGTTTCTGCAATCGACAGCGTGCGGTTCCTTTTAAGCCTGTTTAATAGACTTTTCCCTTCGACATATTCCATGACAATATAGCCTTCGCAATCCCCTACTCCAGCAGCATAAACTGACACGATGTTCTGATGCTGCAAACGTCCTATTGCCTGCGCTTCCGAATAGAATGCGTCATTAGCTGCAGGATCCTCTTCACCGCTGGGGTCGAACAACTGGATTATTTTTATGGCAACTTTACGATCCAGAAAAGGATCATAGGAACGATAAAGCGAACGTGCAGGTTGAGTCCTGATAGCCTCTTCAAGCAAGAATTTTCCAATTTTTCCAGTAGAAGCAAGACTTCTTCTACGTCTGCGTCGTTCAAGCAATAAACCTCCTTCGCTTTATCTATTGAATACTGATTTAATTAGTTAATGGTTTAAGCGCTGATTCAGGCCAGTGATTAGTTTTTCACATAACCCACAAAAACCCCCGTTACTCAGAATAAGCACATTGTCTTTAGGCTCCAAGATTGATAGCAAGTATTCAACCAAACGTTCTATACTAGTGAAAATATTACTCGACAACCCTGACATAACCTGCTCGACCGACCAGTTGAGTTCACCACTATCGTAGATACACAGCTCATTTGCAGAAGCCAGAGCATCTTTTAGCTGATATGCATGCACCCCCATTTGCATGGTATTGGATCGCGGTTCAAAAACTACAATCATTCTCTGCTTATCAAACTGTTGTTTAAAAGCTTCAAGGGTACATTTGATTTCTGTGGGGTGATGAGCAAAATCATCATAGATGGTGATTTCATCATAAGTACCCTTATTTTCCAGACGTCGCTTAACACCTTTAAAGTTGCTCAGCGCCTTTACCGACTGGTCAATAGAAATTCCCGCGTGTCTTGCAGCGGACATGGCGGCTAGCGCATTCATTGCATTATGCTTTCCAAGTAAGGGTAATTTAACTTCGTACTTTTTCCCTTCCCTAACTGAAAACTTTAAAGGCTTCTTGCTATCGTGCACTGCTTCCAGTCGCCAGTCGCAAGTTGGTGAAGTTCCAAATGATTCACTTTCCGACCACAAGCCTTCATTCAGTATTTGCAAGACATATTCCTCATCGGCATTAAAGATTAACTTCCCCATCTGAGGAAGAATTTTTATCAGATGATGAAATTGTCTTTGCACATCTTTGAGATCATGAAAAATATCTGCATGATCAAATTCTACATTGTTTATTATAAGTGTGCGCGGTTGATAATGTACAAACTTGGAACGCTTATCAAAGAATGCGGTATCGTATTCATCCGCCTCAATCACAAAGAAAGGTTTTTTGCCAATACGCGCAGAGACTCCAAAATTTTTTGGTACACCGCCGATCAAAAATCCGGGATTCATACCTGTTTCTTCTAATATCCAGGCAAGCATACTGGCCGTTGTTGTTTTTCCATGCGTACCCGACACCGCCAGCACCCAGCGATTCTGCAATAAGTGCTTACTCAACCATTGCGGGCCCGAAATTAAAGGCCACTGCTCATTCAGCATACGCTCAATGACGGAATGTCCACGAGTCATTACATTTCCCACCACCACCTGATCAGGACGAATATCGAGTTGCGAAGCATCATAACCTTGGATTAATTCAATACCAGCGGCTTCAAGCTGAGTACTCATGGGAGGATATACTCCTTCATCCGAACCTGTCACTCGATATCCCATTTGCTTGGCAATTAATGCCAAACCACCCATAAACGTTCCACATACTCCAAGAAAATGAATATGCATAATCAAACCTTTAGCATTTCAGCAATTGAAAGAAGAATCATGGCGTTAAAAATGATATAGCCCAGACTAATAGAAATTCCAACCGATAAGCTTGTATCTGCAGCATGCCTTACAATATGTCCATAGGTCACAACTAACCAGAGAAATATCAATAAAAAAAGGAACACTGCAGCGCCCGATATAGTCTGCGGGGTATTATTTTCAATAAGCAAATAAGAAAATATGCTATGCAGCAACCCGATAATCACCCCTGTTCCAAGAAATGCGTTAAATGTTTGATGCAGTCTCTGTTTATTGTTACGCAATACTAATTGCGAGAATACATACAAAACCAACAGGTCGATCAGACTTAAAATTATACTTGTCATCCACCCATATAATGCAATGGAACTGAGCACTGACAAACTAAAATAAATACCAATCAGTATTTTCTGTAATACATATGAAGGTGACAAATCCTGTGGCTTTGCTTGCAGCAGAGCCAGGCGAAAATAAAATTCAGCAATGCACCTCATGGGTCAACGTAAAAACTTGTATATTCCACGCTTGGATGGCGCAGCTAGCCATTTCTCCAGTATTTCCAGTTCTTTACTTGCTGCCGGTTGCGAATTAAAGCTTCCTTCTCTGATTTGGCGAATTCTTTTTTCCAGCATTTTATAACTTTCACCGCGTATCCCGGCTCGACGCAGACCAACACTGTTTAACTTGTAGTGTGCCACGGGATTACGTCCAAGCAGACAGAAAGGCAGCACATCTTTGTTCACTGCCGCAAATCCACTGACCATAGCATAGGCTCCAATGCGACAGAATTGATGCACACCTGCGTTACCCCCAATCACCGCATGATGCCCGATTTCCACATGTCCACTGAGCCCAACATACGCAGTAATAATGACATCGTCATGAATAATACAGTTATGCCCCACATGAGAATTACACATTAAATAGCAGCGGCTGCCAATTTTAGTCACTTCATCGGAATTATTAGCGCGATGCACAGAACAAAACTCGCGAAAAATATTTTCATCACCGATTTCAAGCCAGGTTTCGTCGTCATGATAGGAAATATCCTGTGCTGCGCCACCTAGTACAACATGATCAGCGATTCGGTTTTTTTCACCTATTCGAACATAAGAATGGATAACACAATGTGATCCAATACGGGTGCCCGCTCCAATATGCACATCATCATGCACTATTGAATAAGGACCTATTTCAACATCATCTGCTAATTCAGCCGCACTGGAAACGACAGCTGTGGAATGAACATTTGCCATACAGAATATATTTCCGGGTCTATATACTCGTGAAATATTATTTATTTAGTAGTCTTTGAAGCTTGTCCTGTTGGTTTTCATCAATATCAACAAAACTAAAACGAATGGAGAACTGACTTTCTGCCAATCTCAGAACAGCTAGCACGTGACTCGATACCGTAATCATTTCATCGGTCTTGGTATTATTGAACTCCGCATTGACAACTATTAAGTCTGTGGGAGCGGTCTGTATACCTTCCGGAAGCAAATTGTTTAATAATCCGGAGTCACACTCAATACGCATACCGCCCAATGAAATATCTCGAGTCTGTACTTCGTATTTTACGCCATTATTATCTACCAGGGTCACCGGCAATGATATGTTGTATCTCAAATAAGCTCTGCGTTCTATAGAGGACATAATTATTTCTCGTCAATCTTTTTCATACAGCGCAATGAATTCATCTTCTGTCAGTATCGGCACGCCTAATTTCTCAGCTTTTTGAAGTTTCGAGCCTGCTTTTTCGCCTGCTACAAGCGCGCTAGTGTTTTTAGATATGCTGGAGGCCACTTTACCACCTTTTGCACGAATAATTTGCGCCGCCTGATCTCGAGTCATGCGGGACAGTGTGCCCGTCAATACATAAGTGTTACCAGCAAAAGCAGTCTCAAAAGTATCACCGGACAAGTCAGGAATTGTCCAGTGAATCCCGATATCATCACACAAGGAGTGTATCAAATGCACATTTTCCTTGTTAGAAAAATATTCAACGATATGCTTCGCAACAACTGGTCCAACATCCGGGACCTCCTGAAGTTTCTCTTCTGTCGCCTGCATGATTGCCGATAAGTCATGCTTAAAATATTCTGTCAGTGCTCTGGCCGTGGCTTCACCCACCTCACGAATCCCCAGTCCAAACAGAAATTTCGCAAGATCTGCCTGCTTGCTGTTATCGATAGCACGCAGTAGATTTTGGGCTGATTTTTTACCCATGCGATCAAGCTGGCTGATGTTTTCTTCATTCAGCCGATAAATATCCGACAGATCATTTACAATTCCATTTTCTATCAACTGCTCAATCAGCTTATCTCCCAAACCTTCAATATCCATCGCATTGCGTGAGGCATAATGTTTTAAAGCGCCTTTACGCTGCGCGGGGCAGGAAAAACCTGCCACACACCGAGCCACCGCTTCTCCTTCTATACGTACAATTTCACTTCCACATTGCGGACACTTTTCTGGCAGCCGTATTTTTCGTGCGCCTTTTTTACGCTTCTCCTGTACTACTTTAACCACTTCAGGAATAACATCCCCGGCACGACGAATAATAACAGTGTCGCCCACACGCACATCTTTGCGCGCCACTTCGTCCATGTTATGCAGTGTCGCATTACTGACGGTCACACCACCGACAAACACCGGTTCAAGTTTGGCAACCGGTGTTATAGCGCCGGTTCTACCTACCTGAAACTCTATCTCGTTGATTATTGTAATTTCTTCCTGAGCAGGAAATTTATGTGCAGTTGCCCAGCGGGGTGCTCGCGAAACAAAACCCAGCTCATCCTGATACTGTTTTGAATTGACCTTATAAACGATCCCATCGATTTCATATTCAAGCTGCTCGCGCTGCCATAATATTTTTTCATAGTAACGCCAACACTCTTCTACACCTTTGACCAATTCAATTAACGGACATACTCGCAATCCCCACTGCTTCAACTGTTGAAGCAACGAGTAGTGATCGTTTGGCAGACTTCCCTGCTCCACCACACCCACGCCATAACAAAAAATTTCCAATGGTCTTTGTGCAGTCAGTTTTGCATCCAGCTGACGTAAACTTCCGGCTGCCGCATTGCGCGGATTAACAAATTCTTTTTGATTATGCTCACGCGCATATTCATTCATACGCTGGAATCCTTTACGGGAAATGAATACTTCTCCACGTACTTCCAGTCTTCCGGGAATATTTTTCCCTTCAAGACTTAATGGCACGCTACGGATGGTACGTACATTTTCGGTGATATCTTCTCCTGTACTGCCATCGCCTCGCGTGGCCGCCTGAACCAGCAGACCCTCCTTATATAGCAGGCTAACCGCGAGCCCATCCAGCTTGGGTTCGGCATTGTACTCAATGTCCTGATCACGACCCAACCTGTCTTTGACTCGCTTGTCAAAGGCGACAAGTTCATCATAATCAAATACATTACTTAGCGATAGCATAGGTACCACATGCTTGACCTGCTTGAATGAATCTACTGGCATCCCAGAGACACGCTGACCGGGAGAGTCGGAGGTAATTAATTCCGGGTACTGTGCTTCTAACGCAACAAGTTCACGCATTAAGCGATCATACTCCGCGTCAGGAACAGAAGGATCATCCAGCACATAATAGAAATAGTCATGCTTGCGTATTTGCGAACGCAGATCATCTATTCTCTTATTAGCAGACACTATTCAGAACAAGTTAATTAGTATTTAAAATGTTACGCGGCGCAATTACGCTGTAACACTCCGCCGGCTAGCGCGCAAACCAAATAATTGCACTTGTTCTTTATACAGGGAGATCGATTGTTTGGTGAGAGGGTTATGATTCTCGTCAAGCAAGTCGCCGTTCAAAAAGGCGGCGAGTCGCTGGGCATGCTCAACCATAATATTGAATGACTTCAGCTCGTTTTCGGGCCCAGGCAGCTGCAGTATCATGGTCAAACCACGCGTTTCAAAAGAATCCAGTGTAGCCTGATCAAACGTTCCGGGCTTAAGCATACTCGCGACACAATAAACACTGTGTTTTTTGTCAAAACGTTCAACATTGTAGTGATAAACATCCATATCACCATGCTCCAACTGTAACTCAGACATCATCTGAGCAATCATTGGGCCAGTAAATACTTCAGAGTCACGCGCAACAACATGAAATACCACCAGCATTTCCTTGCTGGATTTGTCGACTGCTGCCTTGGAAATCGAGGTGCCCTTCTTAACCGACTCGGAATGAGTACGCTTGGCTTCCTGAACGCGTTTTGAAATGGTTTCTTCGCGCAGTTCCTTACTTACCCCCTGAAACTCTGAACGAAGATCGTCTGGCAATCCCAAAGCTTCGTCTACATCTGCCAAAGAAGGAATATCATCCAGCTCTTCTGTCAGATTCAGATCGCTTTCAGTGATTTCGTCAATTCGGCGATCTTTGGAATTGGCGCGATACCATATGTATATCGCCGCCACGATAACCACTGCCAGAATGGCCAGTGCGATACGCAATTCAATAGCAGATACCATATTACCTACCTAAATATTCATTTGAAAAACAGCCACATCAGGCTGTTGCCAGTTTAACGGCTTCTTCTATATCAACTGAGACCAGTCGAGAGACGCCAGGTTCATTCATAGTGACCCCTAACATATGATCTGCATAGCTCATAGTGCTTTTGTTATGAGTAATAAACACAAACTGCACATGCTTGCTCATGTCTTTAATAAGATCACAGAATCGACCTACATTAGCATCATCCAATGGTGCATCCACTTCGTCCAACAGACAGAACGGCGCCGGGTTCAATTCAAAAATTGCCAACACCAAGGCCACCGCAGTGAGCGCTTTCTCGCCGCCAGATAACAACTGTATGGATGAAACACGCTTTCCTGGTGGTCTTGCCATAATCGTAACACCGGCTGTGAGGAGATCGTCTCCGGTCATTTCCAGATACGCTTTGCCACCTGGGAATAAACGCGGATACATTCTTTGCATATGTGTGTTCACGGTATCAAAGGTATCTTTAAAGCGTTCTTTTGTTTCTTTATCGATTTTGCGAATCGCCGTTTCCAGCGTTTCCAATGCCTTGGTCAGATCTTCGTTTTGAGAATCAAGATATTCCTTGCGTTCACTCTGTTCCTTGAATTCATCGATGGCAGCCAGGTTAATCGAACCCAGGCGTTTAATTTTTTCTTCAATTTCCGCGACCAAGGCTTCCCAACGCGGCAACGAAGCATCTTCAGCCAATTCATTCTCCAGCTCTTCTGCAGACCAGTCGTATCGGTCCAACTGTTCCTTGATGGTTTGAACTCGCACATTCAGCTCTTGCCACTTCATGCGCTGCTGATTTAATTCTTCTCTTTGCTCGCCAATTTGATTGTCCACGCTCAAACGCTGCTCGTCTTTGTCTCGAATAGTGGCTTCAACTTTTTCAAGGGTGGATCTTGATTCACTCAGTTTCTGTTCTACTTGTAGACGCAAATCGAGCTTATCTTTCAATGTTGCAGCGTACTCATTAATGGGACGTTGACTTTCAGCAATCGCCTGCGCCAAATGCTCAAGTCTTAGATTGCCTTCGGATTGTTCCATTTGCAGGCGACTGAAAATGGATTTCGACGTCGCGGAACGGGTACGCAATGCTTCGATTTCGAGTTGCATCGAGTGCTTGCGCTCCTGCAAGTCATTAGCCTGCTCTTTGCGCTGATTGAATTCATAAACCACTTCTTGTTTGCGCCCCAACAACTGATCCTTACGTATCTGAAGCGCACTTAAGTTCACTTGTGCCACTTCATAACTTTCGCTGGCAGCCTGCTTCTGACTGGCATAATCACTTAATTGCAGGGTCACTTCTTCTATTGAATTACGCAACTGTTTATCGCGTTGCTGCCAGTGCTCCATTGCTGACTGGCACTTTGAATATTCCGATTGAATTTCAGCATGCTGCTGGAATGCAAGATTATGCGCCTGTTGCGCATCTTCACGTTGCTGCTCCTGATCCGATAATTGATCCTGTGCATTCTGATACTGCTCAGAAATCATCGCGATGACTTCGGCAAGTTGTTGCAACTGACCTCCCAGATCGGCGATATCTGCTTTTCGACTTAACACGCCCTCACTGGCATTTGCCGCGTTTGAATAACGCACCCAGTGAGTACTGAGCCATATGCCGTCCGCAGTGATGACAGACTCGCTTTCCTGTAACTGCTGACGAATAGCCAATGCCTGACTCAAGTTATCCGCAACCAGTATGTTTTGCAATTCAGACTGAATCGCAAAACCTGATTTGATTTTACTTGCCAATGTGTTGGATGCCGCCTGCAGGAATTGGGAAGTTCCACTTTCAATCAGCATTACATTCCCTTCCTGCAACTCTTCAAGCTGAGTAACTATGCGGCCCAGATCCGTTGTGCATATCGCTTCCAGATAGCCATTCAACACCGTCTCTACTGCACGCTCCCAGCCGGCTTCCACCTCAAGTTGATCGGCAAGCCTTGGCGCCTGATCCAGCTGTTTATCCTTAATCCATTGCTGTAATTGCTGATGATCCCCTTTCAGCGCGGCATCCTGCAACGCTTTGAGCGTTGCAAGGTCACTCTTGATTTGCTGATGTTCCGCTTTGGAATCCTCAAGACGCATGGAAAGCTCTTCAATTCTTTCGCGTGACTGAGTGATGTTTTGTATAGACTGATCAAGCATTCGTTTACAGTCCGCCACCGCTTCCGCACGCGACTCCAGCCGTTTTTGAATCGAAACCAGATCAAATTCGTGTTCGCTTTGAAGCAACTCGGCATGCTCCGCCTGATAACGCTGCTGACGTTCTTGCAGACGGTTCATTTCCTGGCTTAAAAATTCAATACGTTGTGCATGCGCTTGTACCTGATGGCTAGGCTCATTCGCCTCATGCATCAACTCTTCCCAGGCTTCACGCCATAATAGCTCAGCCGTTTCTGCACTTGAGACTGCTTCACCAACTTCAGCATATTGTTCACTGATCATTTCCAGCTCATCCTGCATGGTCTGCATTTGCTGCTCAAATTGCTGTTGGGCTTCATCCTGTTTAGTCAGTTCATCGACCAATGCGGCCAGATTTGATTTGGTATTTTCCAGATCAGCTTCGTGACGCTGCTTGGTTTCGGTTGCATGTTGAATGGACTGTTCAAGACGTGAGATATCAGCACCCACTTGATAGTACTCGCCCTGAATTTTATTCATTTGCTCATTGGCCGTGCCATGATCCTGACGCAATTGCTCAAGCTCCGCTTCAAGTGCACGCAATTTGGCGATGGTCTGTTCCAGCAGAGTTTGTTTATGCTCGACATCTTTTTGCTGTTCATCCAGTTCGGAATGCATAGAACGCATGCGCAGCAATAACAACTCAGCATTAAGACGACGTTCTTCGGCTTTAAGTTCTTTATACTTTTCCGCAGCCGACGCCTGGCGTTTTAATTTAGCAATTTGTTTGGCGACTTCTTCAATCAGATCATTAAGTCGATCCAGATTTTCACGCGTGTGACGAATTCTGTTTTCGGTTTCACGTCGGCGCTCTTTATACTTGGAAATGCCGGCCGCTTCTTCAAGATGGGCACGCATTTCTTCGGGCTTAGCATCAATCAGTCGAGAGATGGTTCCCTGTTCTATAATGGCGTAACTGCGAGGACCCAAACCAGTGCCAAGAAATATATCGGAAATATCGCGACGACGACATTGAGCGCCATTCAGAAAGTATTTGGATTGTCCATCGCGAGTGACCTGGCGGCGTATGGCTATCTCATTGTAGGACGCATATTGTCCACCGGCTTTGCCCTGAGCGTTATCAAACACCAGTTCCACGCTGGCCTGGCCGACAGGTTTACGATTACTGGAGCCTTTAAATATGACATCTTCCAAAGTATCACCGCGAATGTTTTTTGAGCTGGCACCCATGACCCATCGAATGGCATCGACAATATTGGACTTACCACAACCATTGGGACCTACAATTCCCACCATGTCACTAGGGAAAAGAAAATCAGTGGAGTCGACAAATGACTTAAAACCAGCCATTTTTACTTTACGAAGACGCATAGGTTAATATCCAGTAAAATTACAGCCAGTTATGACAAGTTGTTGAGAAAATAATATCAAAAGATTATTTAAGTATGCAAAAAAATATATTAGAAACGTTTGAAAATCCTGCACCGGGTAATGATTATACCATTCGAATCACTACACCTGAATTTACTTGTTTATGTCCACTTACTGGACAACCTGACTTTGCCCAGTTGCGTCTGGAGTATATACCGGACCATCTGTGCGTTGAACTTAAGTCATATAAATTATACATGGTGTCGTTCAGGGATACAGCCGCTTTTCATGAAGCCATCACTAATCAAATTTTGGAAACATTATCCGATTTGACTCAGCCACGTTTCATGCGATTAACCGCAGAATGGAATGTTCGTGGAGGCATCTACACGCAAGTGGTGGTTGAATACAGAAAACCCGGATGGCAGGCACCTGAAGCTGTCCAACTTGCTTAAGTCATTCTGCGTATAATGCACGCTATGTTTAATGGAGCAGGTTATTTCTTTAGCGGATTTACATTAATCTTTTCACCAGGAATAAAACGTTTTGTGTTAATTCCATTAGCCATCAATATCAGCATTTTAATTTTAGGTTTCTGGCTGGGAATGGAATGGTTTGACCACTTTTTAGCTAAAATGCTTCCTGGATGGTTATCCTGGGCTGAATTCATAATATGGCCGATTTTTGCACTAAGCTATTTTTTAATTGTATTTTATTTGTTTGCATTAGTGGCCAACGTCATTGCTGCACCGTTTAATGGCATACTGTCAGAAAGAGTTGAAAAACATTTACATGGTCATGCCATCACACAAAATACATCAACTATCAGTCAGTTAGTAAAAGAAATACCACGCACAGTGGGCAGTGAAATCAACAAACTGATTTATTTTATTTTTCGCGCACTGCCTCTGTTACTTTTATCTCTGATTCCTGGTATTAACATTATTGCACCGATTGTCTGGTTTTTATTTTCAGCCTGGATGTTAAGTCTGGAATATCTGGATTACCCGTTGGGTAACCATGGTGTTTTATTTAAGCAAACAAGAATACTAGTCAAACAAAAACGTACGCGCTGCTTAAGCTTTGGCAGCCTTGTTAGCGCTTTCACTATGATTCCGGTATTGAATTTTATTGTGATGCCAGTCGCCGTGGCTGGTGCGACCGCGTTTTATGTTGACTCACTACAGAGTCTGCAGGAATCAAAAAACTAATCAGATAAAAACTCCGCAAGTCTTTTCATCCCTTTCTTAATTCGCGCCTCACTTGTGGTGTAGGCAAAACGCACATATTGATTTGCATGATATTGACCAAAATCGCAGCCGGGTGTTATCGCAACGGCTTTTTGTTCCAGGAGTTTTTCACAGAACTCAAAACTGTCGCGGCTGTAATTGGAAATATCCGCATACACATAAAACGCACCCTGCGGTATCACTGGAATGTTTATGTTCATCTCACTCAGCGCAGTACATAATAAATCTCTGCGTTGTCGGAAAATTTCTCTGCGTTGTTCAAGAATCGTTTTTGTTTCACCACTAAACGTGGCAAGCGCCGCATGTTGTGCCAGCGTTGAAGTGGCGAGATAGGTATTCTGAGCAATCACATCGAGATGATTCATAAGCTTCTCGGGTGCCACAATCCAACCCGCTCGCCAACCGGTCATGCCAAAATATTTTGAAAAACTATTAATAACAATAATATTATTTCTCAGACCCGCGACTGTCTGGCTTTCGACTTCATAAGTCAGACCCTGATATATTTCATCAATAATTAATAGTTTATTTTTGGTCGCCAAAAAGTCCGCGATCTCAAGCAATTGGTGTTGGCTACACACTGTTCCTGTAGGGTTAGACGGACTGGCAATCAACACAGCCGCAATATCATCCTGCCAGTATTTTTCAACCAGATTTATATTCAACTGAAATTCTGTTTCTGCGCTGACGGGCACGACTGCAACTTCGCCTCCGGCCAACTGTGTAACGTTGCGGTTACACGGATAGGTGGGATCACAAATCATTAGCTTTTTATTGGTACGCAGCACATAAGACAATACCAGCACCAGGGCTCCTGAAGCTCCAGGTGTGATAATAATTTGTTGAGGTAGTACATTTACAGCAAAACGTCGCTGATAATAATCACTTATGGCGGCACGCAATTCAGACAGACCGATAGCAGAGGTATATTGAGTTAAGTGATTATTTAACGCCGCAATTCCGGCATCAATAATCGGTTGAGGTGTGGGGAAATCCGGCTCGCCAATTTCCATATGCACCACATCAACACCTTTCGCTTCCATTTTTTTACAGCGAGCGAGAATATCCATTACATGAAATGGTGCGATACTTAACTCGTTACTCATAAATATTCTCGAGCTGATAACAAACCAAATAGACTATCGAGGTTTCCGCAAAAATGTAGCATCAACAATGAATCACTATTTCCGCTTGTGGAAGTTCATCATCCTTTCACGCTTACGCTGCTGCCTTGGAGTCAGTGTATTATGTTTCCCCGCATAAGGATTTTCTGGGGAACGTAATAAAAAGCGAATCGGTGTGCCCACCAGTTTCAGTTTACTGCGGAAAAAATTTTCCAGATAGCGAATATAGGCTTTAGGCAACTTACTTGTTTGCGACCCATATAATACAAACGTAGGTGGATGCGAACCGCCCTGATGTGTATAGCGTAGTTTGATTCTTCTACCTTTCACCAGCGGCGGCACATTCGTCTCTACTGCCTGTTCCAGTAGCTTATTGGCTTCCGAGGTTGAAAGATCAATAGAGGCTGATTTGTTTGCCGCAATTACCGCATTCATCAGCTTTTTCAGTCCAATCTTTTTCTCTGCAGAAATTTTTATCTTTTCAACATAGGATAAATACTGGTACCGGGTATCCAGCGTATAGTTAAGCATGTGGTAGTCATCTTTACTGGCACTATCCGTTTTATTTAAAGCCAGCACCAGGGCTCTTCCTTCACGCAGCGCAATTTCCAGCAGAGTGCTGTCCTGATCAGCCAATCCTTCGGTAACATCGACCATGCATATCACCACATGCGCTGAAGAAATGGCATCCAGAGTTTGAACGATACTGTATTTCTCTACCGTTTCACGCACTTTACTTTTGCGCCGTACACCTGCTGTATCAATTAAAGTAAAGTTATGGTCATTGAATTTAAAAGGTATTCTGACGCTGTCACGCGTGGTTCCCGGCACTGAAGAAGTTACCAACCTATTTTCTTTTAATAAAGCATTCACTAGCGTCGATTTGCCTGCATTGGGCCGACCAATAATCGCAATCCGGATCGTTGCGCTGTCCTGCTCATCATGCCCATCATCACTATTTTCTACTTCAGGCACATCACGCAGCAGATCTTCCACCATTGATTCAATACCGCGACCTTGCTTGGCCGCTATGGGATAAAGTTTGCGTGCACCAAGTTGATGAAAGTCAACTGAAGCAATATCCGCATCCACACCATCAATCTTATTCACTACTAAAACAAAATCGATATTACGTTTGCGCAACCCACTTACAATCGCATGATCTTCAGGAAGCAAGCCGTCTCGCGCATCCACCAGATGTAAAACGAAATCCGCCTCATCGATGGCGTGATCGGTTTGTGATTGCATACCGACTTCAATTTCATCCTGTTCATCAACAATGCCGCCGGTATCAATAATCACAAAGGGTTTGTTATAGCGGTCACACACACCATACTTCCTGTCCCGCGTAAGACCAGGATAATCGGCCACCAGTGCATCTCGAGTGCGAGTTAGAAAGTTAAACAGGGTTGACTTGCCTACATTTGGTCGACCAATTAAAGCTATGATGGGGCGCATAATGAGAGTATCTGCAACTTGATTGGATTTTAGATTGCCCGTTGCCCGGCACTATTTGCCTGAAGCAATACTATATGATCCCAGGTGCCCACCGGCATCCATGACATAAGCGGTCGATTTAGTTGACATGGGCGAAGTGTGTATCGGCTTGTTGCCCACACGAGTACGGCCAATAAGACGCCCATCCTGTTTGGATAATGCATGCAGATAGCCTTCATAGTCTCCGACCAACACCACGTCTTCCTGTACCACAGGCGCTGAAAGCTGGCGATATAGCAACTGGTTTTGTTTCCATACACTCACACCTGTCTCTTTTTCCAGCGCCCAGACGTTATCGTCTTTGTCCGTGACATAAACCTGTGCATCATCTATCGCAACACCGGATATCGAGGCGAGATCACGCGCCCATCTTATTCGCCCATTAGTTTTGTCCAGCGCCACCACGCGACCATGATAACTGGCTGCATATACATAACTTTCATCTATCGCCAGCTGTCCGTCTATATCAACAATGCGCTCCAATTCACTTCGGCCGGATGGTACCGATACACGTGCCTCCCAAATCGCGTTTCCACTGTCTGCTGAAATTGCCACAACTTTGCCGTTATCTAGCCCAGTGTAAATGACACCATCCCGCACCACAGGCAAACTCGCGCCACGTAAGGTTAACGCTGGCGGTGTTTGTGTCACAGACCAGAGTTTTTCGCCAGTATTAATAGACAGGCCAAAAATTCGATCATCATTCGTTCTTACCACAGCCAGCTCACTTTGCGTATGCGCAACAGCAGACACTTCACTGGAGACACTGACAGACCATGCTTCAACACCGTCTTCTGACTTCAGTCCGCGTACTACACCATCCCGCGTACCCAACACAAGACAATGATCGTTGCCACCAACACCTGCAAAAATTTGATCGCCAACATTGGTAGAGACTATTGGGCGACCGGTAGCCACCTGAAACACGGAAATCTTGCCGCCTGTTTGAGCAAAGGCGATTTTGTCCTGATATATATGAGGCTGCAGTTGAATGAATTGTTCTTCTGCATTACCCCCCAGTGAAGTTTGCCAATTTTCCTGAATGCGCACCTCGGGAGTAATCTCAGTCAGCTCGGAGGGTTCACGCGGTTCAATCTCTACTTCTTCGTCATCGCCAAACCACGGAATATAGCTACATGAAGATAGTAACAATGTCACCATCAGAAGTGTCAGAACTCGCAAAAGCATGGGTTTATGAATCATTTGATTTTTAATATTAATTAACCGGCTTTGCCCAGGCTGTCCCGTTTCATCTTCAAGTATTCAATATCTGCGGATTCCGAAGATGAGATGGCTTTGTCATAGGCATCACGTGCTGCTTGCAAGTCACCTCTTTGCGAATACAAATCTCCTCGCAGTTCCTGTAACAGGGAGTCATATGCCAGAGGATATGACTGATCAAGCAATGCTTCGGCTTTGGGCAAATTGGCGTTGGCAATATATACGCGTGCCAGACGAAGCTTGGCCAGGGTAATGACTGTATCCTGCTGACTGTTATCAATCACCCACTGAAGATTGTCTATCGCACCGTTCGGGTTATCTTTGCTTTCCTGAACTTTAGCCAGAGCTAATGCGCTCCATGATGCGTATGGTGTAGAAGAATAATTCTGTTTTAATTGCTCCGCCTGAGCGGCCACGCTTTCTACATTTTGTGCGAGTATCGCTTCACGCATCTGATTATAGCGGTCAGACGCTTCCAGCGCTTGCTGTTCCTGATAGGTATCCCACCCTTTCCAGCCGATTAGTGTTCCGACACCAATAATGACACCCGCAATAACCGAGCGTCCGTTTTCATTCCACCACGCATTTAGGGCTCTTAATTGTTCATCTTCTGTTTCTCGGTCAGCCACAACGCCTCCTAACTAAATATTAATTCTGTGTTTTCAATAAATGCAGCAATTCGTGTTCGGTTAAAACCTGCTGAGGATCATTGGTCTTTAATGGTTTCACCGTCACCCGCCGATGATTGACTTCGTCTTCACCAACAATGATTGCAAGACGCGCACCCGAGCGGTCTGCACGTTTCATTTGCGACTTGATACTACCACCTCCACAATTCATCTGAATAGCACAATCCGGAATTTGTTCTCGGATTTTGGCTAATAGTTGAAATCCATAGTGGCTGGCAGCATCACCGAGTGAAACAAAATAGGCATCGATGACTGTTATTTGCTGTTTCATGGAGGGCTCGACCAGGCTCAATAATCGCTCAAGACCCACTGCAAAACCGGCCGCACGCGTCTCTTTACCGCCCATTTGCTTAACCAGTCCGTCATAACGCCCACCTGCACATACCGTTCCCTGAGCACCCAAGGCAGTGCTGACCCACTCAAAAACTGTGCGATTGTAATAATCTAATCCGCGCACCAGCGTTGGGTTAATTTGATAGTCGACTTCCATGCTATCAAGCAGCGTCTGCAGTCCCTTAAAATGTTCTTTTGCTTCCGAGCCCAGGTAATCGAGCAGCTTTGGTGCATTAACCACAATCGCCTGTACCTCAGGATTTTTACTGTCCAGCACTCTCAATGGGTTGGTATGCAAGCGATTTTTTGCATCACTATCCAGTACTTGTTCATGATCGAGCAAATAGCTAACAAGTTGATCCCGATGTTGTGCGCGTGCCTGCGCATCACCCAGACTGTTTATTTGTAACTGTAAATTTTCCGATGGTAGCCCCACCGCCTGCCACATGGAACGGCTTAACAAGATAAGCTCCAGATCAATATCTGCCCCCTCCATGCCAAAGGTCTCTACACCTAACTGGTGAAATTGGCGATAACGCCCTTTTTGCGGGCGCTCACGCCGAAAGAATGGTCCCAAATACCAAAAGCGTTGTTGCTGATTATGCAACCAGCCATTCTGTATACCTGCGCGCACGGCACTTGCCGTTCCTTCAGGGCGCAACCCCAGCCAGGCCGCATCTTTACCGTCTTCAAATGCGTACATTTCTTTTTCGACAATATCTGTCACTTCGCCAATGGAACGTTTAAATAATTCCAGTTTCTCTACAATCGGTGTGCGAATTTCCTGATAGGCATAACTTTTCAATACCGCAAGCAATTTGGATTCCAGCAGACGCATAGCAGCCGCATCTTCGGGTGCAAAGTCGTGCATCCCACGAATGGATTGAATAGTTTTACTCATCAGTAGAGGACTAACAGGAAATTAAATGCTATTAAGAATTGTTGTCGTCGATTAAAAATCTCGCCGTATTATTTCGTCGCATATAAATAGAATGATCAAATGGTTTACCGTTAATTTCGAATTGCACACCTGGAGAGTTGCCAAGAAAAACATTAAATGGCGCCCGTCCTGAAATAACACGTGTTTCACCTGGTTTTATAAGACCATGCAGCAGACGGCGTTTTTGAGCATCAAATATCTCGGTCCAGCTTTCTTCAGTATATTTAACGGTAATCCTTACTTTATCAATTTCGCCACCACTGACCGGAGCCTCAACAACAGTAGACATTTGCTGAATTTCGAAGGGTGATTCAGCAAGAAAGTCGTCTTCTTCGATGACTTCAGGTGTTGCATTTTGCTGTGCTGAAATATTGTCCGGATCGATTTTACCTAATATAACATTGTGTTGTTTGGCGCTTTTCTCTTTTGCAGTCACCTGGCTGGAAGTTTCTTTACTCTGTGGCTGCTCATCAAAACTTTCCACTACCGAAGCCAATACAACAGGATCTGCCCCTTCCTGATGAGACCACCACGTCACCAACAGACCGACAACGATAGCCACTACTGTGACTGAACTCCAGATAATAACAGTGTCTACACCAGAAGATTTTATCTTTTTAACTTTCTTCACTGTCGGCGAAACTGTTTGTGTTTGTATCTCTTGACTGGCAGGGAAAGCGGATAGCAATTCATTCACATCAATTTCCAGCAATTTCGCATAGCTTCGTATGTAACCTTTAACAAAAACTGCATCGGGTAGCTGATCGAACTGATCCGCTTCCAACGCCTTAATGATTTGTTCACTTAAATATATTTGTCCCGAGACATAAGTAATACTGTAAGCCGCTGCTTCACGCGCCGCACGTAAAGTTTCACCGATGCGCACTTCTTTAGCTGGCTCCGGCGTAAATGAAGATGTACTTTTATCCGTCACTGGTCATACCTTGCTAATTGTTTGGCTTCATCAGAATCAGGAAACTGACTGTTAAGTTGCTTTGCATAACTTTGTGCAATTCGAGTGTTACCCAGACCGCGTTCCGTACGGTAGGCTAGCAGCAATGATTGCGATGTATGCTGCGACACCTGTTCAAAATCACGCAGGTAACTCTGCGAATTAGCATAGTCTTTCTGTAAATAATGCGATTTAGCCAATTGATATAAAGCCACTCGGTTTTTTGGGTTCAGGCGGGTGACTTCCAAAAAATACTTTCGTGCAGTCGAATAATCCGGAATTTCCATGGCACATACGCCCGCAGTAAGGCTGGTGGCTTCACGGTTTTTAAATAGCGGGTCGGATAAAGCCTTACTAAAGTGTGTATCCGCTTCCTGATAGCGGCCATAGCGACAAAGAAAAGAAGCATAGTTTTGTTGTGCTCTGGAATCTTTCAAATTAATTTTTAAGGCTTCTTTATAGTAATGTTCAGCCGCTACAGGCTGATTCAGCTTTTCCTGCAAAATAGCATAGGTCCAGCGAGCCGTGGATGAATGTAGATCCTGTTTAAAAGCCTTTTGCAATTTGTCGTCGGCCAGCTGGAAATCACCGCTAGCAATATAGCTAGCGCCTAACTGGGTATTTATCTCGGCGGCTTCGGTGTTTTGTCTTACCCTACTCTTCGTATCTGATGTGGTGACGGGCTGTGTTGCGCAGGATGCCAGCATTAAACAAGTCATTATGAACAAGATCAGGCGCATTCTGTTTCTATCCTTCGACTAATAAGCGAACGTTCGTACATTCTTACATAATGACTTCCCCGATGCGCTCGGTCCGCAACTTGTCCGGCCAGTTGTCCGCATGCTGCCGCAATATCTTCTCCGCGCGGTTTGCGTGTAATTACGACAATATCGTTTTGCATGAGCACTTGACTAAACTGGCTTATGGCCTGCTGGCTTGAACGCTGATAACCCGACTGTTCAAAAGAATTAAAAGGTATTAAATTAATTTTGGCGCGAATACCTTTAAGCAACTTCACGAGTTGGCGTGCATGCTGTACAGTATCGTTCACTCCATCCAGCATCACATATTCAAATGTAACGCTCTCTTTGCGGTTTTTATTTGACAGATAGCGCTTACATGCAGCCAGCAACTCTTCAATTGGATATTTTCTGTTGATAGGCACTAATTCATTTCTGATTTCATTACTGGGCGCGTGCAATGAAATAGCCAGACTGACATCCACACTTTGAGACAATTCATCAATCTTGGGTACTACACCGGATGTGCTCACTGTGACTTTGCGTTTACCCATTCCATAAGCATAGTCATCGAGTAATAAATTAATAACTGGTATGACATTTTTGAAATTCAGTAACGGCTCTCCCATGCCCATAAAGACCACATTGGTCAGCATCGACTTGCCTTCATACAAGGCACGAAGTCTTTGATCTGCGACCCATACCTGGCCAATAATTTCAGCGGCAGTTAAATTGCGATTAAATCCCTGCCGCGCCGTTGCGCAGAACGTGCAATCCAGTGCACAACCCACTTGAGATGAAATACATAATGTTCCGCGACTGCTTTCCGGAATATAAACTGTTTCAATAGCATTGGTTTTTCCATCAGCATCTTCGCCGACATTTAATAACCATTTGATAGTACCGTCTTCAGAGAAATGCTCGGACTGTATTTTGGGAATACTTAAACTAACATGCTGACTCAACATCTCGCGTAAAGATTTGCTGAGATCTGTCATATCATAAATATCCGTGACACCCCGCTGATATAGCCACTGTAAAACTTGCTGAGCACGGAATTTTTTTTCATCGTGCTCAACAAAAAACTGCTCCAGTGCCCGGCGGTCCAGCCCGACCAGATTCACTGGAGTCTTTATATTATTTACACCCGTGGACAAAGTTCACCTTCAGAGAAGAAGTAGGCGATTTCCACCGCCGCCGTTTCAGGCGCATCCGAACCATGCACGGCGTTTGCGTCGATACTGTCTGCAAAGTCAGCACGAATAGTGCCTGCTGCCGCTTCTTTAGGGTTGGTGGCACCCATGACGTCACGATTCTTTTTAATCGCTTCTTCACCTTCGAGAACTTGTACCACGACCGGACCGGAAGTCATAAAGCTGACCAGATCATTGAAAAATGGGCGATCTTTGTGTACCGCATAAAACCCTTCTGCCTGTTCTTTGCTCAGATGCAACATTTTGGCTGCGATTATTTGCAATCCAGCCTTTTCAAAACGGCTGTAAATCTCACCAATAACATTTTTTGCTACCGCATCAGGTTTAATAATGGAACAAGTGCGCTCCTTTGCCATTTCTTAGATCTCCCAGTTTTTAGTTATTTTTAAGTTAAAAGTCAGAAATAAGTTCTAATCGATTAATTCTACTCGGATATTGCCCAACTGTGAACGGCCTGAGCAGGCAAACACGCCAACTATGCCTGAATAGAGGGCAAAAGCCCGGTTTGAATAAAAATTTAGGCGGTCAGGACTATATGCCCTGCACAAACGAAGATTCAGTCAGATTAATCTCTTTCATCCAGCCAGGCCATTTGAATGGCCTCAAGAATACGCTCGCTGGACTTTTCCGGATCATCTTCAAATTCAGGCAATTCACACACCCAGGCATGCAAATCAGTAAATCTTATATATTGAGGATCCACATCGGCATGCCGCTCATTCAGCTCAATGGCAATATCCAGTGTATCTGTCCATTTCAAACTCATATTACTGCTCCTGAGTATCAATCAAATTTTCAGTGTTAGTGAGATTCTGACACAAGATTGATAGTGTATTTGGGTATTTCAATCGTCAAATCTTCATCTCCCACAATCGCCTGGCAACTCAGGCGTGAATCCGGATCCAGCCCCCATGCTTTATCCAGATAATCTTCTTCCATCTCGCTTGCTTCCACCAGCGAATCCAGCCCTTCACGCACATGCACATGACAGGTCGTGCAGGCACAAGATTTTTCACACGCATGCTCAATTTCAATACCATTGCTAAGTGCGGCATCACAGATACTTAAGCCGGATTCCACTTGAATGGTTTTGCCTTCCGGACAAATTTGTTCGTGAGGTAAAAAAGTTATCTTAGGCATCGTCGTTTCTCACTGTTCGAATTCCTCTACTTTATGGCCTTTCATCATGGAACGTACGCTGTCGTTCATTCGTCGTGCAACAAATTCCTCACTGGCAGACTCTACCTGCTGGATCGCCTGTGTTATTTGCTCTGGATCCTGTGCATTATTTTTCAACGCTATTAACGCCTCCCGTTTTTCCACAATGACGTTCATTTCTCTTTCACTCAACAGTCGCTCACCATCTTTAGCCAAAGCAGAATTGAGCGCCTCAATGACACGTTCAGCTTCAACCTGCGCTTCGCGCAAACTGCGAGCAAGCATATCTTGTTGCGCATTATCCATAGAGGCTTTCAGCATATTTTCAATTTCTTTATCGGTAAGTCCGTAAGAAGGTTTTACTTCTATGCTGGCCGTCACACCAGTATTGATTTCCTGTGCAGTGACACTTAGCAAACCATCAGCATCCACCTGGAATGTAACTTTTGTTTTTGCGGCACCCGCCACCAGGGGTGGTAAATTAGTTAAATCAAAAGTCGCCAGAGAACGACAGTCCGTCACCAATTCACGTTCCCCCTGTAATACGTGAATACGCATTGCAGTTTGGCCGTCTTTATAGGTGGTAAACTCCTGTGCACGAGCAACCGGAATGGTAGTATTTCGATTAATAATTTTTTCTACCAGCCCACCCATTGTTTCAATACCCAGCGACAGTGGAATTACATCCAGCAACAACATTTCATCACCTGGTTTATTTCCTGCCAGCACATCGGCCTGAATTGCGGCACCTACCGCGACCACTCGATCGGGGTCAATATCGGTATGTAGTGGTCTGGCAAAAAACTTTTCTACTTGTTCTCGAACCAGAGGTACGCGTGTAGATCCTCCCACCATCACCACTTCCGAGATGTCATCTTTATCGATATCCGCATCTCTTATTGCACGCCTGCACGCCATGATAGTTTTTTTCACATAAGGCTCAATTAACTGCTCGAAGTGTTGTCTTGTTAATTCAATCTCAGCATAGTCATCAATTTTTATTTGTGCGACAGACTGCTCGGTGAGAGTTTCCTTCGCAGTACGCGCGGCGGACAAGATTTTACGCATTGCTGACGGATCATCGCGTAGCAACGCATCCAGCTGCTTGACTGCCCAGTCAGTTATGGCGTGGTCAAAATCATCTCCACCCAATGCGGAATCACCGCCGGTAGCCAACACCTCAAACACGCCTTTGCGCAATCTCAGTATTGATACATCAAATGTCCCCCCACCCAGGTCATATACCGCAATCACACCTTCTGCCGATTGATCCAAACCGTAAGCAATGGCAGCGGCGGTGGGTTCATTCAGCAAACGATATACCTTTAATCCTGCCAGAGTAGCCGCATCTTTGGTCGCCTGCCGTTGGGAATCATCAAAGTACGCCGGCACAGTGATCACAGCACCCACAAGATCGCCACCCAGCGTTTGTTCGGCACGCTGCTTTAACTCAAGCAGGATGTCGGCGGATATCTCTACGGCCGTGCGTGGTCCCAATGCCGTTTTTACTCGTGGAACCGAGTGATTATCTGTCTCGAACTGAAACGGAACATATTCACCCCTGGAGTGAATATCTTTGGCTGAACGGCCTAATGCCCGTTTAATAGAAGAGATGGTATTGAGAGGATCTGTGGCCAACTTTTCCTGCGCTTTATTACCTACTACAGGCACCTGCCCAGCCTGGTAATACACCACCGAAGGGAGCAGTGCCAGTCCATTTTCATCATTCAATGTTTCAGCAATGCCGCTGCGCACCGAAGCCACCAGTGAGTTGGTGGTTCCAAGGTCAATACCCACCGCCAGCCGATGCTCATGTGGGGCAGTGGACATTCCCGGTTCTGATATTTGCAGCAATGCCATAAGTATTAAAGCAACTGGTCTTCCAGCGCTTCCTGTTTTTGATTGATTTGTTGTTGCAGTCGCTTAAAGAATTGCAGTTTAAGTACAATATCCTTGGCTTCGTCCCAGCGTTGACCATCAATACACTTCTGGAAATGTTCAATTAACTGAGTTTTTTCCTGACGCGACTGTTGTTCCAACTTGTCCAGAGATTCAAGCGGATCAGTCTGACTACTAACTTCATCAATCTGCTCGCGCAAATTCATCTGTAACATTAAGAATTCCATATCCCGCGTGGTGTCCTGTTCAACATTAAAGGTTACACCGTGCATTTGCAGCAGGTATTTTGCACGTGAAGCTTCATCTTTTAATGTTTTATAGGCTTCATTGATATAAGTTGCTGCCTGCATGACTACACGTTTATCCTGATCATTACTTTCGACAAATCGATCCGGATGATATTGCGATTGCAAATGCTGGTATTGTTCTGCAAATTTAACTCCATTGAAATGGAATTTCTCTTCAAGTCCAAAAAGCTCGAAGTAGTTCCGAGAGAAATTGAATTCCATAATCAATAAAGAGCAATTAATTTAGATTAATTAATTGACAGAAAACGAAGAAACAAAAAATGACAGTTAAACAGTGAAGCTTTCACCACAACCACAGCGGTCTTTTTCATTCGGGTTGTTAAATTTAAACCCTTCATTCAATCCTTCTCTGGCAAAATCAAGTTCGGTCCCATCCAGGTAAACCAGACTTTTGGGGTTAACCAGCACTTTCACACCATCCTGTTCAAAGACTTTGTCGCCTTCTTCTATTTCATCGGCAAACTCAATGGTGTATGCCATTCCAGAACAGCCCGTTGTTTTGACCCCCAGACGAACACCAACGCCCTTACCTCTTTTTTCCAGAAAGGTTCGAACGCGATTAACGGCGTTATCTGTTAACGAAATAGACATAGGGTCTGTTAGGCGCTTTGTTCTTTTTTAACTGATTGCTGCTTGCCCTGATAATCCGTAATGGCTGCCCGTATCGCATCTTCTGCCAATACCGAGCAATGAATTTTTACAGGAGGTAAGGCCAGTTCTTCAGCAATATCTGAATTCTTGATCTGGCTGGCTTCATCCAGGGTTTTACCTTTCACCCATTCGGTTAACAGGCTTGAAGAAGCAATGGCAGAACCACAGCCATAGGTTTTAAATTTGGCATCTTCAATCACGCCATTCTCACCCACCTGAATCTGCAGTTTCATTACATCGCCGCATGCTGGCGCACCAACCATACCCGTGCCTACATTGACTGCATCTTTATCCAAAGTGCCTACGTTACGAGGGTTCTCGTAGTGATCTAATACTTTTTCTCCGTATGCCATCGTTTGACTCCTAAATTATATTTAATGTGCGGCCCATTCTATTGACTTCAAGTCAACGCCGTCTTTATACATATCCCACAAAGGCGAAAGGTCGCGTAATTTTTCTACTGCTTTTCTAATGACTTGAATGGCATGATCGACATCCTGCTCGGTGGTAAAGCGGCCAATACTGAAACGTAGTGAGCTGTGGGCTAATTCATCATCCCGTCCCAGCGCACGAAGTACATAGCTGGGTTCGAGTGAGGCACTGGTGCAGGCAGAGCCTGATGATATGGCAATATCTTTTAGTGCCATTATCAGACTTTCACCTTCCACAAAGTTGAAACTCATATTCAGATTATGCGGTACACGATAGCCCATATCACCGTTAATATAGACTTCTTCAATGTCTTTTAAACCATTCAGTAAACGGTCTCTAAGCATTCGAATTCGTTCATTTTCAGCAGCCATTTCTTCTTTGGCTATTCTGAAAGCTTCTCCCATTCCAACTATCTGATGAGTGGGAAGCGTTCCGGAACGCATGCCACGCTCATGACCACCGCCGTGCATTTGAGCTTCTATTCGCACGCGTGGTTTACGCGAAACATAGAGCGCACCAATGCCTTTAGGCCCGTAAAGTTTGTGTGCCGAAAAACTCATTAAGTCCACATTCATATCTTTGACGTCGATTTCGACTTTGCCCGGACTTTGCGCAGCATCAACATGAAAGATAATTTTATGTTCACGCGCGATTGCACCAATCGCTTTAATATCCTGTATGACACCGATTTCGTTATTCACATGCATAACGGAAATCAGCACGGTATCCTCACGAATTGCCGCCTTTAGCTTTTGCAGATCCAGCAAACCATCAGATTCAGGCTCCAGATAAGTGACTTCAAAGCCTTCGCGTTCAAGTTGGCGACAGGTATCCAATACCGCTTTGTGTTCCGTTTTCAGAGTAATAATGTGCTTGCCATTTTTACTGTAAAAATGTGCCGCACCTTTAATTGCCAGATTGTCGGATTCGGTTGCACCGCTGGTCCAGACGATTTCTTTTGGATCAGCATTCACCAGTGCGGCCACATGCTTACGTGCATTTTCCACCGCTTCTTCTGCTTTCCATCCAAACGCGTGACTGCGTGAGGCTGGATTACCAAAATTACCATCCTGAGTGAGACATTCCATCATAGCTTTGGCTATGCGCGGATCCACCGGCGTGGTCGCACTGTAATCAAGATAAATTGGTAATTTTAACTCACTCACGGATTATTCCTTTTATTTAATTCTATTCTTTAAACACGTTATGCCTGCTTCAGGTTCATCGTCGACTCACTGTCCAGCATGCGGTTTTGTCTCTCTGCGACTTCAACCACACGCTGTTTGTTTATGGCATCTTCAAGAGTGATTCCCGAAAGAAACGTGTGAATTTGCGTGCTTAATTCTTCCCACAATTCATGGGTCAGACAACGCTGTCGATTTTGGCAATCCGCATTGCCTCCGCAGCGAGTCGCATCGACACTTTCATCCACGGCAGTAATGATATCTGCAATAGCAATCTGGTTGGCAGAACTGGCCAGACGATAACCACCACCCGGTCCACGTGTACTGGCCACCAGCCCCTGACGGCGCATGCGGCCAAATAATTGTTCCAAGTATGAAAGTGAAATGCCCTGTCGATCCGAAATATCGCTCAGCGACACCGGACCTTCAGTCTGATGTATCGCCACATCAAACATTGCGGTTACAGCATATCTACCTTTAGTACTCAATTTCATAATCAATCACCATTGTCTGTCTGGTAAAAATGATAACAATACCCGACTAATTTGGTCAAGTATTACTAAAGGGCTAGATAGCTTGTACGTAACACTGGATGAAACCAAAAAAATCAAATAAATTATTGATTTATAATATTTTTTAATATACCCCTAAGGATATTGATTTCAGCTCGGCTAAGTTTCGCTCGATCAAACAGACGCCTTAATTTACGCATTAAAGGTATGGGATTTTCCTGATCCAAAAAGTCAATCTTAGCTAACGCCTGCCATAAATGCTCGTAAAATCCTTCTCTTTCGCTGATCGAGGCCAGCTCATTTTGTGATGTTTGTTTTACATCGTTTTTATCTGGAGGTGGCACCATACCTGACACATACCATTCATAACAAAGTATCTGTATGGCGGCCGCAATGTTCAGCGATCCATAATCCGGATTGGAAGGTATGGTACAGACACTCGTACACAGGTCTATCTCTTCATTGCTTAATCCATTTCGTTCGCGCCCAAACACCCAGGCCACCTGAATGTTTTCTCCATCTTGTTTCATTTGCTGCATTAATTGTCCAGGAGTCACCACTGGGGCCGAAAGTCGGCGATTACGCGCGGTGATTCCTACTACTTTCTGACAGTCTGCAATCGCCTCGGGCAATGTTTCACAGCGACGCGCATTTTCCAGAATATCCGCTGCCCCTGAAGCACGTGCAAAAGCAATCGGATCGGGAAACACTTTGGGCTGCACCAGTACAATATCACTAAGACACATGGTTTTCATGGCGCGTGCCGCAGCACCGATATTTCCCGGGTGAGAAGTTTCAACCATGATAATTTTTGGCGGCTTCATTGTTATTTGATCATCTTTCATAAATTAATAGGCTTACAAACAGATTCTTCTTTGATACTCTTTGCCGCCAATTCACACCAATGCCCTTAGTTAGATTATGAAACCCGCATTAAATATTGCGATCAGCGCAGCCCGAGCCGCGGGTCAAATCATTTTACGCAACATGGATCGTATTCATGATTTAAAGGTACATAGCAAAGGGGCCAATGACTTTGTCAGCGAAGTAGATTACCAGGCCGAAAAGTCGATCATTGCTGTTATCCAGAAAGCATACCCTAGTCATGCCATCATTGCTGAAGAGTCTGGTCAGCAAAGTGGCGACGAGTGTGAATGGATTATCGACCCTCTTGATGGTACCACCAACTATTTGCACGGCATCCCTCAGTTTTCAGTGTCGATCGCCATGCGAGAAAATAACAAACTACAACTGGGTGTGGTGTATGACCCCTTTAAAGAAGAGCTGTTTTGCGCCTCTCGCGGTGAAGGTGCAACTTTAAACAATCGGCGTATTCGTGTAAGCCGGCAAAACGATATCTCCGGCAGCCTGATTGGTACAGGGCTACCTTACCGTACAGATCAGGAGCTGGATGTTTATCTCGCCACACTCAGTGCCTTGCTGGCAAGAACATCCGGTATTCGACGTGCAGGCTCTGCCGCTTTGGATCTTGCCTATGTTGCAGCGGGACGTTTTGACGCCTTCTGGGAATTTGGCCTGAATATCTGGGATATTGCCGCAGGTGTATTACTGATTCAGGAAGCCGGTGGCCTGGTAAGCGATATGGATGGAGGTCAGACTTTCATGCACAGTGGCGATATTGTTGCCGCCAATCCGCAACTTTATAAAAGCTTTATTACTACACTGAATAACGCGGCGAAAAATTCTTCCAAATAGGAACTATTAAATACCAGCTAAGGAATCTGATCCAATTCTTCGGTATCTTTTTCTGCAGGGATCAAATCTTCAGATGTCACTTTAAGCAGTACTAGCATCGCGCTGGCAATATAAATTGAAGAGTAGGTACCTACCACCACGCCCAAAATCAATGCCAGTGCAAATGAATGTATTACCTCACCGCCTATAAAGAACAAGGCCAGAAGCACTAGCAACGTGGTTAGCGAAGTGACCAGAGTACGCGAGATGGTTTGGTTAATGGATACGTTAATAACCTCCATCGCACTCCACTTGCGCATGCGGCGGAAATTCTCGCGAATACGGTCAAATACAACGATTGTGTCATTCAAACTATAACCGATGACCGCCAGCACCGCGGCTAATACAGTCAGATCAAATTCAGCTTGGGTTACGGAGAAGAAGCCGATGGTAATGATAACGTCATGGATGAGTGCCACTACGGAACCCAATGCAAATCGATATTCAAATCTCAGCGCGACATAAATCAGAATACCGAACAAAGAATAAAGTACAGCGAGACCACCATCATCACGAAGTTCTTCACCCACCTGAGGCCCGACAAATTCAACCCGGCGCATTGTCAAATCACCTGTGGGCTGTAACGCAGATAAGACTTTATTGCTTAGCTCTGAAGCATTGACATCATTGACTGATGGCAGACGAATCAACACATCTTTGGCAGTTCCAAAGTGTTGAACGATGGCATCGGGAAACTGTGCGTTATTCAAAGCCGTTCGTATCGGATCCAGTTCAACAGCATCACTGTAACCCACTTCAACCAGTGTTCCACCGGTAAAATCAATTCCAAGATTCAACCCTCGTATGGCCATTGAGGCGATGGAAATGACGATCAAAATAGCTGAAACAATCAGGGCAATATTCTTTTTGCCTAGAAAATCAATATTCAGTGAGATACCTCTTACTTGCATAATTTTTATATCGCCAGTGTAGGCGCCTTTTTATTTCCGTAAATTAAATTAATGATCGCGCGTGTACCCATAATCGCTGTCAGCATGGAACATAAAATACCAATAGAAAGCGTGACGGCAAAACCTTTAATCGGTCCGGTTCCAAACGTAAACAGCACAATCGCAGCTATCAGTGTCGTGACGTTAGCATCGGCAATAGTCGACAATGCTTTTTCATAACCGGCATGTATGCTTGCCTGAGGCGAATTGCCATTGCTTAACTCTTCACGGATGCGCTCAAATATGAGCACATTGGCATCCACGGCCATACCTACGGTTAGTACAATCCCGGCGATGCCTGGCAAGGTCAGCGTTGCACCGGGAATCATGGATAACACGGCGACAATTAGTAAAAGATTCACAAACAAAGCAATGTCGGCAACAATGCCAAACACACGGTAATACAGCACCATGAAAACCATCACCAGAATCATGCCCAGAATAACGGACTGTTTACCCTGATCGATATTCTGCTGACCCAAGCTGGGGCCGATGGTACGTTCTTCAATAATACTCATAGGGGCTGCCAACGCGCCGGCTCTTAACAGCAACGCCAGATTGCGCGCTTCATGCGTGGAATCCAGACCGGTAATTTGAAAGCGATGACTTAACTCGTCCTGTATGCGCGCAATATTAATGACTTCTTCAATTTTACGCGTACGCGTTTTAAGGATGCCATCCTCATCTTTATAATATTCGGATTTGTTTTCAATAAACACCACCGCCATTAAACGCTTGATATTTTCTCCGGTAATTTTACGAAACTTGCGCGCACCTTCTCCGTCCAGATTGATAAATACTGCAGGACCTGCCGAATCCTGATCAATACCGGAAGAAGCATCGGTAATATATTCACCCTCAAGTTTGGGCTTGCGCTTGAGCAATACAGGATTGCCATTGCGTTCGTAATACAATTTATCGCCAACAGGTATTTGGCTTGTTTGTTTAGCCGCATAGGCATCCCCCTGTTCATCCACCATACGAAATTCCAGCGTGGCCGTAGCACCCAGAATATTTTTAGCCTGGGCGGTATCCTGAACACCAGGAAGCTGAACAACAATTCGGTCCAGTCCCTGTCTTTGAATAACGGGTTCCGCGACGCCCAGCTCGTTGACTCGTTTTCGAAGGGTGGTGGTATTTTGCTGTACAGCAAATGCCTGTAATTCTTGTTTTGCAGTTTCCTTAAAGTCGGCGCGAAGATCAAAACCTTTGTCGGATTCCACTTCAGCAATATCCAGATCGGCTCTGAAAGTGTTCTTCAACTCGTCAAGGCTAGCCTGCAGATTTTCCTGATCACGAAATTTGATAATCAAACCCACACCGTCATGGTTGACAGAAACATAGCGAATTTTCTTATCACGCAGAGCGGCTCTGAACTCACCTTCATAGCGGTCCAGCGCTTTAGTAATGGCCGCATCAATATCCACCTGTAGCAGAAAATGCACGCCACCACGCAAGTCCAGCCCCAAGCTCATTGGACTGGCATTTAAAGCGCGCAACCAGTTAGGTACCGCCGGCGCCAGATTCAGTGCCACGATATGCTGAGAGTCCAATGTGCTTTTTAGCTCATCGGCCGCAATCAGCTGAGTATCGGTGTCGTCAAAGCGAACCAGCATTTGCTGTGTTTCCGTCACTTCGATGCCCTTACTGACAACCTTATATTGGTCTAGGATGGCTTCCACCTGTGCCTGCAAACCAGCAGGCAGTTCACCACTTTTGTGGGATATTTGAATAGACGGATCTTCTGGAAACAGGTTTGGCAATGCATAGATTACTGCGATAACCAGTATGCTCAGCAGCATTGCGTTTTTCCAAAACGGATAGTGATTGATCATGTAATTTTCCTGAAACTCGCTTGAATATGTATTAAGCGGTTACTCCTGGTTTAAAGTCCCTTTTGGCAGCACACTGGCGATCGCATGCTTTTGTACTTTAATGATGACGTTTTCAGCCAGCTCGATACGAATGACATCATCACCCACACTTTTTATTTTTCCCATCATGCCACCGTTAGTCACCACTTCATCCCCTTTAGTGAGTGATGCCATCAGCGCATTGTGTTCTTTTTGTCTCTTTTGCTGAGGACGAATAATCATAAAATACATAATGATGAAAAATATGCCTATCATCACCAGCATCTCGGTTCCACCTCCGGCCTGTTGTGGCGCGGCGGCTTCTGCATGCGCATTACTTATAAAAAACATAATCCATCCCTCATGGGCTTTGCCCGTCTTAATATGAAAGCGGCGTATTATGCCACATAAGACCCGCTTGTCTGCCTTGCTATATAAAATTCATCGTAAAAACGGGCAAATTCCCCGGCAAGGATCGCCCCTCTCATTTGCCTCATCAAACGGTGGAAATAACTCAGGTTATGAATGGTATTGAGTCGGCCTCCCAGCATTTCTCCGCATTTATCCAGATGCTTCAGATAGGCCCGTGAATAGTTCTGGCAGGTATAGCAGTCACAATACTCATCAATGGGTCGCTGATCATATTGATATTGCTGATTGCGTATTCTCAGCACACCATTGCTTGTATACAAGTAGCCATTGCGTGCATTTCGGGTAGGTATTACACAGTCAAACATATCGATACCGCGCGCCACCGCCTCCACAATATCTTCCGGTTTACCCACTCCCATAAGATAACGCGCCTTATCCGCCGGCATTTTGTCCTGCAGATAATCCAGTACTTGTATGCGCTGCTCTGCCGGTTCGCCCACCGAAAGCCCACCGATAGCATAACCATCAAAGCCGATCTCCTTGAGCGTGGAAAGTGACTCGTCACGCAGATCTTTATACATTCCTCCCTGAACAATGCCAAACAGTGCGGCATTATTGTCACCATGCGCTTGTTTACTGCGTTTTGCCCAGCGCGCGGATAATCTCATCGACTCAGCCGCCTGTTCATGCGTGGAGGGATAGGGAGTGCATTCATCAAAGATCATCACTATATCGGAACCCAGTTCTCCTTGTACTCGCATGGAAATTTCCGGATCCAGATCGACCATGGAACCATCAATTGGTGATTTAAACTTCACTCCTTGTTCTGAAATTTTTCGATTGGCTGCAAGACTGAACACCTGAAAACCACCGGAATCGGTCAGGATAGGTCCAGGCCAATGCATAAACTCCTGCAGTCCACCGAATTTCTTCACGACCTCGGTACCCGGGCGCAACATTAAATGAAAGGTATTCCCCAGAATAATTTCACTTCCACAGAATTTTAGTTCTTCGGCGGTCACACCCTTGACCGAGCCATATGTACCCACCGGCATAAAGATAGGTGTTTTTATTTCCCCGCGGCGGGTCAGCAGGGTGCCGGCGCGCGCACCGGCACTACTCGCCTGTAATTTAAAATCTGCGATACCCATAATTTTATTAAAAAGAAATTAGCATGTTAGTTACTGATCAACATGGCATCGCCATAACTATAGAAGCGATACTTTTGCTGAATGGCGTGCTGATAAGCCCGTTGTATTTTTTCTGTCCCGGCAAATGCGCTGATTAACATTAACAGGGTTGAGCGCGGCAAGTGGAAATTGGTGATCAGCGCATCAACCACTTTAAACTCAAATCCTGGATAGATAAATATATCCGTATCACCCGTCAGCGTTTTTAATTCACGATTCAGGGCCGCGGATTCCAGCGCACGCACACAGGTGGTACCAACTGCAATCACACGCCCACCCTGCTTTTTAGTTTGGCGAATTTTTTCACAAACAGATTCAGACACATGAATAAACTCGGAATGCATTTTATGCTGAGTCGGATCTTCCACCTTGACAGGTTTAAACGTGCCGGCCCCCACGTGCAGAGTAATGGTTTCGAGATTCACGCCCTGTTGCTGTAATCTCGCCAGCAGTGCCTGGGTGAAATGCAGACCTGCTGTAGGTGCGGCTACCGCGCCAGGTTTATCCGCATACACCGTCTGGTAACGCGCAATATCTTCCTGTGTATCTTCACGCTCAATATATGGCGGCAGTGGAATATGACCGTAGCGCTCAAAAATCTCTAATGCTGGCAAATCAGACAGAAATTTGAGAATAAAAAACTCTTCGTAACGCCCTCCTACCTCGGCCGACAGTTCATCATTGATGATTAATTTTGAACCCTGTCTGGGTGTGCGATTGGATTTCAACTGCACTTTGATCTGACCATTCGGCAGAATTCTTTCCGCCATAATCTCAACATTTCCGCCACTCTCCTTGTGCGCATGTAAACGTGCAGGAAACACCTTTGTGTCGTTAAGAATGAGCAAGTCCCCTGAATGCAAATAATTCGCTATTTGTGAAAAACTCGTGTCCAGAAAATCTTCTTTCGAGCAAGATACCACCAGCAATCGACTGCCATCGCGGTCTGCGACCGGCGCATGAGCAATCAGCTCTCTAGGTAGCTCATAATTGAAAAGTTCCATGCTAAATTGAGTGTGGTTTTGTTTCATTTAGTCAGGTAAATTTTAACTGCGGGTCATAAATACCAAGGTCAAACTGTATGCATGCTTGATGTTATCGGTGTTTCGGTTACACTTCGCGAACAATAGCATATGCCGGGGTGGCGGAATTGGTAGACGCGCCGGATTCAAAATCCGGTTTCTTCGGAAGTGCGAGTTCGATTCTCGCCCTCGGCACCACATATAAGTGTTCAACCTATCTTATCTTACTGATTAGCTTGAGTTTTTAACTTAATGCTATGAGGTATGGTAGACAATGCGGAAGACAAGCAATAACCCACCCTATACTTTTACTAAACGAGGTATCTACTACTTCAGTCGTTTAGTTCCATATGACATTCGTTATCACTACAAACAACCAAGAATTGTCCAATCATTAAGAACACGTTCTAGGAAAGACGCAGCAAAGTATTCAAAGCTACTCACATATCAACTGGATAATTTCTGGGCAGAACTTAGAATCAATCAGCCAGATATCCCCTGCTCAAACTTTCTATTGAATCAACCCATAGAAGTCACTTTGCGTATTGCATTGGATACTTACTTTTCTATTAAAGGTAAAGGTAAAAATAGGAATGAAACATTCTAGAGAACAGCAGATAGGTGTCCCCCTATACCACTACAAAGTCAAATACAGAACAAACAGACAGACTTACCATTACCAATCTGTATCGAATGCTACTGCACGTGCTGATGCCAATAACAATGGCGCTACCGGTTATTGCCGACCTGAAGATT
>CAZWQM010000011.1:0-44689 GCA_964636225.1 uncultured Thiotrichales bacterium | reverse complement strand
GCACGTGCTGATGCCAATAACAATGGCGCTACCGGTTATTGCCGACCTGAAGATTTACATATTGATCGTGAATCCCTTCGCTTTAATGGTGGAGATGGCATCGTTTGGTGCTGGACTAACACCTGTGCCGGCGGTAAAGGTGAAGCTTTATGTGTAACTGAGAGCGATAGCGTGGTTGATGCAACAAACGAGATCAAAGATAACAACTTCAGTAACAATCTACTTGCCGACGCTAATGGTAACGAAGCGCAGTCATGGGTTACCCGCTTTATCCAGGGCGATGATGAAATGAATAGCCACGACAATCTGGATATACAACCCTGCACTCGCAACGTTTATATCATTGAAGATAATCCTTTTGGGGACATCTGGGCATGCCTGAAAGATGGTGCAGATCGCGACTTTGCAAACGATGGTTGTGTCCGCGTACTCTCCATCAGAAGTACGACTGCCGAACCTTCCGGTTTCATTTTTGATGGAATGGGCCGTACTGCCTACTACCATGTACAACATGGCCAGCAACCGGATGAGCTTCGTGACTTTAATTCAAACCCGGTAGATGGTCGCACGGATGATCTGATTAAAATCACCGGTTTTAAAGTGCTCAAAAAAGACGGTAAATACAACAAATACGGATACTATAACTACAAGTAAGTACCGATAAAATTGGTCAGCGTGATTTAATACTGCTGCACCATAATTTTAAAAGAGGGCTACAGTGCCCTCTTTTTTTACTCAATGCTTTTATAGTAAACTGTTATCAGGATAAAGATAGCAAGTGATTATCCCACCGGCTATCACTAAAATTGTTTTGCTGCACCGCGGATAGGTTGCTATCCACTTGCATAACCTTTCCTGTTCCATCGCTGATAAGAAAACCGTCTGGTGTGCCCCCGGCACGTGCAATTCCACAAGCATCCGACTGATCGTGCACACCCAGGTATTCCCCTTCGGCTGACCAGAAAGTCACGACTCCACCGCGCGGTGATGAAACCGCAAAGCGTTGACTGTTTTTACTAAAAGTGACGCTGCCGCAGTAATTATGTAATCGTCGATGCACATCATCGGGTGCTTTCAGCATAACCATGGATTGTTCTCCCTGCTGAGTGGCAATCAATGGAGGCAGGACAGTAGGTCTTCCTTCAAACTGCATGGCAATAGCGACTTGATCAGTTGCAGATACATCAATGTGCCGAATACTGAGTTGATGCCATGCCTGCATGGGTTCATGTTTATGTAGCAATTGTCCACTAGCAATATCGACATAGGCTAAATTAGGTCGCATGGTGGCAAGATTCTGTTTAATGCGAGGAAGATCCGGATGGGTAAGAATACCTCCATTAGCAATCACCAGTGTTTTGCCATTCGAGAGCACTTTAAATTCATGAGGATCCAAACCATAACTTGGGAATTCAGTAATACGCTGATAATTATTTTTAACATCGTACACACCGATGATTCCACTACTGGTTTCGAAGTCGTTTTCACTGCAAAGCAGGTGATCACCGTCATCACTATATAAACCATGCCCATTGAAGTGGCGTCCTGGTGTGGCGGCAAGTTTATGCGTCACCCTACAATCCTGAAGATCCACAATATACACAAAGTCGCCCGGACGGCGCGCAAAAACGGCCGCATAATGCTGATGCTTATCTACTGCGATTCCATGACCTCGAGCAGGCAAAGGAATATTTATTATTTTCTTATTATCTATTTCAGCGACTGAAAAAAAATGTTTATCACTTGCATCACTACGGCAGCTAAGAAGTCGTTGTGTTTTATCTTGCGCTAGAATAAGAGTAGGTCCCAGCAGAACGGCGCCCGCACCAAGTGCAATAAATTGTCGGCGATTAATCTCCATCAAGCGCATTAAACCCCAAAGTTAAATCCAGCTCCTGTGTGAGCTCTGTTGAAATCAGTTTCTTTAGCAATGAAATATCATTTAGTAGCTGTTCAACTATCACGCGCTGTTCGGCATGTCGAACGGCTTCCTTTAAAGGCATATTGATTTGCACCAAAGTATGTTGCGCCTGATCAAACGCGGATTTTATTTTCCCATTTAAAGGATAATTAGAAAGCTCTGAGGCAAATGCGAGCATATAAAGCTCACGACAGGCTTTTAAATTCGCGGCGATTGCAGAAAGTGATGCCATACTTCGGCTACCCTCAGCCAATCGACCACGGGATTTTTCGATACTGTCGCCCAAAGGAATTGCCAGTTTCTTTGTGACAATAAATTCAAGTTCGGTATAAATACTATTGACTATTTGCTCCACCAACTCTTGCTCTGTTTCATAAATCAGGTGATCACGAGTACCCGGGTAAATAAAGTATGGTAGATAAGGATCTTTGCTGCTTGTCCAGTCATGCACAATACCTTGGGCCATAGTTTGCAGATTCTCTGTAATCGCGACGATTACAACACAGTCTTTTTTAGTGGGTGGCAATTTTTTATAAAGCAGGTATTCGAGAGCACTCAAACCCTGCAAAGCGATACTTTTTTCACTGATATCAAACTTTTCTTCATTTAGTAAAACCTCTTCCAGAAGTTTTTTATAATGCTTGGCGATAACTCCGCGCTGATCGGGCCAGAAATGAATACGCGAGTCGCGAGACAAAAATTGGACTGGGCCAAATCGCAGGTGTTGCACCGCCTGCCAGGTAAGAAAAGTCTGCCTGTTTATAGCACGTAGCGAGTTAAGTTTATCTTCATCAGGCTGTTCGCAGTATTTTTTTGCAGAGATGTCAAGCTGCACCGCATCAACGGCAAACTTTTGATATCCCGGCAAAATATGTTGATGTCCAATTTTCTCAAAATCATAAGCCTGTAGCTGATTTGTGATCAGCAATAAACATACAAACAATATATTCTTTTGCATTAAAGACTCTCAATAAATGTTAATAATTGTTCTCGCGAGACGCGATCAAGTGAAATAACTTTATCCCGGTGTGTTTGCGCTTCACCGCCATGCCATAGAATCGCTTCAATTAAACTGCGTGCGCGACCATCATGCAGAAACTGCGCTTGCCCACTCACATATTTAGTAAGCCCGATACCCCATAAAGGTGCGGTACGCCATTCTCTTCCAGAGGCTTCACCTTCCGGAAAATGATCAGCCAGGCCTTCACCCATGTCATGTAATAATAAATCGGTATAAGGCGATATTGATTGAAAACGGCCTTCTTCAGATGAGGTTGTAGCAGTCAGTTGGTAACTGGGAGTGTGACATGCATTACAGCCAATTTGTTCAAACAGCTTCTTACCCGCCAGCACACTATCCTTACTCACTCGACGTTGCTCAGGCACATCAATATTACTCACGTATGTATTTACAAGATCAACGACCTGTTGATGCACTTCAAGATTTTCATATTGCGGACTATTCCCATTGGGTGCCGCAATACATTCTGTCTGGCGGGAAGTGCAGTCGCCATAGGCATCACTAAAATACGGCACAGATAATCCCAGATCACGGGAAAATGCGCTTTGGGTTTGCTCATTAATACTGGACACAGAAGCTTTGTAACCAAAACGGCCAACCTGAACTTTTTTTGTATCCTGACTCCACACACGATTCACGCGACCAGAGATACCATCTGCATTGTCATCATCGGGGTCAGTACGACTCAGAATCTCCTGTTCATCAATGGCGGCCAGCAAACCCAGCCCAATAAGCTGAGGCGCAACACGGGGTGATATTCGTACTTGCGAATGCAGGGCGCCATAATTTAACTGCATAAAATCATATTGCGGTTTGCGTAACCGAACGACGCTTCCATCACCCAAGGTAATTCGACTCTCCTTGTAATAAACTTGCAAACGCGACTCGGCTTTGTGCCCAGGAATGGCGAAATACTGCATTTGCATTCCATAAGTGGGTTCCGGCACATAACTAACCCTGTCTGCAATTCGTTGCAGTTTTAGATTATTGCTCTGCACGGGGATACTTACCCGTGCCACCAGCATGCTGGCATCGTCAGCGTGCTTAAACGGTGCAAGTGCCCGACCGTTATTGGGATGACACGACATGCATGATCTTGCATTGTAAAGCGGCCCTAGACCGTCTGACGCCTGAGTTGAAGACGGTGCGATGACCCACATACGACTAAAGAAACTTTCACCCAAGAAAAAATCCAGACGACTTTCATTATCAAGATTGACTGAGGGCTTCGAAAAAGCATTTTTACTGAATACGGAATTGGCAAACGTTCCAGGAGGATTAATGCAAAACCCAACACAAACACAAACGGTTAATATCCATTTCGACTTAATCATAACTGAAAGTTATTATTCTTCTCATCAATCTTCTGGCATCAAATGCTCGAACTTTTTATCCGTCAGGGTTCTCAAAAATGCGACCAACGCCTTGACGCGTTTCTCATCCAGCGCAGGACCGGTTTCCAGTTCTTTTAGCGATATGTTTTCTGCCACTTCAGGTACACGCCAGAGTTCACCGGTCTCAGGATTTATCTGCTGGCGCGCACTTTTACTGTTATATTTGTTGTAGAACTTTACTACCGTAGGTAAATCCTTAAACACACCATTGTGCATGTAGGGCGAAGTGACTGCCACATTACGCAGAGTGGGCACTTTAAACTTACCTGCCTGATGAGGATCTGTAACCAAAGGATTTTCATACAAGCCCTGATCAATATCATCCAGCGCCGCGCCTCTAACTTGTCTGGCTTTGTTATTCGCTGGCACCCCTATATTGTGATACCGATAATTAGTAAATGTTTCGCCTTCTTGGTTGGGTGCAGGCTTGAGCTGATGACATATATTGCAGTTAGTAAATTGCTGCGAGAAAAACAATGTCATACCCAGCTCTTCCTGAGCTGTCATGGTGTATTCGCCACGCAAGTGACGATCATATTTGGAATCAAACGGCGCAAATGTCTCTGTCTTTTCAAATGCAGCAATGCTAATTGCCATGGCGTCATAAGCGAAGTCTGCCTGGTCAAAAACTTCTTCGCCATATAAATTTTTAAATGCTTCAACGTAAGCTGAATTTTCCTGCAAGCGAGCTACCACGCTCTGTTTATCAGGCATTCTCATTTCAGTCGCCGTCACAATTGGAATTTTTGCCTGAGCGGCGAGATTTTTTTCACGCCCATCCAGAAATTGTCCCCCTATATATTCACCTTCATTGGTTTGCTGAAAATCCGGACTGAACGCGGCATATGAAAGGGTCGGTGCATTTCTGCGCCCAAAGGCGTGACCGTCGTCGCCCAGCGAAAGTGCTTTTCCGGTATTGTTGTAACGCGGATCAACGAACCCAAACTCAGGAACGTGGCAGATCGCGCAGGATTGAGTTCGTCCTTTGGATAGGTTTTTATCAAAGAATAGCAAGCGACCGAGCTCTTCGACCGAGTCGATCGCTTGTGCAGATATAACCGTCACAGGCAGTGCAAATAATATGCTTGCAAACAATCGTAATATTAAGTGATTCATAGCTGACATTGTGCATATTGCCAAGCTTTTGTATTGCCCCTTATCTGGGTAGGCAAAACTGTACTATCCAATTCGCGCATAGTCCCTGCCACTCACAAATCAAACTTAATTAATCACCTGTTCCGGGGAATCCAGACTGTCTGATCCTTCAATGGAAATTGCATCAAGCTGCATGGCTGCAACTGATTTTTCAATACTGCGGGTTTGTGCGACCAACGCATCCACAGCAGCTTTGACTTTGGCGTTGCCTTCCTTATTGCCTTCGCCAATCATTTGGTCATAAGCTTCGCCGTTATTCGCGGTATCAACAAGAACCTGCATTTTTGCAATAGTTGCCTGCAGGTGCGCAAGTAAATCTTTATTAGCCGCATTATCTTTAGCAGCTACCAAATCTGAAATACTTGGACCGGACACCATGGTTCCATCCACGCGTTTGTAACTTCCGGTGTACACGTTAAGAATACCCACGGCATCATAATAATGTGACCAATGTGTATTATCACTAAAGCAATCATGTTCTTCTTCAGGGTCATGCAATAACAAACCCAGCTTCATTCGCTCACCAGCAAGCTCTCCGTATGAAAGGCTTCCCATGCCAGTAAAAATCACCGCCAGACTTTGCTGTGGATCACCTTCTATTACTGCTTTACGAGCCGCACCATTTTCCGCCCATTGATTCACCATCCATTCAAGATCGTCTACAAGCAAATCTGCTACCGCTTTTAAATAGTCTGCTCGGCGTTCACAATTACCAACAGTACAATTGTTACTATCAAAATCACTGGCGGGTCTTTTCCCTGCGCCTGCATGGGTGCCATTTAGGTCCTGCCCCCAGAGCAGAAACTCAATCGCGTGATAGCCTCTGGCTACGTTTGTCTCTACGCCATCAATCTCATGCAGACTTTCGGCAATCAGTTGCTTTGTAATTTTGCTTGCATCGATTGCCTGACCACCCACTAACAGTTTTTTATTCGCGACCACATTAGCGGTGTAATAAGGATTTTCTTCAGACTCCTCTCCGTAACTTGATGCGGTATAGTCAATTAATCCCTCGTCTAACGGCCATGCGTTCACATTACCTTCCCACTCATCAACGATAGCATTGCCGAAACGATAGGCTTCGGTTTGCATGTATGGAACACGCGCCTCAATCCATGCCTGCTTACTGGCCGCTAATGTTTTTTCATTAGGTGTGGCAATAAAAACATCAATTTTGTTTTGCAGTGTTTTGGCCATCTGCAGTGCGTCACCATACATCACATGTGCAAGATCCGAGTAATGTTCAAGCACCGATTCAATTGTGGCAGCTTGCAACGACATATTTATTGTCATTCCGGCAACAAGCCCAAAAAGTATTTTTCTGTTAAGCATGTTTTTCATAATTCATTATCCTCTGAATTAAAATTCTACCGCCAGTTGCGATGTAATTGTGTCTCCGCCCAATTCGTCAGTACCACCTTCAGAATCGCTATAATCTTCATCATGTGCCCATTCGATGGATAGCAGTGTGTTTTCAAAAATCTCCGCAGATAGCCCTCCAATGATGCGTTCTTGCGGAAGCTCCAAGACAACGGCCTCATCAGTGCGCTGATAAGCCAGTGCCGCGACCATAGCAATGCCACCTAGATTGAATGTATAACCCGCTTCAATATTAAGTGCTTCAGGTCTGGCACCCTCACCATCAAAAGCCAGCTCTTCCATTTCAAACTCGTCGGTAGCTGTCAGATACTCTGCAAAAATATTAAATGAGCCAAAGGTGACCATGCCGCTAACAGCAAAACCGCCGACGTGATCGCTGTATTCAACTGCATTATCATCCAGGTTCTCCTGTACCACGTCTTGTAGTGTATCGGTATCGCCAATGTCAGTGATGTAACCCATGTTAAACCCGAAGGCGCTGTTTTCATTTTCATGTGCATAACCGAGAAAAGCACCCAGATTGTCGATGTCATCATCACCGTCTTCAGACAGTTCACCATTGAACGCATACAGACCACCGGTAAATCCGTTGGCTTCGATACCTGCCAATACAGATGTTTCACGTATTTCACCAATTTCCAGCGTCAGTGGATCTGAAATCAAATTAGTCTCAAATGTGCCGAACGGTGTGTACATCAATCCGGCACCCACAAACCATGGGCCATTGGGATTAGCGATGGAGATCACCGCAATGTCAACTTCAAGATCAGTATCGTCTTCTTCATAAAGTAAAGCGGTCTCAGCCGACACCCAGTCGTTTATCTCAGCCGCCACGCCTATCTCGGCGGTGGCCAACACTGCATCACTGGATGAATCGCCGCTATCAGGATTTTTGTAGACGGCCTCCACCTCAACGACGCCACCAATTTCAATTTTGTTAAACCAACCCTGATCATTTTGATGGACTTTTGAGCTGTCGGCCAATTCTTCAATCTGCTTTGACTTGGCTTCAATGATTTCATTTTGCTTACTGATCGTTTCATTCTGCAGCTGGATATGTTGTTCCAATTGCTGCAAACGTGCTTTTATGGCAATTAGCTCATCTTCAATACTTGCCGCATTGGCCCATCCCGAGCAAATCGTCAGAACGGTCGAAAATACGAGTTGATTTGATAATCTCACTTTACTTTCTCCCTATTACCTAAATTAAGTTTGAATTTGAAAATTCTGATGCAAATGTTGCTGCTTAATATCATATGGAATAAGCAAGTTTGAGAGATCACGAATTACCTGTACCAACAGTCTGGAATACCGAGGCTTATCGAATTTAATTAGGTCGTGGCTTTCTATTTGATATTCAGTGCATCTGAATTATTCTTCATGCTAACGCGAATCATTCTCAATTGCAACATTACCCACGTCATATCCACTTAAGTTCGGATTATTTAATTGCTCCATCAGAGTGCATTTTAGGTGCATAACCACTCTTACCATAGGTCCCTTTCTTAGATGCACAAAATCAACTAAATAGGCCAGAGAAAATATCCCCAGTAAGACATTGAATGCTTTAGTTAGCTTTGCTTAAATCGACCCAGGCTAAAAAATACGGACAGGTCCAAGCCCAAAAATACAAATACTGGCTTTTGTATTTGCCTGGTTGTAAAAATCAAGGATGATCTCCTCCGAACCTACTCACCAATCCATAAAAATTTGATAATCAAAAGGTGCTCATCAATGGCTATTTCTTTACCCGGCCTACCCTATAGCCAAAATGAACTGGAACCACATATCTCTGCTGAAACACTCAGCTTCCACTATGGAAAACACCATGATACTTATGTGGGGAACCTGAACAAATTAATCGCTGATACCGAATTTGCGGACAAATCACTGGAAAAAATTATTATGGCGTCAAGCGGGGGTATATTTAATAACGCCGCTCAGGTTTGGAATCATAGTTTTTACTGGAATTGCCTCTCACCTGATGGTGGTGGCGAACCCAATGGCGCACTCGCCGACGCTATTAATAGTACATTTGGCTCATTTTCCGAATTTAAAGAAAAGTTTAGCCAAACAGCGATTACTACTTTTGGATCTGGCTGGCCCTGGCTGGTAAAAAATACAGACGGTAGTTTAGCCATCGTCAGCACCAGCAATGCGGGCACCCCGCTAACAGAAGGCCAGACACCCCTGCTCACCTGCGATGTCTGGGAACATGCATATTATATTGATTATCGAAATGTACGCCCCGACTATCTGGAAGCATTCTGGAAACTGGTGAACTGGGAATTTGTAGCAAAAAATCTGTAATCATCGCTTGAATAGAAAGTCTTCTTTCTGACCTTCCTCTTTTTTTTGCGGAAGGTCATTTCAAGTCTGTAGCGCGCAAATTCGCTGCTCACAAATTTTTACCTGTTCGAGAATATCATAACAAAAACATGGTAATTAAGGTTGCTTCCGTCCATTGAGAAATTTGCAACCTTAAATACAGTGTAGACTTTAGTTCATCCCGCTTACATCAGCCCCGGTAGCTCAGCAGGATAGAGCGTCCCCCTCCTAAGGGGAAGGTCGCAGGTTCGACTCCTGCCCGGGGCACCAAATTAGTCATAACTCTTGCTACGACATTGAGTTATATACGTATATAATCTTGCGTAAATACACTAATCTTCATCACTGAAAAATACTTTTTTAGAAAAGCTAAATTAAAGCTTATTTGCGCATTAATAGGCGAATTCAACTCAATCAAAGCAATATAAAAATTTCATAACTATCTGTATTTAATAAATATTTTAGGAAATTTTAGAGACTTTTAATGCTTCACCCATTGGAAATTTAGTCCCGAAAGACCCAATTAAGACAATTGTCACCAGCAACAATTGCTTTGCTTTAAAAAAAAGAATGCTATAAGGCGTAAAAACCAATAATAGAGCACGAATAGATCAGGCTGAATCTAATCTTAAAGTATTTACAAATGGTGACTTCTTAAAAAATTACAGAAACGAATCAGATTTTATGAGCAAATCAAAAAAACTCTCAGCATCCGAATTAAAATCATTTACGCGCTCATTCTTACAGCGCGGAGATTATTTACATACCCTCTGCAGACTGGAAATTAATAACCGACTCGCCCAATACGATGTGAAATACAGCCAATGGCTGATTTTAGACTGTCTGGCTCACGAGCAGATTGACAACCCTTCAAAAGTAGCTTCGCAGCTCGGCATGGAAAGAGCCACCGTAAGCCGCAGTCTGGATATTCTGGAATCGAGGGAATTGGTAAGTCGTACGCATAATCTCACAGACAGACGCGTGGTAGAGATTCATGTCACGGCTCAGGGGAGAAAAATTGCCCAACTAGGGGTTCAACGACTTGAACAAATTGTAAAGTCTGTAACCGACAGTATTTCCAGTAGTCAACTTGCCGGAACTATAGAATTATTAGATTCCATCAAAGAGAATTTAAACCAAAAAATAGCCCGCTAAGCCCCATATCAAATATTCAAATCTCTTTCTGATGTATTTTCTGTCAAACGCAGCAAATTTCGCTTAATTCTATCGACTCATCCGAGCAATATATTGGCTCCGATGCGCAGATGTCATTGCTTCTTGCTCGCAAGCAGGCAATACTTACACCATAACTAAAAATAACAGACAAACCATAACTTGGCTCCCAAGTTAATTACACTTATGCCTGAAAATACCTCAATCAGACAACCCCAATGCCCCGTGTGGATTTGGGCTATCTTGATACTCGGCTTGATTTTAATGTACCTGCTATATACGCAGGCTACCACAAGAAAAGCGCTTGAAATTCAAGCAGATATCCACTCACGCGTCAGCCAGAATCTGGTTGAAAGTAAAATTGCACTAAATGTGGTTGTGAGCACGGACGGACGTGATATTACTCTAAGTGGCGCGGTCGCAGAAACCAACCAGATTGCCAGAATCGAACAAATTGCTTTCCATACTGCTGGTGTACGCCAGGTCGTAACCCAACTCAGCGTCACCGAGACTGCGACCGAAGAGATCACCAAAAATACAGAACTCATGGCTGATGCGGATGAGGTGGAGCCCACACCAGAGATCGTCGTGCAGAGTGCCATAGTTGAGCCCATGCCGGAAGAATTTGCGCCGCTGGAAAACGAAACTGAAATGATGACAGATATTGTTAAGCAGCAATTCGAAAAGCTGGATTTCAGCAATATCACTTTTGAAAAAGGTTCCAGCTCACTGACTGCCAAGGCGCAACAAACACTGGACCTTGTGGCGCAAGCGCTTCTAGAAAACCAAAATGTCGAAATCAGTGTCGAGGGCCATACAGATAGTTCAGGCACTCCAGAGCTAAAGCTGAATATAAGCCGGCAAAGGCCCAGTCTGTGGTGAATTATCTGATCAGCGCCGGTGTGGATAGCGCACGAATTGAAGCGAATGGATTTGGCGACCACTTTCCTATCGCACCCAATGAAACAGAAGCAGGTCGTATTCAAAATCGACGCATAGAAATTAAAGTAAAAAACGGAGAGTCGTAATATGTCTTACCTTGTTGGCGAAATGGGAGCCTACTTATTAGTTGCCGCCGTCATAGGTGCCCTAGTAGGTTGGTTTTTAAGTCGATGCAAATGCAATAAAGCAGTTGCCGAAGTTGAATCTCAAAAACAGACAGTCGCGGAAGAACTAAGCTCAGTGAGAGCCGTTCTAGCCTCTAAAGAACAACAGCTTGGAGAAACACAAAGCCGAGTCGTTCAGCTGCGCGGAGAGCTTGCATTAGTTCAGGGCGAAGCTCGCTTAATGACGTCCCGCTGGCAAAGCACACTTAAACAGGCTCGCCAGGCACCCAATCAGCTTAAATGGATCAAGTCACTGCAAACCAAACTGGGACAGACTCGAACCCAGCTAGCACAAAACCGCAGTTACGCAGAAGCCAAAGCTTGGGAAGCTAAAGTCAACAAAGAAAACTTATCTCGTGTGCACAAACGACTCACAGAAGTGGATGCAAAAGTTGCAGGTCTTAAAGATTGGTTATCCGTATTCCAGACCAAACTGGTTAAAACAAAAACCGATTATGCTCAACTGCGCAGCTATGCAACAGCGGTTGCCAGCAGCGAACGAGCTTATAAAGACAATCTGAAACGTGCACATAATCGACTCACAGAGATTGAATATAAGCAACAGCCATTAAGAACCTGGATACGCGTATTCCAAACCAAGTTAATAAAAACCAAGTCTGATTACGAGCAGTTACGCAGCTATGCAGACAACGTACAGGCCGCCCTACGGGCCAACGAAGATAACCTGAAACGTACTCATACGCGCCTGTCTGAAATGACCCAAGAGCTTCAGGATTTGAAATACCGCAGAAACAATCCAATGCCTCCTCTGCCGCCCCCTGCCGATGTTCGTGACAATAAAGCCTTGCGTTTGGTTGATCGTATTCGCTTGCTTGGTGCCTCCAAAGAAAGCGTCTATGGCCGCATGCATAATCAAATTCGCGAAGCCCGGATGGAGACCATTGAGACAGAACGCGTACTCACTGACAGTTGTGAAGAGAAAGATGCGATCATCAATGATTTACGTGCCCAGTTACGTAAAGCCGAAAATCGTGCACAGAAAGCACCTGTAGTTCAATTAGATCAAAGTGTCAGAATCAAAGAACTTGAGGCTGAAATTGCACGCTTGAAGCTGGATTCAAAATCACTTGCGGAATCTGCAAACCAGATCCGAGAGCATAAATTAACCATTGACGCCTACCGTACAAAACTGGCCAACACCAAAAATCAGTTATATACAGAACGTATTCAGGCACCTGCCGCAAACAATGGCGACTACATTCCTACTCTTGTTCCACATGACAAGGATGATTTGAAATTAATTAAAGGCGTGGGTCCCAAGCTGGAAGGAATGCTCAACGATCTGGGAATTTTCAAGTTCTCCCAAATTGCCGCATGGTCACAACAGGATATTGACCAAATATCTTCTCAATTAGGTAGCTTTCAAGACAGAATTACCCGCGACGACTGGGTAGAGAAAGCCCGCGAATTAGATCAACAATAATTCCGCTCTTTACTAGCTCACTCGGAACCAGAAACCTCGGATTCCGAGTGGGCCACATCAAATAGACGAATTCCCTGCCCGTCTAAAATCATTTCAAGTTCTGGATTGACTCGATCACGAGTTAATTTTATTTCATCTGCGGTTAAGGTCAGGCGTTTACCTCCTGTATTTTCCATCACCAGACCGGCAGTTTTCTTTTCTTCATCAATCACTTCCCAGTTTCCATAAACTGTTCCCTGTCCATCAATTAATTCGAACTCTCTCGCTTTGACTTTGTGCGCGAAAATAATCTCGGAACCACTATCGACGGAGATAACATCGTAAATTGAATAGCCGACCAGAATAATAATCGCAATGCGTGTATTTCTTTGCAGCGTTTCCAGCGATTTAATTCTATCCTCTAAACTTTTCTCTGGTGGATTGTTATCTGACATCAAGACCTCCGGTTCCTTTAGTTGTCGAATGGAATATTTAGTAATTTTGGCAATTCACTAAGACAGTGAATCACATAGTGCGGGTTTTGACCTCCCGGCCAAACTTCGCGTTTGTTATTGAACCAGACGGCTTTACAACCCGCTTTCATGGCACCTAACACATCTGTATGCGCGGAATCTCCCACATGCAAAACATGAGCGATGGGCACATTAGCAAGATTTGCCGCACGCTCAAACATCTCTGAATGAGGCTTGCTGACACCGGCTTGTTCTGCAGTAATACAGAAATCAAAATAGCGACCAATGGGGATATATTCCAGTTGCGCATTGCCATTGGTAATAGCCCCCAGTAGGAAGTGAGGTTTAAGTGCAGACAATACCGGTTCACTCGCAGCATAAGGTGTTACCAAGTTTCGATGATAACGAAATACCTCCATGGCGTGATGAGCAAAATCATCGCTGAAACCAAATTCTGTACCCAGATCACGCAATGATCGATAGCGGATTTCCGTAACATTGTGTTCAATGTCTGGGTACGAGTCAGCGTTAGCCAGGCGCTTTGCAGCGATCTGCTGTTGAGTATAGCTTTCGGTCAGCCGTGGGAAATTGACTTCCATCCATTCATATAAAGCATTCTCAGCACTCACAAGGGTCGGCTCGACAGGCCATAATGTGTCGTCAAGATCCAGCGTCACACACTGAGTGGAGGCCAACGTATTATTTTGCTTCATTATTTCAGTCGATGGCCCCATGCAGAGTTAGCGTCACCTGGCGTGAATGTCCACGCTGGCGATGCTCCCACAGATAAACTCCCTGCCAAGTCCCCAGAGCTAATTGTCTCTGACATATGGGCAGAGTCAATTCCGATTGAGTCAGTACCGACCTGACATGCGCAGGCATATCATCCGTACCTTCGCAGGTATGAACAAACATGGGATCACCATCATGTACCAGCTTCTGCATGAAAGATTCGAGATCCACTCGCACATCCGGATCGGCATTTTCACATATTATCAGCGAGGCGCTGGCATGACGAATAAACACGTGACAAAGCCCGGTAACAATTCCGCACGGCTGCACCACAGATTGAATCTGGCCGGTTATCTCACACATCCCACGACCAGAAGTCGTCAATTGTAAAGTTTGCTGAATATAACGGACCTGATCAGACATGGTTTTATAAATCCTGCTTCGTTTTCTATTCGGTTGTTGGGTACACTATGCATCCCTCAAATAGTAACAAAAATGTACTTATTTACATGCAAAGCCAACCTGTGTCATCGATAAGAAGAAATTCCACAGCCGTAAAAATAGGCTCTGTCATCATGGGAGGAACGGCACCTATTGTCGTGCAATCCATGACCAACACAGACACTTCTGACGTGGTTCGAACTGCCGCACAAATTGCCGATCTGGCCAGAGCAGGATCTGAGCTGGTACGCATCACAGTGAACAACCTTGAAGCAGCACGCGCAGTTCCTCACATTAAAGAACAGCTCGCACGAATGGATATTTCAGTACCCATCGTGGGCGATTTCCATTTCAATGGGCACAAATTATTAAATGAGGTTCCCGAGTGTGCCGAACATTTAGACAAATATCGTATCAATCCTGGTAATGTTGGACGCGGCAGCAAACGTGATAGCCAATTTGCCTATATGATCGAAACCGCCTGTAAGTACCAGAAACCGGTGCGTATTGGGGTGAATTGGGGCAGTCTGGATCAACAGATTCTGGCCGCGCAAATGGATTTAAATCAGCAATTAGCACAACCTCGATCTTTGGATGAAGTCATGCGTGAAGCCTTAATCACTTCGGCGTTGAGCAGTGCTAAAAATGCAGAATCTTTGGGGCTTAGTTCCGATAAAATCGTCATCTCCTGCAAAATCAGTAATGCACCCAAATTGATAGAAGTCTACCAGCAGCTTGCAGAACGCTGCGATTATGCCCTGCATGTCGGCCTCACGGAAGCCGGCATGGGCACCAAAGGAACTGTGGCTTCGGCAGCCGCATTAGGCGTCCTGCTTCATAAGGGAATTGGCGATACCATACGTGTATCACTCACACCTCAGCCTGGGGGCTCACGTACCGAAGAAGTATTGGTCGCCCAGGAAATACTGCAATCCCTGGACTTAAGGGCCTTTAGTCCTGCGGTGACTTCCTGCCCCGGCTGTGGCAGAACGACCAGTGACTATTTCCAAAAACTTGCCGATGATATTCAGCTGTATTTACGCAATTCCATGCAGGAGTGGAAACAAACATTACCAGGCGTAGAACATTTATCGGTTGCGGTGATGGGTTGCGTAGTTAATGGCCCAGGGGAAAGCAAGCATGCAAATATAGGTATTAGCCTACCCGGCAGTGGAGAAGCACCGGTGGCACCAGTGTATATCGATGGAGAAAAATCCTGCACGCTTCGTGGTGACAACATTGCGCAGGAATTTAAGCAGATTGTTACGGATTACGTGCATCAGAATTATTCACATAAATAGTTACGATTCTGCAACGGTCAACTATTTGACACGTTGAATCGACTGCCTTTTGTATTACAGTGAGTTAGCTTTTATAACTCAACTCATTCCATATAAAGCCCCTTATTACGCTAGCCTAAATTACAAAAACTTTAGGGAACTTACCGCTGTATGGTAGTATCTCAAGTTACAGAAGGTAATTTTGAGAATTAAATACATATCCTATGGAAGTAATATCTAGTAAAGTTGAAGATGGCCTGTCGACTCACAACATCTCGTTGTCTGTTCTATTTGCCTCATGGCTGATACTGGGACTTGCAACCTATGCTTTTGCGTTGTTTACGATCTGGCTGCCAGAGATTGAAAAACTAACAATCATTTAACTTTTTAACGGGAAGCAACCTACAGTGATTACACAGGAGCGTCCCAGTTCTGAAGACCGTCGCACTATGGTCGCGACACCACTGTATCCATTTTTCGACTCCGATGACACACTCGTCAGACAGGATCGAAGATTCATCCCCGAACGTCGAATCAACAATATCACCATCGAAGAACCGATCCACACCCAGCTCAGCATTACGCAGGATGAAGATATTGGAAATAAAAGATTGTTTACCTGGTTTCATGATGAGATCCACGAAGTTAAACGTGCTGACGATAACGCCTAGATAGGTCGATCAAAAAATGGTATCGCAACCTTCTCTTCACGCTTTATTTCGCGACAGCATGCCAGACTATATTTTAAACAGGGCGCCTACTACCTGGAAGATAACAGTACGAATGGTACCTACATTGACTTCAACGATGGACGTTCCACGCATATTTGCCGCGATGAAGTAATTCTCAGTAGTTCAGGTGTGATTAGCCTAGGCAAGCCTTCGAATATCGACAAGGAATTTGTCATTCGCTCTATAATTAGCTAAATATTCGATTCTTTAAGCTACCCCGCTGACATCAGCCGAGAAATCAATCGATCACCATTGCTTAGCTATTCTTTAAAAGTGAAGATCTCGACAACATCGAGATTAAACAAATGATGTACGATTTCATCACTGATAGCAGCACCATCCATGATCAGCCTGATTGTCAAAATACTTTACAGTTCACATTTATAGAGACTAAACGGGTTATTTGAGCATCAAACTACCGTTTATTCGCCAAATTATGGCGCTCATCACGGGCAAAGCATACGCAGATCAATATTATTGTTCCCAACATATTCAAAGAAACTACGCTCTAGCTAGAGCCTAACCTTGAAGTGAACGACTATGCGACGTAAACAACTAATAGACACAACTTATAAAATCCAACAGGCCATATCCGATAGCGAGCTGCTTGAACGGTTGCATGTTCGCATTCTTGCGTTAAGCAAGCAGGGGAAGAAAGTACCTAATGTGGGTGACCTTTTAGCTGCCCTGAATAAATTCTCGATATCCACCAGCAAATTGACAGATGCAGAGAAGGAAGTATTAAAGCAATTGGATCTACATTACCTGAATGATCCCAAAAACTGGCCAAAATTAATTTCGACTGACCAGACTGAATTGCTTAAAAGTATTTTCAGCAATCTTAGAAGATTGCGTTCCAGCCTGGGCTACTTCCATAAAATTATCTCTATCGGTCACGATGAGTTAACCAGTCTTTCCGGACAAGATAGAACTATTTCAATCTTATTACTGGCGGACGAAAACACAAAAGATACACCCAAGAAAGTTGCTTCTACACTTGAAAGTATTCAGCAACTGTACAATTGCTTCGTCACTCTTGAACACATAGAAAACCCTCAGGAATTGACCATAATTGGCATGGACTCCGGTAATGAAAAATCAATCGAGTTAACCGGCCAAGGCATTGTTTTAGAAAAGATGAAAGAGCTTTTATACGGTGTATGGATGCAGGTGCTTCCATCACATAATCAATATTTAAGTGAGCAGCTCAAGTTAATCTTAAAATCACTGCCAATTCTTGAAAGAATTGAAGAACTGTCCAACACTGGAAGAATAGAGAAAGAAAAAGCGGCATTGGCAAAACGTCAGTTGACTACCAGTCTGGAAGATTTAATTCGCTCCAATACGATCATTGAAGAAATGTATGATCATTGGCAGCAGGATCCACCTGTCGCAATGCAATTAACACCTCGCTTGACCACACAAAACCTGAAAGCCAGCATGGATGACAGTGAACCTGAGTTTGCAACTCAACAGGCGGTTAACCCTTTTTTGAAGAATGAAGAGAATGAGTTGATTATGTCATCCAGTTCAAAATCTGCACCTCAAAAAGTTACCAGCCTTGAGAACAGCAATGCTGACAAATTAAGATTCATTCGCTCAAAAAAAGCAGAAGGTAGCGAGTAACAGGGTTAGTCAGATTTGCCTAACAGTTTCCTGATTTTTTGACGCTCATGTTTATTGGGCTTACTAAAACCTCGAGGAATACCCTGGTTTAGTATTTTTCGTTGCGCGGCCACTAATTCACGTCGCGCAACACTTTCTTCAGTTTCCTGATACAGTTGCTGCGCCTCAGTAGCAGAGCCTCTTTTTTCAGAAACCCCACACACACTTATTTCCTGTCTCTGCTGTGAACGAGAAATCAATAACACATCATTCAATTTCACACGGCAGGAAGGTTTCACCCGTTGCCCATTCACATGCACATGTCCACCATCGACGGCATGAGTTGCCATATTACGTGTCTTAAAGAAACGTGCCGCCCACAACCATTTATCGATACGTATGGAAGATTCCATATATGTTTATCTCCTTAACGAATCACGGTTTATATAAATTTCAAACCGCATGGTTGATTAGCTACTTAACAACTTATTCATTTAGCCAATCCACCAAATGATATTCTAGAGGTCCTGCAGCTTTAGCGGCAACGGTTCGATGTTTCACTGAATGCCCACTTTGATGAGTACTTTCAGGATCACCAGAAATTAACGGATGCCATTGCGGCAATGGCTTTGATTCAAAACGCAGACGATAAGCACAACTTTGTGGCAACCACTCAAACGCATGCGCATTCGCCAGGCTTAAAGAAATACAGCCAGGGATTTTAGTAGTCCGCCGAGCATAATCAGTACAGCGGCAAGATGCCGCTTCGAACAATTCACACGCCACATTGGTGTAGTAAATTTCATTTGTATCGACATCCTGCAGCTTGACCATACAACACTTGCCACAACCATCGCATAATGACTCCCATTGATTTTGTGTCAGCTCGGATAAAGGCTTATCTGCCCAGTCTGGCACATTCGTGTTCACTATGCTGCGAGATCAAGCATGATTTTATTCAGACGCGCGACAAAGTCAGCCGGATTCTCCAGCTGTCCGCCTTCTGCGAGTATTGCTTGTTCAAACAATAACAATGACCACTCTTTTAACTGATCCAGGTCTTTCTCATTGTTCATTTTAACCAACATCGGATGAGTAGGATTAATTTCCAACGTGGGCTTGGTCATCGGCATTTGCTGCCCTGCCTGCTTAAGCAGGTTTTGCATATACAGCGCCATATCGTGTTCATTAAGTACAATACACGCAGGCGATGATGTCAAACGATGTGACACACGCACATTTTCGACTTTATCTTTCAGTTGTTCCTTAATCAGCTTAACGATATCGACAGATTCTTCTTCAACTTTTTTCTGCTGTTCTCTCTCATCCTGATCCGACAGCTTATCCAGATCCAGTTCGCCTTTGGCCACAGATATGAATGATTTACCATCATATTCGTTCAAAGACCCCATTAGCCACTCGTCAACACGATCGTACATTAAAATAACTTCAATGCCTTTCTTTCGGAAGATCTCCAAATGAGGGCTATTCTTGGCGGCATTAAAATTATCCGCCGTTATGTAATAGATGGATTCCTGCCCTTCTTTCATTCGACTAATGTAATCATCCAGCGAGGTGGATTGATCTTCTTTATCGTTATGCGTTGAGGCAAATCTTAAGAGCTTGGCAATTAGTTCCTTATTGGCAAAGTCTTCACCTGGACCTTCCTTCATAACTTTTCCAAATTCCTTCCAGAAACTTTGGTATTTCTCCGGTTCATTCTTGGCAATACTTTCTAACAGACTCAACACTTTCTTGACTGAACCCGATCGCATCGAGTCTATTATTTTATTACCTTGCAAAATCTCACGGGAAACATTCAATGGCAGATCGCTCGAATCAATAACACCGCGTACAAACCTTAGATAACGCGGCAATAATTTTTCCGCATCCTCCATAATAAACACACGTCGAACATACAATTTTAACCCGTGTGTTTGATTTGGCTCGTAAAGATCATAAGGTGCCCTACCAGGAATATAGAGCAAGGATATATATTCGGTCTTGCCTTCTACACGGTTATGCGACCATGCAAGCGGGTCTGCGAAATCATGCCCGACATGCTTATAGAATTCCTTATATTCCCCTTCAGAAATATCTGATTTTGATCGCGTCCATAACGAAGAAGCCTTGTTAACCACTTCCCATTTGGCTTGATTATTTGCGTCTTCCTCATCACCCTGCTTTTCTTCCAGCATTTCTATTGGAAGCGGTACGTGATCTGAATATTTTGTAATGATTGAGCGAAGTCGCCAGCCAGACAACAATTCAGTCTCATCGTCTTTAAGGTGAAGAATAATTTCAGTTCCACGAGCCGGTTTTTCCATGTCTGACAACTCGTATTCGCCTGTGCCCTGCGACTGCCAGTGAACGCCGTGGTTTACATCCACCTTGGCACTGCGGGTTTTTAACTCTACAAGATCAGCCACGATAAAGGCAGAGTAAAACCCCACACCAAACTGGCCAATCAAATTGGAATCCTTGGCCTGATCGCCGGTCAGGTTTTTCAAAAATTCTTTTGTTCCGGATTTCGCGATGGTGCCAATATGACTGATCACTTCGTCACGCGTCATTCCGATGCCGTTATCACGAACTGTTATGGTTTTGTTATCTTTATCGAACTCGATCTGGATTTTCAGTTCGGAGTCGTCTTTTAACAACTCACCATTGGAGACAGCTTCAAAGCGTAACTTATCGCAGGCATCCGAGGCATTTGAAATTAATTCACGCAAAAAGATTTCTTTGTTTGAATACAACGAATGAATCATCAGATGTAGGATCTGACTCACTTCAGATTCAAATTTCAGGGTTTCCTTATTACTCTCGGCTTGTACTTGTTCACTCATTACCGTTACTACTCCAAAATTAAATCGATTTCTCTACAGATGGTGATGTTTCATGATAATTTCAAGTCATCTGAAAAAATTAATCGACATCATCGACATCCGACTGGCCAGTAATTCTTCGGCGCATATGTGACCAGGTGATACCAGTCCCCAGAGTCCCGGCAAATACCACCAGTACGAGATCTATCAGTACTTTCATATTCTGCGCCAGTGAAGGAATGCTATCGATGGCCAGCCAAACCAATACCCCAAAAAAACGCCGCGGCAAGTATCAATCCAAACATACCTAGCGATCGCATCGTTGCGCGAATGTATATCGTCCAGATAATTAACAGGACGATGCCACCTAACAACAATAAAGGCAGGCTTGTAGTGTTTTCCCCCGCCGGATTATAACTTTTAACCCAGTCAAAATAGGACCATCCATGTGGGTTGTATGTACAGAATACCAACACCAGCGCCACTATCAGGCGAATTAATACACCTTGCCAGGTAATTTTATATATCGCCATGCAAACTCCTAAATATTCAAGGTTAAATAAAAATTATTCATTTGCCATAAGAACTTCCGTCTCATGACGTAGTAACCAGTCTTTTTGTTGTATTTCTTTGCCTGCCGTGCTTCCACAGTATCCGCCAAGCGCGCCTTTTTTTACCACACGATGACAGGGAACAATAATCAGGACAGGATTATTTCGACAGGCATTACCTACCGCGCGAGGGCCACTGTTTATAGTTTGCCCGATATCTCCGTAAGTCTGCGATTTACCATAAGGAATTTTGGCGATTTCATTCCATACGCGCATTTGATAATTCGTGCCCTGAATATCCATCGGCAAATCAAACTGCGTACGTAATAGCTGAAAGTATTGTGTGAGCTGCCGCTGGACTTCCGCGGCAATGCCAGTCTGAGGTAAACGAGGCTCAATTTTAGATTTGAGATAGAAGAGTCGCTGAATTCCTTTTGAGGAAATATTGAGTCCCAGCAACCCAACCGGTGATGGCAGGATATAATCACACGTGGCATCCATTCAGAGTTCCCAAACTACAAACGCCTCATAATGTCATGAGGCGTTTGAGTGTTTAAGTGAAAACATGTTGCTCTGTGGTATTAACCAAGTTTTTCTTTAATTCTTGCAGCCTTACCTGTACGTCCACGCAGGTAGTAAAGCTTGGCACGTCTAACGTCACCGCGGCGTTTCACTTCAACCGAGGCAATTAAGGGGCTGTGAGTCTGGAAAACTCTTTCAACCCCTTCACCATGAGAAATTTTACGTACTGTGAACGCAGAATTCAGACCGCGATTTCGTTTCGCAATTACTACGCCTTCGAATGCCTGCAAACGCTCACGATCCCCTTCTTTCACTCTCACTTGTACAACAATTGTGTCTCCAGCGGAAAACTCAGGAAAATCTGATTTGATTTGTTCGGCTTCCAATTCACTAATTATATTGCTCATTTGTTTATCTCTCGTTTTTCGCTTTTACTTCAACCAAGTATTCATCCAGTAGCTGTCGTTCCTTATCATTCAGGCTCTCCAGCGTGATCATGTCCGGCCGTCTTAAATACGTGCGACCCAACGCCTGTTTTAATCGCCAGTCAGCAATCTTTTTGTGATCACCCCCCAGCAGTACTTCAGGAACAGCCCGACCATCCACTTCTTCAGGTCGAGTATAGTGTGGGCAATCCAGCAATCCATGCTCGAACGATTCCTGTTCAGCAGACAGATCATCGCCCAATGCACCAGGCAGAGTACGCACCATGGCATCAATCAGGACCATCGCGGCAAGTTCTCCGCCACTTATTACATAGTCACCAATAGACCATTCCTGGTCGACATAGGCTTCGATGAAACGTTCATCAACACCTTCATATCGTCCACACAACAAAATCAGATTGTCGCACTGGCTCAGATAGCGTACTGCTGTCTGATCCAGCGTTTGTCCCTGGGGACTTAAATACACAACTTTTGCCTGCTTATAAGCAGCAGAAACAGATTTCACATGTTCCAGTGTCCTGGCTAGCGGCGAATACTGCATCACCATACCAGGGCCGCCGCCGTAAGGGCGATCATCCACTCGATGATTCACATCCTGTGTAAAATCACGTGGATTGGTTAATTCCAAGTCGACCATCCCGGCCCGTAAAGCGCGGCCTACAACGCCGTGATCACGCACGGACTCGACCAGTTCCGGGAACAAGGTTATGACATTAATTCGCATGTCCTGCCCCCTTGTAGGACTTTTTGATTAAAAATCAGCGTCCCAATCCACCACCATGTGGTTTTGCTCTAGGTCAATGGACTTTATCACTTGTCCCTGAATATAGGGTATTAAATGCTCCGCCTTTCCTTGGCCGCGCACAACCATTACATCGTTTGCCCCAGTTTCAATAAGGCTTTTAATCACACCCAGCGATTTATTGTTGGTATCGTGGACTTCCAAACCAATCAGCTGATACCAGTAATACTCATTCTCTTGCAATGACGGAAGCTGTTCGCCGGTCACCCAAATTTCATGATTCAGCAATTCGACCGCAGTATCCCGGTCATCCACTCCTTCCAGCTTGGCTACCACACCACCCTTTTGAGAACGACCCTGTTCAACGCGTATGGGTTGTTCGCTGTCTTCACCCAGATACCAGTGTTGATATTCCAAGATTTTGTCACGAGGACGGGTATAGGAATACACTTTTACCCAGCCTTGTACACCAAACAGGCCGTTTATCAGCCCTAATAGTACTTTTTCCTGCTTCAAGCTGTGAGACGACCCATTGTCTGCTCACGCTACAAATTCAAAGGGCTTAATTAAGCCGCTGAATCTATGCTTTTCAATAATGTTTCTACCCGCTCAGAAGGTTTGGCACCGACACCCTGCCAGTAGCCAACGCGCTCCATATCGACGTGCAGGCGAACTTCCTGCCCAGTTGCACGTGGATTGAAATATCCCAGTCTCTCAATATATCCACTGTCTCGACGTCTACGCGAATCCGTCACAACGATGTGGTAGAAGGGACGCTTTTTTGCGCCGCCTCGAGCTAATCTTATATTAACCATATTATCTGCTTATTCTCAGCTGTGTTTAACGAGCCGCATCCAATGGCGGCGAACCGCGCATTGTACGGAATTTACGGGAAATTTAAAGCGAAATTTAAAGCCTTTGGGCATTCATTTACTTGAAATAGGCACTTTTTCTAACACTCATTCGCCTATCCAAGCTGAACAAAAAATAATTTCCCGAGTGTTTCCTGGCACGAAAGGCAAGCACTAGTGTAGTCTCACTTACTGTATAGAAATCAATCTTACTCGAGAGGGTCGGAATGATCCACCATTCGTGCCTACATCGGCATATTCGGGGGCAGCTTACCCTGCATGGCGCGCATCATATTTTTCATGCCAGCCTTCTTGGAGAATTTTTTCATCATTTTATGCATTTGTGTGTATTGCTTAAGCAAACGATTGACGTCCTGGACCTGCATTCCTGATCCAGCGGCAATACGCTGCTTGCGGGTAGCCTTGATAATATCCGGGAAACGGCGCTCTTTAAGTGTCATGGAATCAATCATCGCCACCATGTGAATAATCGCTTTATCGTTGGCCTGGGATTTCATCGCGTCTGAAATTTTTCCCGCACCCGGTAATTTATCAATCAGACTGTTCATACCTCCCATTTTCTGCATTTGTACAAGCTGCGAACGCAAATCATTTAGGCTGAACCCTTTGCCACTTTTAAGCTTTTTGGCCAGACGGTCGGCTTCGGCATGATCAACTTTTTGCTGCGCTTCCTCCACCAGGGAAACCACATCGCCCATGCCCAGTATTCTTGAAGCTATGCGATCCGGATGAAATGGCTCCAGTCCATCCACTTTCTCACCGGTACCGAGGAACTTGATCGGCTTGCCCGTAATTTCACGAACTGACAGTGCCGCGCCACCTCTGGCATCCCCATCTGTTTTGGTTAAGATTACGCCAGTCAGCGGAAGCGCATCATTGAAGGCCTGCGCAGATAACGCCGCGTCCTGACCACTCATGCTATCCACCACAAATAAAGTTTCGACTGGATTAATCGCACTATACAAGGCTTTAATCTCATCCATCATTTCGCTGTCGACGTGCAGACGACCGGCCGTATCCACAAATAAAATATCGAAATGCTGGCTTTGCGCATGATTGATCGCATTTTGAGCGATAGTCAAAGGCACTTGTTCTATATCACTGGGGAAAAAATGCACACCTATCTGATTGGCTAATGTTTCCAGTTGTTTAATCGCTGCAGGACGGTAAACGTCACAACTGACGACACTGATTTTTTTCTTTTCAGTGTCCGCTATGCGTTTGGCAAGTTTGGCAATGGTGGTTGTTTTACCTGCACCCTGCAGGCCCGCAACGAGCACAATTGCGGGAGGTTGAGTATTAAGGTGTAAACCTTCGTTGGAATCACCCATCAGGTAGACCAGCTCATCCTGAACCACTTTAATGAACGCCTGGCCCGGAGTAATGTTATCTATAACTTCCTGGCCGATTGCAGAACTGCGTACGCGCTCGATAAATGATTTTACGACAGGAAGCGCAACATCAGCCTCCAGTAAAGCCATGCGTACTTCGCGTAACGCTTCCTGAATATTATCTTCGGTTAAGCGTGCCTGCCCACGCAATTTCCCGACGGTATCGGAAAGTCGTTTGGTTAAATTATCAAACATTGTTGTTCGCCAGTTTAAATTTAGGCGATAGTTTAACGAGTTCGCTGTAAACGTTCTATTGAAAACTTAGCAGATGGTTATTTAGAGCAGTTTAATTCGTGTATATGAAAATTTTTCCATTTATATAAACAGCGTATCCCCGGTGGATATAGACCGAACATTTCTCTGTGGCATGGCTTTGCGCAATTCCTGCATAATTTTATCTTCTTCACCGGGCTGCAAATGAGATACACACAACTGAGGTTGATGCTGCAGCAAGGTTAATTCTTTCGATAGAGATTGCGGAGAAAAATGTTTTGTTTGATTGGCAATTTCGGAACGCTCATCTGCAAATGCACACTCAACGATCAGCAGGTCCACTTTTTCCTGACGGTTGAGCGTATCCCAAAGATTAGGTGCAGACGCTGTATCACCACTGAAAGCAAAACAACCGCTGGCATCTTGTACTAAATAAGCCACGGCGGGGACGGAGTGTTCCACTTCTACCATGGTGAAAGTCTTGCCATCAATCATGACATCCTTTTCTGGCGTCATCGGTTCAAAGCGAACAACCGGATTTTTTTCATTGGGTAACGCAAAAAAGTTAGGCCATATTTTCCAATTAAATATATGATCCATCAGGATCTGAAAGGTCCCTTGCTGGCAATATACAGTCAGTGGATGTTTAATTAAGCTTTCATAGATTGTGTCAATAAGCAGCGGCAAGCCTGCCACATGATCAAGATGACTGTGAGTAATAAAGACATGCTTAATCTGAAATAACTCTTCCAGCGACAGATCACCAACACCTGTTCCACAATCAAGTAAAATATTGGAATCGACACGTAACGCAGTTGTACGTAAACCACTGCTTATGCCACCACTACAACCCAAAACGTTTATTTTCATAGGGCTATTATAATATTATTTGAAGACGATTCTCACACAGGTGGATGCTAGCATCGGGACTGCGATTAAAATGTATAATACATCGCAATGTATTGAATATAATTACTAAATTTGCAAAAAATCGCTGTTTATCAATTATTAGATTGACATCATGCCTATTCAACACTTAATAATGTACCGCTAATGACTGGTATCATCTCCGCAATCCTGTGCGCTGTAACATCCGGAGCCATTTGGCACCACTTGAGCACTCTTGCACGTGGTGAGAACTCCACACGGATTAAATTTATTGCACCCTGGACACTTTGCATGATCGCAATGACCTTCATGCTCACCACACGTTTATATAATGAAGAAGGTGTTAACTTTTATTTCTACAATGCACTGTATATCGCCGCCTATTCAATATGTCTGATACTGTATTTGGCGAGTTTGTTCAAACATGTGGAACACCTCGGCTTAATCGTATTGCCGATAACATTAGTATGCATTGTATTGAACTTATTATTTTTAAAACCGGGCACTCATCTGAACCTCGATCACGGCATACAGGCTCATATTATTACTTCAATTACGGCTTTTAGTATTTTGGCGCTGGCGGCCGTACAATCGATTTTGTTATTTTTTCAGGATCGGCTACTAAAAACACATTCCAGCACAGGAATGCTACGTGCAGTACCTTCATTGCATGAGAGTGAAACACTGCTGTTTCAGACCATTAGCCTGGGTGTGGTGATCTTAACCATTGCCCTGGTATCCGGCTTTATATTTCTGGAAGATATTTTTGCTCAGCATTTGGTACATAAAACCATCCTGTCTTCACTTGCGTGGGTTGTTTTCGTTATTCTTCTTTGGGGTCGAGTACAATTTGGCTGGCGCGGCGCCACCGCCATTCGATGGTCACTCTCAGGTTTCACTTTTTTAATCCTTGCCTACTTTGGCAGCAAGTTCGTCCTGGAATTAATCCTTTAGACGCAGTTTTTCCGCCACCGCCCTTGACAACACTCAAGTGATTTCCGTAAAACGGGATTATGTTTAACTACCTGGAGGAGCCCACAAGCTCTTGGACGATTATTCGATAAGTACTCTATTCATTATTCTTGGAGTACTGTTAGTTCTTTCTGCATTTTTTTCCGGCTCAGAAACTGCCTTAATGGCACTGAATCGTTACCGCTTGCGACATCTTGCTAATAGAGGTCACCGCGGTGCACATCTCGCACAAAGTCTTCTGGAAAAACCGGATCGGCTGATTGGTCTAATTCTGCTTGGCAATAATATTGTTAACCTTGTAGCGTCTCCTTTAGCAGCCTACATCGGATTCCGCCTATATGGAGATGTAGGCGTATTCTCAGCTACCGTACTGTTTATTATCTCTGTACTCATTTTCGCTGAAGTGGCACCCAAAACGCTCGCCGCGACGCATCCGGAAAAATTTGCATTTCCTGCTTCATATATTTACACACCATTACAGTACGTCACATATCCTGTGGTATTGCTCATTAATGCGATTGCAAACTCGCTACTTAGACTTTGCGGCATTGACTTAAAAGCGTCCGAACTTAGCCTACTAAGTCGCGAGGAGCTTCGAACTGTAGTTCAGGAAGCCGGTGGATTAATTCCACGCGCTCACCAAAACATGTTGATAGGTATTCTGGACCTGGAATCCATCACCGTAGAAGATATTATGATTCCCCGTAATGAAGTATTAGGAGTGGATATTGATACCGATTGGGAAACTATACGTTCTCAAATTGTGAATGCCGCTTTTACTCGCATGCCGGTCTACCATGAAAACCTGGACAACATTGTCGGCTTTTTACATTTAAGAAAAATTTTTCGGCGTATTGTCGAGGATGAAATCTCACTGGAAGAACTCAAACAGAATGTTCGGGAGCCTTACTTCATTCCTGAAGGTACCAGTCTGAATAAGCAATTACTCAATTTTCAGCGCGAAAAACGTCGCATCGCTTTGGTTGTGGATGAGTATGGTGACATTCAGGGTTTGGTGACGCTTGAAGACCTGCTGGAAGAAATTGTGGGTGAATTTACCAATGACCCGGCAACCCTTTCCACAGAAATACACCCGCAGGAAGATGGTAGCTATGTGATTGATGGCAGTACGAATGTGCGCGACATCAATAAAGCATTGCAGTGGGAACTGCAGGATGATGGTCCTCGCACAATAAATGGCCTGGTACTGGAGCATCTGGAAACCCTTCCGGAAACAGGCACTTCGGTATTAATTGACGGCCACCCGATTGAAATTGTGCGCATGTTGAATAATTCCATTCGCACTGTGCGCATTCAACCCAAAGTTCGAACAGAAAGCGACTAATCTATTACAGGTAAATTGATTTTTTACACGCTTGAAGACACACTCTGTATTCAGTATCTAAACCCTGTTACCCGATGAGCAAAGCAACGCAATATCAATGTGATGAATGTGGCCATGCTTTCAGCAAATGGAGTGGTCAATGCCCGGAATGCAATGCCTGGAATACTCTGGAAGAAACTCGCAGTATTCAAAGCGGCGGTAAAGTTCGCGCCATTAAACCCAAATCCAATTCACGCGTGATACCACTGGCAGAAGTCGATACCGTCTCCGATCCCAGACTCCTGACACAGATTGGCGAGCTGGACCGGGTACTGGGTGGCGGCATAGTTCATGGTTCTGTGGTGCTGGTAGGTGGGAATCCTGGCATCGGAAAATCCACGTTGCTCATTCAGATGCTAGCCGCATTAGAGCAATATCAAACACTATACATCAGTGGTGAAGAATCGGCGCAACAAATTTCATTACGTGCGGAACGATTAGCTTTAAACAAAAATAACATTCGTTTACTCAGCAGCGTCTCTCTTGAAGAAGTATTATCTACACTTCAGTCATCAAAACCCAAGCTTGTGATTGTGGATTCCATACAAACGCTGGCAAGCGAACAGCTTAGCTCGGCTGCGGGATCTGTTTCCCAAGTCAGAGAATGCGCTGGCCAACTCGTGCAATATGCAAAAAATACTAACACAACATTATTTGTCGTAGGGCATGTCACCAAGGAAGGCACTTTAGCTGGCCCGCGAGTACTGGAACACATGGTGGATACCGTTTTGTATTTTGAAGGCGATAGCAGTGACCGTTTTCGCTTGTTACGTGCAACCAAAAACCGCTTTGGTGCAGTGAATGAACTAGGCGTTTTTGTTATGCAGGAAACTGGATTGAAAGGTGTAAAAAATCCTTCCGCACTGTTTCTCTCGCACCACCAGTCTCCTGCCTCAGGCAGTGTTGTGATGGTCACGCGTGAAGGCACACGTCCGCTAATGGTTGAAGTGCAATCCTTAGTCGACGACAACCCCTCCAGCAACCCTCGCAGACTAGCACAAGGCATAGAACAAAACAGACTGTCTATGTTGCTAGCAGTAATGAACCGGCACGGCGGTATCTCTTTGCACAATGACGATGTATTTATTAACGTGGTTGGAGGTGTTCGAGTACAGGAGCCAGCCGTGGATTTGCCTATCCTGCTGGCTACACTATCCAGTTTTCGCGATTTCATATTGCCAAGAGAATTGGTGGTATTTGGTGAAGTTGGACTGGCAGGAGAAATTCGACCGGTTCCCAATGGTCAGGAACGTTTGCGGGAAGCCGCCAAACACGGCTTTAAACATGCGATTATTCCTGCCGCAAATACGCCCAAACAGAGTATTGAAGATCTCGAAATTATCCCGGTATCACGCTTAACCGAAGCCATAGACTGGGTGTTGAATCACTATGCCCGATAAAAAACCCACACTTTCCTGTGCGGGGCTTACGCCCACGTATGCTGTCACCGCCACAGATCAATTTGGCGAACCGCGCGAAGTTCGTGTTTCAGGGGAGTCCCCCCTCACACTTAAAGTGGATGACCATGAAGTTGTGACCTTAATGACTTTGGGCACACACCCGGAGTTACTGGCGTTGGGCTATCTACGAAATCAGCGTTTGATAGAAAACATTTCCGACATTAAGTCAGTCAACGTTAATTGGGATAAAGAAACTGCTCAAGTCACCACAATCACCGGCGCAGGTATTAACAATTGGCAAGAGAAACTGGCCAAACGTACCGTCACTACCGGCTGCGGGCAAGGTACCGTATTCAGTTGCACACTGGATAAGTTATACGACAAAAAATTACCACAAACACAAGTCAGACAATCAATGCTGTATGCATTGCTTTCTGAAATCACACAGTTCAATGAAATTTATAAACAGGCAGGTGCGGTTCACGGTTGCGCACTATGTCACGACACGCAAATTTTATATTTTATAGAAGATGTGGGCCGACATAATGCTGCAGACGCGATTTCTGGCAGTATGTGGCTGAATGGCATTAGTGGTGATGACAAGATTTTTTATACCACCGGACGCTTGACTTCAGAAATCGTCATGAAAGCAGCCCATATGGGCATACCCATTTTATTGTCGCGCTCAGGCGTCACCCATATGGGGCTGGAGCTTGCCCGGGATCTGGGTGTCACGATGATTGCACGCGCCAAAGGCAGAGCTTTTCTGGTTTACAACGGCAGCGAAAATATTATTTACGACAGCAAGCCCGACAAGCCACCGGCTGCAAATTAATCCAGATCCTCGGCCAGTGAAGCACGCATCGCATCTGGCAACGCATCAACCGTTACTGAATACTTTTCATGTTCAATACCTGCACTAATTGAAGCGCCTGCTTTCACAGCTTTAACCATATCGGCATTCAGTTCAAACCGAAGAAAATGCACAGAAGAAGTTTTTTCTTCTGTTTCACGCTCCAGATCTTCATTGCAAACAGGATAGACTTTCTCAAAACCATCAACAGCCACCCACACTTGCTTTTCAATACTAATCAATTCTGCCAGGCGCTTACGACGAATTCCCTCATCGTCATATTCAAGCATAAAAGTGGCTTTCCAGTTACATCCGTCTGGAATTAACGGATTATAAGCATCCAGCTCTTCCTGAATACCATCCGCTTCAAAGACTTTTTCTGCACGCAGCATTTCCTGTACCTGGTAGTGCATCAAGGTACGATCCTCGAAGTGTACGGTCGCATGTTCGCCCAGACGCAACACGCGGTTTTTCTTATGTGCAATCATTTTTGCACGAAACTCGGCGCGCATGGCCGAATACTCTTCTAGCGAATAAAGATCATCTTTGGTTAATTTCTGCATAGTCTTTCTTTTTTTATAAACCGTAAGCTTTTCTCAGAAGTGTCATCGGATGCGTTGCTTCAGATTCGTCATTCATTCCGTTAGCAATCTGATGTCCAGCCATCGGGCAATCACTGCTATAGTAATTGGCTTCAGATTTCTTCAGCTTGGTTACTACCGGCCGACAGATTTTCATGGATATTTCATGGAATTCTTTTTTCACCGCGTAGGTTCCGTCATGACCAGAACAACGCTCCAGAACTTCCAGTTCAGTATCGGGAATAAGATTCAAAACGTCACGCGTTTTCAGACCAATCCTTTGAACTCTTAAATGGCATGAAGCATGATAAAAAACCTTTCCCAGCGGATTTTTAAAATCAACCTTCAATTGATTGTCTTTATACTTTCTATATAAATACTCAAAAGGGTCATAGATATGCTCTTTAACTCGCTGAACATCCGCATCATCCGGAAACATTAAAGGCAGTTCCTGTTTAAACATGAGTACACATGACGGCACGGGGGCAACAATATCCCAACCCGCGTCTATCCACTTCAGCATGGTAGGAATGTTAGCTTCTTTTAATTTTTTAACGCTTTCCAGGTCACCCAGCTCAAGCTTTGGCATGCCACAACAATTTTCTTTTTCCATAATGGAAATAGAAATATTGTTGTGCTCAAACACTTTCACCAGGTCATGCGCAATCTCAGGCTCATTAAAATTGTTATAGCAGGTAACGAACAAAGCCACTTTATTTTCTGCTTGCGCAGTCACGGGTAAAGCTTGTTTGGTTAATACTTTGCGTGCTGTTTTACTATGATATTTGGGTATTTTGGCATCCGCGTGCACACCCAGTGTTTTCTCCAAGGTTTTTCGACCGGCTTTTGTAGCGTTCACCGAATTAACCAGTTGAGAAATCACAGGAATGCCTGCCAGCTTGCCTACAGTATCAGTGCCACTCAGAATTTTATCGCGTTTTTTAACTTCACCTTTGTGGAACTTAACCGCCTTGGCGCGGAGCATAAGATGCGGAAAGTCCACATTCCATTCATGAGGTGGGACATATGGGCATTTAGTCAGGTAACACAGATCACATAAATAACAGTGGTCGACGACCTTGATATAATCTTTTGTATCAACCCCATCCACTTCCATCGTATCGGATTCATCAATCAAGTCGAACAGTGTGGGGAATGAGTTACATAAACTCACACAGCGTCGACAACCATGGCAGATATCAAACACCCGCTCAAGCTCAGCATTGAGAGATGCTTCGTTGTAAAAGTCCGGATTATTCCAGTCTATAGGATGTCTGGTAGGCGCTTCTAAGCTGCCTTCTCGCGAACCCGATGTGGCCACTTGTCGGTCCTTTTTTAAATGTTTTATAAAGTCCGTACACAGAGAAAGCACTCTGAGTACGGGATAAAAACTTAACCGTCTAAGTTATCTAATGCTTTTTGGAAACGATTAGCGTGTGAACGTTCAGCTTTCGCCAGAGTTTCAAACCAATCCGCAATTTCTTCAAAGCTCTCATCGCGAGCAGTTTTTGCCATGCCAGGATACATGTCAGTGTATTCATGAGTTTCGCCAGCAATAGCGGTTTTGAGGTTGTCACCAGTACCACCGAATGGAAGGCCTGTGGCTGGATCACCACACTCTTCCAAGTACTCAAGATGACCGTGCGCATGGCCCGTTTCACCTTCTGCAGTTGATCTGAACACTGTCGCAACATCGTTGTATCCTTCAACGTCTGCTTTTGCAGCAAAGTATAGATAACGACGATTTGCCTGTGACTCACCTGCAAAAGCAGCCTTTAAGTTTTCTTCAGTCTTTGTACCTTTAAGAGACATTAGGATGACCTCCAGTTAATATATGCCAATAAAATGTAAGATAAATGAGAAACATTCTGATTTAGAATGATTCTAAAAACGGCGCAAGATTAGAATAAGTCTAAATATTTGTCAACATCATTGCACAGTACTACCTGCCGTTTAACAATATGATCATAACAGCAAATTCTGGAGAAGCTCGTGCCTCGTAAGAAAGCGGCCCCTAAACTGGATTTTGAAAAATCCCTGGCTAAACTTGAACAAGTGGTTGAAAAACTCGAATCCGGAGACCAGCCTCTTGAGGAAGCATTAAAACTGTTTGAAGAAGGCATTGCATTAACACGAGGTTGCCAGCACGCACTAAAGCAGGCAGAAGAAAAAATTACCATTCTCAGTCAACAACATGAAGAATGGCTTTCAGAATCTGAAGAATCAGTAGGAGACTTTCTTGACGGAGCTAGCTGATTACTTAGCCACCTGCAGCCAACGCGTAGAATCCTTTTTTGACAAAACCCTTCCAAGCAAAAATCAGGCGCCTACAACATTGCATAGCGCTATTCGCTACTCGGCAATGTATGGGGGCAAACGCATTCGGCCTGCTTTGGTGTATGCCACTGCCGAAACGCTGGGAATGGATCTTCCGACCGTCGACTGTATTGCTGGTGCCATTGAGCTCATGCATTGCTATTCATTAATCCATGATGATTTGCCCGCCATGGATGATGATGATTTAAGACGTGGCAAGCCCACTTGTCATCGCGCCTATGATGAAGCCACGGCTATCCTTGCCGGAGATGCCATACAGGCATTGGCATTTTCAGTTTTGACCGATACCTCCATTCCAGGCCCTGATCCGGCCACTCGTTGTCAACTGACTCATCAACTGGCTGAGGCTGTCGGCTCCCAGGGAATGGCCGGCGGCCAGGCGATGGATCTAGCCGCTGTCGATAAACGTATTTCGATTGAAGCACTGGAATTCATTCACCGACAGAAAACCGGGTGCTTAATTCGCGCCTGTATTGATATGACACAGTTATGTTGTACGACTCTGTCCGCGCAACAGCGCTCAAACCTGTTACAGTTCAGCGAGCATTTGGGCATCGCTTTTCAGATTCGTGATGACATACTGGATGTCATTAGTGATACCGCCACGCTGGGCAAACCTCAAGGCTCTGATAATGAACAGAATAAACCCACTTACGTCAGCATTCTGGGTTTAAAAGAATCAGAACGGCGCTGCGATGAATTCTATAATCAAGCTTTGGATTGCCTCAAAGATTTTGCAGACTCGAGCAAATGGCTACACTTGCTTGCCGAACATATTGTCTGTCGCAAGCATTGAGAATTAAGGTTAAACGAATAAAAATATCGTATGAACACCGGCACCTATCCGTATCTTGACAAAATAGACTTTCCACGCGATCTGAGAGACTTATCCATCAATCAGATACCGCATGTCTGTGATGAGCTACGCAATTACCTGCTGGCTTCGGTATCTAGAAGTGGCGGACATTTTGCTGCAGGATTAGGCGTGGTTGAACTGACTGCCGCATTACATTATGTGTACAACACACCACAGGATAAATTACTCTGGGATGTGGGTCATCAAAGCTATCCGCATAAAATCCTAACCGGACGCAAACATCAAATTGAATCCATTCGCACGCGTGGCGGATTGGGACCATTTCCATGCCCGGAAGAAAGCGAATATGACTGCTTCACTGTTGGTCATTCCAGCACATCCATAGGTGCCGCTCTTGGAATGAATTTATCTTTCCAGCTTAATCAACGTCCACAACAGGTAGTTCCCATTATTGGCGACGGGGGACTGACCGCAGGTATGGCTTATGAAGCGCTTAATCATCTTGGTGATATTCGCGCCAATATGCTAATCATCCTCAACGATAATGAAATGTCAATCTCACCCAACGTGGGCGCGATGACCAATTATCTAACACGCATGTTATCCGGCCGAGTATTTTCCACCATGCGCGAAGGCAGCAAACGCTTACTTAAACCCATGCCTCCCATCATGTGGGAGCTAGCTCGGCGTACTGAAGAGCATGTCAAAGGCATGTTTGCACCAGGCACTCTATTTGAAGAAATGGGCATTCGCTACTTCGGCCCGGTTGATGGCCATGATTCAATATCACTGATCAAGACCCTGCGTAATATCAAACAGCTCGAAGGCCCTAAAATACTTCATGTCATTACCAAAAAAGGCAAAGGCTATACTCCGGCCGAGCAGGATCCTGTCGGTTACCACGCCGTATCGGCCTTTGACCCGAATGTGGGCGTGGAAAAGAAAGCTACAAGCAGTGCTAAACAAACTTACACACAAGTGTTTAGCAACTGGATTTGCGATGCTGCAAAAAAAGATACGCGTCTGGTCGCGATTACTCCCGCGATGCGTGAAGGATCGGGTCTGGTTCGCTATCAGCAGGAATATCCCAGACGTTACTACGATGTCGCCATTGCCGAACAACACGCTGTAACTCTTGCCGCGGGCCTGGCGATGGCCGGGCATAAACCGGTGGTGGCAATTTATTCTACCTTCCTGCAGCGCGCTTATGATCAGCTCATCCACGATGTCGCCTTACAAAATCTGCCTGTATTGTTTGCCATTGATCGTGCTGGAGTCGTCGGGCCAGACGGTAAAACACATACCGGAAGTTACGATCTAAGCTTTCTGCGCTGTATTCCAAATATGACTATTATGGCACCTGCAAACGAATGCGAAACACGTCAAATGCTGCAAACTGGATTTGAAACCAGCGGTCCCTGTGCGGTACGTTATCCACGCGGCACAGGTCCTGGCAGCACGGTAAACGATGACCTGCAAACACTGCCTCTAGGAAAAGCCGAACAAGTAAGAGCGGGTAAAAACATTGCCATACTAGTGTTTGGATCGCCTCTGGCCAATGCATTAGAAGTGGGCAACCAAATCAATGCCACGGTGATTAACATGCGTTTTGTAAAACCTGTGGATGAAGACATGATTTTCCGCATGGCAAACTCGCATGACCTGCTTGTTACTATTGAAGACAATGTCGTGATGGGTGGCGCAGGCAGCGCGGTCAATGAGGTGATTGCGGCCAAACAGCTCGATGTGAAATTGCTAAATCTGGGACTGCCAGATTATTACCAGGAACATGGCACGCGAGAAGAAATACTCGCCGATGCCGGCTTGGACGCTCATTCCATCACCGCAAGAATCAACCAAATATATCCCCTTAGGGATTGCGAAGCGAAAAGTGCTCACGTAGTATCGGCCTGACTAGCAAATAATCCCACACAAATTCTATATATTAATCAAGAGGTTAGAAACATGAGCGCGAGCGCTGGAGATGTCGTAACAACGATTCCTGATACACAAAATAAAGCCGACACGCGCCAAATACCGATTGATAAAGTTGGCATCAAAGGAATCAAACATCCAGTACGCGTGCTGGATCGCTCCGGCGGTGAACAACACACCATTGCCGAATTTAATATGTATGTGAATTTGCCACATAATTTCAAAGGCACTCACATGTCACGCTTCGTTGAAATTCTTAATGAATACGAACGCGAAATTTCTGTGAAATCCTTCAATGACATGCTGGAAAAGATGGCTGCGCGTCTGGAAGCCGACTCCGGTCATATAGAAATGACTTTTCCATATTTCGTGAAAAAAACAGCACCTATAAGCGGCGTTGAAAGCCTATTGGATTACCAAGTGTGCTTCAAAGGTGAAATTAACGACAAAGAAGCTCGTACAGACGTGGTTGTGCTGGTGCCAGTTACCAGCTTATGCCCCTGCTCGAAAAGTATTTCTGAATATGGCGCACATAACCAGCGTTCACACATCACTATTTCTGTGCGTATTAAAGACTTCGTCTGGGTTGAAGAATTAATTGAAATGGTCGAGAAACAGGCTTCATGTGAGCTTTATGGATTATTAAAACGCCCTGATGAAAAATTTGTCACCGAACGTGCCTACGACAATCCCAAGTTCGTTGAAGACTTGGTTCGCGACATTGCGACCCAACTGAATAACGATGACCGAATTGATGCCTACACAGTAGAATCAGAAAATTTTGAGTCGATACACAACCACTCGGCTTACGCCTATATCGAAAAAGACAAACGCAGCTAGAGTTTCTATTTAACCCGTAGTTCGAAATACCTGGTAAGCGCTTAAAATCTGATTCAGTATCAGTCGCGCGTCCTGCTCGGATACGACCTGACCTTCTTTGTCGTCTGCGTAGTGCACAGTAATTAATGTCTGCGCATTCTGCGGTAACAAATGGATTTGATAACGTGAGCTTTGTAAGGCTATTCCAGCCGGCAGGTCCAGATTACTGGCATCAACAAAGTAAACACCTTTGGTTCTGCTTTGCTCAAAGATAGACAGCGCGGTTCTGTCTAAAGCAATACCGGTACGGCGCCATACACGGCTGTACTGGTCTCCGACGAACAACACGGGAATACCATCAATGTCCCGAAGTTCAATAAACAAACGCGGTCCCTGAGTATTGGCTACTTCAAATATGGCCTCTTCACGCGCCTTGCCCAGATGCTCCATCAGATTTACCATAATTTCAGCTTCTGTTTCGGGATCGCTGGTTGCACTTACCCAGACTCCGCCCTGATCGGTAATTGATTGCAATTCCGATTTGCGCTGACTGAGAAAAATATTAGTCACCGAGTTCGGCTCACGCTCTACTCGAATCCGGAATTTGCTGCGGGATGCGGCAACTTCTCGAACATTACTAAGCCCACTATGAGTTGAATCTACCTGTTCAATCCAGTCAGTTTCCATCACGCCGGTTGAAGGCAGATCCTTATCCAGCGGAATTCCCTGATTGGCCCAGAATGAACGCAGTAACGGCCAGACATTAACAGGATCCACTTCCGCTTCCAGCCAGCGTAAATCCCCTTCGCGGCGCAGCGACACATCGACATACTCAGGCGCCACACTGGCATCCAGTGCTTTACCATACGTTTCAACCGCACTGACTCTATCATTGGCGGTTTGAGGGATTGTCAGGCTTTCGTCCCATTCTGGAGTAACCATTTCTGGTGGTGCTTCCAGACCTCCCACACTGCCTGCTTCACCATATTTAGTCCCAGCAAATCGATTTATAAAGGCGCAAGACTGCAGGACACAAACAGTCGTAATCAATAAACATATATTTAGAGTTTTATTAGTCATTTATTTCGGTACTGTATTTATAGGCAGTCTGCTTTTTTCAGCGCGCTTCGCATCACGTCATGATACTTGGGATCCAGAGGTGTTAACGGCAAGCGCAATCCGGCAGGAATTAATCCCATCTCATGTAAAGACCATTTAGTGGGAATGGGGTTCGATTCAATGAACAGATTAGTGTGCAAATCTTCCAGCTTTTCATTAATCGCATGTGCGCCGTCACGGTCACCAGCTAACGCTGCCATACACATTTCATGCATTAGTTTTGGTGCCACATTTGCCGTGACCGAGATTACACCCTGCCCCCCGGCCAGAATCGACTCCATTGCCTGAGCATCTTCTCCACTCACAATCATAAAGTCAGGGCCACATAGTTCCCGGATCTTAATTCCTCGTTCAAGCTTGCCAGAAGCTTCCTTCACACCAATGATATTTTTGATTTTGGATAGTCGTGCGACAGTTTCCGGTAACATATCGCATGCGGTACGACCTGGAACATTGTATAGGATTTGTGGAATATCCACTTCTTCAGCAATTTTCTTATAGTGCTGATAAAGCCCTTCCTGAGTTGGCTTATTGTAGTAAGGTGTCACAAGTAAACAGGCATCCACTCCCGCCTCAGCCGCACAGCGAGTTAAAGATATGGCTTCCCAAGTCGAATTTGCGCCAGTCCCCCCGATTACAGGAACACGTCCATTCACTCGGTCTACAACCCGTTTAATCACCTCACAGTGCTCGTCATGATCCAGAGTGGCAGATTCTCCGGTGGTACCGGCGGGTATAATCACATCGGTATCATTTTCGAGATGAAAATCGACCAGTTTATCTAACGACTCAAAATCAACTGAACCGTCTTCGTGCATTGGCGTTGCAATCGCAACCATGCTTCCTTTAAACATTCATCTCTCCGTGCACTTTTAAATAGCAGGGAATAGTAATAGGCCATCCCAGCCTTTACAAGCGCCCAGACAGGGACTCTCGGGAAAATTGATGCTTAGAAATCGGTGTAGTGTCCTAGCCGGAAGCAGATTCTTGCAGATTGGATTTTGGCCAGGCATTAATCACGGCATTAATTAAAGTAGCCAGAGGTATAGCAAAAAACACGCCCCAGATACCCCAAATTCCGCCAAAAAACAGCACCGCCGCAATGATGGCCACCGGATGCAAATTGACAACCTCTGAAAACAATAACGGCACCAATATATTGCCGTCCAGAAATTGAATCACTCCATAAGCTATCAGCACATATGCAAATTCACTGGAAATACCCCACTGCACATAGCCAATAAACATCACCGGCAAAGTCACCACAGCGGCTCCGACATAAGGAATAATCACGGAAAGACCTACCAGCACCGATAGCAGCATGGCGTAATTCAACCCCAAGACAGTAAATGTAGCGTACGTTGTCGACAGGACAATTAATATTTCAATGAATTTGCCACGCACGTAACTGGCAATTTTTTGATTCACTTCAAACCACACTTCATTGGTTAATTCACGCTCGCCCGGCAGAAAGTCTTCCAACCATTGCAAGATGATAGATTTATCCTTCAGCAAAAAGAACACCAGCAGTGGCACAAGAACCAGATATACAAGAATGGTAATCAACCCCACCACCGACGCCAGCGGACGAGAGAAGAGCGCCTGACCAAAAGACAATAACTCGCGGCGAATAAACATGATCATGTCATTGACCTGCTCTTCATTGATCAGGCTTGGAAATTTTTCAGGCAACTGCATAAGTAACTGCTGTCCCTGGCTTACCATAATGGGCAAGTCCTTAAAAAATTCAGTCAGCTGCTTTGATAACACCGGGATGAACACAAACAATAGCAAAAGCAGTACTGCCATAAAAATAGAAAAGACAATAAATAAGGCAATAATTCTTGGACTTTTACTTTTCTGCAAAAGTGAAACAGCTCCCTCAAGCAGATAAGCAATGACAATACTGGCAAATAGCGGCGCAAGGATTTTGCCGGCAAAAATTACTACAGCAAAACCGCCCAACAAGAATAGCAACAGAATAATGACTTGTGGGTCTGAAAAATGCCGAGTGTACCAACTACGCAAGTAATTAAACATAAAAAAACGGGAACCAGACTAAAGCAAATGAAGTATTCAAATAAAGTTGGATTGGTTGCGCACGCTAGTTATCAGACGACTCATTGCTCACCAGGTTATTCGATGCCGCACTGCAGTACGCGCGCGCGAAATCAAGCAGTTTTTCCATCGCCTGCAACCGGAATTTTTGCCTTTGACGTACAAAGGAAAAAGCTCGCTCCATAGGAGGGTCCAGTTTAACCGCCACCAGCGTTCCCAATTTTAATTCTTTCTCAAGGGTTGCAACAGAAGCAATGGAGATCCCCATTCCGGCTTCGACCGCACCTTTAATCGATTCCGGGCTACCAAGTTCTAAAGAAACATTTAAATTATTACGATCCAAACCCAGCTCAACCATGTGATCCATAATCACTTCGCGAGTGCCGGAACCTTCTTCACGACAAATAAACGGGTAATTCATCACTTCATCCAGCGAGATGGACTTGCGCCCTGCAATCTCATGACCGGGAGGCACCACCACAACTAGTTGATCCACACGACAGACCTCGACCAACAGATTTTTATTCGCCACCGGGCCTTCCACGACGCCAAGATCAATCATGCTATTTTCCACCATAGACACAATCCCCTCAGTATTGGAGACTTTCAGTCTTAAGTTGATATCCGGAAACTCCAGAGTAAAACCACGCAATAATGCCGGCAACATATACTCCGCGATAGTTGTACTGGCGCCCAGAGTCAACGCGCCTCTGACATCTCCAGTAAGTTCCTTAACCGTGTTCTCCATCTCGGCATACAGCGAGAAAATCTCTTCGGCATATTCATACGCTTTACGTCCCGCCTCGGTTAACGCGACACGGTTATGTGTTCTGTCAAACAGACGGGTATCAAAATGGTCTTCAAGTTGGCGCACCTGGAAGGTCACCGCTGGCTGCGTCATATGAAGCGTTTCGGCCGCCTTGGTAAAACTGAGCAGTCGAGCAACGGTATAAAAAACTTGCAGCCGGCGATCAGCCATAAATAAATTTCCTTCCTGTATTATCTGTTTGTTTTCGAGTATATCACTGTATAAACAGAACAGGCTGCTCGAAATTTATTCAGCTCGATTGAATGCTGCCTGCTGACACAGCATCTCTTGTCGCCGAAATCGACAATTCTGTCGTATCGGCAGCCGATAATCGACACATGGTTGATCAGGATCCAATAGGCTTCTGTTACAATTCAACCATTAAGCGTTTGAAGTTTAATCATGTCGAAATCAGGAATATTTGTTGGAATGACCCTGGCCTCAATGTTTATTGCAACTCATGCCAGTGCACAGGCTTACAAATGGATCAGCCCCACTGGCAATACCATTTACAGCCAGACACCCCCTCCAATAGGCACTCCTTTTGAATTAGTTGAAGATAGATACCTGACACCGTCTAACAGCGGTTCTTCAAGCAGTCAGAATGCCAGTAAAAATCTTGAGGCCACACGACAGGCACGTGAGAAGAAAAAAGCTGAACAACAACAGCTCGCTGAAAGCAATCATATCAAACAAGAAAATTGCACACAGGCCAAAACTAATCTGACCGCACTCACCAGTCGGGGACAGATCACTATTAAAGAGGGCGATTTATATCGCAAACTGACAGAAGAAGAACGTCAAGATCGAATCAAATCTGCCAATCAAAGTATCGAAGAATTCTTCAAGTAAAGTTGTTATTTATAACCTGATAATCCAGAAATTAACTCAACAGACTTGCCTAGCAACTAATTCTGGTATTTACTGGCGCGCATTTCGCCAATAACCCTATATTTTTATTCAATGCGCGTTTCCAACTTTCCTCTTTCCACTTTAAAAGAAATTCCGGCGGATGCTGAGATCGTCAGTCATCAATTAATGCTGCGCACCGGCATGATTCGAAAACTCGCCTCCGGTATGTATAGCTGGATGCCACTGGGTCTGCGTACCTTGCGCAAGGTTGAAAGTATTATTCGTGAAGAGATGGATCACGCAGGCGCCCTTGAATTACTGATGCCCTCTGTACAACCTGCGGAGCTGTGGCAGGAATCCAAACGCTGGGAACAATACGGCCCGGAGCTGCTGCGCTTTCATGATCGCCATCAGCGTGAATTTTGCTATGGCCCCACCCATGAAGAAGTAATTACCGACATCGCACGACGTGAGCTGCGTTCTTACAAACAATTGCCAATCAATTATTATCAGATACAGACAAAATTTCGAGACGAAATTCGCCCAAGGTTTGGTGTCATGCGTGCGCGCGAATTCATCATGAAAGATGCCTATTCATTTCATGAATCGCAAGATTGTCTGGAAAGTACTTATCAACGCATGCATCAGGCGTATACCAATATTTTTCAGCGTCTGGGTTTGGAGTTTCGTGCCGTAGAAGCAGATTCAGGATCGATTGGCGGAAACAGCTCGCATGAGTTCCATGTGCTTGCCAAGTCAGGTGAAGATGCCATTGCATTTTCAGACAGTAGCGATTATGCCGCTAATGTTGAATTGGCACCGATTGCCTATCAACCCAGCTCGGCTTCTGAAGAAAAACTGCAACAGGAGAGAGTTGCCACACCGACAGAGAAAACCATTGATGAAGTCAGTAAGGCGCTTAATGTAAATGCTAACCAATGCATCAAGGTACTTGTTGTCAGAGCTGAAGATGAAGGCGTTATTGCTTTAGCTTTACGCGGCGACCATGAATTGAATCCCATCAAAGCGGAAAAAGTTGAAGGCGTTTTAAAGCCACTGACATTTGCCAGCGACGAAGAAATACAATCCCAATTAAACACTCAGGCCGGTTTCATTGGACCTATCGATCTACCTTGCCGCGTGATTGCTGATCATGCCGCAGTCGTCATGCAAAATTTTGTCTGTGGCGCCAATGATGCAGGCTTTCATTTCAAATATGCTAACTGGCCGGATGTGTCAGCAGTTGAACATGCTGACTTAAGAAATATTCAGCCAGGCGACCCAAGCCCGGATGGAAAAGGCAAAATACAAATCAAACGCGGCATAGAAGTTGGTCATATCTTTCAGCTTGGTGACAAATACAGCCGCGAACTTAATGCCAGCGTACTGGATCAAAATGGCAAAGAAAAAATCATGACCATGGGTTGTTATGGTATCGGCGTTTCGCGTGTCGTTGCTGCCACTATTGAACAAAATTACGATGATAAAGGAATTATCTGGCCACTTTCGCTGGCACCATTTCAGCTTTCACTCATCCCTATCAACATGAGCAAGTCTGAAGCAGTACAAATTTTTTGCGAAAACATTTATCAAAAGTTATGTCAGCAAAATATTGAAGTTTTATTTGATGATAGAAATTTACGCCCGGGCATGATGTTTGCTGATCATGAACTTATTGGTATTCCTCATCGTTTAGTTATCAGCGAACGAGGCTTAAAAGCGGGTACGCTTGAATATAAATCACGTACTGACAATGACAGCACTAATATTGATGTTACCGAGATTGAAGCTTTTCTGGTTAAAGCGATCAAAGGCGATTATTCCATATAATTTTTACTCTAAATTTAACACGCTAATATTTCTGATCATTTCAACATGTGTTAGCGAGCACTTAAATAACTATACTCTAATTTACTAATATACAAGGATTTTCTGTTGGCAATCCTTCTCTTTTACGCATAAACTGCCATCCATAACATCTGTTGTTCCTTTCAGTAGGTGTTTAATAAGACGTATGCAGTTAACGCTGCATGCAATAATAATTAACAATTAAAAGTAAACACTTAACACTTCCATTTTTGTTAACAGGAGTAATATATGAAGACGAGAGTAATGGTACTGACAAGCGCACTGCTAGCGAT
>CAZWQM010000010.1:14843-60753 GCA_964636225.1 uncultured Thiotrichales bacterium | reverse complement strand
TAAAACTTAAGCTAATCAGTACGATAAGAGTAATCTTTTGAAGTAGCATGGTGGCTATGGGTGGACTTGAACCACCGACCCCAGCATTATGAATGCTGTGCTCTAACCAGCTGAGCTACATAGCCTTTTTTGAGGAAGGAGCCGCGCAAGATACTGCACAGGCTAATATCTGTCAATTGCGTATTTTAAACTATTGACGGCCTTTTTATATGGACTATTTCAGGAAATTAGGTACAGGCTTTTAGACGTTGAAACGGAAATGCACTACATCGCCTTCATGCATGATGTAGTCTTTTCCTTCCAGGCGCCATTTTCCTGCGTCTTTGGCTCCTTGCTCGCCATTGCCCGCAATATAATCATCAAACGCGACAACTTCAGCCCGAATGAAGCCTTTTTCAAAATCCGTATGGATTCGGCCTGCTGCCTGTGGGGCTTTCGCACCCTCCAGCACTGTCCAGGCACGCGCTTCTTTGGGACCCACGGTGAAGAAAGTCTGCAGATTCAGTAGCCCGTAACCTGCTCGAATGACGCGATTCAGACCAGGCTCACTGAGTCCCAGATCCTGTAGAAACTCATCCCGCTCAGCGTCATCAAGTTGAGACAACTCAGCTTCTATTTGCGCGCATACGACCACAAACTGAGCATCTTCTTTGGTAGCATGGTTTGCCAGACCATTCGCCAGCTCACTGTTTTCCAGAGAGCCTTCGTCAACATTTGCAATGTACATGATGGGTTTACGCGTAATCAGGTGTAAGTGATGAATCACTTTCTCCTGATCTGGATTTACCTTAAACAACCTGGCTGCCCGCCCTTCGCCCAAATGATCACGTAAAGATGTTAGTAGTTCCAATTGTGCAATCGCTTCCTTGTTTCCCGAGCGGGATAACTTGCCAACACGCAGCATATTTTTTTCAACCGACTCAAGATCTGCAAGAATCAATTCAGTGTTAATGGTTTCAACGTCACTGAGTGGATTCACCTTTCCATCTACATGCACCACGTCATCGTCTTCAAAGCAACGCACAACATGGGCGATGGCATCGGTCTCGCGGATGTTTGCCAAAAACTGGTTGCCCAGCCCCTCACCCTTGGATGCACCCGCCACAAGACCGGCAATATCCACGAATTCCATCACGGTAGGAATGATTTTTTCTGATTTAGCAATTTCAGCCAACCGATCCAGACGAGGATCCGGCACTGGCACCATACCCACATTGGGCTCAATGGTGCAGAAAGGATAATTTTCAGCAGCTATTTTAGCACGCGTTAAGGCATTAAACAGGGTTGATTTTCCAACGTTGGGCAACCCGACAATCCCACATTTAAATCCCATAATGTGTTGTGCTCACTGTTCCTGCTTTTTATGTAGTGTTCGCATGGCGGCTTCCATGTCTCCAGCCAAAACATTAGGCAGGGTATCGGTCACACGATCCAGAGAATCATCTATCAGACTTTGTTCTTTACTTGAAGGCGCTTTCATGACGAATGAGAGTACCTGATCCTTGTTGCCGGGATGCCCCACTCCCACACGCAATCGCCAAAAGTCTTTAGCAAAATGCTTAAAGATATCCCGCAAGCCATTGTGTCCACCGTGTCCTCCAGCCCATTTTAATCGACATGTACCCACTGGTAAATCCAGCTCATCGTGCACGATCAGGGTGTTTTCTGGCGCAATTTGATAATACTTTGCAAACGGCCCTACGCATTCACCACTGAGGTTCATGAATGTAGTGGGTTTCACCAACCACACTCGATCGCCTTGATAATCAAATGAAGCCACTTCGGCTTTGAGTTTAGACTCATTACGAAAACTTGTCTGATAGTGTCGTGCCAGCTGGTCCAAAAACCAAAACCCGGCGTTATGCCGGGTTGCGGTATATTTGTCACCGGGATTACCTAAACCAACAATCAACTGGATCGGGGTAGTGCCCGGCACAATACATGCTCCATCAAAGTTAGCGCTTTATGCGATGCTTAATCTTCGTCAGATTTATCTTCTTCAGATCCTGCAGACTCATCAGCAGATTCTTCAGAAACAACTTTGGTCGCATGCACGTTTACAACCTGCTGGTCATAATCTTCACCGTGCGTAAGCGCAGTAAGGATCACCCCTTCAGGAAGTTTCAGCTCACTTAAATGAATAGAATCACCGATATGAAGACTGGTTAGATCCACCTCGATAAACTCAGGGATATCTTTAGGCAAACAGGTCACTTCAACTTCAATCATCTGATGACTGATTTGACCACCTTCCATTTTCACGCCATGACAAACATCTTCACCCACAAAGTGCAGCGGGACATGCATGTGAAGTTCATGCTCATCACTCACGCACTGAAAATCCATATGCATAATCACGGCCTTGGCAGGATGACGCTGCATATCACGCAAGATGACTTTTTGTGCTTTTCCTTCAACATTTAAGTTTAAAATGTGAGAGTAAAACGCTTCATTTTCAAGAGCATGAAATACTTTATTGTGATCTAAAGAAATGCTCTGGGGATCCGTGCCTTCGCCATAAACAATAGCAGGTACTCGACCGGTACGACGTAGGCGGCGGCTCGCACCTTTCCCTAAATCGCTACGCGACTCGGCATCTAATTTAAAATCGATGCTCATTTAATATCTCCTAAATAATAAAAAAATAAAATCACCTGCTTGCGACCAGCAAGTGCACTACAAAAATAATCCTGCTTGTTAAAGCAAAATCATTTAATCCATAAACAGAGTACTGACGGACTCCTCATCACTAATTCTACGTATCGTCTCGGCTAGCAGGCCAGACACATTTAACTGTCGTATGCGACTGCAGTTGGCAGCATCTTCTCTTAATGGCAGCGTATCTGTGACCACCAAACCATCCAATACTGAATTCTCAATATTTTTGATCGCATTTCCAGACAAAACCGGATGCGTAGCATAGGCAATCACTGCCTTTGCACCATGTTCTTTTAATGCCTGTGCGGCCTTGCACAGCGTTCCTGCAGTATCAACCAGATCATCCACGATCACGCAGGTCTTATTTTTGACTTCACCAATGATGTGCATGACCTGTGCTTCATTCGCCTGAGGACGTCGTTTATCAATAATAGCCAGATCCGCATCATCCAGGCGTTTAGCCACGGCACGAGCACGCACCACACCACCCACGTCGGGAGACACCACAATCAGGTTTTTGTACTTCTGTTTATAAATATCACCCAGCAATACAGGTGAGGCATAAACGTTATCCACCGGCACATCAAAAAAGCCCTGAATTTGATCTGCGTGTAAATCCACTGTCAGTACACGATCTGCACCGATATTGGATATTAGATTCGCAACCACTTTAGCCGAAATGGGTACACGCATTGAACGCACACGACGATCCTGGCGCGAGTAACCAAAATAAGGAACCACAGCTGTAATTCTATCGGCTGAAGCGCGCTTCAGTGCATCCACCATAATGAGCAATTCCATTATGTTGTGGTTGGTCGGCATCCCGGTCGGCTGCACCACAAAGACATCGCGACCACGCACATTCTCCTGAATCTCAACCTGAACTTCACCATCGCTGAACGCGCCGATCATCGCTTTACCCAGCGGCATATTCAGCTTTTCTACAATGTCGCGGGCTAGTTGAGGGTGCGCATTCCCGGCAAATACCATTAGCCGGCTGTCGTCATATTCTCCGTTGTCTCGTGTCACGCGAATCTCACTCTATGGCTAAAAATTATGGCTGGGCCGGCAGGATTCGAACCTGCGAATGCGGGGATCAAAACCCCGTGCCTTACCACTTGGCGACGGCCCAATTACTCTATTTATCCAGTGTTAATTTAATCTTCTATTTTGATCACTTCAAAACGAAGATATTTATCCAGCCTTTATAACTGACTTTTTAATGGCGAAGTATTTTTGCCTTGCGCGATATAGGCTGTCACCCCTTCCGGACACCGGGATTGTATCTCAACAGCGGAACCTTTATTAGCAAAAGCAGCTATTACACATGCACCAGTACCTGTCAGGAAAGGGCGACTATGCTGACTTAGCCATTCAAAAACAGAATTTATTTTTGAATATTTTTCCCTAGCCAGAGGTTCGAATACATTTTCAAACTCCCCCGGTTTAGGGGGGCATATTGTGAGCTTGGGACTATTTCGTGTCAATTGCAAATGTGCAAACATTTCCGCTGTACTGACATGGATATTTGGATTTATCACCAAATACCAGGGCTCTTCCATATCAATAGGGGTTAATTGCTCACCAACACCTTCCGCCCATGCCGCTCTACCACGAATAAATACCGGGACATCCGCGCCCAATGACTGACCCAGTTCAGCGAGTTCATCTTCGGAGAAATGAGTACTCCATAGATTGTTAAGCGCAATCAGCGTAGTTGCGGCGTTGGAACTGGCGCCTCCCAATCCCCCTCCCATGGGAATCTGTTTGCTCACAGTGATATCGACTCCCTGAGTAATACCCGCCGTCTGCTGGAATAATTTTGCTGCTTTTACGCACAGGTCATCCTGTTCCAGCACACCTAATATTGAGTTCACACGCCGTATCTGGGCATCGGATCGAATTTGAAACTGTAGATGATCGCAAAAATCCAGAAACTGAAAAGCGGTTTGCAATTCATGCATACCATCGTCACGACGTTTTGTAATTCGAAGAAATAAATTAATCTTGGCCGGTGCCAGCCATTGTTTTTGAATATCCATCAATAAAATTTGATTAGAGTGTCAGTACCCACTCAGTTATTTTGACGGACAATTTAATGTTTTCAAACTCAAGCTGTACATGTCCTGGCATTTTATACGGCTCATTAAATTGGTAATGCGGATAAGTAATTTCCCATCCCTGCTGACTAATGGATTCCGCCAGACCTTCAGCATTCAGAATCACCCGATCCACCGGCTGTTCGGGCACTGGCACGCCTTGAAGCCAGTAGCGCATACCCGATACAGGTATATTAATCGCAAATAATTCATTAATTAATGCCTCGGCATTGTCCCCCTGGTAATGCTGTCCCTTGGATGTTTTTACTTCGACTGCTAAAGGTTGGCCATCCACAATTGCAATCGTACGGCCAATAAAATCACGCAGTTTTATTTGATAGCTATCATTCTTTTGAGTCCAGTCAGCACGCGTTTTGAACTTTTGCTCACCATCCATACCTAGCAGTGACATTTGTGCACGCCAGTTATTTTGTGAATAAAGATACTCAGAGCGGGCTTCCCATAGCGGCTGAGCATCCCCAAGCGGAGGAACTTTAGACACGGAAACACAGGCACTTATAAATAGCGGCAGGCAAGGCAGCAGAATGAGCTTGATTAGCTCTATAGAAAAATAACGCCGATGCATTTGAGTGGGTTATTAAAACAGGTGTGGAGTCATCACAAAACCGAGCATCAAAATCTTATTCAGAAAACTGTTTGATGAGCTTCTGAATATAACTGTCACCCGGATGTCGATCCATGGCTTCTCTCAACAGATTTCTTGCTTCTTCATAATTTCCCTGCGCCCAGAGCAATTCACCCAGATGACCGATGATTTCTGCATCATCCATTAAATTCAACGCTTTGCGCAAAAAGTTTTCAGCCTCGGCATAGTTACCTTTGCGAAATTGAATCCAGCCCATACTGTCCATTACTGCAGGGTCATTAGGCTTTAACTGATAGGCACGTTCAACATACTTTTCGGCTTCATTAATGCGTAAGCCGCGATCTGCCAGAGTATAACCCAGTGCATTTAGTGCATTGGCATGGTCAGGATCAGATTGCAAAATAATCAGCAGATCGGATTCGAGCAAATCGACCCGATCAATATATTCCGCGGTCAGTGCGCGGGCATATAGCAGATCCGGATGTTTGGGGAATTCCAGCAGACCCTGGCTGTATAACTCATAAGCCTGCTCATACTGCTTTTCTTCATGCAGCAAGTGCCCTTCTGCCAAGAATAATCGAATCACATCTTCAGGTTGATCTACCTTGCCGCGTACTTCGTTGAGGTACTTGCGCGCCTTATCCAGTCCATTTGCCTTGGCGTACAAATCAGCCAGGCGTATCGCCGCTTCTAGATACAGATCGCCATAGGCCACTTCCTTGTAGTGCAGCACCGCATCTTCGGATTCTCCCAATGCTTCCGAGACACGTGCCAAATAATAGTGGGATTCGTCCAAGCGTCGATTATCATCAATGAGTGCCTGAAAGTACTGCCTGGATAGTGCGTATTTTTCTGCCTGCACATAGGTCAAGCCCAACATATAGGTGATATCAGGATCTCCCGGACGCTGTTCCAGCAGTATTTCAAATTGCTTGCCGGCTTTCAGATACTGTTCTGCCTGCAATAGCATACGAGCATAACCCAGACGCAGATCAAAATTCTCGGGGTCGTCATTCACCAGCGTTTGCATTTCCTGGAACGCAGCCTCGTTATCACCAATTAGACTTAATGCACGGGCACGCAGTACTCGCGCTTCAGAAAGATCAGGTTTAAAGCCCAGTGCCAGCTCACTTTGATCGACAACCAACTGATATTTTTTCGCTCTCATGGCCAGATTGGCATAGGAGAGATGCCCATAGGGGTTGGAGAAGTTTTTCGCAACCAGTCGATCCATCAGTTCCAGGCTGGTTTCAACATCTTCCACCCTGGCCAGGGTAGCTGCCACAATGCTGTATCCCTGACTGGGTGAATCCCCAGCAGCATCCATAACTTTACCAAAATACTTGGCCGATGAGTCCACATCCCCCTGGCGCAAATACAACACACCTAATACTTGTTGTGCTTCGATATTTTCATCCAAGACCTCAGACCATCGATGCGCAATTCTCAGTGCGAGTGGCCAGTCTTTGGCAAAGATCGCGATTCTCATGGCACGTTCGATCAACATCGGATCATCACTCAGTTCACTGGCACGGCTATATGCCTGCTTTGATGTTTCCAGATCACCCAGTTTTCCGGCCAGTTCTCCTGTTAGTACTTCGTGCATCAAGGCACTGAGTTCATCGTATCGATCATCATTGGCTGGCGCGCGAATCGACACCGGTTGGCTGATTTGCTCTTCTGCCTGATCTCCTCCTGAACCCGTCGGAGTCGTGGCACAGCCAGTTACAAGAATGGCGAACACCACGATCAGCATAAATTTGCAAATATTCACTTGAGGCATAGTTTTGGCGTGTAAAATAATTTCAATAAAACAGATCAATAGTGTAATTCTACGTGATTTCATATGGCATTACATGAGCGCTTCAGCAGACACATCTCACTTTTTATACATTTCTCGACACTTTCCTCACCTTATTTTGCTAAAGGTAGGCTAAAATAAGCATCATGTCCTTACTAACTATAGGTGTAAATCATACTTCTGCCCCGCTTGAAGTGCGGGAACGCGTCGCTATTCCCGATGCTTTGCTGCCCTCCGCACTGAGTACGCTGATTGAAACTCCGACGGTGGAGGAAGCGGCTATCGTTTCCACCTGTAATCGTACTGAACTCTACTGTTCTGTCGATTCATTTGAAGCGGGTAAATTAGCCACTGTTAAATGGTTGAGTGATTTTCATCATCTGGATATCGACCATAGTCAGCCATATCTTTACAACCATTATGATCAGGCCACAGCGAAACATATGTTTCGTGTCGCCAGCGGACTGGATTCCATGGTACTTGGCGAACCCCAAATTCTGGGACAGCTTAAACAAGCCTATCAGTATGCTGCAGGCGCAGGCACACTTGGCAAGCACCTTAACCAGCTATTTCAGCATTCTTTTAATGTTGCCAAAAAAGTCAGAACGCATACATCCATTGGCACCAATCCGGTATCGGTTGCTTCAACCGGCGTCTCGCTAGCGAAACAAATTTTTGGCGATCTGTCCAAAAGAAATGCGCTCTTCATAGGCGCAGGCGAAACCATAGAGCTGGCCGCACAGCATCTCAGCTCGGTCGGTGCCAATCGAATCACGATTGCTAATCGAAACATTCAACGTGCCCAAAAGCTGGCAAGCAAATTTAATGGTTATGGCATTGGACTGTCTTACATCGGAGAAGTGCTACCCGAAAGTGACATTGTAATAACAGCCACTTCAAGCACACTGCCGATTCTCGGCAAAGGTCTGTTGGAAAGAAGTTTAAAACGCCGCAAGCATAAGCCGATTCTTGTAATTGACCTGGCCATTCCGCGTGACGTTGAACCGGAAGCCAACCAGTTAGCGGACATTTACCTGTATACGGTAGACGATCTGAAACAGGTCATTCAGGAAAACATGCAGTCGCGACTTAATGCAGCCGAAGAAGCCGAAATTATTATTGATGACGAAGTCACCAAATTTTATCAATGGATGCGTGGTCAGGATGTCACCGAAGTGATTCGCACTTACCGCAGCCAGGCCGAACAGCACAAACACGAAGTCATTGAAAAAGCGGCACGTATGTTAAAGCAAGGCAAATCGTCCGATGAAGCCTTAAACTTTCTGGCCAATACTCTGGTAAATAAACTATTGCACAAGCCCACTGAAGCATTAAAATCTGCAGGCGCAGAAAATTATCAGGAATTACTGGAAGCCGCAAAAACCATTCTTGGCCTTCCTCGCGATTAACTTCGCGAACATCCAAGCAACGTTATTTAATTATCATTTATCATGAAAGATTCAATTGTCAGCAAACTTGAATCCCTGCAGGAACGCCACCAGGAAATTGCCGGGCTATTAGCCGATCCTGATGTTATTGCTGATCAGAATAAATTCAGAAAATTTTCCATGGAGTATTCGCAGCTTGAGCCCGTGGTCACCACTTTTAGCAGGTACTCCCAAACACTTAAAGATCTGACAGCCGCCAAAGAAATGCTTTCGGATGACGATGCCAGCGTGCAGGAAATGGCTCAGCAAGAAATTGCCGAGCTACAAAAACAACAGGAAGCGCTTGAGCTTGATTTACAAAAACTGTTGTTACCCAAAGATCCTTTGGACAACAGCAATGTATTTATAGAAATCCGAGCAGGTACCGGAGGAGATGAAGCCGCCATCTTTGCCGGTGATTTATTTCGCATGTATTCGCGTTATGCTGAACAGAAACGCTGGTCGGTAGAAGTCGTCAACACTAACGAAGGAGATCACGGCGGTTACAAGGAAATTATCGCACGCATTGTCGGACAGGGCGCCTACTCATTACTCAAGTTTGAATCCGGCGCACACAGGGTACAACGTGTGCCTGAAACTGAATCGCAAGGACGTGTTCACACTTCAGCAGCCACAGTCGCCATTCTTCCTGAAGCCGATGAAATTGAAGATGTGGAAATCAATCCCTCGGATCTGCGTATTGATACGTTTCGTGCTTCCGGTGCGGGCGGTCAGCATGTAAATAAAACTGATTCCGCCATTCGCCTGACTCACCTGCCGACCGGCGTGGTGGTTGAATGTCAGGACGAGCGTTCCCAGCATAAAAACAAGGCTCGTGCCATGTCTTTGTTAAAAGCGCGCCTGCTTGATGCCGAGCAGTCCAAACAATTTGCCGAACAGGCCGCAACGCGTAAAAGCCTGGTAGGAAGCGGCGATCGTTCAGAACGCATCCGCACTTATAACTTCCCTCAAGGACGTGTAACGGATCATCGCATCAATCTCACTTTATACAAGCTTGATGAATTGATGCAGGGCAATCTGAGCGACATCATTGATCCTCTAATCAATGAACACCAGGCCGAACAATTGGCCTCATTGAGTAACGCATAATATCGGCAACACTCATTCATAGCTCGTGACTATCATCCAACAGGCTATTCATCAAGGCCGTGAGATATTACAAAGCCACGTCGACAGTCCACACCAGGAAGCATTGACTCTGCTCTCATTCTCAAGTGGCAAGTCAAAAGAGTTTTTATTTGCTCATTCTGATGAGTCAATCGATGACGAAACTTTTGAATTATTTCAGCATTATCTGTTTCGTCGTATCAATGGCGAGCCCATGGCGTATATTCAGCAACGCAAGGAATTCTGGTCACTGCCTCTGACTGTTTCTCCTGATGTTTTAATTCCACGCCCGGAAACGGAACTTATTGTAGAAACGACGCTAGCCAATTTACCCAACACTGACAAACCGAAAATTCTTGATCTGGGTACCGGCAGTGGATGCATCGCCATAGCACTGGCTAAAGAATTACCAGGCGCTGAAATCATTGCCTGCGACATATCGCCAGTCTGCATTGAGCTCGCCAAACAAAATGCCAGTCAATTAGAGATTAATAATATTACTTTTATAGTTAGCGACTGGTTTAATTCCATAACTGAATGTCACTTTAATTTCATCGTCAGTAACCCTCCTTATATTGCGCAAGATGATTCCGAAATTGAATTTGAAGTTTCCAGATATGAACCTGAAGTCGCACTTTTTTCCGAACACAACGGGCTAAAAGATTTGCTTCACATTATTGAGCATGCCGTGAATTATTTATCGCCCAAGGGCACTTTAATTCTTGAACATGGTTACCAGCAAGGGCCCGAAGTGCGCGCACATCTTTCTCAAAAAGGTTACAATAAAACTAAAACCCTGAAGGACATACAACAACTGGAACGTGTAACCTTAGCCAATCGTTGCAGTTAACTCAAAACAATAAACAAAGAAATCAAACGCCCACAAATGACTATACAGACCGATCAGGACGGATTCCTGCTGGATCCTGAAGACTGGAATGAAGAATTCGCATTAGATGTGGCGAATGCAACCAAGCTGGAGCTCAGCAAAGATCACTGGCGTGTTATCCATATGATTCGGGATCTGTATTTTACCTCAGGCATTGTACCGGAGTTGCGCACTATTCTAAAAAACCTGTGCAATGATATTGGCAAAGACAAGGCGACTCGCAAGTACATATATGCATTGTTCCCTTATGGCTACGGACAGCAAGGCTGCAAAATCGCCGGCATGAGAAAACCTCTGAAACTCTGGCTGGACTTATAAATATCATTTTCAGGAAATTAACATTTTCTGAAAACTCCTTCCTTACTCAAAGCTCGGCAAACACCACTCTGACAAAGATTAACGGCTCATTAAAGCCGACGAACTGCCGCATCAATTTCCATCATTACCAGTCACATACATAAGTCCGCAGGTAATGAATTAATTACAGCGGTTCGTCTTAGTCATTAATTATCTAAAGCGGTAACTCAATTATTGTGAGCTCAGTCACGATTACAGCCCTAATCAAATTAAGCTTGTGAACACTTAAATAGAGAGGATATTCCCAATGCTAAAACACTTTCAGATAGCGCTTGTTCCTTTTTTATGTATCGTTACATCACAGTTTGCATACTCTGCCAATGTAGGTGACAGCGCACCCTCGTTTCGAGCACGTTCACTTGATGGCTCAGAAACCATCAGTAATACAGACCTCGCCGGCAAAGTCATGTTTGTTGATTTTTGGGCATCGTGGTGCCCACCATGTTTAAAGTCATTACCAGAATTTGAAAATATACAATCATCCTTCTAAGGAAGAGACAATGTTGTTGTACTGGCCATCAATCTGGATGAAAACTCAAAAGATGCCACTGATTTCACCAACAAGATCAATATCTATTACAAAGTGCTTGCAGATAAATCTGGCGCAATTCCTGAATCATTTGGCGTTAGTGCAATGCCCACTTCTTACATAATTGATAAGTCCGGTGTAATTCGCTACGTGCATAATGGATACAAGTCAGGCGACTATAACAAAATCAAAAGTGAAATCGAAAAATTACTATGGGCAAACTCATACTCGCTTTAACAGCACTACTTGTGCTAACAAACACGGGCTGCACTACGGTTAAACCATGGGAGCGTGGCACATTGTCAAGAAAAGAAATGGCGTGGTCACCTGATCCACTCGCGGCAACACTGGGTGAGCATATTTACTTTGTCAAAGAGACCGCTGCAGGTGGTTATGGTTCTGCAGGAGGTGGTTGCGGCTGCAACTAATAATCGCAAGCACTTTTAGTCACAACATTGCAGATCTCGCCGTATTGCAGACCACGCAGAGGTTAAAACAAACTATCGATAACATCCCTGAGGAGACTCTGCTTTATCAGTTCTCCAGCTCTAGCTAGTTACTTGAGGTTAACAAAGACCACAATGGCGAATCATCAAAATCAATCGCACAAGAAATATTACGTAAAATTTCCAATGAACCGCTCAAGATAGACGAACGCGAAATCTCTGTCACATGCAGTATTGGCATATCTGATTTCCCTGCACATGGAAACTCAATAAGCGAACTATTAAGAAACGCGGATTCAACACTGTATAAATCCCAAACCAGCGGAAGAAATACCTTTGCCATTTTTCATGCAGGCATTAAAGAGAAAACGAAAAAACTGTTAAAAATGGAGTACAACCTGCGCGATGCGTTACACAAAAATGAATTTCAATTGTTTTTCCAACGTAAAATCAATGTAAACGATAATTCCATTTGCAGCGCAGAAGCTTTAATACGATGGCAGCATGATGGCCAGATTGTTTCGCCCGCAGACTTCATCCCGGTAGCTGAAAAAAGTAATCTGATTATTGCAATTGGTAACTGGGTCATAGATGAAGCATGCCACCAGATTAATCAGTGGCGAAAAACAGACATGGGAACAACGAATGTTTCCGTCAACATTTCACCAAAGCACTTTTTAGCATCCGATTTTATCGAAACCGTACAAAACACACTTAAACGATACGATCTTCCTGCTCCCTGCCTGGAACTAGAAATTACCGAACAAGCCATGATGATCGACTCCGATATTGTCATTCGCAGGCTTAAGATATTAAAAGATATTGGCGTGCGTCTTTCTATCGATGATTTCGGCACCGGCTTCTCTTCGCTTTCATACATCCGTACACTGCCGATTGATCTAATCAAAATTGACCAGTCTTTCATACGCTCCATGCTCAATTCAGACCGCGATCTGACCATTGTGCAGATGATTATTCAACTGTGCAAAAAACTGAATTTGGAAGTCGTCGCAGAAGGCATAGAAACAGAGCAACAGAAAAATGTCCTAATCTCTTTTGATTGTGATTATTTACAAGGCTATTTGTTCAACAAGCCTCTTCGCGTTACCGACTACGAACAATTTATGGCAAAAACAAGCAACACATTACACGCATCACAGAGTCGTAACGAAAGACTACTCGACTAACAGGAAATTCTGTCTGCCAGCGCACGCGCATTACTCGCAATTAGCTGTATAATGCAAGCAATGCATACACCCCGTTACATTTTCGCACTGATAATCATTCTGCTAGTCAGCGGATGTGCTACTTCGAGTATAAAACAAACCGACGACAGCGAGGCAACACCTTTTAGCGCCCAGGGCTGGGGAGGTACAAGTTGCAAACAATTAATTCATGACATCACGCCTAAAAATGTCGGCTTTCAACAAGCCATACAAAACATACGACTCTACCAATCCTGGGCCAGTGGATTTGTTTCAGGCGTTAATTACGAAAATAAGGACGCCTATGATGTATCTGGTGATACAGCACCTGAAGAAACATTTGCCTGGCTAAAAGATTACTGCACAGAACATCCAACTGAAATTGTTCCTGTCGCCTTACATAAGTTATTAGGAACATGGGAACGTGAAGGAAAAACAGTTACGACTGAAGATACCCGTTGATCACTAATTTAAAAGTTTTGGGCGAGCCAGCCAAATTAGCCAAACAGCCGGCATTAAAGGCCAATCAGAATGCCTTTATCATCCCTTCCAATTCATCCAGCATTTTTTTGCGCGCCTCATCGTTGACAATAGGAACAGAGTAAAATACACGATCGACAATATCGGTGATACCGCAAAAAGCCAGCGTACCTTCTGTGGTGCTTTTAGTGAGCTGATCTGCGTTTTTACCAAAATCTTCCTTGGTGCCACCCGCAGTGACTACCACCATAGCTCGCTTTCCCTTTAGTAAACCTTTGACACCCTGCTCATCAAAACTAAATGCAAAACCATTAGTAAAAACACGATCAAACCAGCCTTTTAGAATCGCCGGTCGATCAAACCACCACAAGGGATAAATGACTACTATAACTTCCGCCCATTTGACCTGTTCCTGCTCACGCTTTATATCGTCTGGCAGCTTGCCCTCACTCTGCAAAGACAACTGCGCCTCACCTAGCACAGGGTCAAAACGCTCAGCATATAAATCTTTTAATCGTACCGTTGCACCTTTATTTTTAAAGCTATTATTAACCACTCGCAAAATAGATTGATTAAAACTAAGCGGATTGGGATGCGCATAGACAATCAGGACATTCATAAAAACTCTTTACTCAACAAGTTTGATACATTAACCACGCCGACCAAAACCTCGGACAGTCGCGCGTGTGAGAACATAAGGCGCACAATCAGACCAGCTTGCTTTTCAACAAATCATTCACTTGTTTAGGGTTCGCTTTGCCTTTGGTCGCCTTCATGACATTTCCTACAAAGAAACCAAATACCTTATCCTTGCCAGACAAATATTGTTCAACCTGTTTGGTGTTTTCAGCGATGATCTTGTCAACAATCTCTTCAAGTTCACCCACATCAGAAATTTGCTGCAAGCCTTTTTCTTCGATCACCTGGTCAGGTGTTTTGTTCGAATTCCATATTTCCTGAAAAACCTCTTTGGCAATCTTGCCAGAGATTGTATTATCAACAACTCGTAAAATTAACTGCGCGAGCCGTTCAGCGCTCACAGGGCTTTGGCGAATCTCAAGATTGTTTTGATTTAAAGCACCCGACAATTCTCCAGAAACCCAGTTGGCTGCCAACTTAGCCTGTCCTTGCGCGTGACTCACTACTTGCTCAAAATAGTCGGCCGTATCTCGAGATGCGCTCAGCTGCTCTGCATCTTCGGCACTTAAACCATATTCTTCACAGAACCGTTTCTGTTTAACATCTGGCAGCTCGGGAAGATTTTTTTGCAACTGTTCTAAAAGATCAGCATCAAGCTTGACAGGTAATAGATCAGGATCCGGAAAATAACGATAATCGTTAGCTTCTTCTTTACTACGCATAGTACGTGTTGAGTCATCATCCGCGTCATATAACCGTGTTTCTTGTACTACTTTACCGCCGCTTTCCAGTACATCAATTTGACGTTCTATTTCAAAATTGATGGCACGCTCAACAAAACGGAATGAATTAAGATTCTTTGTTTCCGTTCTTGTACCAAGCTCACTGTCACCTTTACGCTTCACTGATACGTTCGCATCGCAACGAAATGAACCTTCCTGCATATTGCCATCACAGATCCCCAGATACTGAACGATAGAATGAATTTTTCTCATGTAAGCGACCGCTTCTTTGGCCGAACTCATTTCCGGCTCTGAAACTATTTCAATCAGAGGTGTACCGGCACGGTTCAGATCTATTCCGGTCATGCCATCAAAATCTTCATGCAGCGACTTGCCTGCATCTTCTTCCAGATGTGCCCGTGTAATCCCCACTACTTTAGTCGAGCCATCTTCAAGAGTGATTTCCAGTTTTCCATGCTCGACGATGGGTATCGCCAGCTGACTGATTTGATAGCCTTTAGGCAAGTCAGGGTAGAAATAATTCTTACGGTCAAACACAGAACCGTCGTTAATGGTCGCATCAATCGCCAAACCAAACATGGCCGCTTTGGCAACAGCTTCTTTATTCAACACTGGCAGTACGCCAGGCAATCCCAGATCAACTGCGCAGGCCTGAGTGTTGGGTTGCGCCCCATACGCGGTGGCAGCGGCTGAAAATATTTTTGTTTTGGTATTTAGCTGGACGTGTATTTCCAACCCTATGACGACTTCCCATTCCATATACTGGACCTATTCAAATTCTTTGGGTATTTGCAGATGATGATCTGTTTGCTGTTGATATTGATGAGCAAGATTCAGCAAACGCTGTTCTTCAAAATAATTACTGACTAATTGCATGCCGACTGGCAGGTTTTGCTCAAATCCCACCGGAACCGACATTCCGGGCAAGCCCGCAAGATTTACACCTATTGTATAAATATCGGATAAATACATGGTAATGGGATCATCCGATTTTTCATTTACTTTGAATGCGGTGGTTGGCGTGGTCGGGCTCAGCACAACATCTACATCATTAAATGCGGCTTTATAGTCTTCACTTATCAGGCGCCGGATTTTTTGTGCCTTGAGATAATATGCGTCATAATATCCTGCGGATAATGCATAGGCTCCGACCATAATACGTCGTTTAACTTCCTCACCAAAACCCTCACTACGTGAACGACAATACATATCTTCAAGTCCGGCAGGATTCTCGCAGCGATAGCCATAGCGCACACCATCAAACCGAGAAAGATTGGATGAACATTCTGCTGGGGCCAGTACGTAGTAAGCTGCAATAGCCAGTCGCGCATTGGGCAATGAAATCGATTTGATTTGGCAGCCGAGACTTTTTAGCACGTCACAAGCCTGTTCTATTTTTTCCGCAATAGCCGAATCCAGTCCTTGCTGGAAAAACTCTTGCGGCAAACCGATCCTTAAACCCTTAACTAATTCGGACAGACCACTCACATAATCAGGGACTGGTTGATTTACGCTGGTGGAATCTTTGGGATCATGACCTGCAATGACTTGCAACATATAGGCACAGTCTTCTGCATTCACGCCAAAAGGTCCTCCCTGATCCAGACTGGAGGCATAGGCAATCATGCCAAAGCGTGAAACACGGCCATATGTTGGTTTTAATCCTGTCACTCCGCAAAGTGCTGCAGGCTGTCTTATTGAACCACCCGTATCCGTTCCCATACTGGCTGGCACTAAACGTGCGGCCACAGCGGCCGCCGAACCGCCGGATGAGCCACCCGGAACCCGCTCAGTATCCCATGGATTTTTTACTACGCCGTAAAAACTGGACTCAGAAGATGAACCCATGGCAAATTCATCCATATTGGTTTTACCCAAGGACACGGTTCCTGCATCAGCCAGCTTTGTTACAACCGTTGCATCATACGGAGCAATAAAGTTATCTAAAATGCGCGAAGCACATGAAGTTTTTGTTCCATCTGTGCAAAAAATGTCTTTCAGCGCAATCGGAATACCTTTAAGCATTTCTCCAGCTTCACCACTCGCATCGATCTGTCGGGCCTGACTGATCGACTGCTCTGGGGTAAATGTAATGAACGAATTTAGTTGTCTGTCATAGGCTTCAATACGTTGAATGTAGTGCCGAACTAATTCTTCACTGCTGAATTGTTTCTCAGATAGGGCTTTCGCCTGCTGCGCAATTGTTAACTTATGCATAAATAAAAATTGATTGTGTATTACTTAAAACGCAAAGCTTATTCGATTACCTTGGGAACCAGGTACAAACCGTCTTGCGTGGCCGGCGCAATCTGCTGAAACTTTTCACGCTGATCCGTTTCGGTTATTTCGTCTGCTCTTAATAGCTGCATCATGTCTTGCGGGTGAGCCATGGGCTCAATATTCTCCACATTGGCCTGATTCATTTGCTCGACAAATTCCAATATGCGTGAAAGATCCTGCTTGTAATGCTCAAGCTCATCCTCATTAATCTGCAGTTTTGCCAGCTTGGCGATACCGCGAACATCTTCCGTTGAAAGTGCCATAGTTTGCTCCTTGATAAGGTAACGAAAGGTACCATAGATAACGTCTTGCCCAAACCCATACCCGCTGTTAGAGTACCCTTTCTATTCCAATGATTAAATTAAACATTCCTCTACATGATTGGACGAATTCTAGGATTATTTTCTAACGATCTCTCAATTGATCTGGGCACAGCCAACACACTTATTTATGTTCGCGACAAAGGCATCGTTCTGAATGAGCCCTCGGTGGTTGCGATTCGAAACGACCCGAATACAGGAACCCGTTCAATTGAAGCCGTAGGTGCAAGTGCCAAGCGCATGTTAGGTCGCACGCCGACCAATATTCAAGCAATTCGTCCAATGAAAGATGGCGTAATTGCTGATTTCACGACCACTGAACGTATGCTGCAGCATTTTATTCGTGCGGTACACAAAAACATGATATTACGCCCCAGTCCTCGTGTTCTTGTGTGTGTACCTTGTGGTGCAACCCAGGTGGAAAGACGTGCAATTCGCGAGTCTGCTGATGGTGCAGGTGCGCGAAAAACCTACCTGATTGAAGAACCCATTGCGGCGGCCATAGGTGCGGGACTGCCCATAGACGAGGCGCGTGGTTCCATGATTCTTGACATCGGTGGCGGGACTTCTGAAGTGGCTGTGTTATCTCTTAACGGCATAGTATATTCTGCTTCAGTACGAATTGGTGGCGACAAATTTGATGACGCAATCATCAGTTATGTGCGTCGAAACTATGGCGTTTTGATCGGAGAAGCCACGGCGGAACGTGTTAAACAGGAAATCGGGACGGCCTACCCAGGTAAAGAAATGCTTGAAATTGAGGTTAAAGGTCGAAATCTGTCCGAAGGCATACCCAAGAGCTTCTCTTTGAACAGCAACGAAATTCTGGAAGCCTTACAGGAGCCCCTGTATGGCATCGTCAGTGCAGTTAAAACCGCACTGGAACAAACTCCCCCGGAATTGGGTGCCGATGTTGCCGAGCGAGGTATTGTTCTAACCGGCGGCGGGGCTTTATTGCGCGATCTTGATCGCCTGATTATGGAAGAAACTGGAATACCAGTTATTGTGGCTGACGATCCTCTTACTTCTGTCGCACGCGGCGGTGGTAAAGTGCTTGAAATGCTTGACGAATTCGGCAGCGATTTGCTGACTGGAGATTAAACAGTTAGCCATCCACATCTAATGTACGGAGGATCACTATAAAACCTCTATTTACATTTGACCCATCCACCTCGACCAAACTGCTTCTACTGGTAATCCTGTCCATAGTCATTATGACCGTGGACCATCGCTACCAACATCTGCAGGTGGTTCGGTCATCTCTGGCGACTGCTATCTACCCTCTGCAATATCTGGCGCATCTGCCTTCGGCGATCGGTGAAATATTTAGCGAGAACCTGGCTTCCCGTTCCCGTCTGATCGAAGAGAACGAAAAATTACGTGATCAAGCACTTTTCAAAGAGGCTAAATTACAGCGCCTGGACCTGCTTGAGGAGGAAAATGCGCGTTTGAGACAGTTATTAGGTTCGCCCATTGAAGCATCCAGCGAGAAACTACTCATTGCAGAAATACTGTCGGTGGACCTGCATCCATTCAAACAGCTGGTCACTATCAATCGAGGTAGACGCGAGGGGGTTTATGAAGGCCAGCCATTGGTAGCAGCCAAAGGCATTATCGGGCAGATAGTAGAGGTGTATCCGATGCACTCCACCGCCTTGCTAATTTCCGATCCGAACCATGCATTACTGGCAGAATCGAACCGAACCAATCTGCGCGCATTGTTAGTCGGTAGCGGCAAGACTGATCTTATTGAACTGAAAAATGTGTCCTCATCCGCTGATATTCGGGTAGGTGACTTGCTCCATACTTCAGGATTAGATGGTCGTTATCCTCCCAATTATCCGGTCGCGGAAGTGACCTCTATCAACACTCGTCCTGGCGAAGCTTTTCTTCATGGCGAAGCACGCCCTTTGGTAGATCTGGATACCATTCGTGAAGTTTTATTACTTTGGACAAATTCCGCGCAAGATGCAGAAGTTGTTGAAGCGTCTAAAAACGACGAAACAGACGAGTCACAGAATTCAGCAGCCTCAGACAAAAAGCCAAACCCATAATATGCTTAAAACAAAACGAACTTATTATGTGTTAATTGGCTCGTTCATTGTTGCCACACTACTGACTATTATGCCTATTCCAGTTTGGGCCGAGCCTTTTCGTCCAGAGTGGATTTTATTATTAGTGATCTACTGGAGTATGACGACACCCCGATGGATTGGAGTGGGTTCGGCCTGGGTACTGGGACTTCTGGTCGATGTTTTGCGTGGCGCTTTACTGACGCAGCATGCTCTGGGTTTTGCACTGACCGCATTTATCAGTATTCGCTTTCATCAACGGGTACGTATCTATCCTCTGCACCAACAAGCCCTGTTTATTGCCATGATATTGTTGCCCCATATGAGTGTTTCGCTTTGGGTTTATGGCGCTTTAGGACAAGACCCGGAGTCCTGGACGTATTGGTCACCTGCCTTATCCAGCGCAATTGCCTGGCCTGCGATTCATGTTGTTATGCGTAGTATTCGCAGAACCACTGATCTTGATTAGGGATTGCGACTAGAAAACAATCCTTCCCACGACTTCAAGATTGTTTTTAATATTACGAATGACAACGGCCTCACCCTCCGAGGCTCTAATTCCAGTTAATGCAAGAATGTTTTCAGGATGTGTCATTAACACTAAAGCATTTGTACTATGCCAACTCGAGATGATCTTTTTAAGTTTATTTGTATAAAAATATTCATACTCAGGACGAAACTGAAAAGAATCTATAGATGACTCGACAAATGTAATTCCTAGGAATGCCAGTGAAGCTGTTTCTTTTGTGCGACACCAACGGGAATATAATACAATGCCCACTTCCACACCGTGTTCACGAAATTTTCTGCCAATTCTTTTAGCCTGATTGCGCCCGGTTTCAGAAAGATTCACCTGAGTACTACAATCGCCCAGACGAAATTTATAAGAGTTATCAACCCCCTTGGCATGTGCATGTGATATGAGCGCTACGGCCCCCTCGTCCAGTGCTTGCCAGGCTGAAGGCTCTATAGCAATACGCTTGTACAAGATGGAATTGAGATAGGCGGCACTTAAAAATAACAGCACCAATAACAGTAACAGTGCCTGTCTTATAAAACTGTCTGCAAAAAGATTCTCACGCATAAATACCTCCTATGGAAAGTACTCGCCTGTTTTATCCCTATATCGACAGTAACGGTGTTTCCTGCAACAATTCTGCGAACCACTAATCAAAAAAACACTCCAGCTATTTGGCAGTGCTTTTACCCAGCACTAAATTGGCTACCCCTGTCAGCATGAGTGCAACGCCAGCTATAAGACCTAATGTCAAAGGTTCATCCAGCAGATATATCGCCAGTGCAATTGTGAAAACCGGCCCCAGCATACCTACAATTCCAGTCTGAGTTGGACCAATTCTATTTAACGCCTCCACCATCATAAAACTGGGTATAACCGTACTTGGTACAACCAGCATTAGCAGCCAGAACCATGCATGGGAACTAATAACAAGATCACTCCATTGCACTGTCATCACACCATGTAACAGCCCAAATAAACTTGAAGAGATCATGGCAATACAGGTAAAAAAACTGTGCACCTAAAGTTTTTATATAGCGTTTACTAAACAGCACATAAAGTGAAAAACTGAAAGCAGAACCCAACACCAGCAGAGTACCTTCAATCACTCCTTCACCAGTCAGCTTTAACTCTTGCCCCATTACAACATATAACCCTGTATAGGTTATTAGCAATGAAAGTATGATTCGCCGCTTCATTATTTCATGAAAGAAAAAATAACCTAGTAACGCCACCATAAAGGGATAGGTAAACAGACCAAGACGTTCCAGTTGTGCGGAGATCAATTCCAGACTCATCAAATCCAGCAGAGAAGCCAGGTAGTAGCCCAAAAACCCAAGAAAAAATATTTTAATAGTAACTTGTATATTCAGGTCAATATATGCTGGCTTGTTGCGCAATGACCAAATCAGAATTGCAGAATAAATAGGCAAGGATAATGCCATGCGCATCACCAGCACCGTATCTGCATTCATGTGCTGTGCATAAAGAAACTTGATAAAGATAGACTTCAGGGAAAACAGCAAGGTACCAAAGCCGGCTAAAGTGAAGCCAAGCAATAATTTTCTATCAGTAATGGCATTCAAACAAATGCTCGCAAACTTTGTAGCGCTGTTCAGTGAAAAACTTCAGCTATAATGAAGTTTGCATAAATTTTAAATTTTAACTTAAAGCACCCATTACCCTGACAGTACGATAATCACACTATGATGTTATTCATTGCAGGGACTTACCCGACGGATTAGTGTATTGATCATTCAGTTTCTGAACAAATCCATCAGCAGAATCACGCAGATCACTTATTTTCTTGGCTGCCTTTTGATCCCAACCGCTTAAACGTCCAAGCAATAAACTTTTTGTCCAGCGTGTATTTTTAAGAAAAGCGGCACGCAGATTGCCATAATAGCCATCTTCAGCCAAACCACGCGCGTACCATTTTGCGATAACTCCACGAATGATAAAATGAACGGCTGCAAAGCCTGCTACTACGGCTACCAGCAGCGCACGGGAAAGAAGCGCGCCATATTCAGACTCAGACATATCTGGAATCATGAAGTTAAATCCTTGCCAATAACCATGAGAAATTGAGTAGGATAAAAAGACGGCTAACAAAGGGATTAGAACGATCGTATCCGCGATTAATACGCGTTTTTTCCATACACCAACTGCGGTCTGCAGCTCAGAAACAATTTCTTTTTCAATACGATTGGAGAAATTTTCCAGAGCGCCGATAATACGATATGCACGCTCAACACTGACCTGAGCAATACGTTTGGTAATTTCCTGAAGATCTGCGTCACGCTTCTTCTTATAACGCTGTTCCAGAGCGGGATCTTCAATCCTAACCGAAGCCTCTTCATTATATAGTGTATGGAAACTCCCACTTACCAAACCGCCTTGCGCAATGGCTCGCTGCCAGGCGGCAACGACATCTTCCAGATTATCTTCCGCTGCCGTGGTATCGATCTGATTCAGTATAAACATGATTTTATTTGCATCTTTACGCCGCACCGTGCCTGCCACCAAATGTTCCAGGGTATCGCGCATAGCACCCGGCTCGGGATGTCGAGCATCAAAAAACACCAATACAAGATCAGACAAATTGATAATGTGGTCTGTGATACGTAAAGTAGAGTCGCGTTGTGAATCCGCATCAAATCCGGGTGAGTCAATTAAAATTTTGCCGCGCATAATATCGGTAGGACAGGTCTTTAATTGCAAGTAAGTGTCAATTCTAGAGCCTTCCCCTTCCGCCACTTTTTCGATCGCCTCACTCATCTGATAAAATGGGAACCGTGGATCTGCATCCAGTGCAATTCCTGGCAACACTCGTATGGAGTTATCACTACTAAAACAAAGCACAGTAAACTTATCGTCAACGGCCTGATTTCCAGTTTTTTGAAGGGAGGCACCTACATATTGATTGATAAAACTCGATTTACCTGCCGAAAAAGTTCCAAGTATGGATATTAACGGCCACCATGAGATCTCTGTCGTATAGGAATCACGCGCATTCAACACGCCCAGTCCCAGGCCCACTTCATCCAGCTCAGCAAACTTATCCACGACGGATACCAGCAATGGATTTTCCTGTTGCAGATGTTTTTGCAGACTTTTAATTCGATCAGTAATAATTTTATCTTGCATGGTGATGTGATTATTTAGTTAACATTTTTCATTTTTTTCAATTGCCTGGCAAACTCGACACATGGATCCTGATTGCGTTCGCTTGGCGTAAACAAAACATAATCAAATTGCTTACCTAGCTCAACCTGACCGCCATAATCTTCCGCGGTCAATTTATTCGGTGCTACATTCATAAAGCCAATACTGATTGACGGCTTTCCCAAACGCTGCAAGTGTACAGGCACGCCGATATCTTTGCGAACATGATTAGCTCCTGCAATCAGCGCGATTTTGTGAGTTTTACCTCGCTGCATCATAGCCAGTGCAAATGACGCATCTTTAGCCATTTGCACACGCAATAATGGTTCCGCCTTCGACTCTGGCAGATAACCGCAATGGGCATCCAGAATCAGCTGTCGAATGGTGGACTGCTGTATTTGCGATAAGGATTCGCAAAAATTCAGCGAGTTATCTTGAAGACCTACATGACATTTCTGGGTTTTGGCATATTCATCTAACTGTTGACGCGTTAAATTTGCCCCGCACATGGGTAACTGATGCGTCATCTGAACTTGCAATATTGGCTCATACAAGTTCCAGTCCCAGCGTTCAGCTACCTGCTTAAGCATACCAAGCAGCTCATCCAGAGATAATTCAGGATGCAGTGGCCGTGGCCAATCATTGAAAGCCAGCATCTCAAACAGCAATGCCGTCATTTGCTCAGGCTGCAGCCACTCTTCAATAATTTTTGCCTGCCGCGCATGATGATCCGGATTGGAGTGTGTTTCACCTAACAAAATATACTGCTGATCCCGAATTTTACTTTGCAGTCCCTGAGCACTTACCCAGTCTTTTTCCCGGGTAGAATAAATTTTTCCCACAAGAGGGTGATCTCGATAGTATAGTGACTCCCAATCCGCATACACTGGGATCGATAACAACACATAGATGCATACCAGCAACAAGCAATACCATGTATTTATTGTTACAAAAGTACGCATACGACCCGTTGATAAATTTTTAATAACATGTTCCCCAAGGTTATCTCTAACGCTACCGATCTGGAAAAATTCGTAGCCCAAATATCTACATCGCCCTGGCTGGCAATGGACACGGAGTTTATGCGTGAATCCACTTATTATCAAATACTGTGTCTAATTCAAATTGCTACAGCAGAGCATAGTGCCTGTATTGATGTACTAAGTCTGGATCATATCGACCCGCTAATTGAGCTGCTTGGACAGCGCTCTCAACTAAAAATATTCCATTCCTGCCGCCAGGATCTGGAAGTTCTTTACTCAACGTATCAGCTCATTCCACAACCACTTTTTGATACTCAGATAGCGGCTAGTATTTTAGGGCTGGATGAACAAATTAGCTACGCGGATTTAGTCGCCCAAACCTCATCCGTGCATTTAGCTAAATCCGAAAGCCGGACCGACTGGAAGAAACGCCCTTTGACTGCAGCTCAAATTGACTACGCACTGGATGATGTAATCCAGCTGGGTCCGCTGTATGTGTCATTGGATGCCAAAATAAAATCTTCAGATCGATGCGATTGGCTAATCGAAGAGTGCAACAATCTACTCGATGAATCCAATTACCTTATCGCCCCGGAAAACGCCTGGAAGCAGGTCAAGGGAATTGGAAGATTAAACGCAAGGCAGTTCTACTATGCTCGTAAAATTGCAGAATGGCGTGAACAAACTGCCAAAAATAAAAATCTGCCCAGACGCTGGATATTACCTGACCCCGCACTGCTGGAATTGTGTCAACTAAACCATATGCGTGACGAAAATATTAGCCAGTACTTTAAACAACACATACCAAAATCGATGCGCCACTACAGATATATCAGTCAAATTTTACAGCAGGAAATTCCGACCGAAATAGCAAATAAACTGGAAGCCCCCGCAGATAACCGATTAAGCAAGGAGCAAAGAAGCTTAATTAAAAAGCTAATGGAAATCACGCGTAATCGTGCTGAACAGCTGAATACATCACCTTCGTTACTGGCAAATCGAAAATCGCTGGTAAATCTGGTACTCGGCCAATCGAGCAAAGTCGAGCGTGGCTGGAGGAAGCCAAAGATTGGCGACGAACTCGTTTCGATGATCAGAAATGAGCACTCATAAAGTTAGATTCTTTCCTGTCAGAGATAGCAATAATATGCTGCTATTGCGTTACACTTGCGTGAAATAATTACAAAGCATTCATCGTTATGGAAACAACAGACATAAAAAACTTAATCGAAGACGGTATTGCCAATTCCGAGGCAATCGTAACTGGTGACGCCGGCAAGTATGAAGCGACTGTCATCAGCCCGGAGTTTGAAGGCTTAAGCATGCTTAAAGAACACCAGCTCGTCTATAAAACTGTCAACGCGCAGATTGCGAGTGGTGAACTGCATGCGCTCACAATTAGAGCCTATACCCCGGAAGAATGGGAACAAATCAAGTCTTCTACGACTTAAATTACCTGCAATATCAAGAAGAGACGCACTTAGCAGCATACCTCGACCAAGTGCGCTTTAGATAGATTATTTAGTCGGCAGGCCCAGACTTTGTAGACCGTTTTGACTGGAGTAATATGCCGCTAAATCGTGCATATCCTGTTCGCTAAGTGCTGCAACAATGCCACTCATGATTGGATTATTACGATCACCTGACTTATAAGCCATGAGCGAGTGTAAAATATAGTCCTGGTACTGCCCGGCAATAGTTGGGAATGTGGGCGCAATACTAACACCCGTTTCACCGTGACAAGCTACACAAACCTGAGATTTTTCTTTTCCCTCTGCGATACTACCAGCGGCAATGGCGTTGACTGAGAAAACAACTTGCACTGCTAGAATAAGAATCAAGCGTTTCATCTAATTTCCTTTTAACTCTAAATATTTAAGACTGTAGGTGATTATTATTTAAGTGTGGCGAAATACGCGGCAAGATCATCAATATCCTGATCACTTAAACGTGAGGCTTGCGCTTCCATAGTTTTATGTGAACGTTCACCAGCGCGATAAGCCTTGAGTGCAGCAGCAAGATACTCAGGATGCTGACCACCTAATTTAGGTACCTTGTAAGTTGGGTAAACCGTGGTAAAACTGGTTACACCATGACAGCCAAGACAAGTTTCGCCTACCAGCTCACCACGGGCTGCATCGCCAGAAGCAAATGCCTGTGAACCGAATACCAAACTGAATGCCAATAAGCTGAATAAAGTTATTCGTCGTACATATGAAATCATCAGTGACCTTTCCTATTTAAAAATCCTTTCGATGGTGCCCACCGGGCGGGCGCTAGTATACCTCAAATGAACAAAATCGTATGCCACTTGAATGCATTTCGTTAAACTTGTTGATATCGGTCAAATCGGCAGTATTCTCGTATAGCCCCATAAATTAGCAGAAATGCACTGTTTAAAAGATATCCAACCTGGTGCCTTGAGTCCACTTTTTGACCGTTATTGGTTGAAATTAGAAAAAGTGGATAGAGATGAAAATATTCCCTATAGCTTTTGGGGGGCTCCTGAAGCTGGTCGTTATCAATCCACCCTGTTTTTTCGAGACGACACACCCATACACTCCCTTTTGCATGAGGCTTGTCACTATATTTGCATGACTCCCGCCCAGCGCATCAGTCCATCGCATGATGCAGGCGGCAGCGCACTAATAGAAAATGCCTGCTGTTTCCTGCAAATAATCCTGTCCGATTATATTACCGGCTTCAACCGATCCATACATTTGCATGACATGAATACCTGGGGATACAGTTTTCGCCTTGGCTCGGCGACACGCTGGTTTTATGCCGACAGCGACGATGCCCGGCAATGGCTGCTCGATAACAGTATTCTCAACCGCGACTACTCACCTACCTGGCAACTGAGATCATGAAGTTTACCGAACCTGCGCGGAATCACCCGGTAGAATCATCCAATAGAATCACTAAGCGCACATCATTAAACACTGCTAAAATTAACAGTGTGGCAATGTCGCCATTTAAGTGGCACCTCCATAAACTTTAATTCAGATAACAAAGACGACAAGCATGAAAATTGAAACTATTGCTATTCATGGTGGCTATGATCCTGAACCCACCACCAAGGCGGTCGCGGTTCCCATTTATCAAACCACTTCTTACTCGTTTGATGATACTCAGCATGGCGCAGATCTTTTTGACCTGAAAGTCGAAGGCAATATTTATACGCGCATTATGAACCCGACTTCTTCTGTGCTGGAAAAACGTGTCGCCGAAATGGAGGGCGGAGTCGGAGCACTGGCGCTGGCTTCAGGCATGTCCGCCATCACCTATGCAATATTTACCATTGCGCAGCAAGGCGACAATATTGTCTCGGCATCATCACTTTATGGCGGCACTTATAATTTATTTGCACATACCCTACCGCGTCTGGGCATAGAAGTTCGTTTTGCGGATCAGCATGACGTGGCTGGCATGGAAGCGCTAATTGATGATAATACCAAGGCTGTTTTTGCAGAAACGATCGGTAATCCTGCCGGCAATATTTTGGATATCGCCACTGTTGCTGAAATGGCTCATCGACATGGAGTGCCCCTGATTGTCGATAATACAGTACCTTCGCCCTATTTATGCCGACCTTTCGAGCACGGCGCCGACATTATTGTACATGCTTTGACAAAATACATGGGCGGACACGGCACAACCATTGGCGGCATCGTTGTCGACTCGGGCAAGTTTCCCTGGGACAAACACGCCAAACGCTTTCCAATGTTGAATGAACCTGACTCTTCCTATCACGGCGTAGTGTATACAGAAGCTATGGGAAATGCTGCCTATATTGGACGCGTACGTGTGGTTCCTTTGCGCAATATGGGTTCTGCCATTTCTCCCTTTAATAGTTTCCAGATTTTACAGGGTATTGAAACACTGGCCGTCCGCATGGACCGGCATTGTGAAAATGCCATTGCTGTTGCGAAATATTTGCAGAACCACGATCAGGTGAGCTGGGTGCGCTATGCGGGTTTGGATGATCATCCTGATAAATCACTTGCTGAAAAGTACATGGGTGGGCGTGCTTCTGCGATTTTAAGTTTTGGCATTAAAGGAGGCGCAAGTTCAGGAGCGAAGTTTATTGATGCGCTAAATCTGATTGTACGTCTGGTGAATATTGGAGACGCAAAGTCCTTAGCCTGTCATCCGGCTAGCACCACTCACCGACAACTATCTCCTGAAGAATTAAAAGCTGCCGGCGTGAGTGAAGATTTAATTCGGTTATCCATAGGTATTGAGCATATTGACGACATTATGCAGGACTTAAAACAAGCATTGGAAAAAGCCAGCTAGTCCGTCACTGCTTTGCAAAATAAACGCATACAGCCCTACACAGGCAAAGGCATATTTCGCAACGGACACACGAATAGCATTCTTGCCGGCTCGCCAGCGCGCAAGTTAGTGGCGCGCCGGCACAGCAAGGATTTCCGCCGACAGACACGGCAGATAATTATTCATGCGGGTGATAATATTCGCCTATCGGCGAGTTATAACACCCAGGAAAACAAATCTTCCCCGGTAGTCATTTTGCTGCATGGCTGGCTGGGCTGCTCCGATTCCCTGTATTTAATCACTTTGGGTGATTTTTTATATAAGCAGGGTTATCACGTTGTGCGACTGAATTTACGCGACCATGGAGAGTCTCATCATCTCAACGAAAAAATATTTCACTCTTGCCGTATACAGGAAGTCATTAATGCCTGTATTTACATTCAGAATGAATTCAATCACCCCGTCTCGTTAATCGGCTTTTCACTGGGCGCTAATTTTGCCTTGCGTATAAATGCATTCACAACGCGTGAACAATTGAAAATAGACAATACCATCGCATTTTGCCCGGTCATTGACCCGGAAAGCACATTAAATTGTCTTGAAAATTCACTGCTAGTCTATCGCAATTATTTTATGCAGCGCTGGAAAGTTTCTTTTTACAAAAAAGCCGAAGCTTTTCCTGAACTATATTCCAAACAAATATTCGACCAGTGTAAAACCTTAAGACAAGCTACAGAGGTTCTAGCCACACGTTACGCAGGATTTTCCAGTCTGCATTCTTATTTAAATGGCTACTCCATTGCGGGCAATCGATTAAGCACTTTGCAGTCCAACACCCACATCGTACTGGCCAAAGACGACCCCATCATCAACTGGCAAGATCAGGATAAACTTGCAAGCAGTCCCTATAAGAATATTTTAATCACCGAGCATGGCGGCCATTGCGGCTTTCTGGAACCGGATTTAAGCAGTCAGTGGATTAATAAATACTCACAATTTCGTTTACAACAAATTTGACTCTGCACGTATATTTTATGCATGCATCCATACAACCACAATAAACGCCTTGACTAAAGAAAGCGATATTTGCCGCGCTTTAGAAATTCAATTTCTGATGGACTGCTTTGGCGATCCAGAATTTCATTTAACTCAGGGAAACGACCAAACTTTGAAATAACGTAATAATGACTCTCAGCAAAGCTGAGTGATTTTGAAAACAGCTCTTTAAGCTCGTCCGGAACTTCATCGTGCAAACGGGCAAACATCGTGACGGACAATTCCTGTGTCTCAATATTTTCAGCTTACATTAATAGCATATAAAATAATTTTCTTTGAATAAAATAAAGCTTCTGGTCCCGACCAGTTTCAATACCCTGCTTAACTATACGCACAACTTTTTCATCCTGCGCAAAGGCCTGAGCTGTGTTTCGGCAAATATATCGCGAAAATTGGTCAAGCAGAATAATCAGTGCAAGCAAGCTGTAAGAATTATTTCGCCATGTTTCAAGCTGGCCATTAAACGCCTGATTGTGAAGATTTAGAAACTTCTCGCGAATTTCATCATCGTAGTCAGCCCCATTGGCAAACCACATAGACATTTTATAATGTGGAACATCAGCCTTGTTTGTAAGAGCTCCAAACCAGAAATTAAGAACTTCCTGAACTTGCGCAATCAAGGTGACTGTAGTTATTTTGCCAACACTGGCGGCATGCGCGTTTGCAAACGCGTGGTTTTATGCGCCATTTTCCATTCATATATGGTTGAGTAAGCCATTACACGTCGAACGTATGTGCGTGTTTCATCATAGGGGATGGTATCTACCCAGACATCAGCGGACATTTCCTTGTCTGAAGGTAGCCAGCGTTTGACTCGATGAGGACCCGCATTATAGGAAGCCGTTGCCAGCACTTGCTGATTGTCATAACGATCCAGCATAGAACGCAAATACTTGCTGCCTAATTGTATGTTCATATTGGGTTGCATCAGGTCTGTACGCGTGGGCGGCTTAATATTTAATTCCTGCGCCACTTCTTTGGCTGTTGCTGGCATTAATTGCATTAGACCTCGCGCACCGGCATGTGATGTCGCAATACTATTCATAGCACTTTCCTGACGCATAATGCCATACACATATTCTGGTGTAAGTGAGAATTTTTTGGCATTCTTGTAAACAATATCATCGAATGGTTGAGGAAAGCGCAGTTCTAGATCATCAAAATGCTCAGCTCTGGCAACGGTGAAAATCGCTGTATGGTACCAATCCCAATTGTGCGCTATGTAGGCCGCAATCTGCAGTTTCTTTTTGTCGAAGCCAGCTGTGAGCTGCTTCCACTCACTGTAAGCATGCCAGGTTTGCCCCACTTCCAGTAATTCTCGTGTACGGATTAAGGGAGGATATTCAAGCACTCTGCCAATTTCAAACTCAGTAAATTGCAGTGGGTTATCATTCATCTCATAAGGTAACTGCATTCGGTCAGCCGCTAGGAAACCATAGTAGTCTCTTTGCTGTGCGATTTTTTGATAGATAAATTTTGCATCTGCATGAATGCCCATTTCTTCAAGCGCACGCGCTCGCCAGTACTTCCATTCCAGCGCCTGCTTAGTTTCCATATCCATCAATACAATACTTCGAAGCACTGCTGGCCAGTCATTGACTCGCATGGCGGCACGCGCACGCCACTGCTGAACTTCCACATCCCGAATGTCATCCGGCAATTGCTTCATAAGTTCTGCTGCGAGAGGATGATGTCGATAAGCGGCCGTCAGCGCCATATCCGCCTGAGTATCGATACGTTCCTGCTGCGTAAACTGGTATTGCTTGCTGACTTGTTGCCAGGCACTGGCCGCGGCTGCCACATCCTGTCGCGCCCATCTCCGTGCGCCATAGGCAATAATTTTTCGAGCAATGGGGTGGTCTTGCTGTAAATCCGGGTCGATCAGGATTTTTTGCGGATCCAGCTGAATGCTGTTAAATAGCGCAAACCAATGTACTTGCTCGGTAGATAATTTAGCCGCCAGATACTTGGCCAAACTCATATTTCGACGCGCCAAGGCAAGGTCAATTCGCTTCCAGAGCAACTCGTCGCTCAAATAACCCTGCTCCTCAAACCATGCAAACAACGGGTCACATTGTTTTGGCTGCGACGTCGCAACCAACCAGAATTGTTTAATTTCCTCTACCGCGTCGATTGCCACTCCCGACTTCATACGTGCCTGCAGATCGAAACACTGATGCGCCACGTCATTCGAGGGCACGTAATATTGCTCGAATTTCACGTGTTGCCCTCGTTTCATTAATTCGCTTAGCCAGGCCTGGCGAATGAGTTGCGCCGCGGGTATATAGGAGTAGTTATCGAGAAAAGCGCGAATATCTTTTTCTGGAGCGCTCGCAATACGACGATGCAGTTCTTCATACCTGAGATAGGGATATAGCGGATAATCCTGCAGCAGAGTGGTCAGATACTCAAACTTTTCAAGCTTTCCCTGCGCCAAATAATGGCGCGCCTGCATATACTGTTCGCGTTGTGTAGACAGCCCTGCCGCATCGGCATTGGAGGCAATCAGTGCTAGCGCCGTGAAGGTCAATATGACGCTGGCAATGCTAAATGCTGGCCAATTCATAAATGATGTTTTCATCGAGTATTTACTAATAAACATCGTTATACGCCCATGTCTGTATAAAAATTCGGTATTTCTTCAAATATTTACTGTCTGACACACTCTAAACTATTAGGTAAATAGACAAATAAGTGAATCACTACACAAATACAGTCTAACTCGCTTTAGTCAGAACTAGGGAGATAATTTTAAGTGGATACGGAAATACTCACAACCACAACAGATATATTGAGGATGGATACAACTATGCCAAAACCAGGAAAAGTAACCGCCATGCGCAAACTCAATAAGTAGCGAATTTGTAATGAGAGAATAAATTCGAAGAATAACTAGCTTTTGTGTATTACTCGAAAAACGTTCTGCTTTGTACGTTTTTCATTTCGCAAATCCTCTTCAACGGCCAGTGAATACTGACTAATCTCCACCGCAGGTTCTATTTTTCTTGCGGCAATCATCGAGTGATAATTTATTTTACCCAGATCACCCATCATAGCCTCCAGCTCAGGAATCTGTGTGGCACTATCTGTCATATCTTCATGCACGATTAACACCCCGCTATCACTCAGCTGATTCCAGGCTCGCTCAAGTAATTCCTGGTAATCATCCCGTGTCACTTTTGAATACAAATCACTCATCACCACAACGTTACTTGCAGAATCAAAATTAACATCCCGCATGGTAGCGTAGTTTATTTGATGCTGTTGTTGATTATGTGCAGAAAAATAACGTGCAAGGCTGTTAGCCAGAACGGAGTCATAGTCACCGATATGCCAGCTATACGCGTGCGTTACATTTACTAAAGATGACAACATCACATCGTTTGCCAACATGCCGTAGTCTGCGCCCACATGCATCAGACAGCATTCTTGTCTCTTACCCAAATATTGTCTAATGACTTTTTCTGTGACGGCACTGGCCGCATACTCATTCCAGACAAGTTTACACAAAGGCATAAATGACTGCCTGATCTGCTGCTTTATATCGCTTCCCACACTTACTGTCTGCAGCTTCGCCAGTAACAGGTTGCTGCGCTGCTTAAAAAACCATTCGATACTGCTGGGCATCGGGGCAGGCCATTTTCTTCCCACCCGTATCGACATCACGCCGTCATTCTCTGCCGTAATATTACTGAAGCCAGTCCAACGCTCTCGACTTAAAAAGATATTTTCAAGAAAACTGCGTGACCAAAAATCCTTTTCGGCCGCCTGTCCTTCAGGATACACGGGTACAATAATAGCTCCCCCTGGATTTAACTGCTTCAGCAACTCCAGAATAAAAGAAGCTCCCCAGTAATTGGCAAATAAAGATACACTGATACCGATATATATGCGCTCCAGCCCATCCGGCAAGACCGGATAGAAAAAATTACCCACCTTGCCATCCGTAAAGTCCATTTCGATATACTCACTGAAAGGCGTCATACTGTAAATTGACTTGTCCGGACGCACCTGGTTATTTTTATCACGCTCGCCAGAAAAGTAATATTCAAGATCTTCTTTTATGTATTCTTCTGCGAGATGTAAAACGACTTGGCTCATGTAATCTGTCCTGAAATATCTGAAATTATAGGGCCGTGTACATTAGCAAATACAGAGAGCCAACTAAACCCACTCCTGAGAGATGTTTTTAGAATGTGAAAACAGTTAGCGTGAAACTGAAAAAACTGCGGCTGAGCGATTGACGATCTTCTTCTGGGAAATACTCGCATGAGGTTTATCAGTAAGTTTGTCACTGGTCGTAGCTCGCGCAGCTGAATAAGATGATTGATGCTTATATTGATGGTGATTTTCATTGTAACCATAAGGAAGGTAACGCGAATAATGCACAGGCAAGTAATATCTATTAACAGGCTCACTGGCCTGTATGTAAATTACATCTGGCGATGTTACTTTTACGCTTTCTGCTTGTCCAATTCGCTGCTTTTCAGCACGCTCTCGCGCTCGACGAGTCTGTAGTCGATCGAGTTGATTTTGCACTGAGTAGTAATCATTTTCGGGCGTTAATCGAGCATTGTCCTCGGCAATATCAAGCACAATGTGATCCACTGCTTGTTTAGGTTGTATTTGGGAATAATGCGTCACGCCCTCGGCATCAACCCATTTGTAGAATGATTGTGCCGGCAACTGAGCCGACCATGCACCCAGCAAAATCAAAAACGTCATGCCAGACTTTTGCTTCATGATAACCCCCACAACTTAAGTTTTTAGGTATATCGAATATTCATTATACAATATATTTTAGCTCCCCCGGGCAACTTGACAGAGACCTCATCATCAATACGTTTTTTCATTAACGCCCGTGCCAGCGGGGAATTCATACTAATGTACTCGGGGGCATCATCAAACTCATCTGGCCCCACAATGCGATACTCAAATTCCCTACCCTGCTCGTCTTCAATTGTTACCCATGCGCCAAAATAGACACAACTGGTATCACTCGGCAGACTATCCACCACCGTGATATCACCCAGACGTTTTTGTAAGTACCTCACTCGATAATCGATTTCACGTAATTGCTTTTTACCGTATATATATTCAGCATTCTCAGAGCGGTCGCCCTGGGCCGCAGCTTCCTGCACGGATCGCGTAACCTTGGGACGTTTTACTTTCCACAAATAATCATATTCTTTTTGCAGCCTGTCTTTTCCCGCAGCGGTAATATATTTTGATTTGGGTGGCGCAGGCGGGCGATATCGACCCATAACTTTATTTATTCATGCCTGGTCCAGCCACTGATATCCTCAGGCGCTGGGGGTATATCCAATTGATCCCATATGACGTAGCCAGTTTGCTGGTTATAAACGGATCGCGCAGCATCCTCGGGCGAAGGAAATGTTAGTGTAGGCATTCCATCCACCCACAAATCCCATAAGCCGTGCGGTTCCTGGTGAATTTCAAAATTGGCAACCTCTGTTTCTAGAGTATATTCCATTGTGAGCGCTTTTCTGTAAGTTTATTATTCTAATTATATGTTGGCTTAAGCAGCAATTTACAATGAGTAAGGCAAAATTTGTTTTTCATGGATTATTCCCCGATGTGGTCTCAGGGGATGAATCGCACAAGAAAATTGCCAAAATCCTGTTTGATGTGGAATTCAATCAGCAATTTCATTCCCACCTAATAGCAGATATTGAATTATTTCAGGATGATGCTGAATTTGAAGTGCGCAGTGAACTGCCTTTTGCATGTCCGCAATTTGCTTCCGCCGGGGTGCAGTATTATCAATATGCATTAGGCCCCCAGGCCGCGCAAATCAGTCACAGCGGTCCCAAGGGAGCCAGCCTCGCAACTAACAATGTAATTCGTGCACAATGGCTAACTGAACTGGAAGCTGAGGAATTATAGCCTGGCCACCACTTCGAACAGTGCATGCTCACTTTGTATATATTTACGCTCAAACGGTGTAAAAGCTTCATTAGCTTTCAGTTTCAGCTCATTCATTTCCACTTTCCCGACAGTATTCATTCGGAGTGCCTGCAAGAATTCTCGCGCGTATACTTCCCAGTTAGTTCGCAGCGTTAACTCGCCCCCCAGAGAAAGCATCACGGGAAAGACGTGGTGACCATGCCAGCGTCGTTGTAAATGGCCGGGTTTGGGCCAGGGGTTTGGGTAAAATAAATAATGACGCGCCAGTTTCCATTCCGCCTTATGTATTAATTGCCAAAGATGTATGCAATCACACTGAAGGAATAATAGATTTGCAGGCCGATCACCATGCGTATGGCTACGTTGCAGGCGATCAATGGATTTATCCACGGCAATCACTTTGTAATCAGGGTATTTCAACGCCAGTCGATAACTACTCTCGCCGGTACCGCAGCCACAATCAAGAATAATTTTGTTTGAACCGACAAATTCACTGGCATTATAAAATGCATCATAAGCGTGCTTGGGTATAGAATCCCGAAATTCAGAATTTTGATACTTATGAACCAGCTTAGCTAAATTTTTATGCGGCAATGCTTGACTGCTGACAATCAATGACGACTTATTCATACTCATAACTCGAAACTATAACTTAAATGAAAGCTCCTATCGCAAAAAAAATAGCTCACCCCGTCACACTACATGGGGAAACCAGAAACGATGATTATGCATGGTTACGCGATCCGGACTGGCCACTAATAATGCAAAACCCAGACCTGCTGCGTGATGACATACGCGACTACCTGGAACAGGAAAATGCATTCACTAGACACTGGATGCAGGATACAGAAGAGTTACAGAGCGCACTGTTTGAAGAAATGAAAGCACGCATTAAAGAAGATGATTCGTCGGTACCCAGCAAGGACGGTATTTTTCACTACTATGAACGTTACAATACCGGTGCTCAGCATCCCTTGTATTGTCGATATCAGCAGGTAGATCAGGAAGAAATTTTGCTGGATGCGAATGCACTCTCTGAACAGTATGACTATTTTGATATAGGCGAATGCGAACATAGTCCTGATCACCGTTATCTTGCTTACTGTATTGATAGCAAAGGTTCCGAGTTTTACACGCTTTACATACTAGATCTCAACACCGGTCAGCATCTGTCTGAAACAATAGAAAACGTTCAGGGCAACTTTGTCTGGGCGATGGACAGTCAAACACTTTTCTACACGACACTCGATTCCAATCACCGCCCGGATAAAGTTTTTCGCCATCGTCTTAATACCCCTACCCGAGATGACGAGCTGGTATATCAGGAAAGTGATACGGGTTTTTTTGTCGGACTGGACAGAACAGAATCAAATCGCTTTATTTTAATTTCCGCTCATGACCATACCACCAGTGAAATTCATTACCTGGATGCACACCAGCCCAAACAAGACGCGAAGCTATTTCAGCAACGCTGCGTTGATCTTGAATACTCTATAAGTGATCACGAAAACAACTGGTACATCACAACGAATGCAGACAACTGCGCCGATTTTAAAATTATGCGCACATCGTTAGATAACACACCACGCGAACATTGGCAGGATTATCATCTTCCACCCTCAGGCACTTTATTAAGATCTGTATATATGTATCAGGACTATATGATTCGCTACGAGAGGTGCCAGGGTTTGCCGAAAATTGTTGTTGTTCCTATGAATAACAAGTCTCAGGAATATGCTATTGTATTTGATGAAGAAGCCTACGAATTGGGTATAGATCCAGGGCTTGAATTTGTCACTCACAATCTTCGATTCACTTATACCTCAATGACAACTCCCAGCCAGGTGTTCGATTTCGACATGCAGCAGCGCACGCGGGTATTGCGCAAACAGCAGGAAGTACCCAGTGGACATCAACCAGAAGACTATATAACCAAGCGCATTTTTGCACAGTCTGATGATGGAACAAAAATTCCCATCTCTTTACAATATAAATGTGACACCGCCATAGATGGCAGCGCACCTTTGTTGCTGTATGGCTATGGCTCTTACGGAATCAGCATGCCGGCCAGCTTTTCTACCACGCGATACAGTCTGGTCAATCGAGGCTTTGTGTATGCCATCGCACATATTCGTGGCGGCATGGAACTGGGTTACCACTGGTATACGGAGGCAAAGCTTAAGAAAAAGAAAAATACTTTCACCGATTTTATTACCGCAGCCCAGCATCTGATCACATCAGGATATACGAGCAAAGGTAATATCGCTATTCATGGGGGATCCGCCGGTGGAATGCTGATTGGCGCCGTCATCAATATGCAGCCTGACTTATTTCACTGTGCGATTGCCGATGTGCCTTTTGTAGATGTACTCAACACTATGTGCGATGAGAGCCTGCCTCTGACTCCCCCAGAATGGCCGGAATGGGGAAACCCGATTCGCAGCGAAGAGGATTATCATTACATCAAGAGCTATTCACCTTATGACAATGTGGCTGAACAGGATTATCCCCACCTGCTAATTACTGCCGGGCTCACCGATCCTCGCGTCACCTACTGGGAACCGGCCAAGTGGACGGCAAAACTTCGCGCACTTAAGACTGATCAGAATGTACTATTACTCAAGACCATTATGGACGCGGGGCATGCAGGTGCATCCGGCCGATTTGATAGTTTGAAAGAGGTCGCATTGATGTACGCTTTTGTATTAAAACTGTGCAAATAGGTGAAATTTTTATCTTGGCAAACAATAAAAATTCATAACCCCTTATAATAGAATTACAACTTATTGATTTATATATAATTAATTGTTTTGCGCTATTTTAGGGAGAACGCCCTATTTGAGAAATTTATACTAGACAAGAGCCGTTAGATGTCTAAAATGACCAGTCTTTTTTAGCGAAGCCTAATATAACTATAATTCGCAGAAGTCCAAGGAACGAAAGGGAACATCAATGACGAATGAAAACCTCATCAAGCGTGATGAAGATACAGGCTACATTATTGCCTGGAAGCATAAGTATGACTTTCAAACCGGCAAGTTCGATGAACAAATGACCTATGGTGAAGCATGTAAAAAGTGCGAAGAACTCATTGCAGGTGACGCAGAAAAAACTTATTGGCCTGAAAAGGTGAAGCCTGCTCCAGAGTGGCACATCATTTATAGTTAATGGTTTATGGAGACAGCCTTTCTATTGTCCAGTCTCCACCCGCCTTCCTGGTATATTTTAAACGGTCGTGTAAACGACTCGGTCTCCCCTGCCAGAATTCTATGGCAGATGGATTTACGCGGTAACCTCCCCAAAATCCGGGACGAGGAATCACGACCAGATCTTTATACCGATCTTCCACCTCGGCCACCTGTTCGCGCAACTCTCGATAAGTCTCCATTACTGCGCTCTGCTTGGAGGCAATCGCACCTATCTGGCTACCACGTGGTCTCGATTGAAAATATTCGTCACTTTCCTGCTCGCTGACTTTGGTCACGCTCCCTTCTATTCGCACCTGTCTTTCCAGCTTGCCCCACCAGAAACACAAAGCCACATTGGGATAGTTCATAATACCTTGCGCCTTGCGGCTATCGTAATTCGTAAAGAAAACAAAACCGCGCTCATCCACGCCTTTAAGCAACACCATACGTGACGATAGACCGTCGACAGGAGAATACGTGGCCAGATTCATTGCGGTCGGTTCCGGCATATTAGTATTCACTGCCGCTTCCAGCCACCGCTTAAACTGCTCTATAGGATTCTCATCAAGCTCAGACATTTTCATCTTTCCTATTTTATAATCTTTTCGATGATTTATATGTTTATCTCGATTATTCACAAAAACTTCTCTTGATTAGAAATGAATTCAATTACTGTGACTTTAGCAGTAAGCACTCAGGAATTGAGCGATTATACCGGGACCAGGCGCGAGATGTTATTTGTTATGCCCATGATGACCGCACAGTACATTTCCCGGCCAGCGCTGTCAGACAATTTTTAACTCATCAGGGAATTTACGGTGAATTCAGAATTATTTTCGACAAAAACAATAGTCTAAACAAAATCGAAAAGACAGCCTAGCTCTTGTTGATCCCTACTGAGGCGATCACATTAAAACACAACACTAGTAAGCCACACCTAAACCACCCAGCCCGCAGTAGCCACGCGGATTCTTCGCCAAATATTGCTGATGATAATCTTCAGCATAATAAAATTCAGGTGCACGCATAATTTCTGTGGTGATGGTTCCATAACCGGCGTTCTTTAACTTATTCGCATAATTCCGTCTTGAATTTTCAGCAGCTTCAAGTTGTTGTTCGTCATAAACATAAATACCGGAACGATACTGCGTGCCTTTATCATTCCCCTGACGCATGCCTTGAGTAGGATTATGCGATTCCCAGAACACAGTGAGCAGGTTATCAAAACTAATAACCGCCGGGTCATACATAACCAATACGACTTCATTGTGACCTGTCAGTCCAGTACAAACTTCTTCATAAGTCGCATTTGGCGTAAAGCCGGCCGCATAACCCACGGCAGTTGAATAAACACCTTCCAATTGCCAGAATTTCCTTTCTGCACCCCAAAAGCATCCCAGTCCAAACATAATTTGCTTAACATACTCAGGGAATGGAGGCTTAATTGGGTTTTGATTGACATGATGCAATAGAGAAACTCTCATGGGTTCGCTTCTGCCGGCTAACGCTTCCTGTTTCGCAGGCATGGTTTCTTTTTTACTCAGTAGCCCCATCGCACTTATCCAATTAAATATTTAACAATCATGGATTCGCGCTGAAAAAACTTGGGTTTATGCAAAGAGTCTTCCAGCTTGAAATATTCATAATCCAGATGATGACATAATTCATGCACCAGTGTTAGAAGAAATGTTTTAAATGCCACTATCTGTTGCTTTTTTGCTGTTCGCATCCACACATAGATTCTTGCGCGAGGACGAACCTCATCCACTGGTTCATACAACCCATGCAACTCACTGCTTTCGTCATGCGGTCTTTGATCCAGCACATGAACACGCATAGTAGAAATAGACAACTGTAGGGATATTTGGTCCATTAACTTCTGGCAGACACGTTCCACAAATTGCGTATTACCCAGCAACAAATGATGCTCAAGCTCGACGATACTTGACTTTAGCGCCGGATATTTCAACAGTTTGATAGCAGAACGGGGTGAGACACATTCATGTGCAATCCTTGCTTGCAAGCAGGATGTATTTAAGCTCTCATTACTCATGACGGAGATAGCTTCAATCCCAATACCTGACTGGCATTTATAGTCGTTTGCAAAGCCACCTCTTTTTCAGACATTTGCCTTTCTTCCGCCAGCGAGTGCAAACAATGAATCAAATATTCAGGACTATTTCTTTCGCCACGATGTTGCTCAACCGTCATATCGGGGGAATCTGTTTCTAGCACAATCGCATCCATCGGTAAGTCGCGCGCAAGTCTTCTAAGCTTGGTTGAGCGTGCGTAGGTTAACATACCTCCAAAACCAAATTTAAAATGACTTTGGATATAGAGTTCAGCTTGCTGAAAACTACCATTAAATGCATGCACAATGCCGCCGACAACAGGGAATTTTTTTAACCTTTGCAATACTTCGTCATGGGCTTTACGCACATGCAATATAACGGGCAAACCTACATCACAGGCCAGTTTTAATTGTTGTTCAAACAAGCTTATCTGCTTGTCAAATTGCAGTGATTTATCAGAAAAATCCAGGCCGATTTCACCTACTGCAACAGCTTGACTATCTTCCAGATAGCGGCGCAAATCTGTTACATGCACTGGGTCATGTGAATCAACAAACAGAGGGTGCAAACCCAGCGCATAATATATGTCTTGCGCTTGATCGCTTAAGGCGATTAAAGACTCCCAAGTAGCTCTTCGCACCGCCGGTATAACAAAAGCTTTTAAACCATTTGCACGTGAACGTTGCAAAACCGCTTCACGGTCATGCTCAAATTCGTCAAAATCCAGATGACAGTGAGTATCGATTAACTGCATAAATTAATCCATTGATATACACAGGCTTTTATTTAATGATTAGTATGCCATGAACGATTTGACTTCACGTCGCTTTGCAGGCATTCAGCGTTTGTATGGTCTGCAAGCATACCAAAAAATTACATCCAGCCATATTCGTGTGATAGGAATAGGTGGGGTTGGTTCCTGGGTAGCAGAATCATTGGCACGCAGTGCGGTGGGTGAAATTACTCTGATCGATATGGACCATGTCGCCGAATCAAACATCAATCGGCAGATACACGCTTTATCTGAAACACTGGGCCAATCAAAAATCGACGCCATGCAGACACGGATTCACTCAATCAACCCGAATTGCAAAGTCAATACTATAGATGACTTTCTATCATGCGATAACATTTCGCAGCTAATGATTGAACCGGCTGATTACACAATTGACTGTATAGACCAGTTTCGCATAAAAGCCTCGTTGATCCATTACTGCAAAAGCACCAAACACAACTTACTTACTATTGGTGGCGCGGGCGGAAGAGTTGACCCCACTCGTATAAAAATTGCCGATCTTAGTCGCACTGAAGGAGACTCTTTATTAGCAAAGACCCGTAAGCAGTTGCGCAACAGGCATGGCTTTCCCAGAAATTTACGTCGTCGTTTTGACATTCCCTGTGTTTTCTCAACCGAACAGCTGCGCTATCCTACCGATGATTTACAGGTAAGTACCAATAAGTCTGAATGCACCAGCCTGAGTGGCCTAAACTGCGCAAATGGATTTGGCTCATTGTCAGCCGTCACCGCCACCTTCGGCATGGTCGCCAGCGCGCATGTGTTAAATAAAGTCAGCAAGACTTGATCGGTTATACATACGTGTTTAGCCGTTAATTCAAATATTGTTTTACCTTGTTAAAATAAAGCCATATAATGCAGGCAGATGTTTATATCTATAAATAAACATCGCGCAAAGAGCACGGCTCAATTATGTATACCCGCCTTTGCTTATTATATTTTTTATACCCCTACAATCATTATCGGCGAAGCTATTCAACGCCCGTAAAGGACTATTTATGACCGACCAAAAGCCTGAAGACGTCAGCATCAGCCAGACAGTCGCCATCCTCATTGACGGAAACAACATCGAAAGAAGTATTCATGATGAAACCAAAGATGCGAACACCATGCTCAACTTCGATAAACTTATTCCCAAACTATTAGGCAACCGGGGACTCAATCGACTGATCTATTTCCGCGAAGGTAAACAGATCTCACAGAAACTTAAAGATCGATTACATGAATTTTTTCATGGCTCGGTACGCCCATGCCACAAATCTGCAGATATTCCTCTTTCAATTAATGCCATGCAGTTAGCCAGCAAGGTAGACACTATTGTTATTATGTCTGGCGACTCCGATTACATTGAATTAGTCCGACATCTAAAATCTGAAGGCGTACGCGTGGAAATTGCATCAGTAGATGCCACCACCGCACATATAATAAAAGAGGAGTGCGACCATCATTATCGCATTAACGAAGATGACTGGTTCACATATGCGCCCAAGCAGGCCCAAAATAACAAGCAAGGCAAGCGTCGCTCAAATAAAAAATCGCAAAATAATCACACCGAAAAACAGGCAAGCAACTCAGAAAGCAGCGACGAAGCTAAAAACAAAAAAGCTGCGGCTACAGATGATGAAGACTTCAATGAAGATCGTCAGCCAATGTCTAATGAATCAGACATTCTGGCAACCGTTAAAGAAACTGCTTCGCGCAAATATGAGCCTGAATATCCTCAGAGCCAGTACATTGAGCCCACTCAATAGGCTTTTTACCAATCAACCTCAGTCATGCTTCAAGATTGAACATGACTGAGTTCATCTCCACTTGGCGTTTTAGTCTGCTGCTAGCGGCTTTAGTTGCCAACATATTGCTCGCACCATTATTTGGAAATATTGCTGCACGAATTGCATTTACCATGCTGTTACTCTCCATGGTGCTGGTATTGGGTAATAATCGAAAAATCATTTTTAGTTATGCGGCACTGGCAGGCGCGGCATTAATACTTTCCTGGGGAAGTCTTGCCCAAGACCATAATACTGTTATTTCCGTGCTGACCTATACCGTTTCATTTTTAGTGCAGGCGTTGGTAATCACGCTGATCATTAGAAATATCTTTGCCAGCAATATTGTCACGGTCAATACCATTGCCTCTTCATTATGCGATTACTTGCTATTGGGCTTTGCATTTTCTCCTGTTTACGCGTTGATAGATCTGACATCCGCAGACTCTTTTTGAGCCTCAATAAGCGGCGATATCATTTCTTTCTCCAGTCACTATCTGGAATTGGATCGAATTTATTTCAGCTCTATCACTTTGTTAACGGTTGGCTATGGGGATATTGTTCCTAACAGTAATCCGGCCAAATTAACGACTATTATTGAAGGATTTACTGGTCAAGTTTACCTGGTCGTGCTGATAGCCAGACTTGTAGGCATGCATGTCTCGCAAAGACACAACCATTAACGGTAGCAAAAAATATCGCCAGTCTCAAAAGAGACTGGCGCCAATGAGATGGAGTAATACTTAAACTTAAGGAGTGAGTACTTTACACCCTAGTCATTAAAGTTGAATTGATCTAAAAAAGGTAATGCTTGATTGACCAGAATCATTTTTATCCGTCTATGCATTGGCCACCAAAACCGCACCTGCAAAAATAAGTACTGTACCTGAAATTAGCTTTATAGAATGAATGTCTCTCCATTCACTGAAGATCACCAGAGCAAGCAAGACTGCCACTAGAGTATTCATATTATATAAAGGGACCAGTTGCGAAATGGGCACTTTATAATTCAGCAATGTATAAGCCACCAAAGCACTGGCTAATCCCCAGGTTAAGCCAAAAATAGCCGCATATATGCCGGATCTGGGTGTGAAAGCAAACGAATCCTGAATAAAATAAACTGCAACCCCCACCAAAGCGACTCCCAGTCCGGTTGCGACCAGATAAGCTGAAAGGCTAATCCCTAAGGCGGTACTCATTTTCTGAAAGATGGCAGAACCACCATAAATAAATGCCGGCAAAAAACCGCCCAGCAGTAAAGCAGTCGTTTTAGATGTCATGTTTTACTCCCTGTATATTTGATAGGAACTGCTTTATTTTAACGGTAACTGAACGCCTCGTAGATATCCGCTTTCAGAAAGAAGCAATAAATGATATATCTAAACAAGCGAAGTACTTAATATTAACTTAATCTATGAGTCTTGCTGGAAAATTTGCTGAGTATTCATAGATGTAAATGCATTACATCTCATAGCACATCGAAAGGAGCCTAATAATTCTTCAGGGCAGCGTATGAAGTTACATAATTAATGAACGGTCTCCATCGTATCAGAGTCCACACTCAGCAGCTTCCAGTCTCCCTGTTCACCAGAATTCACATTTGCTGCGTTGTAATAAAGCGCTCCGCTCTTAGTTACAGCCAGATAATAAGCGTTGCCCTCATCACCCTGTTCTAGTAGCAAGTATCCGTCTTCCATAATTCTATCCAGATTTATAGTCACCATTAATGACTTAGATAGTGCCAATCAACTAAAATTCAAGTCTTTAAACAATCATTTTAATTCCGCAATACCCAAGAGGATATTTACGAAGCATTGCAACCCAAATACTATACTTCGTGCCGCTTAAGGCTTAGATGTTGGTTGCAATACAAAGACAGTACTTTCCGAGACTGACCTTAAGTGCAAATCTCTTTGCGGGTAAGGGATTTCTATATTGTGTTCATGAAACTTGTCCCAGACACTAAGCAATACTTGGCTTTTGACATTGGAGCAGCCGTTCATCGGGTCACGCACCCAAATTCTTATTTCGAGATCAACCGAACTATCGCCAAAGCCTTTCAGTAAACAGGCAGGTTTGGGTGATTTCAAAACACGCTCGGTTTCATCAGCAGCCTGCAGACAAAGCTCAATGGCTTTTCTCACATTCGAATTATAGTGCACCCCCACAGGGATTCTTAAGCGTACATTATTATGGCTATAGGACCAGTTCTCGACACGGTTTACAATCATTTCTTCATTAGGCACCAGATGCTCAATACCATCTCGTGTAATGACCGAAACATATCTGGCGCTTAACGTATCTACCCGTCCGTAACTGCCTTCAACAATAATGGTATCTCCGGGTTTAATCGACTTATCCAGCAACAGGATAAAACCCGAAATAAGATTGGAGAAAATCTTTTGCAGACCAAAACCGATACCCACACCAATAGCGCCACCGAGCACAGCAAATGCAGTTAAATCAATTCCAACCGCA
>CAZWQM010000010.1:0-14743 GCA_964636225.1 uncultured Thiotrichales bacterium | reverse complement strand
TCACTAAAACCAGTACTGAGGATAACGCCTGTATGGAGAAAGGTTATTAATCAAGACCGCCACTACCAGCATAATCACCGCTCCGCTGGCAATAGGAGTAAGCGCATACTTGTAAGACATGCTGTGAATAGACTCGCTGCCTATTACAGCGATTAATGCGGTAGCTCCCCCTGGAGGATGAATTGTACGCGTCAGGTGCATAAAGAATAACGCCATGGCAACCGCTGTTGCCGCGGCAATTTCGGGAATATCAACCAGCAACAAGGCACATGTGACACCGGTCAATGCGGATACGATATGCCCGCCTACTAAATTTCGCGGCTGAGAAAACGGACTATTTGGAACACCGTACAGCAGTACCGCACTGGCACCAAAAGAACCCACTAGAAAAAGCGAATCGACAAGCTTTAACTGCTGGAAATGACCAATAGCATATACCGAATAAATGCCAATAAACGCACCCAGTGCAGACCAGAAAACCTCATGCCAGGGTGCTCGTGTAGGCGGCTCTTTACCCCCACGCATTTTTTCCAGATATGCCTCGATGAACTTCATATGACTATACGCATTTATCTTTCTGTATTTGTCTCTTTAAGAGCATTTTACAATTCGATCTTTTAAAACACATACATAGATTAGGATATTCCAATAAATACCCTCCAATGCGAAGTCCAAACTTTCTGTCAAACGCAGGTCCAGCAATACATATGCGCCAATCACCACTCACCCGCAAACAGATAATCAAGAAGAGCCATTCCTCGCATAAGAAAAATAGCTATTTGCGATGTGTGAAAGCACGTGTACCTATATTAGATAATACTAAATTACCAATATTATTATTAAACAATCATGCTTTTTTATACTATTATATAGCTCAGCAAAAATGTCACATAAGAACAGCCAGCTATTTAAAAGTGGTCAATAATCACACCCATAAATTTACCTAACTACTCCATAACTTAATTTTTGTTGAGTTGTGCCGCAATCGGCATCAAACTCAAAAACACAATAAGAACAACATTATACTCAGGAGGCCAAATATAATGTTTGATACTAACCCCTTCGCCGAACTCTCGGCGTTAATATCGCCCGAAATCATGCAGGGGTACGTCGTACTCATGTTTATTCTGGTTGTCGGTGGCACGATACTGGACATGATGCATAAAAAAAGTGCCAAGTACTTCTTTGAAAATGCAGAAAAAGCCAAGAAAAACGCAAAACGGACGGTAAGCGGCGGAGAAAAGATGTCACTGGCTGTTGCCACCATCGCCAATGAAGTCATTACCTCATCCGAATTTGCCAGCACGCGTCGTCGTCTGTCGCATCTCCTGACTATGTATGGATTCATTATTTTTGTAGCTAGCACGGTATGTCTGATTTTTGAATTCACCTCAAAACCCGCACCAATACTTTTGACTGCACTATGGCACATTGGCGCCATCATGCTATGTCTTGGCGGTTACTGGTTCTGGTTCTTCATCCGTGTTGACGTCGCATCAGAGGGTGTCAAGTGGTACAACTTTAATGGCCGTGGTGACATATTCATTCTTGGGTTACTCAGCATGGGAACGTTTGCATTGTTATGGTCTGGAACCCAATCTTCAGGTGGACTCCTGAACCTGATTTCCTTCATACTGTTCATCGCTGCCAGCACTATTCTGTTTAGCACGGTTCTTTGGTCTAAGTTTGCCCATATGTTCTTCAAGCCGGCTGCCGCATTCCAGAAACGTGTTATCAAAGCTGACGGCTCTTACGAAAATCTGCCTGAATTGGGAGATTTGACTGATCCGGCTTTACAGGCCAAATATCCGGATATCCCGGAATATATGGGTGCTAACCCTCCCAACATGGGGCCTGGTATCAAGCGTGAAGCTCCAAGTCATTATTAACTTTATCCTGTAACGAATTTTTAAGAGAGAGAAATAATATGCCTACTTTCGTATATATGACTCGTTGTGATGGCTGTGGACATTGCGTGGATATCTGCCCGTCAGACATCATGCATATCGACACTACAACACGACGTGCTTACAACATTGAACCCAACATGTGCTGGGAGTGCTACTCCTGCGTTAAAGCCTGTCCACACCATGCGATTGATGTGCGCGGCTACGCAGACTTTGCTCCGCTAGGTCACTCCGTACGGGTAATTCGCGATGAAGAAAAAGGTGTAATCGCCTGGCGAATCAAATTCCGTAATGGCAAGAAAGACATGAATTTACTTGCTCCGATTACCACCAAACCATGGGGTACTGCGATTCCACAACTCAGCGAAGTTGCGGCTCCCACTCAGGAAATGCGTGATAGTCAATTACTGTATAACGAGCCTAAATACATTCGTATGGACGAAGGCGGTTTGCATACGCTTGAATCTAACGGCTTAAAAATGAAAGAAGGGGTGTACTACTAATGGGTTATAAAACAGTTGTAGAAGACGGCATCGACATTCTTGTCGCGGGTGCCGGTCTGGGTGGTACCGGGGCCGCTTTTGAAGCGCGCTACTGGGGTAAAAACAAGAAAATCGTCATCGCTGAAAAAGCCAACATTGATCGTTCAGGCGCGGTAGCACAAGGCCTGTATGCGATTAACTGCTACATGGGCACACGCTTTGGCGAAAACAATCCTGAAGATCACGTACGCTATGCACGGATCGATTTGATGGGCATGGTCCGCGAGGATCTGCTGTTTGATATGGCTCGTCACGTTGACTCGGCGGTACACCAGTTTGAAGAATGGGGACTGCCTCTAATGCGCAACCCTAAAACGGGTACTTATCAACGTGAAGGCCGCTGGCAGATCATGATTCATGGTGAATCTTATAAGCCAATTGTGGCTGAAGCCGCGAAAAAGTCCGCTGATAAAGTGTTCAATCGTATCTGTGTAACCCACCTTTTAATGGATGAGTCAAAAGCTAACCGCGTGGCGGGTGCCGTTGGTTTCAATGTCCGCACCGGGGATTACCATGTGTTTAAATCCAAAACAGTTATTGTTGCTGCGGGTGGCGCATCCAATATTTACAAACCTCGCTCGGTAGGTGAAGGTGCGGGTCGTGTCTGGTACGCACCCTGGTCCTCTGGCTCAGCCTATGGTTTGTTAATCGGTGCCGGTGCGAAAATGACTCAAATGGAAAATCGCATCGTATTAGCCCGATTTAAAGATGGTTATGGTCCGGTAGGCGCATACTTCCTGCATCTTAAGACCTACACTCAGAATGGCATGGGTGAAGAGTATGAATCAAAGTGGTGGCCACAACTTCAGGAGATGGTGGGCAAGGAATACCTCGATCCAGAACTTTCACACGCAACTCATCGACCAATTCCGACCTGTTTGCGTAATCACGCCTTCATCTCAGAAGTCAATGCCGGCCGCGGTCCGATTCACATGGTTACTATGGAAGCCTTCCAGGATCCCCATCTTGAAGAAATTGGCTGGCACAACTTCCTGGGTATGACGGTAGGGCAGGCCGTTCTTTGGGCGGCAACAGACGTTGATCCCAAGTACGAAAACCCCGAACTGACAACTTCTGAGCCTTATGTGATGGGTTCACATGCTACAGGTTGTGGTGCATGGTGTTCTGGCCCGGAAGATTTATCTCCACCAGAATATTACTGGGGCTACAACCGTATGACTACGGTAGAAGGTCTGTTTGGTGCGGGTGATGCGGTAGGTGGAACACCTCACGCATTCTCATCTGGCTCTTTCACCGAAGGTCGTCTGGCTGCAAAAGCGGCATGTAAATATATTGACGATGGCAAGGCCGAAGGAATACAGGTCTCACAGCAGCAGCTTGACAAACGCCGTGAGCAAATCTACAAGCCACTGGAGCATTACAAGGTATACCGCAACGAAATCACCGCCGGTAGCGTTAACCCTAATTATATCAACCCACGTCAGGGACTAGATCGCCTGCAGAAGTTGATGGATGAATACGGGGGTGGTGTAACTGTCAGCTACATGACCAATGAGAAACTACTCAATATCGGTCTGAAGAAGATGAAAACTTTGGAAGAGGATCTTGAGAAGATCGCTGCTGAAAATATCCATGAATTGCTACGCGCATGGGAATTGAAGCATCGTCACCTTGCTTCAGAAGCCGTATTGCAACATACCCTGTTCCGCAAGGAAACTCGCTGGCCCGGTTACTACTATCGTGGTGACGCAATGAAGCTGGATGACCAGAACTGGCACGTACTCACCGTTTCACGCCGTGATCCGGAAACAGGCGAATACACTCTGGAAAAGGCACCTTGTTATCACCTGGTCGGTGATGTAGAAGAAAATGCCGCATAGTCTGTAGCAATCAATCGTCAAGGGCTACTCACTTTTATGGCCCTTGACGCTTCTTTAAGGTAATTAAAAAAGATCAACGCTGACGCTGTTGGTCTTTTTTAATTACAGGACACACAAATATAACTCACTATTTCGACATAGAATTAATATGAACATAATTGACCAGACAGAAGAGGAAATCATTAAAATTGCCCACCCAATGTGGGATGACCTTATCAAATATTCCAATGAGGGTGAGTACGGCAAATTTATTCGAAAGTTTTCTTATGATTTAATGTATGGTCTCAACGAAGTTGAAGTGGGCAAACAGTTTGCCAAAAGTGAATTAACCAGAAACCTCGATCCCAATTATGACTTTCTCGGCACTATACGCCGAGGCGAACACGTGACCGTTTTATACCGTGTAAGAAGCACTAAAAAAGAAGGCGAGTGGCTAGGCCGCATGGTACTGGGATACGAAGAAGGTGAAGTTAAGATTTTTGCGGCATCTATTTTTTAACAACCACTTAAATAATAGATACACAAAAAACAGTCCGGGAAATTAAATATGAGTGAAATTATCGAACAAGTGATCACTGACGGTAAATATGTTGAGTTAACGTACAGTGTCATCGACTCAAAAACGCAGTCCGTCCTTACCACAGTCGAATTCCCAATTGGCTATATTCATGGAGTCACGGAAGCACTGGCGCCTCAAGTCACGGCGGAGCTTGAAGGTCGCGTACCCGGCGATATCATTGATGTCCCTATCGACTGCAATCAATTGTATGGACCGCGTGATGAGTCACTGGTATTTACCGATCATATCGACAACGTGCCGGAAGAGTATCGGGAAGTCGGCATGTCCATATTGATGGAAAATGAACAGGGGCAAACAAAATCTTTTCTGGTGACACGGGTTGATGAAAAGTCTGTCACCATTGACGGAAATAATCCATTGTGTGGGCGGGAAGTCATTTTCAAGCTTGAAATTCTCAACGTGCGCGATGCAACCGAAGAAGAAATTGAGGCTGGGGGCCCACTTGACGCGGAACCTGACATCAGTGAAATCGTTGGCTCTAATCAGCGCGTACAACCAATCAATTAACTCGGTCATTCTATAGTCAGACAGCAAACTCAATACATGCCCAATAATCTGTATGCGGAAATACTGCTAACTCCGGGCCTTGAGGTCCCTATAGCCTGGCGTCATGACACCAATGCTCAAGGCCTGATTGAACTGCTGGACAGTGATTCTCCTGTTCGTGGTGCACTTACACAGGCCGTTGATCGCTACAACAATACTTTCTTTGAATTAAAAGCCAACAAAGAAACCCTGATCGAATGGGCCAATTCTCAAAATACCTTACAGGACCCTGCGGATATTCAGGAACTGCGTTTAGGCGGCGCACATGTGTTTCAACAGGCCATTGAGTTATTTCAGGGTATGCAAATGATGGTTGAGAAACAGGACGATCCTGCTAGGTGGTCTGCGATTCATCATAACATCGGTGATGTTATGGGTTTCATTGGACAACGCAGTGGCAGTTCTCACTTCCTGGAGCAGGCAGCCATGTCCTATGAACAGGCATTACAGGCACGCACGTTTAATGAGACTCCATTGGAGTGGGCCACCACTCAATTTCACATGGGTATTGTTCTGCAAACACTTGGGCAGCTTGAAGATGATACCAGGCTACTTAAACAGGCTGCCGATACCTATAAACAGGCTTCCACGGCATTAAAGCAGGATGAACACCCAGAATTATGGGCCGCGACATTATGCAGTGTGGGCAATGTGCTTTGTATGCTTGGCACACATCGCAAGGGAGCTCGCACACTTGAACAGGCCGTCGTGGTAATGCGCAATGCCATGGCTAAAAGAACACCGGACAAATCGGCTTATACCTGGGCGATTACGCAAAACAATTTGGCCGTCGCATTACAGTCATTGGGCACGCACGAAGAAGACATCGCCTCACTTGAAGAGTCTATCCCGATTTATGATGCCACTCTAAAAGTGCTGCTCAAAGAAGACGTCCCGATGCTATGGGCCATGGTCACTGCCAATCGCGCCTCTGCCATGCATGCACTGGCCGAAGAATCTGATTATGTGGATTTAGCTATAAAAGCCGCATCTGAATTTGATCAAATCGCCGAGCTCTTTGCCTCAGCAAAATTAACTCACTATCAACAACTGGCTGAACAACGAAGAGATCAGTCCCAGGATCTGGTCCACTTACTTGAGGTATGATGCCCGCGTATCCATGATTAAGACATACTCCCAGCGCCTCCTTCCACCCTATTACGGGCAGGTACAAATTGCCCAATCAGAACGCGCTCGAGCATTAACAGCAGACGGACAAACCTGGGAGATACAGTTTTTACACTTGGGTAACGATACACTGGGAGTTAAACACTCGTATCGCCGCGCTGTTACTATCAGCAATCATCTTATTCAGCAAAAAAAAATACGCTCACTGCTGGATGAAAAAGAAACCGTTGATGCAAGAATTCTGGAATTAACCGATTTTCTAGCTGACATTTCGCTTCCCTTCCCCGCTGCGGATTGTTACGAATACTGGCTACTCGATAATCAAGATCAATCTCCGCTGGCATTGATTTTCTCCTGCTGTAATGCAGAGCAAATGGACGCTTATCCAGCACGCCCTGAATGGACGGCATTACCCGCTGCCGTCATGCCTATAGACAAAACAGATGATGAAGCGTCGTCTGCTTCAGCGCCGGTGAACTATCGCCTGGAACGTCTGGTTGCAGAACGTGCTGGCTGGAATCCCAAAGCAAAGTGGTTCACTCGAAACTATACGCACGATGAATCATTTCCATCTTTAATGATAAGAGAAGACTGGCAGGACGAAGAAGCTACAGAATTATGTCAGCGTTATCTGTATCGGCAATCTTCACGTCTGTTAATGCTGCATAACCTAAGTCCATCATTGCGTGGCCAGCTGGAAATCAATGCACGCACTCATGCATTGGAAGTCGACCGATTCTATCAGCTTTATCCTGAAATATCGGATTCACATTTGATGGATGCAATTCGCGTAGAAGCAAAATTGCGTAAAGCCACCGAAGAACATAAACCAGAGATTCATGAGCGCAGGGATGGCATTCATTATTTCTAGTTTAGAACAGTCAATCATTCCATGAGCTGTATATAATAAAAATTACCATCCCCAAGGATTATTATCATGCCAAAATATATTTTCGTTTATCTGGGAGGCAATCAACCCAGCAACCCCGAGCAAGGGAAAAAACATTTTGAAGAATATCAGAAATGGTTATCTTCTTTGGGTCAGGCCGTCGTTAGCCCGGCTATTCCCTTCAAAGATACGCATACAGTGCATCCGGACGGCAAAGCTGAACCCGGCACCACCACACTCATGTCAGGTATGAGTATTTTTGAATTTGGCTCCATGGCGGCGGCACTTGAAGCGGCAATGTCCTGTCCGTTTCGTAATATTAATGGCACACTTGAAGTTTCAGAAATGATGGAAATGCCGAGCAAACTGAACTAAGCCACGATTGAGGTTAAGACACTGAAATTAATTCAAAAGCATCTGCTGCACGGGAAACAGGAACTCGAATTGCTTGAAGATTCCGTCCACGTCACTATCTACAAGCCTTTTAAAAAGAAAAAGCAAATGGATGTAGTGCTGGCCATGTTAAACCCAGAACCCATCATAGAAGGCTCACAACTCCACTTTCACAGCAGGGTAAAGTGTGGACCCCTCATTTCTTTACATTTAAACCAGCCAAATGAGAAAGAGTTCAACGCCTTCGTGGCAGCCGTTAAGGCAAAAGCCAAAAATGAATATAACTCTTTTGCTGGACTGTAAAACTAATATGATTATGCCGCTCTATTTCATTCAATAAGCACTTCTACAAAATTAACATGCGAACTAAACTTATCCAAAAACAGTTTTTCAAAGGCACTCGCGAATACGAAATTGATGGTGAACAGGTATTTATTCGTGTCAAAACTCGCGGCAAACAGGAAGTTCAAAGTGTCATGCTCGCGGTGCTGGAACCCGATCCTGTCATTACCCGTTCGCATCTGGAATTCATTAGCCGTGTTAATGGCGAACCGTTATTATCGCTGCTTTTGTCCAGGCCCAATGTTTCTGAGTTTAATGATTTTGTTAATACACTCAAGCAATGTGCTCAAGCAGAATACAATACATACTCTGGAATTAATGTGGCCTCTCAAAGCACATCAGCAAACAGCATTGCTGAACATCCGCCGGAATTTAATGAACACTCCACCGCCGATATTATCAAAAGCAAAACCGTCAATATTGATGCACTGGAAAATGCCATTACCATGTTGCAGACCTATGTAGACAGCCGCGATGTTGAACCACTAATCGATGCACTGGAAGCTCTTAAACTGTCCCCCAAAGACCACACAAAACTGGTAAATGTCGCCAATATATTTAATGAACTGGGTGCATGTCAGGGTGCGGTACTCACTTACGCTCCATATATAAGTCTAATGCTTTCTGATGATCCGTTTGCCTCCAACTAAAACGGCCTTTACATCTTATTATAACCCTGCACCCAACCTTATTTAATCGAATGGATTATTTTGGCCAGCCGACTTTTATGTATTTTTTGTAGTGCAAAACGAATCCCTATAAGTTCTCTTCTGCTAGTCATCCAGTCCTGTTTATATCGTTCGTTGCCGACGAGAAAGTCTATTAGCAAAACCTTATCTTTTTCAATCACATGGTGCAGAAGATAATGTGTAAGGATTGAACCAGGAGAGTACGTACGCCACTTCTCATCAAACACCAGTCGGTATATGTAAGCCTTGGCATGAACCACAAACCAGATCTGTGCCGCTGCAGGTTGTGAATTAATATATAATATCGCCATACGCAACCAGCCCTGACGTGACAGGTTCTTTACTAGATTAGGTGTAAAGTCCGAATAAACTTCATTGGCTTTCCAGCTTTTTATATAAACTTCCTGATAGTCGTTAATTGCCTGATCTAAAAAACGATCCTGATACAAGCGAATGTCATAATCGTGCTCACGTTCCAGCTTGCGCCTTTTCCTGTCAATTGTATTTCTCACCGTTGCAGGTCGTGCTGCCATATATTCATCAAATGACTGCCCATTTAAGAAATGGCTCCAATTGTAAAATTTAAAATAGTCATATCCCTGATACCCGCGAGCGCACATAACCTTGCATAATCCGCTCATGTTGCTATCTGCGCTATCTATTGGATCCAGTTGCAGTGAGTTAACTGACATTTGAACGAGACCATCCACCAGGCAACTAATAATAGCCACTTGCGAGTGTGAATTTGCGACGAGTAATGAAAACTGTGAAGTAAAATTAGTGCTTAATGCGCTAAGCCCATTTTGAGCACATTGCTTCATGGGAAGAATTGCCTTAAAATTATTATTCTCGACCACACATGCCAGCAACAGTGTTTGACTTTTCGCCAGCGCATACTCCGAGAGCGTCTCAAGCCAGACTCTGGAGTAAAATAATGATTGCTGTTCACATTCCGCAAACAGTACATTGGCCTCTTCAGGCAACTTTTCCCACTGATGATAAATGACGAATAGCATAGACAAATAAGCCGTGATTAATCATCAAGATACTATAGACCAGCACTCAACTGCTGGACAATCGACTCGTGAAGCTCTTTGGGCTATAGATTTATTTTTGCTATCTATAAAGAGAACATTGCTATCATGACGTCTTATTTTGATATAGTTCCAGCCGGAGCTATTCAAATTTTGATAAAAAAGGTGATATATGAGCGAACAAAAAAGCACCAGACCCAAAGTGCCAGAGGGCGAGTCCCGATTTCTTAAAACACGTCAAAAAGAAGCCAATGAAAAAGGGTATGTAGGCTACGACACTATCTGGGAACCGTTCCAGAAAGAAGCTGAATATACAACACCTAAACACCCATAAGCTTTAATACCGCCGTGAGGCCACCCTGGCCACACGGCGTTTGCTAATAGCACATCCTCAGAACCCGCAACTAGTTCATATAGATTAACTATTAATGATCCATATTTAGGTAGTTAGTACCGGTTAGCTAATTCTTTCGTATACACCATCTACTCCTTGCTTGGACAAAACCAATTGCCATAATTGAATGTCGCGTGCGCGAAATGCTCCTGCAGTGGATTGTCATACAGACTGCGATTTTCAGGCCGATTCAGTTCTGTGAGTACTTCCACTATGGAATCGTCTGATATTGCAATGGATTCTTCCGTAGAGATATGTAACACACGATACAACTCTGCTTCGGCCACCAATCGATCTGCTTCTGCGGTCAGAAGGCTTTGTCGATCGCGTGCCAACTGACTTTCCCAGCGCAGTTCATCTGCGCGGGAAGATTCTCCGATCTGCTCTCTGGATTTAGCCAGCTCCAAATTATCACGAGTTAATTCCACGTTGGATTGTTGTACACGTTCAAGTGCGGCCGCCCTTAGCACATTCAAATAAGCCGATGCGGAGGACTGCAGTGTATTCAACAATGTGATTTTGGTTTCAAGGTCAGTACTGCGATCGAAATATTTCGCGATAGTATAATTTGCCCACTGGGCATCGGAGTAGATAGTTTGCGCGGCTTTTATACCCGCATCTACTGAATTTTCAGCAGCATTTTGAGGTGTCGCCCTATCCTGGTCAATTGTTGTATATGCAGTATTAGCGTTCAATTGAGGCAATAATGCCGAGCGCGCAATTCCAATATTATTTTCGGAAATATCAATATTGACCTGACTGGCCTGCAAATCAATATTGGCTTCGATTGCTCTGCTCATGGCTTCCTGCAATGTGATCACTTGAGCATTACTGGCAATATCATCATATAGAAGTTCAGCATTCTCAATATCCACCCAACGAGAAGACACACCAATTGCACGCGCTGTTTGCATATTAATTGACAGGCGATCACTTTCATAAAAGTCGACATTCAGTTTAGATGCTGGAGTATTGAGTAATATACGGTAAACATTTGTCGCGATACGCCGCGCAAATACAATCTGGTCACTGTCTCTGCCGGAAATGGTGGCCATCAAACCCATCTTCAATTCCTGCTGACCCAAAAATGAAAAACTCGGCAGCCGCTGCTCAATCAAGTAATTTGCCAGCGTCTGAATATCCCGATTATCAACCCTCAGTAAAGAAGCAACCAATACGGCATCCGCACTGTCAGGAATTTTACTGGCAATGTCCTGAATATCATTTTCACCTGTTATAAGTGATATCTCAAAACAAAAATTTTCTGAGGTCCGCTTTGCGGTCCCTTTCAAACTGGGTATCACCTTAACTGGCAACTCATCAACCACAATAGCCAGATGATGAAACCCCACCAATTTATGAAAACGCTCGAGATCATCAGAGACAGAACTGACATAACGCGTGTATACAAAATTATTCTTGCCGCTGGCGTTGTCATGATAAGGAATACCCTGCAAAGCTATATCTACCACATAAGGAGCGATTACAGGTTTTGCAAGGTTAGAAATTTTTGAGGCAAGATGTGAACTGACAATACCGAGTGTTATAATAATATCCAGTTCAGAATTATTCAGCAGACTATGTAATTGCCGTTGAATACCCTGCTCACTCCAGTCGCCATGCACCTGCAGAGCTGAAGGATAAGACACCTTAAACTCATTACCAACAATGTTATTTATTTCTCGCTGAATGATGGAGAAGTCTACAAACTGGCGGGCCAGTGGCCCATCTGAAACAGTTGCGATAATCACATCACGCGCCTGCACTTCTGATGCAACGACACTCATCATGAAAATGAATATTGATAATATTCTAAAACGCATGATGCAGTCTTTCTCTGTTATTATTAGTATAGCGAAGCGTATTTTGATGTTACCACCTTTCTTTTATTGACCAAATACAAATTAATAAACAGGAATAGAAATGATCTACAGACTCGTTATATTGACCCTAATAAGTGCATTTATCAGTATTTCTCATGCAGAATCTATGCAAGATGTGTATGCGTCACTTATGGACACTAAACGTGAGCAGATTGCCAATGCGCTAGCACTGAAGGAAAAAGATAACAGCGATTTTTGGGCGCTATATGACAAATACCAACAAAAGCAATCCATTCACGATCATGATGCTTTCAATTTAATTAGAAAATTTAACGACAAATACAAAAGTGGCCAAATAGAAAAACAAAGCATGATCAACATGCAGGCCGAGTTTTTTCGCATTGAAGGCAGAAAATTACAAACCAAACAGAATCATGCCGAGTTCTTCTCCAATATCTTATCCCCAGAAGATGTATTTCGTTTTTACCAGATTGAGTCGACCATTGATGCCCAGATACATAGCAAAACGGCAGAAGTCATCCCGTTGGTGGCACGCTAGAATATTTTGTACGAAACGGGTAGATCCGGTATTGGTAGTTTCCCAAACAGATAGATACGACATTTGCACCACAAAACAGTATTCTGTATTTATTTTTCCGGCTCGCCTTGCCACAGCATTTCATATCCCACCTCATAAGTTTCTTTGGCGAAGTCAGCAAGATTGTCAAACTTTTCTTTAAAAGCTGCATCGGCATGAGATTTCTCATGCTGTTCAAACGATTTCCAGAAGGTCACAATGGCAATATGATCTTCTGTCTGTTGCCTGGAAGCGAACGAGCCCTCGTCTGAAATAAATCCACCAAACTTATAAACCTGGCCGCCGATAAAACCACCTTCATCATCCCCATAAGTGTTTTTGACTACATTACACATTTCTCCCAATGCCAGCTCAATATCCTCGACACTTACACCCTCTTTCAGTTTTACAACGTTGTAAAGCATGACACAGCCAAATGGAATCGAAAGTGGTTCAAACATAAATCCCCCTAAATAGTTTTAATAACAATTCTGATAGTATATAAGATTTAACGCGATCAAGAGGGGCAAATTGTTCCATCTGCGCAAGGCTTTCAATGCTCGGACTCACATCCGCCAAAATATCATCCCTTTATGCGGCTCAAGCTTAAATGAGAGGCATCATCAAAGATTTCAAATTTTAATGAGCACATAAGCATTTTTTGCACATTTACATATCGGATGATTTGGTCGCCTGCATTAAGCTGAGTATCATTTAGGCACTTGATAAAAATCAACCAGGCTTGGGTATTACATCAATATTAGCAGAAACTGATACACATCAATGACCCTGTCAGTAATTAAGATTAGTGTTGTACTTGATCAGAAATTAAAAATTACAGGATGAATATTATGGATCAAAAAACCACGGCAGAGCCAACATTATTTGAAAAGATTGGTGGAAAAAACGCAGTCGATCTCGCCGCGATTAAGCTTTACTACCACATTTCTGAAGACGATAGAATCAACAAGTTTTTTGAGAATGTCGACATGAGAAAACAGTCAACCAAAATGACCGCTTTTCTGACTTGTATTTTTGGTGGACCGTATTTATATACCGGTTGAAACATGCGTAAATCTCACAAAGATGTTGTCTCACGCGGTTTGGACGATGAACACTTGGATGCTATGTTAGAAAATGTTCACATCACCCTTAACGAAATGGGCATTGAACAGGATCTGCAAAAGCAGGTATTAGCCAAGCTTGAAAAGCATCGAAACGATGTTTTATGCCGCTAAGCGAATTTCCTCATAAAAAGCCACTGTATCAGTAATGCGGTGGCTTTTCGTCAAGCTCTGAACCTCCCCCCAAACAACTCGTAACCTCTTTCATGCGGTCTTTCAACGCCTGGCAGCAAAGCTCCAGACTGTCGATCTGCTTTTGCATGGCAATCACTACTGTCCCAAGCTCCTGCAGATTGTCCTCCTGATAGGAGATTTTGGATTGCAGTTCTACGATCACATCATCACTCATTTTTCGCTCCCGATTAATATCCTGAACCAATAGCCAGACAGGCACCATTTCAGCGCAAATATCATTCTATTGGGCTTTATGTTTTAGTACCATGTAGCCTGACATTACTTTATGGGGACCCGTATGGACTCACCGATCATTATCTTAATGGTTATTATTGTTGCCATTGTTCTTTATGTGATAAGCATTTACAACAAACTGGTGAGCCTTAAACACCGCTTTGAAAATGCGTTCGCTCAAATCGAAGTGCAACTCAAACGCCGCTACGACCTGATTCCCAATCTGGTTGAGACCGCAAAAGGTTATATTCAACACGAACGCGAAACACTGGAAGCGGTTATCGCCGCTCGAAATGCAGCCAGTTCTTTACTCAATGCAGCCAAAGCCAATCCTGGCAGCGCATCCGCCATTCAGGATCTTGCGGGAGCGGAGTCTGCGTTAGCATTATCTTTAGGTAAATTTAATCTTGTTGTTGAAGCTTACCCGGATCTGAAAGCCAATCAGAATATGATGCAGCTTTCAGAAGAATTAACCTCAACAGAAAACAAAGTGGCATTTTCACGCCAGGCATTTAACGATTCCGTT
>CAZWQM010000009.1:7545-64530 GCA_964636225.1 uncultured Thiotrichales bacterium | reverse complement strand
GGTGGCGGAATTGGTAGACGCGCTAGCTTCAGGTGCTAGTGGGGGTAACCCCGTGAAGGTTCGAGTCCTTTCCTCGGCACCACTCATAAGTGTTCAACCTACTTGTTTTCATTATTGAAAATCCTGTCAGTGCGCAGGTAAATTCTAAGATAGGATGCCTATTAATAATGTTTTTCTATGGGTCGTTAGCCGACATTCAGATCGATTCTATATCAGTATATTTTATAATACTAATGTACCCTATCTCTCAATGACCGCTGCCGACCCAAAGCAAATATTCGTGCGATAAGTGTATTATTGTAATTATTGATTATGAAATTGCGGTATTTGAATAATGAAAAAATGGAGCGTATTTGTGACGTCTATAAAGTTGCAAACTGGATATTACAAAGATTTATTATCAGAACCTCGCACACCTATTTTGTCGAAATGATTAATTGGCGCCGCAATCGCATATCTGATTTCCCCTATTGACATTATCCCCGATTTTATTCCAGTACTTGGCCAATTAGATGATTTCATTATTGTGCCAACTTTGATCCTAATTGCTATTTTATTCATCCCTAAAAATGTAAAACGTGAATTACACGCAAGGCACTTCGAATCACAATGAATTCTTATGGTCAAATTTTTCTTGTAATATTTTCCACTTCGATTATAGACATAGCTTATTTTATTTCACTTGCAATAATTGGATTAGTTACAGAAAAAAATTGCATTTTTATTAATGGCGGAGAAGGAGGGATTCGAACCCTCGATACAGCTATAAACTGTATACTCCCTTAGCAGGGGAGCGCCTTCAGCCTCTCGGCCACTTCTCCTAGATATTTTTAGCGAATACTTGAATGGTCAGAACGGCCCTCCATTTGCGCTCTATTCTGTACATCCATGTACGCTGCCCTTAGTAGGACCAGATTCACTACATTTATCCGTTTAGACTCTAAGCAAGTGTTTCTAACGGAGGTGAATACGTTTTTATTTGTAGAGTTTAGCTATTTCAACCTATTTATACATTCTAAATTTTATGCATCGACTTCTTTTTCTTTACGAATTCTTTCGTAAATTTCCTCACGATGCACCGCGACATCCTTGGGCGCGCTCACTCCTATGCGCACTTGGTTACCCTTTACGCCCAACACAGTAACGATTACGTCATCTCCTATCATCAGGGTCTCTCCGACCCTACGGGTTAGTATCAACATGCCCGGTCCTCCTAATTCCTGTGGTTTTTTTTATAATTATTATTTTTACTCTACCCCTAGAAAACAGTTAAGTTATTGATTTTATTGATCTGTATCTAGAAATCCTGCTTCTTCCTAATTATCTCTCCAAATCTCAAGCTGTTGATGACTCGTCCTCGGCTTCATTGGCCAATCCAAACTCCTGATGCAGACAACGAACCCCTAATTCTAGATACTTCTCGTCCACAACAACAGATATTTTTATTTCTGAAGTCGAAATCATTCTAATATTTATGCCTTCTTCCGCCAGTGTTTCAAACATCTGACTGGCAATACCCGCGTGTGAACGCATTCCTACGCCTACCAGTGAAAGCTTCACGATACTAGCATCCCCGCTGACAGTCGTCGCCCCCAGTTTATTAGCGGTATCCTCGAGTATCTCAAGCGCACGTTTAAAGTCGTTTCGATGCACGGTAAAAGTAAAATTGGCCGTATCATCCCAGGCCACATTTTGTACAATCATGTCAATTTCGATATTTGCACGCGAGATCGGGCCGAGAATTTTCGCTGCAATTCCTGGCTGATCCGGTACGCCTTTGACGGTCAGTTGCGCCTCGTCCCGGTTAAAGGCAATGCCCGCAATTTTGGCCTGTTCCATGTGTTTGTCCTCAGTTGTAATCAATGTACCTGGCCCGTCTTCAAAGCTGGATAGCACTCTCAACGGCACTTTATATTTACCGGCAAATTCAACCGCGCGAATTTGCAGTACCTTGGAGCCCAGACTGGCCATTTCCAGCATTTCTTCAAATGTTATTTGGGGCAGACGACGTGCGTTAGGTTCCACGCGTGGATCGGTGGTGTATACCCCATCCACGTCCGTAAAGATCTGACATTCATCCGCATTAATCGCGGTAGCCAGAGCAACCGCGGTAGTATCCGAACCACCCCGTCCCAGCGTGGTGATATTACCGTCCTCATCCACACCCTGAAAGCCGGCAACAACAACGACCATGCCTTCGTCCAGATGGCACTGAATTTTTTCTGTATCAATACCGGTGATGCGCGCTTTGTTACTGGCGTCATCGGTCTTTATATCCAGCTGCCAGCCGGTTCGGGAAATTGCCGGACAACCCCTTTTTTGCAGCGCCATACTCAGCAGAGCAATCGTTACCTGTTCCCCGGTCGATAATAAAACATCCAGCTCTGGCCCATGTGGAGTTTCTCCCAGTATCTCACTGGCCAGCGACACAAGCCGGTTTGTTTCGCCACTCATAGCTGAAACCACTACGACAATGCTATTGCCTTGATTGCGATACTGAATGACCTTGTCGGCAACTTTCTCTATGCGTTCGACGCTACCAACCGAAGTGCCCCCGTATTTTTGTACTATCACTGCCATGTGTATTTCTCCAGACCTGTCCTATATTTGCGCCCGCACCCAATCGGGGACGCTCCGTAATGCCTGATCCAGTGCCGCAGGGTTATTACCACCCGCCTGTGCCATATCTGCTCGTCCGCCACCTTTGCCGCCTACTTGCGTGGCCACGGCATTGACCAGATCACCGGCTTTAATGCGATGCGTCTGATCTTTGGTGACGCCCGCGACCAGTGTGACTTTGGCGTCATTTGAGGTACCCAGCACAATGGCTGCACTGCCCAGTTTATCTTTCAAACGATCCAGCGTGTCGCGTAATGTTTTCACATCCGCACCTTCCAGATGACATGCCAATACTTTTATTCCATCAATCTCTACCGCATCACTTTCAATATCTTCACTGGCTTGGGTCGCAAGCTTGGATTTGATTTGCTCCAGCTCTTTCTCTAACTGTTTAATGCGCTCGAGTGAATTACCAGCCTTAAGTGGAGCATCTTCTAATCTTGAATTTAATATTTTGGCTGTCTGCTGAAAATCGTTAAGCGTTCCTTGAATCCAATTAAAAGCTTCCTCTCCTGTTAAAGCCTCGATTCTTCTCACTCCTGAAGCGACGCCAGTTTCGGCAATAATTTTAAATAAACCAATATCACCTGTTCTGCTGACGTGCGTACCGCCACAAAGTTCAACAGAAAAATCCCCGATCGAAAGTACGCGCACTTCGTCACCGTATTTTTCACCAAACAAAGCCATAGCTCCGGCGGCCAGCGCTTTGTCTTTGTCCATCAGCTCAGCATTGGCTGCACTGTTCTTGCGAATTTCAGCATTTACAATTTGCTCGACCTGCAGTTTTTCCTGTTCAGTCACAGGTGCATCATGTGAAAAGTCAAATCGCAGTTTGTCTGCATCCACCAGCGAACCTTTCTGCTGCACATGTGTTCCCAACACTTCTCGTAATGCGGCATGCATAAGATGTGTCGCGGAATGGTTTAATACAATAGCGGCTCTTCTTTTTTCATTCACTTTAGCCACCACGCTGTCACCAGCTGTTATTTTACCCTGCGTGACTTTACCTATATGTGCAAATGCAGCACCTTTCTTTTGTGTATCATAAACTTCAAAACAGAAATTATTGGCTTCAATAGTGCCTGTATCCCCGACCTGCCCGCCAGACTCAGCATAGAAAGGCGTTTCTGTCAGCATTAGTATGCCTTCATCACCCTGCGCCAGCGTTTGCACCGGTTGATTGACTGCAAATATTTCCTCGACTTTTGTACTCCCTAGCAGCGTTTGATATCCGGTGAAATCAGTGACGGATTTTACATCCAGCGCGGCATCATAACCTTCACCGAAGCGACTCGCGTCTCGCGCGCGTTCACGCTGCTGATTCATATTTTTCTCGAAGCCTTCAAGATCCAGTCGCAGATTTTTTTCACGTGCAATATCTGCCGTTAGATCAACTGGAAAGCCATAGGTATCATAAAGTTTAAATACAGTGTCACCAGAGATAATGTTTCCCTGCATACGATCAATATCATCCTGAAGGATGCGCATGCCCTGCTCCAGTGTTTCGCCGAATCGCTCTTCCTCGTTTAATAAGCTGCGTTCTACTTTGTCTTTTGCTTCGATCAGCTCCGGGAAAGCACCGTGGAAAGTTTCAATCAGAGGTGCAACCAGTTTATGGAAGAATGGCTCCTCTAATCCCAAACGATGCCCATGTCGCGCCGCACGACGAATAATTCTGCGCAGCACATAGCCTCGGCCTTCGTTGGAAGGTAATACGCCATCCGTAATCAGGAAACTGCAGGAGCGGATATGATCAGCAATGACTTTTAAGGACGGGTTAGACAAATCCTTGAGTTTTGCCAGCGCGGCGACCTGTTTGATCAACCCCTGGAATAGATCCGTATCATAGTTACTGTTGACACCCTGTAGCACGGCGCAGAGTCGCTCCAGTCCCATGCCGGTATCCACTGAAGGTTTAGGTAGCGGATTTAACTGGCCTGTCTTGTCACGCTCATACTGCATGAATACCAGGTTCCAGATTTCCACATAGCGGTCACCATCCTCATCTGGACTTCCAGGTGGGCCACCAGCAATATGCTCGCCATGATCATAAAAAATTTCGGTACAAGGGCCACAGGGGCCGGTGTCACCCATCGCCCAGAAATTATCTTTGGCACCAATTCTTTTTAGTCGGTCTTTGTTTACACCGATTTCGTTTAACCAGATATTGGCTGCTTCATCATCTTCTTCAAATACCGTGACCCACAGTTTTTCTTCGGGCAGGCCGATCACGCGGGTGAGTAAATCCCAGGCATAGTTAATCGCTTCCTGTTTAAAATAATCTCCAAAACTGAAATTGCCGAGCATCTCAAAGAAGGTGTGGTGCCTCGCGGTATAACCAACGTTTTCAAGGTCATTATGTTTGCCACCTGCTCGCACACAACGCTGACTTGAAGTCGCACGGGTATATGGCAACTTGTCCTTACCTAGAAACACATCCTTGAACTGCACCATGCCCGCATTGGTGAATAATAAAGTAGGATCAGACGCCGGTACCAGCGAGCTGCTGGGAACCCGGGTATGCTCTTTATTTTCGAAGTATTCTAAAAATGCGTTGCGTATCTCCGCACTACCTTCCATTGACTGGATATCCTTTATTGTTCACTTACCGATGCGGTCATTTAAAAAGTCGGAAAATTATATCACCAGGAAAGCCTTTTGATTGCATAAAGCGTACGCGTTTAGCTTGTTCTCGTGCATCAATTTTATCATTTGAGCGATATTTCTTTTCATAAGTGGCCGTGGCCACCTCAAACCAGTCGATTTGCTGGCAGTTTAGATAATCATCAACTGTGGAGGCGTCAACGCCACGGGCACGTAATTCATGGGAAATTTTTAGCGGGCCATTGCCTTTCAGAATACGGGAACGAACAAAATCTTCCACATAGCGCTGATCACTTTGCAGATCATGTTGCAGAAGCAGCTCAAAGGCACTGGCGATCTGTTCTTCAGTAAATTCTCTTTTGGCGAGCTTGGCTTCGAGCTCGGCACGAGAATGCTCACGCCGAGCCAAAAGATCAACCGCTACATAGTAGGCATCCCGACCCGACACGGGCCCATTTTCTTTCTCTGATTTAGGCTTCAGCCGGCTCTTCCTCGGACTCCGAGTGCTCAGGGACAAAACCACTCAGATCCGGAAGTAATTTTGCACGCAGCAGGCCGTCAAGTTCATCAATCAGATGAGCATTTTCGTTCAGGTAAGCTTTGGCGTTTTCTTTGCCCTGACCAATGCGTTCATCATTGTAGCTATACCAGGAACCTGATTTCTTCACCAGATCATGCTCGACGCCGAGGTCAATCAATTCACCCACACGGGAAATGCCCTCGCCGTAAAGAATTTCAAATTCTGCTTTCTTGAACGGAGGTGCCATTTTGTTCTTGACCACTTTAACGCGGGTTTCGCTACCAAGTATTTCTTCACCCTTTTTGATTGAACCTATACGACGAATATCCAGACGAACTGAAGCATAAAACTTCAGCGCATTTCCTCCGGTGGTGGTCTCAGGGCTGCCAAACATGACGCCAATCTTCATACGAATCTGGTTAATGAAGATGACCATGGTGTTGGAACGCTTGATATTACCCGTCAGCTTTCTTAACGCCTGTGACATTAAACGCGCTTGCAGACCCATGTGCGAGTCACCCATATCGCCTTCAATTTCAGCACGCGGTGTCAGCGCAGCGACAGAGTCGACCACGACAATATCTACCGCGCCGGAGCGTACCAGCATATCGGTAATTTCCAGTGCCTGCTCACCCGTGTCCGGTTGGGAAACCAGCAGGTCGTCAACATTCACACCCAGCTTTTCGGCATAAGTAGGATCCAGCGCATGCTCAGCATCCACGAAAGCCGCAGTGCCGCCTTTCTTTTGGCATTCCGCAATCACCTGCAGGGTTAAAGTCGTTTTACCAGAAGATTCCGGACCAAAAATTTCAATCACACGGCCTTTGGGAAGACCACCAATACCGAGAGCAACATCCAATGCAAGTGAACCGGTAGAAATGACATCAACATTGCGCGGTAGTGAATCATCACCCAGGCGCATCACGGCCCCTTTTCCAAACTGTCGTTCAATTTGCCCTAGGGCGGCTGTTAACGCTTTCTTTTTATCTTCTTCCACGAACTACCTCGGCTTCTATGTGTATTAAATATGATGGATATAAATTTGTATTGGATTTTGGTTGAGCTATCTTAATAGTGTCGACACACACAGTCTACTCAAGATTTGTCAGAGAAAAACTGTCTCGCGTGTAGTAACGTGCGCGGTCTTTATCGAGCCGCGATTCCACTAGAAAAAATTCTTTTACATCCCACTCAATCGGCGTCAAGTCAGGTTTGGAAGTGGGAATTTCTGAATGTCTCAACAACGAAACATGAGGCGTATAACGTTTACTCAATTTTGAAATACCACAGTTTTGCGCACAGTTGCGCACACTTTTATACAAACTTTCTAGCTCATGCGGAACATGGGTCGGCCCTACCCAGAATATTTTTGTTTTATCGAAATAGCCCAGACGATCCAGTGTCATGTGAAAAGGCGGCATGGAGAGGTCATGAATATTCTGTATCAGACAATCGGCAACGTTATTTGAAATATTTCCTAGAAATAATAGTGTTACATGAAAGTTCTCAGATAACACTTCTCTACCCCAACCCGCATAATCACACTGAAGCTCATGTAACTTCTCAAGTTGATTTTCATTTGGCCAAAAGGCCAGGAATAACCGCTTTCCATTCATTTCAATAGCTTAAGTAATTCTTCTAATGCATATTCAACAGACTGCTCTCGCACCTGTTCACGCTCACCGGAAAAGATTTTTTTGCTTGTTCTGGGATTTTGATTCTTTTTCATCCAGGCAAACCACACAGATCCTGCCGGATTGACTGCACTACCCCCTCCCGGACCCGCCACTCCCGAAATCGCAATTGCCCAGTCTGCATGACTGCGCATCAAAGCTCCGGACACCATTTCCTGCACCGTTTGCTGACTGACGGCACCATGGTTTTTAATGGTTGATTTATTCACACCTAACATCTCATGCTTGGCTGCATTACTATAAGTAACAAAACCGCGATCAAACCAGTCAGAACTGCCGGGTAAGTCAGTGCACACTTTAGCCAGCCAGCCACCTGTGCAGGATTCCGCCAGGGTTAATTTGTATTGATTAACTTTAAGCAGTTCCGCCACTTGAGAAATAATCGTTTTAATAGCAATCTCCCCGATTTGTCCTGCTGAAAAAAATAACACGATTAATATTCTTGTTGCTCAAAGTATTAGGGTTAAACTATTCCAATGACAAGCCAATCTTTCGAAAATCATACGCCAATGATGCAGCAGTATCTGGGCATTAAGGCAGATCACCCGGACAAGATACTTTTTTACCGTATGGGTGACTTCTATGAACTTTTCATGGATGACGCGGAAAAAGCCGCAAGACTTCTGGATCTGACGCTTACTTCGCGCGGCAACTCCAATGGCCAGCGCATTCCCATGGCGGGTGTACCGGTGCATGCTGCCGAAAATTATTTGGGACGACTGGTTAAATCCGGGCAATCCATTGCTGTCTGTGAACAGGTCAGTGATCCCGCGACCAGCAAAGGCCTGGTTAAGCGTGAAGTGGTACGAATTGTAACTCCCGGCACTATTACTGATGAGAATTTGCTGGATCAAAAACGCGATAATCACATCTGTGCAATTTATACACAGAATGAGTCCATTGGTTTGGCCAGCCTTGAATTAGGCTCAGGTGATTTTCTGTTACAGATTTTTTCCAGTACCGATGAATTGCTGGCTGAAATTGAACGATTGCATCCCGCCGAAATTATTACCCAAGAATATTCCACACTTCCACTCGGCCAGCGACAATCGCTCACTCAACCGGAGTGGATTTTCGAATTTGACAGTTCATACCGATTACTCACCGAACAGTTCGGCACCAAAGATCTGGCAGGCTTTGGTTGCGAAGATTTTCCTATAGCAATATGTGCAGCGGGCGCTTTATTGCAATACGTGAAAGACACACAAAGAAAAGCACTACCCCATATTACCAGTTTACGCATGCAACGCCATGATGAATACATTGTGGTGGATGCCATTAGCCGCAAAAATCTGGAGATTGATCAATCAATTGATGGAGGTAACAAACATTGTCTGACCGGTGTTTTGGATCATACAAAAACCGCGATGGGTGCACGCTGTTTACGTCGCTGGCTGGGTCAACCCTGTCTGGATATAGGAGAATTAAAACTACGTTATCAGGCAATCGATGATTTTATTCAGACAAAAACTTTTCCCGAAGTACAGACACATCTAAAAGCCATTGCCGACATAGAACGTATTCGTGCACGTATTGCTATCCAGATCGCCCGGCCTCGCGACCTGACAGCATTAAGGGATTCTCTGGAGGAATTACCGAATATCCAGACATTATTAAATTGTTTTAGCGAAGGCCGAATACATGCACTAAATAATCAACTCGAAACGCCGCAAGCATTGAATACTCTTTTGACTTCTTCGCTAATGGATGAACCCTCGGCCTTTGTTAAAGATGGCGGTGTGATAGCAAATGGTTACGACAGCGAGCTGGATGAGCTACGCACATTACATACGAATGCAGATGATTTTTTATTACAACTGGAACAACGCGAACAACAGGAAACCGGTATCAGCACTTTAAAAGTGGCTTATAACCGCGTGCATGGCTACTACATTGAAGTCAGCAAATTACAAGCAAGTAAAATTCCTGATCGATATACACGTCGTCAGACCTTAAAAAATGTAGAACGCTATATCACTCCAGAATTAAAACAGTTCGAAGATAAAGTTTTGAGCGCAAAAGATCGGGCACTCACGCGTGAAAAATATTTATATGAAAAAATACTTGCACAGTTACTTGATTACCTGCTGCCTCTGCAGTCTATTGCCAGCGCGCTCGCTCAACTTGATGTACTCGCCTGCTATGCATATGTGGCATTAGAGTTTAATTACGCTCAGCCCGAGCTGACTGACGAAACAGGCCTGTATATTCAACAGGGACGTCATCCGGTTGTCGAACAAATTCAATCTACACCCTTCATAGCTAACGACATTACGCTCAATCCGCAGTCTAGGTTACTGTTAATCACGGGTCCCAACATGGGCGGAAAATCCACCTTCATGCGACAAACTGCGCTGATTGTCATTATGGCGTTTGCCGGCTGTTATGTGCCAGCTGAATCAGCACGACTGGGTTCGATAGACAGAATATTTACCCGCGTCGGTGCCTCAGATGACTTAAGCACCGGACGTTCAACATTCATGGTAGAAATGACTGAGGCGGCGAATATATTAAACAACGCGACTGAAAAAAGTCTGGTATTGATGGATGAAATTGGCCGCGGCACAAGTACTTTTGACGGCCTGTCTTTAGCCTGGGGATGCGCTGAACATCTGCTGCAGAAAAACCGTTCTCTGACGACATTTGCAACGCATTACTTTGAACTAACGTCATTGGCAAATGAGCTGGAAGGCGCGGTTAATATTCACATCGATGCCATTGAGCACGATGATGAAATCGTATTTTTACATAGTGTAAAACCCGGTCCGGCCAATCAAAGCTACGGCCTGCAAGTTGCCAAACTGGCCGGCGTTCCCAGAAGTATCATCAACAATGCAAAAAAACGTTTGGCCTTACTGGAGCAGCAATCAAAATCAAAGGATTTAATCCAGACGGAATTACCATTAACAGTTGAGCCTGCAGTCCCACATCCGGCGATAGAAATGCTGCAAGAAATCAATCCCGACGATTTAACACCGAAACAAGCCTTGGATACACTATATAAGTTAAAGGAAATGGAAGACGATACATTCAGTTAAACAACCCGGTCTCGCAAGATGTTCTGAACAGAGACCCGCCGCAATGACACAGAGTAAAAATTAACACCATATTGAAGTTGCATCATTCCTGTTTAATATGAAACCATTCCCGTGACAACGGGAAAAATTCGCAGGGAGCGAATTTTAACAACCAAAGGCTGGCCTGAAGGGCAAAACCCATGGACGGTTTTATGTAATCCAACTGCTATCTATTACCACAGCACATGTAACAAACACTTATATGATCTGGATTCCAGCCTGCGCGGGAATGACGTTTTGAAAAAATGGTGCGTTAAGAAAGAGTGCCGCATGCAAAATTACTGATTCGTAATCCAGCATGTTTGATAGGGCTTCAGCTCAAACGTACCGTCGATATGCTCAAGTTTTTCACCACTGATTAAATCAAACCAGTTTTCAGTACTAATCAAATTAATATCCGAGAGCAATAAAGTCAGCATTTCAGTTGAAATATTACTGATACAAAAAATGCTTTGACGTCTATTCATACTTTGTCGCCAAAAACCAAATATCTGATTTCCTAAATGCAGTGTAAATCGTGTCGCATTAGGATGAAACGCTGGCTGCTTACGCCGAATACTAATAAGTTCGCTCAGCCGTTTAAACACATGTGCATGCTGGGAAGATGGATCGCTTAACTGCCGACGTAATTCTTTAAATTGCCAGCGATGACGGTTAATGGTTCGGTTACGCTTGGTATTTTCTACGCGTTGATAGTCGTTGCCTGTTCCAAGCAAACTGTGAACATAGAAGGCAGGAATACCTTCCAACGCGAGCATAATAGCGTGCGCACATATAAATCGGTCTTCGCCCAAATCATCCTTACCATTGACAGTGCCCTGCAGAGCATCAAACAACGCAATATTTAATTCATAAGGATGCTGCTGACCATCTGCAGTTGAGCGCCATGATACTTTACCACCAAAACTTTCCGTTGTTTTAATCAGCACATCTATTTCTTCCGGATCCAATAACCCTTCTGCCGGTCTCAAACCAATCCCATCGTGCGAAGCAATAAAATTAAAATACGCCGTACCATATTCCGCTGGCGGCATACTCATCATCCACTGCTTTAAGTAATGACAGTCTCCTGTGAGTAAAGTATTTAACAGTAATGGAGGAAGAGAAAAATTATAAATACAATGCGCTTCATTAGCGTTGCCAAAATAAGAAAGATTTTCACGGTTGGGAATATTTGTTTCCGTGATAATCATGGCATCCGGTCGAACGCGTTCAATCAGTGTACGCAGCAACCGAACAATTTCGTGCGTTTGATCCAGATTCAGACAGTTGGTCCCCACAATTTTCCATAAAAATGCCACGGCATCAAAACGAAAAATACGTACGCCTTTATCCAGATAGAAGCGAATGATACGTACAAACTCAAGCAATACCTGCGGATTGCTAAAATCCAGATCTATCTGATCATAGCTGAAAGTACACCATACGTGTTTAATTCCATCTTTGGTTTTTACTTCTTTCAGCAATGGATTGGTACGTGGCCGCACGACTTCAGACAAATCATCACTAGGTGAAGCGGTAAAGAAATAATCTTTTCCCGGATCTTTCCCGTCTTTGAAATTTTTAAACCACTGACTGTTTCTCGAACAGTGGTTAATCACAAGATCCGACATTAAATGATAATCGCGAGCGATACTGCTTATATCGTTCCAGTCACCATGTCGTTTGTTGACATCGTAATAATCAATTACCGCAAAACCATCATCTGAACTGAATGGAAAAAACGGCAGGATATGCACTATATTAACAATGTCTTTACAGAACTCATCAAGAAACGTGTGTAAAACTTGTAGTGGAATTATTTCATTTTCGCGAATCGTATCCGCATAAGTAATCATGGCGACATCGGTCTGATCCCAGTAATCAAGCTGGTTTATTTCTTCGACCTGACTAGACTCCAGCTTGGCGGCCTGAATAAGCTGTTCAGCCAGTTGCGGATAATCGGTAACGTTTTCTACATCCGCATAGATTGCTTCAAGGTGTAAAGTAACTCGCTGTGTTAACGCATGTAGTAAATCGTCCATAATTATTGACCTATACAGTTACCTCGAAAATTCTTTATTATCTTCCTCTACAGCATCGCGCAGACGATCAAATATATCTGGCACGGCACTGGCGATACGGTTCCAGCTTGGAATAAAGGGCGTCTCCATAGGATTATCCAAAAATAGTTGCCCAGCAATCACTAAATTTTCAGAAAATGCTTCGACCACTAACTCTTCCTCGTGAAGCTCATGTGCCAAACCATTAAATCTGGCATCGTTGTGGTAAGTTTCAACAAAGTCCAAAGCGATACGCAAGTAAGTCGCTTTTAAAGTACGGAAAGTTTCATGGGAAAACACCACTCCTTGAGTCGCCATTTTTCTAAATAACGCTTTAGCAATATCCATGCACATTTTAGATAAACCTTTTTGCTTATCCTCCAGCGATAAATCTTGATGTTTATGGTCGTATGTTTCGGCAATATCGACCTGGCAGAGACGATTATGCGCATAGTTTCGATGCATTTCCGATAGCACACCAATTTCCAGACCCCAGTCACTGGGAATGCGCAAGTCATTTAACACATCGGTTCTAAATGAAAATTCACCCGCAAGCGGATATCTAAAGCTATCCATAAACTCAAGATAATCATTGTGCCCTACGACTCTTTTAAGTGCGCGTAACAACGGAGTAACAAACAATCGACTTACACGTCCATTAATCTTCCCGTCTGCATAACGCGCATAGTAACCTTTGCAAAACTCGTAGTTGAATAAAGGATTGGCTACCGGATAAATTAATCGCGCCAACAGATCACGTTCATAAGTTAATATGTCGCAATCATGTAAAGCCACGGAATCTGTCTGACCTGAAGCAAGTACATAACCCATGCAATACCAGACATTACGTCCTTTACCTAGCTCTAAAGGCGCCAGATCCATGGCATGTAACTCGTTATGCAGAGCGCTTAAACGCGGACCGTCGTTCCATAGCACACGATGATTTTGAGGCAGTACGGAAAAAAACTTTAATGCATGCCGATATTCTTCCTCATTAGATCTATCCAGACCAATCACAATCTGGTTCAAGTAAGGTACATCTTTTAATTTCTTAACGATATTCAGCAGCGCATCGGTTTTCAGCTCTGAATATAAAGATGGAAGTATTATCCCCATACGTCTTTGCCGACTAAAGTTGACCAGATCTCGCTCAACATCCTCATAAGGTCTATTTGTCAAATTATGCAGCGTGGTAACAATACCGCTCTGATGAAAATCTCCCATTGATCACCCTTTAATTCGTATATTTATTTTTAATTTATCCAGCACATAGGTAATTCCTTCTGCCCAGCCACTCGGTCCAAGTGCCTGCGTTCTGTACACTGACTGTTCTGTATTATCACTTAATTGCGGATAGTCATGCACAGGCGAACGAATAATAATGGCGTGATCGACCGCTTCCAGCATGGCGATATCATTCTGACTGTCTCCTAGCGCAATACTAACCACAGTCTTTTCTGCATAATGCTGCCGATATTGATTCAGCAACCATTGCAGGGCGATACCTTTATCGCATGCGCCTGAAAGATGAATGAATCGGCCGCCACGCAATAGCTGTCCACCTTGCGCCTGTATAAATTCACGAAATTCATCATATTGTGCGTCACTGCCCAGCCATTTCAGAGGTTCGCCGTATTCACGTTGCGCGGCCAGTTGCGCTTGTTGTTGATTCAGCCCGGTCATTTGCATAATTCCTTCAATCCCAGCCTGCTGAAATGTCAGGAATGCATCATTCAGGTGCGTTCCTACAGTTTTTAGCAGGCCTTGCCAGTGCACTCGCGAATCCACAAAAGTTCTGATCAGAAAGTCCTCTGATCTTGCCACTTCCGAACTTGAAGGCTGCAATTCGTTTAGTGGTATGTATATGGCTGCACCATTTTCAACAATAAATGGCGCTTCATTATTCAACTGCTGACGAAGCATTAACACTTCTGCGCATGTCTTGCTGGTGACAGGAATAACGGGAATTTGCTTTTGTTTCAACCAGTTCAGACATTCATCCGCTTCGGCATGACTATAAGTTGCATGATCCAGCAGGGAACCGTCCATATCGGTGAAAATTATTGGCTGTAGAGACGTCATAGAACAAAGTTTATAGTAATATCTCTATCTACATGCAATAAGCTGGCCACGCGCCCGCTGTGCATTGTCGCTATCGCAATGACAATGGCGAGATTATCAACCATCAATCAGTATAGAAATCATGTTTGGATTTAACTCAGGCAAGTGTAAACGAAAGCTTCAACGCGCCATGTCCGACTGCTTTGACCCGTTAAAAGATGAACTCGGTACTGTGCCGACAGCATTATATAACAGCAAATATGTTACGGCTTGCATGTTGGGTATTTGCGAAACCTACACCCAGTCGTGCAATATTTCCTCCCGGCAAAAAATTGCATTCATTGTTGACGCCGTGTTTGAGGAAGTATTTCGTGCAGAAGCTACCAATGTGCTTAAACAAGTTGATCAGTGGCATAATAGTCAGGACAGTGAATTTACAGAGGCTTATCATCAGGCAAAATCAAGAACGGCTAACAATCCCGATCTGGACATTGACTGGCTGAAACAATATTCCGTGGAAAACTTCGAACCCTCCACTAATCTTATGCTGTAGAGCTGTCTTTAGGTTCACCCTGATCGCATTCTCTACACTCAAGCTGATAACCAAGTTTAGACGCGCGTCCTTGCGAAGTGACGACCCAAGGCCGCTGGGTCCAGGGTGGATTATGTCGGATATGCTGATAATGACCACAGGCAAGCTCGGCAACCCAGTCCTGTTGCTCGTCCTGATGATATCCTGTGATAACTTGCTTCATATTTTTAAAATAGAACATCTGACCAGCGTTGCCAACTGATATAGACTGGGCATCCTTAAAAACCTTAGCCATTTTTTAATAGTCATCATGAAATTACTCATTCGCAATCTTGATCGCAATATATCAGAAGAACAGTTACAGACCTTGTTCAAACCTTATGGTGCTATTCAGTCTTGCAATATTTTGCTGGACAAAGTGACGGGCGAATCCAAGGGGTTTGGTTTTATTGAAATGCCCAAGGCAGGGGAAGCCAAAGTAGCTATGAAAAATCTGAATGGCAAGGAAATTCATGGTAGCCGAATGCGGGTTAAAAAAGCCGAAGATAAATCTTCCGAACCTGAATCTTCCAGACAAAAATCTATTAAGAGTGAAAAAACAAACAAAAAATTTAACCCTTACCGACAAACATAATGTCACATGGCAGTAAAGACCTTCTGCATGACATCACCCTGAAAGCCATGCTGACTCAACTTGAAGCGCATTATGGCTGGGAACAACTCGGCTTACGCATTAAAATCAATTGCTTTACTCACGAACCCAGCATTTCATCCTCATTAAAATTTCTACGCAGAACGCCTTGGGCTAGAAAGAAAGTTGAAGCGTTATACTTAAAAACTTTCAAGTCAGAAAACACTATCTGGCAGCAGGCACGTAAAAAAAAGAACAGACAACAATAGCAGCTAAACTTTTTTTACAAATTCCGATTTGAGCTTCATTGCCCCTATGCCGGATATCTTGCAGTCAATGTTATGATTGCCTTCTACCAGATGAATATTTTTAACTTTGGTTCCCAACTTCACCACGTCGGAAGATCCCTTGACTTTCAAGTCCTTAATCACACTTATCGTGTCACCGTCCTGTAATTGATTTCCATTTGAATCCATAACTATCAGCTCGTCTTTTGATGTACTCGCATCATGATTAGCCGACCATTCATGAGCACACTCGGGACAGATTAATAATTCGCCATCCTGATAGGTGTATTCAGAATTGCATTTAGGGCAATTGGGTAGATCACTCATTTTTTATCTTTAAACTTATTAGTAGCTAATATTAACGGTACAACTGAATGTCCTGAATCTGGTAGTCATGGCGTCGGGATAACAGCAGTAGACAACAAATCGCACCTGTTAACACCCATGCCATATCTGACTGCGTATCCCACACATAGCCCTGAGTTCCTAGAAAGGCTTCCGCATCAGCCCCCGACAGCAATATCACCCACCATTCGATTAATTCATACAAAGCACTGAATGCCAGACACACAGAAACAACAAACAGATTCAGCCAGAATTTTGCATTAACTGCTTCTTTTCTAATTAGAATCTCTCTTGCCAACAAAGCCGGTACAAAGCCTTGCATAAAATGGCCAACCTTATCGTAATTATTTCTTTGCAGGTCAAGAGTTGATTGCAGCCAGTCGAACAGAGGCACCTCCGCGTAAGTGTAGTGGCCACCCACCATCAGTAAGATGCAATGCAACAAAATGAAAAAATACAGTAACGGCGTGAGACGAAACCGATTGTACGTGATCAACATCAACCCCGCAGCAATCAAGGCCGGTGCCACTTCCAGAAGCCAGGTCAGTCGATCTTTGGGATTAATGGCTGACCAAATCAATACTGCTGAATAAATAACAACCCATATAATCTTAATACGCTTTTTATCCATTAAACTTTCCAAACTTAAAATAGTGTAAAACTTGTGCGATAACCGTTTTATTTCTCATCATAAACGTGTGTGTGACAGGCAAACTCAGGTGATCATTCATACCTTCAAGTCGAGTGCGCTCCACCAACACCTTACCATCATCTTCACCTGGGATAATCCAGGATAAAATCAAGTTAATACTGCTTGTTCCTGCAATAATGCCTAAATCAAAATTCGCTCGTCCCAGTTTATTTGGGACACTGTTTATATCAGTGCTTAATTGCATACCGGCTTTTCCGTTAATAAACTTATAGCCAGGCATATCGCTTAACTTATCGACGACTTCGCTGCCTTTATTGGGCGGACCCAACATCACTACATGCCGCAGATTTTCAATGGGATGTTGCGATAAGTATTGACGCACAAGAATTCCGCCCAGAGAGTGCGTCACAAAATTAACCGCTTGCTCTGGCTGGCATTCTTTTAATGCCGGTTTATTTGCGAGTTCTGCCAGTTTTTCAATTTGAAAATCTCTTGAAGGATATCCAAAATTAACAACCTGATAGTGTTCACTTGCCAACTTCTCCTGCAGCTTTTCCATAGAGCCACTATTACGGGCCAGACCATGCAAAAGAATTACACAAGACGCCTGCGCACTGATTGAAGACATCATCAGCAATAGAGTAATGATTACGCTCTTACAGGATTTCATTTTTCGTTCGTTGCCACTAAACAGTCGGCTAGAATTTGCTTAAGTTTTGCTGCTCCCAGATTATCCATCAACGCAATATTCTGCACAGGAATTTGTTCTACATTTGAATAAGTCTTTACGGCTTTTTCAACACTGTCTTCAGATAATAAATGCAACATAGGATAAGGGGCACGATTGGTATAATTCTCAGCGTCATTAAACGATGTACCATTAAATTGATAGTGCGGGTGAAAGGTGGCGATTTGAAATACTCCTTCCAGCTTCATTTCCTGTAGCAGTCCATCAACAAGATCGAGAAACTGATTGTAATCCATGAAATCGTTCAACACGTTTGGATGAATCAATAAGCTTGTTTCCAATACAGAAGATTCATTCAATAAATCCAGTTCAAAGGCTAATGCCCGTAATAACTGTTGTTCTGTGAGCGCGTATGTCACTGCTATACGCATCCGGTTTTTAACCGTGACCCGTTTGGCAAAAGGACAAAGATTTAGCTGGATAACAAATTTCTCCAGCCATCGCTGCGTGGATTCTATGACTGCTGTTTCTTTCATATTTTTAACCAGTGATAACTATTAAACAACATGATCCACATAGGCAAATAACGCAGGCACACCTCCTGTATGCCAGAATAATATATTATCCAGGGATGTTATTTGTTTCGACCTGATCAAATCGATCAACCCGCCCATGGCTCGACCGGTATAAACCGGGTCCAGTAAAATGCCTTCATGACGCGCCAGTAATACTATGGCCTCGCGTTCACGATCACCTATGCAGGCATATCCCTCGCCATAATAGTCTGTGTTTAAGATGACATCCTTCAAACTGAGATGTTCATTCATACCCAACATGGATCCTGCATTATTCGCCAGACATACAATGGTTTCACTCAGTGTTGACTGATCAGTTTCCGCTTTATCAATACCAATCCCTGTAATCTGACAATTTAATCCTGTAAGTTTATTTCCCAACATAAGTCCCGCCTGAGTGCCCCCGGAGCTGGAAGCAAAGACAATGTGTGTATACAGCGACTTCGATTCACACTGAATATTCAACTCCTGCATTGCATGACAAAAACCCATTACCCCCAATTCATTGGAACCTCCATAGGGAACAATATAAGGTTTCTTACCTGACGCTTTCAATTCGCTGGCCAGGCTTTGGATATCCTCACCTTTACGATGTTCGCCGACCCAATGAATGTGACTGCCAAACAGTTTATCCAATAGCAGATTACCATTAACACTTCTGGGCGAATTACCTCCCAGTAACAAGTGACATTCCATCTGTAAGCGAGCGGCCGCTGCCGCAGTTTGCCGGCAATGGTTGGACTGACTGGCGCCCGCCGTAATAATGGTATCAGCGCCCTGTTTGATGGCATCGGCAAGGATAAATTCCAGCTTGCGTACTTTATTGCCTCCCAGCGCCAGACCGGACTGATCATCCCGCTTGATAGAGATCTGCGGACCGTTCAGAAACTTACTCAGGTTGTCGAGCTTTTCTATTGGTGTGGGATAAAAGCCCAGTGAAAGACGAGGAAAGCTATTCAAACTCATTAAGTCGGATCAACATTAGCTTTCATTAGGACTGATGATTAGAATCGATTATTCACCACGACTTCATTCAGGGTAAGCTGCCCCCCACGCGGCCACGCGGGCTGTGTTGCTTTGCCTATGGCGACAAACATAGTAATCACATGATCGTCAGGCAAGTTGATCAACTTTCCAACCTGTTGAAAATCAAAACCATCCATGGGACAGGAATCATAGCCCAATGATTTGGCAGCCAGCATGATTGTTTGCGCGGCAATTCCACAACTGCGCATGGTTTCATCTCTTTGTACTTGATCTTTGTCTCGATAATAGCCGTCTATCGCAGGCAACATGAAGTTCTGTATTTCAGAAGCGGCATTGCACCAGTACCGTGAAGTGTCTTTCTCCCATGCCTTGAGGTCTGCACACAGAATAATTAGCAAGGATGCATCGGTCACTTGCGCCTGATCCATTGCAACCCGCCTTATTTGTGTACGCAACTCGGAGTCATCCACAACCACGAAGCGCCAGTGCTGAATATTGAAAGCCGTTGGTGACAGCATGGCTAATGAAATGATTTCATTTTTTTCAGTCTCGCTCATTTGATAACCGGGATAAAAATATTTCACTGAACGACGTGTCCGTATCGCCTCTAAAGTTTGCATATGTTCTCCTGTTTATTCCTGAACATCTGTCAACACAGCATATTCGTTTTCATTTGGGTCAGCAAAATGAAATCGACGCCCACCCGGAAAAGAAAACACCGGCTTAAGAATAGTACCCCCGGCGCTTTCAATTTTAGCCTGTTTAGCAGTAATATCCTGACTGTAAAACACCATCAGTGCAGCGCCATTGGATGCACTTGAATTCTGATCGGATTTAAAAAAACCGCCATCCACACTCTGATTGGAAAATGCAATATAATCCGGGCCGTAGTCTTTAAATTGCCAGCCAAACACGCTACTAAAAAAATTTTTTGCCTGCGAGATATCTTTTGCCGCAAATTCAATGTAATTAATTTTTTCATGTTCATTCATATCTTATTCCCGACACTGTATTTATGAATGGTACCGATACCTACCCGATTTTTTACCACCTGTTTTGCTTGCCATATTTGCTTCTGATTGCGCAAGATCCAGTATTCTTTTTAATTCTTCATCATCAATTAAATCTTTTTCTCGAATGATTCCCAGCAATGAACCGGCGATAATTCCCAGCTGAATAATTCGTTTTTCCTGATCATTCAATTGAGGGCCAAGCACAGGGATATTGTTGCGAATTTTGTTTCGTTGTCGAGTAGAGATCTTTTTAGATTTGTGTGACTGTCGCCAGCCACCCCTCTCCCCCAAAAGCAATTGCTTGATAAATCCTGTCATAACCTATTCACAATGATATTTTGCGACATGCTATTGAAATTACGGAACTCGCGCAACTTGCAGGCCAATAGGATTGAAGCAAAAAAGCGCGACGTGAGTATTTAAGGATATAGTTATAGGTAAAGTGTGATTTCAGGCTTCATCAAGCAAGGCTTGCAAACCCTGATGTAGATTGACTTGCGCGTTATAAGCCAATTCATTATTCATGCGATCCACCACCGCAACAGAATGCACAATGTCCCCTTCTCTTGGTGGCAGAAAATTCTTTTCCACTTGCCAGCCGCACAAGTCTTCCAGCACTTCGATTAATTCAAGCAACGTGACCGTTTTTTCGGTCGCCACATTACAGGCGCCGTTGAACTCACTTTTCAGTGCTGCCAGATTTGTTCGCGCAACATCACTGACATAAACAAAATCTCGTGTTTGCAAACCGTCACCGAAGACATTCAATGATTGCTTATTCTTAATGCGTTCAACAAATAAGGCAATCACTCCAGCATATGGGGACTTGGAATCCTGACGTGGTCCATACACATTAAAGTAGCGCATACCACAGGCGGACATCTGATGCAGATTCAAAAACAATTCGGCATACTGTTCGTTAACTTTCTTTTCCAAGCCATAAGGTGATTTCGGTGTCATTAAAGAATTTTCACGCAGTGGCAGCTCAGCTGGATTTCCATACGCCGCCGCGGACGAGGCATAGACCAAACGCGAAACATTATTCTTACGCATGGCCTCAATAATATTCACAAAGCCAAGTATATTTTGTTGTGCCGAGAAGCTGGCATCTTCCACCGAACCACTACCGATACCTGCGCAGCCAGATGAATACATTGCTCCACGCCCTGCATGGCCTGCTTAACATCGCTCGTATCGGTAATATCCCCTTCAATCACTTCCAGTAGAGGATGCTCAGGAAGGTTGTTTATTGATCCGTTTGAGAAATTATCCAACACACGCACTGAAAAATTCTGTTCCAGCAGCAGATCTACCGTATGCGAACCGACAAAACCGGCCCGCCGGTTACCAAAACAGTCGTCAAAATTTCCTCCCGAATCCCATATTTATATATAATTACCCACTCATTGATACTAAAACCAGAGGGTAAACGCCAAGTTTAACCAATATTACTTGGTGATAAATTGAAATCTCTAACAATTTACATAACTCTGGCCTTTTTATGGACTATACGGAGCCAACATGACATTTGTAGTAACAGAATCATGCATTAAATGTAAATATACAGACTGTGTTGAAGTCTGTCCGGTAGACTGTTTTCACGAAGGACCCAATTTTTTGGTGATCGATCCGGAAGAGTGCATTGATTGCGCTATGTGTGAACCAGAATGCCCTGTGGATGCCATTCTCTCTGAGGACGACCTGCCCGAGGACCAGAAGGAGTTCCTGGAAATCAATGAAGAACTTGCGGCCCAGTGGCCGGTATTAACCGTGCGTAAAGACCCTCCTGACGATGCCGCAGAATGGGAAGAGGTTGAAAATAAACGTCAATATCTGGATCGCTAAATACAGATTTTGACAAACCTCGACAATAACGCTGCCCTGCCGTTTGTCTTTTGTGACTACGCAACCCGCCCCCTGGATGCACTGGCGAAGGATGTCATTACTTTAAGCAGGGCCAACCGCTCAGATTTGAGCCATTATGTCATCTGGTGTGACTCACGAAACGTGATTCATTCCATCAAATTAGCGTTATTGGCTGCCGCCAGATCAGCCGGTATTCATAGCCTGCTGCTGCCGCAAATCATCCCTTTTCAGGACTGGGTTTTTCAGCAAAAAAGTCCACAGGGCACGCTTATAAGCGAAACCAACAAGCAATTGTTACTTGTAGAAGCCATCCGCCATAGTCCCGGGCTGTTTCAAACGCATAATGCCTGGCCACTGGCCAAAGAATTGGTCAGCCTGTTCAACGAATGTACTCTGGATCAACTGCCGTTGAATGAAGGTGAAGATGCGCTACGCGATACCCTGTTAAAAAAATATGCCATCACTATAGCAAATGTCAGTAATATTTCGCGTGAGAGTGAAATTATTTATCGCTTATGGCAAGCCTATCAGGAGCAGATCAAAGCTCGAGAGTGGATTGATCCGTTGTCGTATTACAGTAAAACTTTATTAACTTTACAACCACAAGACAAAATCACCCATTATTTTATTGTTGGTTATCATCGCTTCTCAGCTATTGAAACTTTATTTTTTCAGCGACTACAACAACATTCTTGCATATCGATTTACTACCCAAGCATTTCTCACACACTGTTTGGCTGCCATCATCACCCTCATTTGAAAATAACGGATAATACTTATGTCGTTCAAACAACCAACCCTCGCCAGCAGGCTTTAAATATTATTTACCAGCGCAACCAGACAACTTATGAACGCATTCAACAGTTCACACAAAGTTTTCCTGAAAACATTTTCAAGAACTGGTTAAGTCTGTACTGTTGCAATTCTATTGAGCGACATGTGCATGCGGTATGCCTACAAGCAAAAAAATGGTTACTGGAAGGCATCGAACCGATTGGCATCGTAGCAAGTGATCGTTTGCTTGCACGTCGTATTCGTGCCGTACTGGAAGAAGAAGGCATACTGCCTACCGACATGGGTGGCTGGACTCTCTCCACCACGAGCGCGGCCACTTCTATTGAAGTATTTTTAGACGCACTTGAAAGCAACTTCAAAAAAGACAATCTTTTGGATTTGCTCAGTTCGCCTTTCCTGCCAAATAACTTTGACTATAACGAGAACTACCAGCAACAGATACATCAGATTAAAAAACTGCTCAAACATCACCGCAATAATCCTGCAGACTCCCTCGATAGCCTGGCTGAGCTGATTTCAGCGCAAGCGAAAAAATATGAAATCACATTGACAGAGACCCTTGACGTTTGCACACAAATTAAACTTGCCAGCCAGCCGCTGAACGATTGCAAACTAAAGGGAGAATACGAACTTTATACTTTATCCACACAACTACTGACTGCACTGGAGAAATTGGGTATTCGCGCATCCCTGGAAAGAGATGCCGCAGGACAACAGCTCTTGGAAGTCCTTGTAAGCAATACTCATGGCACACGAAGCAACAGCATAAAAATCAATTGGAAAGAATGGCGCCAATGGTTACGCGACCTGTTTGAGTATAATTTCTTTATCCCCAAAAACACTGACAAACGCATAACTCTGTGTGGTTTAGAGCATATTGATAACCTGTCCTTCAAGGCAGCGATTGTTTCCGGCGTTGAAGAAAATCGCTTGAATAACAGCAAATCCCAACGCACCTTTTTCAACGAAAAAGTACGCCATGAATTAAACTTTCTTACCACACATGAATCTTCAGCGATTAACTTTGTTCGCTTTCGGCAACTACTTGAGCAATGCGAGCACATATTATTAAGCGCTGAAGCTGAATCGAATGGTGAACCGCAGGAGCTATGTTCATGGGTTAAATTAATCGAATTATTTAGCCAACAAAGCTATTCAAGCTCTTTACAGGACACACTCCTGGATCCGTTACTTGCATCACTTGTTGAAGCAAAGCTGGCAAAAAGCAACTTTACATACTTGGCTGCTCAACGACCTGCCCCCGTCGTGCCGGCCGAGTTAATTAAAGAAAAAATTTCCGCCACACAGTATCAGTCACTTATCGACTGTCCGTACCAGTACTTTGCAAAATACGCGCTGTCATTACGTGAACAGGATACTCCCGAGGAGTTTGAAGCTTCCGATTTTGGTCAGCTGGTTCATAAAAGTTTATATGCATTTCATTTCGACAATCCACACATAAAGCAAAATTCATTTGTCAGCACAAATCGTGATTATTTGGTAACCCAGCTGCATGAAATAAGCCGAGATATATTCATGCACGCGCCTTTTCAGGCAACTGTGAAAGAAGGCTGGCTACAGAGATGGCAAACCAACATACCTGCTTATATAAGCTGGGCCATAGATCGCAGCCAGCACTGGCATGCATTGCGTGGCGAAGCACCACTGGAAGTGAGATTGAGTACCAATATTATTCTACAAGGGAACCTTGACCGTATTGATTCCGATAATCAACATCATGCAGTCATTGATTACAAAACTGGAAGCACCAAGCCGTCGCAGAAAAAAGTAGAAAATGGTGAAACAGTGCAGCTACCATTTTATGCTCTACTTGACGAAAAAATCATTCAGGCCGAATATTTAGCATTGGGCTCACAGGGAGAAGTAAAAAGTCACTCCATTGTATCCGACCAGAAACTGGCAACGCTTAAGGAAGAACACATATCAAGGCTGGAACAACTGTTCACACAGATCAGAAACCAGACTCCATTGCCCGCGAATGGTGACGATAACACGTGTAGAGTTTGTGACTATGAAGGCCTATGCCGAAAGTCGCATTGGCAGAAGCCAGAAGAATCAGCTACCGAGAGCGAAATATAAAACTACTTGAACTATCAGCCACACCATGACAATAAACATGACCGTTAAAATTAAACCAATCATAATAAATTGACTGGGCTTCCCATGAGTAAAATCCCGCTGACGCGTTTCTTCTTTTTGTACACCAAAAAAACTGGCTAATACGCTTTTTAGAACCTGCCAGGTTGAAGGCGTTAAGTCATTCATACAGATTTAATATCCTTCTTCATTAAGAAAACTAACGTGTCATTCACCTACACGACTTTTATCTACTTAAGTCCTTAATCACATACAAATTATGCAGTTAATTCCGCTTCAGTACGTACTGTAAGCTATATAAAGGGCAAGTATATCTAATTAACATAGTTATCGCCCTCGTCTTGATTAGGTATATAGACAGTCATTTTGCAGGGCGAATCATAATAAAAATTCAAGTTCGGAGAGAATGTTATGGGTATGATGTCTGAGTTTAAAGAATTTGCCATGCGCGGCAATGTAGTGGATATGGCCGTTGGTATCATTATTGGCGCCGCCTTTGGCAAAATTGTGTCTTCCTTTGTTTCGGATGTGGTTATGCCTCCGCTAGGAGTATTAATCGGCGGTGTCGATTTTACCAACCTCGCCTTGACCATTCAGGAAGCCAGTGATGGTGTGGAAGCTGTCACTATCAAGTACGGTGCTTTTATTCAAACAGTATTTGATTTTCTGATCGTCGCTTTTGCAATTTTTATGACAATCAAAGTCATGAACAGCCTGAAGAAAAAAGAAGAGGATGCCCCCGCAGCACCGCCTGAACCCAGCGCGGAAGAAAAATTACTCACAGAAATCAGAGATCTACTTAAAAAATAATCTTCTAACTTCACTGTCATTTCCATGCAAATGGAAATCCAGTGACTATTAAACGAATCAGGCAATCCCGCACGTTTCAAATCTCTGCCTATCTGAAGCGGGATGCCCACTTTAATGGGCATCGCAACTTAAGATACTCAACAACGCCCGTCAGTTATAAACCTGTTCGCGCGTATTTCTAAATTCGATATTTGGCCATTTTTCAATGGTCATATCCAGATTCACTCGCGAAGAAGCCATATATACCAGCTCCCCTGCGTGATCCAGTGCAATTCCTGCAGAAGCTTTTTGTTTCATCTTCTCCAATTCTTGCGAATCATTTGTATATAACCAGCGTGCTGTATGGACATTCACATGTTCGAACTGGCAGTCCACGTTGTATTCATCTTTCAGGCGATGCGCCACCACGTCAAACTGCAGCACACCCACCGCACCCAGTATCAGATCATTATTATTCAGCGGACGAAACAGCTGAGTGGCACCTTCTTCACATAACTGCATTAAGCCTTTAAGAAGCGCTTTTGTTTTCAAGGGATCTTTTAGCTGTGCACGCCGAAATAACTCAGGTGCAAAATTCGGAATACCGGTAAACACCAAATCTTCTTTTTGAGAAAAAGTATCACCGATTCGAATCGTACCATGATTATGCAGGCCAATAATATCTCCAGGATAGGCTTTGCCTACATGCTCACGTTCTGATGAAAAGAATGTTAATGCATCCGGAATTTTCATATCACGTTGTAAACGTACATGACGCAGCTTAATCCCTTTTTCAAAACTACCAGAACAGATGCGCATGAAAGCAATGCGATCACGGTGATTAGGATCCATGTTGGCCTGAATCTTAAACACAAAGCCGGTGAAATCTTCCTCACTGGCTTTTACAGTTCGTTCCAGTGTTTTACGTGATTGCGGCGGCGGCGCCACTTCGACAAATTTATCCAGTAATTCCTGCACACCAAAATTATTAATGGCAGAACCAAAAAACACAGGCGTTAATTTACCTGCCAGAAATTCTTTATGATCGTATTCATGGCTGGCTCCTGTGACTAACTCAATCTCGTCACGAAGGTCTACAGCCACATCACCCAGAACTTCGTCCAGACGCGGATTATCCAAACCTTTGATAACTTCGCCATCCAGCTTTTTACCACCGTGGGTTGCGCCAAATAAATGAACCGAATTATTTAACAGGTGGTAAACCCCTTTTAGACTCTTGCCCATGCCAATCGGCCATGTCACCGGCGTGCATTTAATGTTGAGCACCGACTCCACTTCATCCATTAATTCAATCGGGTCGCGACCTTCCCGATCCAGCTTGTTAATGAAAGTCACAATCGGTGTGTCACGCAGACGACACACTTCCATTAACTTAATAGTCCGATCTTCTACTCCTTTGGCACAGTCAATTACCATTAAAGCAGAATCCACCGCGGTCAATGTTCGGTAAGTATCTTCAGAAAAATCCTCGTGCCCGGGCGTATCCAGCAAATTCACTACACAGCCATTGTAATTAAACTGCATTACAGAACTGGTAACAGAAATACCACGTTGTTGTTCCAGCGCCATCCAGTCGGAAGTTGCATGCCTCGCCGCTTTACGTCCTTTTACGGTACCGGCCTGCTGAATAGCGCCGCCGTATAAAAGAAGCTTTTCGGTAATCGTCGTTTTGCCCGCATCCGGGTGCGAGATAATAGCGAAAGTCCTACGTTTATTGACTTCATTAATAAAATTGCTATCACTCATACCCGATCAAATCCTGTTAACATCTTATGGTTTACTATTTTGAAGGCAGTCTTTTGTATCTGACTATAAAGGCGCGCTATTGTATCTGAATAGCAGGCGGCTATAAATCCAGGCAGTAAGTTTAGTATACATAATTAGATACTGCTTATGCGGATGTTTGGTTTTGAACAAATACAGAAAACCAATCCAATCACTCATGGAAATGTTTGATCAAATCGTAAACAAGTTGCCTAATCTAAAAAATACTTCAAATGACTATGTCATAAGAACTGGCTAAAAAAACGACACGTATTAAATATGTATTTAACAATGTATTAAATTGTTGGCATGTGCCAGATCAGAATTGTTATAATTCTTTTGCGTAGATGACTGCATCTTCCCTTCCATGGCTTGTCGGATAATATTTTTTACGTATACCAACTTCATTAAAACCTTCAGATTCATACAAAGCAACTGCATGGGAATTCGAAGGTCGCACTTCAAGAAAAACGCACTTTGCATTTTTTTCTTTTGCTTTCCTCAAAACATGGGTCAGTAATTTACGCCCTAATCCATTACCTTGCATATTGGGTTTAATACATATATTCAGCAAATGACATTCCTGCACTGCGTTGATAAACACTGCATAACCGATAATTTTTTTATCAAGTTCCGCCACGCAACACTGATAACCGGCTTTAATACAGTCCTGAAAAATTGTTTCAGTCCATGGATACGGATACGCAATAATTTCCAGTTCCATAACCGCGTTCAGATCTGACATTGTCATTTGACGATAACCCGGTTCGGCAGATTTTAAAACAGCACTCATGTCATTGGGCCTACAAAGCTCACGCTATAACCTGCCGTCGTGCAAATTTCAGATCTTCCCACACTTTACGCTTTTCTTTAGGACTACGTAACAGGTAGGCAGGATGATAGGTCACCACCAAAGGTATATTATTTTTTTCCAGGCGATATAGTTTGCCACGCATTTTCCCAATAGGTATATCACTTTGCAGTAATGACTGAGCAGCAATTTTGCCCAGTGCTAGTACTATTTTAGGTTCGATTAATTCAATCTGCCTGTTTAAAAATGCATGGCATGCAGTCACCTCATCCTGGCTAGGATCACGATTGTTAGGAGGACGACATTTAAGAATATTGGCGATAAAAACTTCTTCTCTGGCCAAACCGATTGCACGTAACATTTGAGTCAGTAGTTGGCCTGCCCGGCCAACAAAGGGTTCTCCCTGACAATCTTCATCCGCTCCCGGCGCTTCTCCGATAATTATCCAGTCCGCTTTCTGGTGCCCAACACCAAATACAGTTTGCTTGCGGGTTTTGTGCAATTCACAGGCTTCACAGGCGCGAACATACATTTCCAGCGCTGGTAAATCCAGCATAGCTAATTTGTCGAAATCAATTTTTACAGAAGCTTGCTTATCATCCAAACGGAATTCTGGCTGAGGTTTTTTTTTCTCAACCTGAGATACTGTTTGTGCAGCCATCACAGACAGCTGCACATCTTCAGCAACATCATCACTTTTTTCCCTTCGCAGAATCCACTGCTGAATACCTAAAGCATCCAGATATGCGCTGCGCTTGGCATCAGTAAGTGAGGACGTATTCTTCATTTATACAATAAAAAACTCTCGTGCTTTGCCGTATGTAACCTATTACACCTGACCATGCTGTGGATGCTCACGGTCCATCGTGAAATGAATTTTATTAAGCGCATTCAGATAAGCTTTTACAGAAGCAATCACTATATCGGTATCGGCACCATGACCATTGACAATACGTCCATCCTTATCCAGACGTACAGTGACTTCACCCTGCGCATCGGTTCCACTGGTAATACTGTTTACCGAATACAACTGCAACTTGGTATCGCTTTTTGCAATGATTTCAATTGCCTGAAAAGCCGCGTCCACTGGACCACCACCTCCGGCGTTGGAAGATTTTTCTTCACCATCTACTGATAATACAAGATCTGCATCAGGCACTTTACTAGTGTCTGAACAAACCCGTAACGAAACCAATTTGAATTTTTCCATCGGACTTGCACCTTCATCCGACATTAATGCAAATAAGTCCTCATCAAAGATCTCGTGTTTTTTGTCCGCAAGATCTTTAAAAGATGCAAAAGCCCGATTTAAATCTTCATCAGATTCGAATTCGATACCTAATTCATTCAGGCGTGAGCGAAACGCATTTCGTCCTGAGTGTTTACCCAATACCATTCGATTTTCTGACCAACCCACATCTTCTGCACGCATAATTTCATACGTTTCACGCGCTTTTAATACGCCATCCTGATGAATACCGGATTCATGTGCAAAAGCATTGGCACCCACAATTGCCTTATTGGGTTGAACCGGAAAACCGGTGACTGTAGATACCAGGCGTGAAGTCGCAACAATTTGCGTGGTGTCCAGTTGAGTATCGCAGGGGAACACATCCTGACGTGTGCGCACGGTCATCACCACTTCTTCAAGCGAGGCATTGCCTGCACGCTCACCCAAACCGTTAATGGTACATTCCACCTGACGCGCACCATTCAGTACTGCAGCCAATGAATTTGAAACTGCCAACCCCAAATCATTGTGGCAATGAACGGAGAAAACAGCTTTATCTGAATTTGGAACACGTTGAATCAGGTTCCCCACCAATTCACCGAATTGCTGCGGAATGTTATAGCCCACTGTATCGGGAATATTGATGGTTCGCGCACCGGCATCAATCACTTTTTCAATAATACGACACAGAAAATCCAGTTCGGAACGTCCGGCATCTTCCGGCGAGAATTCTATATCGTCTGTATATTTTCCGGCACGTTTCACTGCCGCAACCGCCTGTTCGATCACCTCATCCGGCGACATGCGTAATTTGCGCTCCATATGAATGGGCGACGTAGCAATAAAAGTGTGAATACGACTCGATTTGGCAGGTTTCAGCGCTTCACCTGCGCGATCAATATCGCGGTCCAGCGCGCGCGCCAAACCACATACAGTACTGTTGGTGACGGCGGCGGCTACCGCTTTCACCGATTCAAAATCTCCCGGGCTGGCAATCGGAAAACCGGCTTCAATAATATCGACTTTCATTCGCTCCAGTGACTTTGCAATATGCAATTTCTCATCCTTGGTCATTGAAGCACCAGGACTTTGCTCACCATCTCTCAAAGTCGTATCAAAAATAATTAACTTCTCTTTGCTGTCCATTTCTATTACTCCGACAATTAATCACCACCTTGCCTGGCGGTATATGCGCATTCGCACAATTATAAGGCAAATAAAAAAAATATGATGTTGGAATGCGTTTACCCTCGCCAGGAATCTAATAGCCGCTAGCGCGGCAGGAGGAGTAATGCAAAATAAGAGGCACACGCAGACAATTCATGCTCAGCATGAATTTTGGACAACGTGTTGTTTTGATGATTTTGCATGGCCACTACTATATCTGACAGCCTTCTTGTTTGGCAATGCCTATTTGGAAGTCTTTTCTTTACTATTCGTCAAACGTATACGTTTTCGAAATAAGCGTATCAGATAAGTTGCTGGACCTGACAAGGCGAATACCAGGAATACTAAAAACATCAGCTTGGGTGGATCGATCGACGCCACTATAAACACACCTACAATGGCCAGTAATGTTATAAACGGCACCTTATTTCGAACATCGAATTCCTTAAAACTGTAGTAGCTAAAATTACTCACCATTAAACTGCCGGCCAGAATGGTGAGACCAAATGCAGGAAACCATAGGTCGGCACCGGTATATTGAAGATCGTGACAGGCCCAGACAAAGCCCAGCATGACACCCGCAGCGGCGGGACTCGGCAATCCCTGAAAAAAACGTTTATCCTGATCGGCTGCACGAGCATTGAATCGCGCTAAACGAAGCGCGGCCGAGGCGGTATAAAAGAATGCGGCCAGCCAGCCCAGCTTTTGTAACAACCAACCTTCATACACAACATATTGCAGTGACCATTCAAACATTACCAGCGCCGGAGCGAGTCCAAACGACACCATATCCGAAAGACTGTCGTATTCCTTACCGAAACTGCTTTCTGTATTAGTCAGCCTTGCTGCACGGCCATCCATTCCATCCAGCACCATAGCTATGAAAATGGCCACCGCTGCCTGTTCAAATCGTTCCAGATTCGCTGAAACAATGGCATAAAACCCCGCAAACAACGCGCCGGTTGTTAGCAAGTTGGGCAGTAAATAAATACCTTTTCTGGATTTGCTGGATTCATCCATATCGTTATTTAATGAACAAAATGACCTAAAATATTTTTACCTGCAATAACAGTATCACCTACGCCAGCCATTGGCTTGACGCTCTCAGGCAAATAAACGTTTACCTTACACCCGACTGCAGCAAATCCGCAACGATGCCCCTGACCAACGCGTTCACCCGGGTGTAAAGCGGTACTCGCATGCTGAAAAGTGGACTCCAGTAACACTTGTACTACCGTATCGTCATTCTCATCGGAACGCACCCAGTAGACCAAGGACTTTTTATGTTTGCCATGCTCTTTAACCCAGAGCTGTTGCACTTTGCCTTCGATCGGACTGTGCATATTGAATTCACCCCAGCGCGACTGAGTGATACTGTAGCAGCAGCTGGCTTGATCGATAAATGGATTATCCACATGCTGAATAGATGTCACCACTCCATCCACCGGACTGATAACGGCTAGAGGAACGGGCGGAATATCGCGGTGAAAATCACGTATAAAAAGAAAAAACAATAGCCAGGGTATCCACAGCAAAGTCGCATACGGCCCAACGAAAAACTCCACGCCAACCAATATCAGCGTGGAGAACACAAAAAGGCTTTTTAATTCGCTCGCGACCGGAATCATATCGCCCGAGGGGATATCCTGCTTAAGTCAGCTAAAGATAAAACCTCAGGAAAAACGAATTAGTTTTTGGATTTATCAACCAGTTGATTTTCTTTAATCCATGGCATCATGCTACGCAGCTTGTCACCCACCGCTTCAATCGGATGTTCTCGACCTTGTCGACGCATTGCTTTAAGCGTTGCCGCACCAGCCTGGTTTTCAAGAATAAATTCACGTGCAAATTTACCTGACTGAATTTCACTTAATATCTTACGCATTTCTGCTTTGGTTTCATCTGTGACAACGCGCGGACCACGAGTCAGGTCACCATACTCGGCTGTGTTTGAAATTGAATAACGCATGTTCGCAATTCCACCCTGGTACATTAAGTCAACAATCAGTTTCAGTTCATGCAGACATTCAAAGTATGCCATTTCGGGCGCATAGCCAGCTTCGGTTAATGTTTCAAACCCCGCTTGAACCAGGGCAGTGGCACCACCACATAAAACAGCCTGTTCACCAAACAAATCCGTTTCAGTTTCTTCACGGAAAGTGGTTTCGATAATTCCTGCGCGACCACCGCCATTCGCAGAGGCATAAGACAATGCCGTTTTTTGCGCAGATCCAGAAGCATCCTGGAAGATCGCGATTAAGGTTGGAACACCACCACCTTCTTTATAAGTTGAACGCACCAAATGGCCTGGACCTTTAGGCGCAATCATAATCACGTCCAAATCTTCGCGTGGTTCAATTTGCTCAAAATGAATATTGAAACCATGCGCAAAGGCAATCGTGGCTCCCTTCTTGATATTTGGTTCAATCTGGTCTCTATATAGGGCTGCCTGATGCTCGTCTGGAGCCAGTACCATAACAACGTCCGAGTTAGCTACCGCATCTTCGATTGACATGACATCAAGCCCAGCAGATTTTGCTTTGGATTCCGACTGTGAATTGGGACGCAAACCTACAACGACGGATACACCTGATTCCTTTAAGTTATTGGCGTGCGCGTGGCCCTGTGATCCATAACCCAGAATGGCGACTTTTTTACCCTGAATAAGGGAAAGGTCGGCGTCTTTATCGTAATAAACGTTCATGCATAGCTCCTAACTAGACTACTCTTATCTTAAATATATGTATTAAATAACCAACATGGATTCACCACTGCCTATGCCGACGGCGCCGGAACGCACAACTTCGATGACGTTATAGGGTTTGAGCTTTTCAATTGCTTCATTCAGCTTCAAACCTATATTGGTTATTTCCAATGTGATGATGTTTCCACGTTCTTCCAGCTTGCGTGCAGCAAGCTCATGAATCGCCACTTCAAGCGGTTCCAGCTGAGCACTCTCAGGCTCAATTTTCACCAGCATAATTTCGCGCTCAAAATGCTCATTTTCAGTAAGATCAATCAAATTAATAACATCAACAAGCTTGTTCAGCTGTTTCATAATTTGTTGAACAACAGCGTCATCGCCTGTCGCAACAACGGTAATTCGGGATATTGACGCATCGTCTGTAGGCGCCACCGTCAGGGACTCAATATTATATGCGCGCGCTGAAAACAGACCTGACACTCGAGACAGGGCTCCCGCTTCATTTTCAAGTAAAATTGAGATTATATGGCGCATCTATATCATCCACATGAGCTTTACCCAGCGCGGCCTCAACTAAGCAAAGCGTGCAATAATACACACTCCTGACGCCTTAACAACCGATTTGGCTACTAAAGAGAATATCCGACCCAGAGGATCGGACAGCTCGACTTACGCTAAATTAAAAAAACAGGCAATTAGACTATTTCTTCTTGACAAGAAAAGTGAATTTTCCACCTTCTTCGCCAGAGTCCAGAAGCTCGTTGCCAGTTTGCTTGGCAAAAGCTTCGAAATCTTTTACCGCACCCGGGTCAGTCGCAATAATTCGTAAAACCTGACCACTCTCCAGACTTGATAGTGATTTCTTTGCACGTAGAATGGGTAAAGGACAATTTAACCCGCATGCATCTAATTCTTGATCAAAATCTGCCATTAACAGAACCTCCGTTATAATCTAAAGCTGTAAAATTAAAGTAATAGAACGTTATTACATTTTAAAATTCGTCCAGCCAGTATAGCGGATGAACGTTCTTGGGCTGGCCACAAATACTGCAACCGAGTCTATATTAGAAGACGGTGATATTATGGTTAAGCACCTATGTATAGTCAAGCTGACAGCCTTGCCAGAATGACACCGGTCACATCTTTAAATTCACGAATTCCGCTGAAAATGAATTATGCGAGTCGAATTCTGTCTTATTAAGTAACGCGCTTAAGCCTGTGCCATAATTGCTGGGAGTTGCCGTATTCATATGATAACTGCGAAAATTACACCAAGAGAGACACTTTGAATTCAGTCATCCAGCGTCTGTGCACCAGTTTCCTATTCATCATTCTGGTCGTTTTCCCCGGCTTTTTAGCTGCGGAGCAGGAAGAGAACTACGGCGTAGTACTGCCCGATATCGGTGATCCGGCCAGCGCCTTGCTAAGTGTCAATCAGGAAATTGAGCTGGGCAAAATCCTCGTCGCACAGGTCAATCGCCGGCTGCCGATTTCTGAAGACCCTGAATTACGAAGCTATTTTCAGTCGTTGGGCGCACGCTTAATTGCAGCTGGTCTCAATTCAGATTTTCCCTTTTACTTTCGCCTGGTATTTGACCCTCGCATTAACGCATTTGCCATGCCGGGTGGAATCGTGGTGGTCAACAGTGGACTGCTGATTCTGACCCAATCCGAATCTGAACTGGCCAGCGTACTCGCTCACGAAATCTCCCATGTGTCACAGCGACATATTGCACGCCAATTCTCACGTCAGCAGAAATTAAGCGTGCTCAATACCATTGCCTTGCTTGGAACAGTAATTGCCACGATTTATGGGGGTGAAGCGGGACATGCCGCCGGCTCGGCGACTCTGGGCGCTTTTCAGGACGCTTCGTTATCCTACAGCCGCGCACTTGAACAGGAAGCCGATCGCATCGGAATGGCACTATTAATTAATGCCAATCTGGATCCATTTGGAATGCCAAGATTTTTTGAGCGCCTGAATGCGTATTCACAAATCAATCAGAGCCAGGTTCCGGAATTTCTGCGCACTCACCCGCTGACCACCTCGCGTATCAGTGATTCAAAAATCCGCGCAGAGCAATATGCCGGTAATCGGTACATTGAAAATACTATTCATTTTCAGTATGCCAAGGCACGCGCCATTGCTATCTCTTCCGAACCTAATGAATTGGTAAACCATTACAAAAAAGTTATTGAAGAGGAGCCAAATAAAGTAAATCACTATATTTATGCGATTGGATTAACGCGTTTAGGTCACGGCAAGCAAGCGCTGCATGTTCTGGATAAGATTACACCCAATAATAACGAACAATTCCCTATCTCCATCGCTCGCGCCCAGGCATTGATTATTGATCGTCAAATTGACAAAGCCCTAGAAATACTGATGGCGCAGGATGAACTCTATCCGCGCAATGAGTCGGTGATTTATTACTTAGCCACTGCATTACTGGAAGACCACAACCCGGGATTAGCACTGGATAAGCTGGACTCACTTAGCACCGATATCACCGCTAATCCGGCGATTGAACGTCTAAGAGCGCGAGCAGCAGATGAAGCCGGCCAGCCGTGGCGCAGCCATGAAGCGTTATCCGATTATGATTTAATGAATGCCAAATACGGCACGGCCATGGAACATTTACTGATTGCAGAACGTCAAACAGGCATTGACCCGCACAGTAAAGCGCGTATTGAAGCCAAAAAGACCTGGCTAAGAGAATTTCAGAAGAAGCATAAATAATAATCTGCTTAACAAAGCCTTAATGATCTGTATAGAATATATCCCGATTTATAAAAAATAGTCCACAAATAAACTACAGAAAAGTATGAATATAACGAGACGAAATGTAATAAAAGCAAGTTCCTTTGGCGCTCTGTTTGGAGGTCTGTCCAGCCTGAGCAAAACTGTTTTTGCAGAATGGCCAGCGGCGGCATTTGATACAACTGCTTATGCAGACGCTTACACCGCGGTTATTAACGGAGTTGAACCTGCAGAAGGAGGAATCACTATTGAAGCACCGGAGATTGCCAGTAATGGAGCAACCGTACCCGTCACCGTTACCACCAATAAGACGGATGTCAAATCGATTAGCATTCTGGTAGAAAACAATCCACGGCCTTATATTGCAACTTTCTTCATTAATGAAAACATTGAACCCTCAGTTTCAACGCGCATAAAGATGCGCGAAACATCCGATGTTGTCGCTATTGTAGAAACATCCAGCGGTAAATTTATCGCCAGACAATCAGTCAAAGTAACCGCGGGCGGCTGCGCATAATCAAGCACGAAAGGAATATCATGGATAACAAAGTAAAAATCAGAGCCAGTCTCAAAGATGGAGTGACTACGGTAAAAGCGCTAATCACTCACCCGATGGAAACCGGAGCACGCAAAGATAAAGACACCGGTGAATTAGTGCTTGCAGAATATATTCAGGAAGTTACTGTTAAACGCAACGATGAAGTCGTGCTGAATGCCAACTGGGGAACTGGGATTTCAAAAAATCCTTACCTGTCTTTTAAAATCAAGGGTGGTGCCGTAGGTGACACCATCACGCTGAGCTGGAAAGATAACTTGGGTGCCACAGGGTCTGGTGAAACCCAGGTTAAATAAAATTAATTTTAAACAATCGCGTCGCTCGACTTCTTTCGTCGAGCGGCAACAAATCGTCCCAGTAATGCACTCATAAACAAAGGCAAAGCAGCCGGCAGTGGTACCGGACTTGCACCTTCAGTAAAACTTACTGAGCTCAATAGAAAATCCCATTCCAGAACATCGTTATCGTTACTGGTAAAGTCATAGCCCGCCGTAGTAATTTCGACGCAATTAATTAGCGTATTCAAAAAAGTATTCCCGAAAAGAGTGGTTGTATCCAGACCAAAAGAAACAACATCGGCACCGTCAACAAATTCTACGCCAGTAATATCCTCAGTGAAGTAAGGATCCAGCATACCATCAACAAAATAATTCACCTGGTAAGTCAGCTGTATTCCCATCATATCCAGATTGCTATTCAGTCCGTGCACAAACGAACCGGAGACTGCTTTAACATTTTCATCGTCAGTGATTTTAATGGTCAGTGTATTGGTGTAATTCAACGAAGGTATGGAGGTTGATGGAGAAAAAGCAGTTCCGTAATAAATAGATCCACCATCTCCCACAATAGGCACAGCATTACTGCCCAAAGGATCTTCCAGCAAAACCCCACCGGAAAAAGAAATACCCCCCCGTACTGCCATAGGTGGTGGTAGACAATCGAAAAGTTGCAGAAGACATGCTCAAATCAAGTTCATCTACAAAAGTACTAGAGATTCCACTCACACCAGAAAATTCTTCAAAATCGACCACTAAGGCATGCGCGCTGCTCGCAAACACAGCGTTAAGAAGAATGCCTGCTGAAATCAAAGGCCGAGTAAAATTCATTTTGTTTTCTCCAGATAATCAAGCATGTATAAGTGATTATGATTATGTGAAACGCTTAACACAAATTATTTTCACATAAGACCAATGTGCAAAAAATAGAGACAAGCGGTTAAAGAGTTTGTCATTACGTTACTAAAGCTTTTTCAGAATCTGCTTGAGGTACTGTATCGTTATACATAAATACACGCGTCCAGCGCAGACACAATGAGCCGGCAATGGTTGCTCCGATGACAGCACCTATGACATCAGTAATATCTGGATAGCGGCCTGTAATCCAGCCTTGCGCATACTCCAGACTATAAGCCATAGCACCAACACTGATGGCAATTAATACAAAAGCACTGCGCCAGTGTGAAATCGCATATTGCAAAGCAAACCCCAAAGGCAGATAGGTGAACATTTCTTCCAGAAAATTCGCAATTGCCGTGAATGTCGACGCTTCGTAGTAAGGCAGAAAAGGCATCATCCCCATGCTCATGTGCTCCAATCGCATTTCAAAAGGTGCAAGCGTTTGCACGGCCGCAGCCAACAGGCTAAGCAGTATCATTGGGACAATCCAGATTAAGGCAGAAGTCCTCTTTGGTACCAGAAATGCAAAAATACCTCCTGATGTACAACCCATCACTACCACCATAAGGTCCTGAATAGAGGGTGAGCGTGAAGACACAATAAACTGCGACAACTCAAAAAACACGCCAATACTGGTGCTCACGAGTATGCCTGCAACTGGCCATAACTCGTTATTAATACTTCTAAGCCACAGCGACGTTATCACCGCAAATAAAAAGAAGCGAAACCCCACCACAAATTCATCCGTGAAATGCAGCGTGAAATGTCCAGGATTTTCAATCACACCCTTTACATTACCCCATACCGAACTGATATCCAGCGTAAAATCAAACGGCTGTAATGAACTTGCCGCAATCACCAGAGATGCAAAAACAAATAAATAGTAAAATTTATTATTGAATGTTCGCTGAAATGCAGTCGACTTCATCAACAGGCAAAACATTGCAAACAGGATAAATGCGGCCACCGCGCCAATCGCGCCGCCGATAGTGTTACAGGCAAGATCCGTCACCGACGTATTGCGATTACTTGTCATCAGCTGAAGAATCTCAATATTCAGGCTAATAATAAAACTGAAAAAAATAACTAAAAATACTGCGAGAAATTTATTTTTGGAGAACGACAGCACTCCCAGAAAACCAAACGGAATGAAAAACAGAACATTTTGAACCATGTCAGGAATGGAGTGACGTGATCCGTCGGCGCGTACAAAAGGCTGCCAGTCAATACTGTGAATTCTGTCAGCGATCAGGTCATTATCAAAAACAAAGTTAAATGGAAACAAAGCGCCATAAAAAATAAACAACGTGAATAAAAACCACAACAGCTTTACCCCGTAACTGGTGATACTACTGGTATCGTACAAGGGAGTGGAGACCGCTTCCTGCATTACACACCCAATGAACTTGTTTAATTTACTCTTGCTGCACGCATTACGCTGGGCTCAATCAGCGTTGTAATGGATCGCTTAACCGGTGTTTGTTTTTTTTCAAACAGCCTTGGTGTCATTAATAAAAAATTAAACAGCAGGCTCATCAGCACCCCACCCACGAATCCACAGATCAAGGCCTCAACAGAAAAGGGTATACCCGGTTTATAATGGCTTAACGTTTGCTGAGCAATTTCAGGCCGAATACCGGTGAGCAGATGCAACAGCTTGGGGGCCAGGGAAACACCTTGCAGAATTTGTAAATCATGCTCAACAGACGTCGCTTGATTGCGCATATCACGTATACTCCGCCCAGTATCCTGCACAGATCGCTGCTGACTTGCATTAAATTCCTCAATCAGCGCATTGAGATTTCCATTATGCTGTTTTTCTGCAATTTTCTGATATTGCTCCAGATGATTCATTTGCGCCTGGTAATAGCCACCTATTCGCTGAGTATACTGATCTACAAAGTGCGGCACCTGCATAAACAGCAACACACCTGCGGTAAATAACACCCTATCGAGTAAACCTCTGATAATAAACATGACTCAGACAACCCGTTTTACGTAATTAGAAAAATTTTCGCTTGCGCGCATTCGTTGACAGTAGTCTAAAACTCAGACAATGGGGAAACCTTATAGTTTTAAAAGGCATATTTAATCGACTATTGCGTAGCCACTGGGACGCTGAGGAACAATACAGATAAATACCCGGGGAAATGGTGGGCCGTGACAGACTCGAACTGTCGACAAATTGGTTAAAAGCCAACTGCTCTACCAACTGAGCTAACGGCCCATATTGCGCTGACTTGCCGCACACGCAGTCAAATCAGAATATCATGGGGTAATCCCACATTGGCACCTCACGTGAGGACAGTAGGAATACGAGGGCTGCTCATTATACTGATTACAACCGTGTTGCAAAGTATCTTATGAGGTTTCGTTCTAAATTTATGTATTATTCTTTATGAAACGGGTTCAATAATTCAGCAGCACCAGTCAACGTGGCAGATATGAATGACTTATCGTCCAGCATGTGGTACTGCACTTTCATAGTTAATGCGCTGCCAAAAATAATCATCAACAGCGTAATAAATGAGCCAATCGCAAGAGTAGACACGCCGGTCACTCCCTGCCCAATGGTGCAGCCAAAAGACAACACTCCACCAAAGCCCATCATTACCGCTCCAATTAAATGGCTGACCATTTCTGATTGATTGCTAAAGGTCTCAATTCTGAACGTGCCGGATACAAGGGCATAGATAAAAGAGCCCAGGATCATGCCAAATGTCACAGCGATTCCAAAATTTATTTGCGCACCGGTAAATGTCATTAGGTAACTAAGAGTGTTTCCAGTCGGGCCAATAAAATTTAGCCCTTGGGGTGCAACAGGATCGAAATCATCCTGACCGATATAACCAGTCACAAACCAGGCCGCTACAACACAACCGCCTACTACCACCCCCGCCAGAATATTATCCAAACTTTTTCGAAAAGCTTCCTGTCTTAACGCGTAAACAATAAATGCAAGCCCTATCACCAGCGCAATAGTTGTCTGCAGGGCCGCGCCATCGGCAATCCCGGTAAGCGCACTTATCAGCTGTGTCAGGCTCTGAGATGTCATACCCAAATCCTGCATTTCTATATTTGCTTTGTAGATATAGTTGATTCTGACTAATGCTAATATGCCGCGTAATGTCATATAGGCTGTTATACCCAGCACCAGTACGACAACCAGAGACTTGAGGTTTCCACCCCCAATACGAACCAAATTGCGCTGCCCACATCCGGCCGCGAGTGTCATACCAATACCAAATATAAAGCCACCCAAAATGTAGCTCAAATAAAGAAACTGGGTAGATAAATACATGGAATCACCCAGATTGATATACCCCCGTATACGCATAAACTGTACGCCCAATATGGCTATACCAATGCCAGCAAACCAGGCACCCATACGCCCACGAGCACCCATATTAACAACGTCACTGACGGCGCCCATGGTACAAAAATGCGTTTTATTACCTACAAAACCAAACACCAGAGCAATACAGAACCCCAGTATGGAGACGAAATGTATATTCGAAAGGTCTTCCATGAAGTAAATGCGAATTATTTAAAGGGCGCGATTATAGCAGTACCTTTGCGAATTGGCATTCCGTGTTATGAAAAAGACTGTAAATTTATAAGGTTGACGTCCGTGTCAAAAATATTTCCCTTAAACACCAATCACTTAGGATAACTATTCATAATTCTGGCAAATTACTACTGATTGCCAGAGGCTTGTGCCGGAGCAAACTGTTTCATCATTTCCGTCATTTGATTGAACCATTGCGTGTACTGCTCAGGCTTCATCATTTGTCCCATGGAATTGTTGTTATAGCTTCCGCCCATCATTCCTCCCATAGGGTTCATGCCGCTCATCATCCCACCCATCATCATAGGATTCATTATGCCCATCATCGGGTTCATCATGCCCCCATCGGATTCATCAGGTTGTGAGCAGGTATCTGTTGCGGTATTTGGGGAGGACTCGATTCTTCTGCCAATACTGCAGTATTAGATATCGCTAACGAAATAATTAGAACAGCAAAAAAATCTTATTCAATTTATAGCCTCCTATTGCCTGGGTGAAACACGCTACACTTTTCGAATCCATGCACGTTTTTATTATATTTATAGTTTGGAATTTTATATGTACAAAGTGATGCCCGCGTCCTCGGCAAATTCAAAAAAAGTGGCTGCACCGCCATACTCAACATCATCCAGCAAATCGCTATGTTGAAAATCAAACAGATCTACCGTCATTTGACAGGCGACAAATTTAACTCCAGCTTCCAGGCATAGCTCTCGTAGCTGCTCGACACTGGCGACACCTTTCTTTTTCATTTTTGCTTTCATCATGGAAGTCATCATGGCTTCCATTCCAGGCAACGCGGTACCCATTACCGGGAACCATTTGTCCATACCCATAGGCATGGGCATGCCCGGATTACCCAATGGAGTGACTTTCAGATTAACGTCTTTGCGCAGCAGGGCGAGCCCGTAGAAGGTAAAAAAGATTTGCACATCATAATCCAGAGCGGCTGCCGTCGAAGCTAGAATAAATGGTGGATAGGCCCAATCCAGACTACCCTTGGTAGCGATAATGGCCATTTTTTTCTGATCTGACATCTTCCCCCCTTAGGATTATTGTATGAAGCAGTTGGTCGAAAAAAACCAAAATTAGGATATTATGAATAACTTATATATATTTTTGCCTATTCAATGTTCCTTTATATCAATAAGTAATACAAATGAATATTAATAATCAATAAGTTGCTTCCCATTATTGATATTTTGTAGGGTCTTTAACCCCGGCTTGCTCAAATCCCTGCGCTCTTAAATAGCAGGAATCACAGCGCCCACAAGCCAATCCCTGGATATCCGCCTGGTAACACGAAACCGTTTCTGAGTAATCAATGCCCAGATGCATGCCGGTTTTAATGATTTCTGCTTTGCTTAAATCAATTAACGGGGTGATTATTTTAACACCGTGACCTTCCACACCGGCTTTTGTCGCAAGATTACACAGGGTTTGAAATGCCGAAATAAATTCCGGTCTACAATCTGGATATCCAGAGTAATCCACAGCATTAACACCAATAAAAATAGCTTCGGCCTGAATCGCTTCGGCCCAACCCATCGCAATAGATAAAAAAATTGTATTTCGCGCCGGCACATAGGTGATAGGAATTACATCTGTTATAAGCTCGGGGATCTGCAGACGGTGATTGGTCAAAGCAGAGGTGTCAAAAAGTGACAAATCCAGATCAACAATATGATGTTTCGCCACCTGGGCTTTACTCGCGATGCGTTGACAGGCCTGCAGTTCAGCAGAATGGCGCTGGCCATAACGAAAACTCAGTGCAAAGCACTCAAAACCCTGCTGCTGGGCAATCGCCAGTGTTGTTACGGAATCCAGGCCTCCGGATAAAAGCACGACGGCTTTTTTGTTTTCTGACATGTGATGATGGCTACCTTATCTGCCGGGCTGATTTCCCCACAACACTTTGTGCAATTGCATTTGGAAACGTACAGGCAGCTGATCCCGCAAAATCCAGTCAGCCAGCGTTGACGCTGCGAGTTGTTCGTGACTGGGTGAAAACAACACTTCGCAGCGCGATGCGAGTGATTGATCAATTAGCTGCTGCTTGCACCAAAGATAATCCTGTTCACTACAGATGACAAATTTAATCTCATCCTTGTTATTCAGATACTGCAAATTCTCCCAACGATTTTTTTCGACTTCATTTGAATCCGGCGTTTTTATATCCATGATTTTCCTCACGCGCAGATCAACACCTTCAAGCGACATGGCACCACTGGTTTCAAGCGAAACCTGATACCCCTGATCACATAACTGAGTGAGCAAAGGTAAACAGTCCGGCTGAGCAAGGGGCTCACCTCCGGTGACGGTGATATAGTGCGTCTGATAGTTTTTTATTTGTGAGAAGATAGCCGTAAAATTCATCCATTCGCCGCCCGAGAATGCATATTCGGTATCGCAATAGCGGCAACGAAGCGGACATCCCGTCAGACGCACAAAAACTGTTGGCCAGCCCAGTGAGCGAGTCTCACCCTGTAAGGAATAAAAAATTTCTGTTATTCGTAACTTGTGTGGCGTGGACATTAATAAAGTTATGCAGTCGATGTTTATTCGACTGTGGATATTAAGCAGTTCATGCCCAAAGCGCTAGCCGGGCAAAAGAGCTAGCCAAAGGTATTCTGTTGTAAAACCAGATTAATGGCCTTACTGTTCGAGGCGTTCCAGACGTTCCTGCGCCAGCCCCGCTACAGTGGAGTTTGGAAATTGTGAGCGCAAGCGAGTTAGCGTGATACGCGCCTCCTCAAACTGACCTAATTCATATTGGGTGTAACCAATTTTAAGTCGCGCATCAGGTAGTTTGCTACTGGTAGGATACCGGTCTATCACCATTTGAAATTCTTTTAACGCACGATCATAACGTTTAGTCACGTAGTTGGCTTCAGCCAGCCAGTATTGTGCATTCGCCGAATATTTACTGTTAGGGTAATTTGACAGGAACTCTTCAAAAGCAGTAATAGACTCATCATGCCTGCGCTGTTTAAGAAGTAAAAATGCGTTTCGATAAGCATCGATGGTTTCACTGGAATCTTCCATATCGCTGGATACGACAATCGGTTTACGCTCGACCACTTCGGGTTCAGGTGAAACCATTTCTGCATTAACAGAGCCCCTATCATTATTTGCAGGCACATTCATGGGTGCGGCTGCGGGTTGTTCAGCACTCATGGTTTCAGCATTCATTTGCAGACGCTTATCAATGGCCATGAAAGATTCACGCTGCTGTTTTTGCAGTTGATCCAGCTCATTGCGAAGGGTTTCATTCTGACCACGCAACACTTGAAGTTCACGCTCCATGTCATTCAGCCGCTTTTGCAGAGTAATCAGACTTTCTTTATTGGCCGAATTGGCGGCTTCACTATCCAGTGCACGTTCCAGTCTTTCCAAACGTTGACTGACAATGTTCAGCTCCTCTTTGGTCGCTTTTGGAGCCGCACTGACAACCTGCAGTGACATAACCAATAGCGTGACCAAGAGTAATAAGCTGATCTGGATAGTAAAACGACGGTACTTCATAAAATTCCTTTTATCGCTGCAATTTCAAAATTGCATCATTTTTAGTAAACCACTTCCACTCGACGATTCAGCTGCAGCGCGGCATCATCTGTACCTTCCACCGCTGGACGCTCTTCACCAAAGCTGACGATTTCAATCTGTTCTTCCTGAGCACCTTCTAATAATAAGACTTCGCGTACAGCCTTTGCGCGCTCTTCGCCCAGTGCCAGGTTATATTCGCGTGTTCCGCGCTCATCTGCATGCCCTTCCAGACGAATTAGTCGATTCGGGTTACCACTCAGGTATTTTCCATGCTCGCGAACAATCATCATTGAATCTTCACGAATGCTGGCACTATCGTAATCAAAGTAAATGGTCCGAACAAACAGGTCACTGGCAGGATCATCTAATGGATCCAGCACAACCGCACTTCCACCTTCCAGACCAGAGCTTGAATAATCGCCCTCTCCGACATCAATGGGCGCGCCATCTTCCACACCCCCGCCAGCAGTCATCGCACCGTCTTCACCTTTGGTTTTATTTGACGAACATCCTCCGGTCACAAGTAAAAGTGACAGAAAAAATATTACGCATATATTTCGAATAATCATGTGTATTCCTCTTTTATAAAAATTTCTAAAAACTATCTATTAAATGGTGACCAAGAAGGTTCTCTCACTTTCTCTTTCTGTAAACTCAACCTCTGTCGTACACGTCCATCTGCACTGACGGCAGATAACACGGTACTATTATTATGGCGAGTTGAATAAATTATCATGCTCCCATTAGGAGCAAAGCTAGGTGCCTCATCCAGCACACCATCCGTTAACAAACTGAATGAGTTTCTTTCAATATCCAGTAATCCGATACGATAACCGCCATCATTGCGGTGCACCATCGCGATAAAATTGCCATCCGCAGATACACTCGGTGCGGCATTATAGTTACCCTCAAAAGTCATGCGCTTGGGTGTCCCACCACCAAAAGAAACGCGATAAATCTGGGGGGCACCTGAGCGGTTTGAAGTAAAGTAAATAAACCGACCGTCTGGCGACCATTCTGCTTCGGTATCAATCCCGTAATGATCCGTCAGCTTTCGCAACTTGCGGTTCTCCAAATCCACAATATAAATATCGGGGTTACCTCCTGAAGACAAAGTCATCGCAATGGACAGTCCATCCGGCGACCAGGCCGGCGCGCTGTTGATACCTGGCTGGGATGAAATTTTAGTTCGCTTGCCAGTAGACACATCCTGTACAAAAATTTCCGAATGATCGTTTTCAAATGAAACGTAAGCCAATCGACGACCATCTGGAGACCAGGCAGGTGACAGCAATTGTTTTGAGGATGAAAAAATCGTACGTGGACTGTAACCATCCGCATCCGCAATCTGTACTTGATACTTCTTATCGTTCTCGTCACCACCTTCACTGATATACGCTATCCGGGTGCTGAATGCACCTTTTATTCCAGTTAATTTTTCAAACACCAGATCAGAAATCTTATGGGCTACTTTGCGCAGTTGATTTTTATTTATCGTCACTGAATGGCCTAGCAAGCGATTTTTTCTTACCAGATCATATAATTCAAACTGTACGCGAACCTTGCCTTCGTCCGCCAAAGTGGCTGTCATAGACAATAACGCTTCTATACCAACATTGCGCCACTTGGGATAATCCACCTGATCCAACTTAACAACCAGCTGAGGATAATTTTTTCTGTCGATAATAGAAAAATAGCCGCTTCTTTGCAGATCGGCATACACAACACTTTCAAGCAGAGTTGCTTCCACAGGAAGATTACCCGCCACCAGTGTAATCGCCACCGGCATGGCCGACTCAACGCCTTGAGTGATTTCTATTTCCAGTAATGCATGCGCATTAGAGGAAAATAAAATCATTAAAAACAGAACCGATAATAATTTAACTTTTACAAATTTCATTGTGGAATAAATTCAATTAAGAGTTCGCGATCAAAAATATCGTCATCGGGAGGTGCGGGCAGAGGATCCGACTTCCAAACGGCCTCTTCAACGGATTTTCGAAATTGTTCATTGCCACCCGTACATTGTCTTACTACCGCTTCCTCAATGTAGCCACCAACCGCCTGCCGTACGAATACTTTACATCTGGCCTTGGCGGTATCCATGCCCGGTGGTTTACGCCACCGACTTTGTATCTTCGACTGAATCGCGCCGATATACTGTGACTGTAAAGTATTTAACTCACGCTGTCTTGCCGCTTTGGCTGCGCGCTCCTGTTCCGCACGCATTTCCGCTTCTTCCTGTTCTAGGATCGCATCAAGACGTTTTTGTTCCGCTTCACGCTCAGCCTTTTTCTTGGCCTCTTCGGCTTGCTTTTTCGCTTCTTCACGTTTCTTTAATTCTTCAGCCAGTTTTTTCGCATTTTCTTCAGCTCTGATTCGCTCCTGTTCCGCTTTTTTCTTGGCTTCTTCGGCTTGTTTTTTCTCCTGCTCTGCTTTTTTTCTGGCTTCCGCTTCTTTTTTGGCTTTTTCCTCAGCTATACGCTTTTCTTCCTTGGCTTTATTAATTTCTGCCTGACGTTTTTCTTCTTCGCGTTTTTTAGCTTCTTCCTGTTGGCGTTTTTTCTCTTCAGCTTCACGTTTTATACGTGCTTCTTCTTCACGCTTTAAACGCTCGCGGCGTGCCTCTTCGTCTTTTATTTTCTTTTTTTCCTGTTCGATGGCGGCACCATCAATGATTTCTGCTTTGACGATATTGATCGGATCAACCTGCGCCTGACTGGCTTTGGGTTTCATCTGAAAACCCACAATAAACAGTGAAAAAACAACCACATGCACAATGACAGCAATCAACGCAGAACGCGGAATATAAAGTGGACCTCGTGGCATAATGGACTAGTTATCTATCTCGGGCTGCGATATCAAACCTACGGAGGGCACTCCCGCCTGCTGCAATGCCACCATCACTTCCACCACACGACCATAAACAACATTCGTGTCACCCTTGACATAAGCCTGCTTGCTAGGCTCCTGCGCCAGCATACCGGGTGCCAGTTGGCGGAATTCTCCGAGCGTCATGGGACGTTCGGGATTGGAACCTTTGTTTACATAGATCTTGCCTATTTGGTCCACCGAAACAATAAACGGCTCTTCCTGATTCATAAATTCTTCAATGGGATCGGAAGGTGCCTGCGGTAAATCAACCTGAACTCCCTGATTGAACATAGGCGCTGTCACCATGAAAATGACCAATAGCACCAGCATCACATCAATGTAGGGCACCACATTGATGTCAGACATGGGTTTACGTCGACGCGAAACTGACTGGGACATTAACTTTCAGCACCCTGTTGTGGACTTACAGTATCCGTTTCGCGCGTGATCGCCTGACGTTGCAATAGGCCAGTAAATTCTTCGACAAAATTGTCATAGCGTGTAATTAAGCGATCCGCTTGCGTCGAATAACGGTTATAGGCAATTACCGCCGGTATAGCCGCAAACAAACCCATGGCCGTCGCAATCAACGCTTCAGCAATTCCGGGTGCAACGGCCGAAAGTGTCGCCTGCTGCACATCCGCCAATGCTCGGAATGAATTCATAATCCCCCACACAGTACCAAATAAACCAATGTATGGACTGGTGGATCCTACCGTCGCCAAAAACGACAAGTAATGTTCGAGAAAATCAATTTCCCGCGACAGCGCCACTTTCATGGCCCGCAAGGAAGTATCACTTATCGACAAGGCAGACACCTTACGAGTTTTGTACAAACGTATATATTCTTTAAACCCGGCGACAAATATTCGCTCCATACCAGAAATATTGCGTTTGGAGCCAACTTTTTCATAAAGTGAGGGTAAATCGGCACCGGACCAAAAACGGTCTTCAAAGGCATTCGCCTCCTTAGTTGCCATCTTCAGAACACGTGATTTGCTGAAAATAATTGTCCAAGAAATCATTGACGCCATAACAAGAATCAACATGACAATCTGGACCAGCAAACTGGCATCGGCAATCAGCCGATAAATACTCATATCTACATGCATGCTTTTAACACTTCAAATATTGGTTTAGGAATGGGACATGGAGAAAACTGTTCACTATGCAAACACACTATATTGACATTGGCTTTTGTAATAAATTCAATTTTATTCTCATCTGATCTGGAAATGCACTGCTGCATAGACATACTTGCCTGTTTAAGCTGAATATTTTCCACGGAAACCATTAACTGCTGATTAAAAAGTGCCGGTTTCAGATATTTAATATCCACAGCCCGCACCGCAAACACAATGCCATACTCCGATTTTAGCTGATCCTGTTCAAAACCAAATGAACGAAGCCATTCCGTCCGAGCGCGCTCCAAAAATTTAAGGTAGTTGGCGTAAAACACCACTCCACCCGCATCCGTATCTTCATAATAAACTCGAACGGGCCAGTGAAACGGCTGGTTTGATTCAGTCACTAATCTTTGTATCCATATTTTTCAATTGAGATAACACTGGATTACAAAAACCTTCCATAGTTTTTGCCCTTCGGATATTCCTCATTTCATACGTTAATTCAAATCCATTTTAAGTCATCCCCGTAAAAACGGGGATCCGTTCAACCTTCCAAGCATATGCTGAACTCCCGCGTTCGCGAGAATGACGCGACTTCTATCTAGCTTCCAGCAGTTCCTATCTAACACCCGATCGATATTCGTTGATTTATTCACTTGCAAACAAATCAGCTTCCTGCGGCAGTTGTTCTATTTGCTTGGGCGCACGCATGCCAAAATGTCGGTAACAGTTCATTGTTGCAACGCGACCGCGCGGAGTACGCATCAAAAAGCCATTTAGAATTAAAAAAGGCTCAATCACATCTTCAATTGTGCCTCGCTCTTCACCCACCGCTGCGGATAAGCTATCCAGCCCAACCGGACCGCCTTCAAATTTTTCCATGACCGCCAGCAGCACTCGCCGATCCATTTGATCAAAGCCGTTATGATCGACGCTCAACATATCCAGCGCTTTATCTGCATTGTCTTTAGTGATCACACCATTGCCTTTCACCTGTGCATAGTCACGCACACGTCTTAATAAACGATTGGCAATTCGTGGTGTGCCACGTGAGCGCTTGGCAATTTCAATCGCGCCTTGAGGATCCAGCTCAACATTTAGAATACTCGCAGAACGATTGACAATGGTTGCCAGTTCTTCAGTGGTATAAAACTCCAAACGTTGCACGATGCCAAACCGGTCTCTTAAAGGGGAAGTTAACAATCCTGCACGCGTAGTCGCACCCACTAAAGTAAAGGGTGGCAAATCCAGTTTAATCGATCTTGCACTGGGCCCTTCGCCGATTACGATATCCAGCTGAAAGTCTTCCAGCGCAGGGTATAACACCTCTTCAACGACCGGACTCAGCCTGTGAATCTCATCCACAAACAGCACATCGTTTTCTTCCAGATTTGTCAGAATAGCGGCCAGGTCTCCGGCTTTCTCAAGTACCGGGCCTGAAGTCTGACGCATATTGACTGACAACTCATTGGCGATAATGTGAGAAAGAGTCGTCTTGCCAAGTCCTGGCGGACCAAATATCAACACATGGTCCAGCGCTTCTTTGCGTTCACGTGCCGCGGCAATAAAAATTTCCATTTGCTCGCAGACTTTTTGCTGGCCGGTGTAATCCGACAATGTCCTGGGGCGTATGGCGCGATCCAGCGCCCTGTCTTCACTTCCCAGGCTATCGGCTTCTATGATTCGTTCACTGGTCATCAGTAATGCTGAGTGGTTAGCGGCTTAAACTGGATTTTAATGCCATTCGAATTAACTCTTCACAGGAAGATGTCTCATCCTGCACCCCTTTAACCATACGTATAGCTTCAGGCCCTTTATAACCCAAAGCGGTCAGTGCGGAAATTGCCTCTTCGACATGATTTCTTACGCTTTGCGAATTCACACCAGCGCCGGTGAGATGCACTGTCGCAGCATCCTTATCCAGCCGGTCGCGCAATTCGACTACCAGACGCTCCGCGGTTTTTTTACCCACACCTGGTAGACGTACTAAAGCATCGGTATCACCCAGCTGAATACAGTGCCGGAAACCGCTCGCAGCCATACCGGAAAGAATTGTCAGAGCCATTTTAGCACCCACGCCATTTACCTTTAATAGTGTTCTGAAAAGACTGCGGTCAGCCAGTTCGTGAAATCCATACAGTGTTTGCGCATCTTCACGCACGATCATATGTATATGCAAAGTCACCTGACTTCCACATTCAGGCAGTTGATAGAAGGTTGACATGGGAGCTTCAATTTCATAGCCGATACCGTTGACATCAATCATCAATTCCGGAGGCTGTTTATAAACCAGCAGGCCCTGCAATCGTCCGATCATTTATTGTGTAGCCTTTAGATTTTTTGCGTAACGGGTGGATAAACCAGTATGCGCATGACATAAAGCCACAGCCAAAGCGTCGGCTTCATCTTCCTGTAAAACTTTTCGAATATTCAGTAAACGCAAAATCATATGCTGTATCTGTTCTTTTGATGCCGCACCATAACCCACAGTGGACTGCTTTACTGACCTTGCACTGTATTCAAAAATTTTCAGATCGGCATGCACGCCGGCTGTCATCGCGGCACCTCGCGCATGCCCAAGTTTGAGCGCTGAAGCCGCATTTCTGGATAGAAACACCTGTTCAATCGCCATATGCTCCGGTTGATGTTCGCTGATGATGGTCGACAAATGGGAAAATATTTCACCCAGCTTATTTGCCAATTCATTCGCCGGTAGTTTGAGATAACCACTGGCAATATAACGACTTTGCTGACCATTACTTTCAATCACACCATAGCCGGTTTTTATCGATCCGGGATCGATACCCAAAATGCGAACCATTGGGGAATGAGTATTAACTTAAACTCTCCAACACGGAATCCGGGAAGTCGGCATTGGAATAAACATTTTGCACATCGTCCAGTTCTTCAAGAACATCAATCAGGCAAATAATCTTTTCGGCATCTTCATCGTTCACTTCCGCCATGGTTCCCGGTCGCATTTCGACTTCCGCATAGCTGGCTTCCAGTCCGGCCTCGGCAAACGCCTCTTTCAGAGCGACAAAATTTTCCGGCTGACAAATCACTTCTATCGAACCACCATCATTATTTACGATGTCTTCACCACCCGACTCAAGCGCCACTTCCATCAAATGATCTTCATCCATACCAGCATCAAAACTGAACACCCCCTGCTTTGAAAACAAATAAGCCACCGATCCACTGGTACCCAGATTGCCACCGTGTTTGCTAAATGCATGACGCACTTCAGAAACCGTACGATTACGGTTGTCAGTCAAGCAGTCCACCAGTACTGCGGTACCACCCGGGCCATATCCTTCGTACTGGATCTCTTCGTATTCCATCCCTTCAAGCTCACCGGCGCCGCGCTTGATAGCACGATCAATAGTGTCTTTTGTCATATTCGCGCCAAGGCCTTTATCCACTGCAACGCGTAAGCGTGGATTCGCGGTAATGTCCGAACCACCCATTTTTGCTGCGACCGTGATTTCACGAATCAATTTGGTAAATACCTTGCCTCTTTTTGCGTCCTGGGCCTTTTTACGATGTTGAATATTCGCCCACTTACTATGTCCTGCCATGTTCCTCTCGTTTCCAGAAAAGGCCTAGTTTATCATCTGATGGGCATGATTCTAGGCGCAATAAGCGATTACGTTTTTCAATTTAACTATTTTCAATTTACCTCGGGTACCCAACGAGCAATGGCTTCACTATTGGTATGAGAAGTGGCCATTTGAATCGCCTCATCACGCGAGACCCACTGGTAATTAACGTGTTCACGTGGATCCATCCTGATGTCATCACAGTTTTCCCGAGGCAGCAGAAAAACATGCTCACGATTGTGGATTACCCCTGGCGGATAGCGATCGCGCCAGATTGAATAAATTTCGTACTCCTGTGAAAACTGGCAATCAACCAAACCCGTGGCTTCCAGCCCTGTCTCCTCTTTAAGTTCGCGCGCAGCGGCGTGTTTAGCCTGTTCGCCCCACTCCAGACTCCCCGTTACGGACTGCCAAAAATCCTCCGGGAAAGCACGCTGCATCATGAGCACATGGCCCGTCTTGCTATAGATAACCACCAGCACTGACTCAGGTCGCTTGTAGTTTTTATGATTTTCCATTGTTCGCGTCATTATGCTTTTGCCTGATTAATGATACATTGAAGCACACATTAATTATGTCTGGTTTATTTTATTACAATGAAAAAAACAACCCTCATTGTTGCACTTATTCAGTTATGCATGGTGATTGTATTAAGCGCCTGTACGACTCAACCGAGTCAGTCCAACCGTAGCAAACCCAGCCCGGATATTAATGCACTGGTCACCAATAGTCTTGTTCAGACACAGCGTGGGGCTTTGGTTCAAGCCCAGCAAACTATTAATCAAGCACTGATTCTTGACCCTGAAAATGTTGATGCCAACAATATTGCCGGACTGATCTATGGAAAAAGTCAAAAGGCAGAACTGGCAGTCAAACATTTTGAAAAAGCACTCTCCATTGCAGGTAATGATGCATCCACGCTGAACAACTACGGCAACTTTTTGTGTGAGTATGGACGCATCGAACAGGCCGAAGAAAAATTCCTTCGTGCGGGCAGCCATCCCAGCAACCCCAATCCTGAAATTGCCTATACCAATGCCGGACTATGTGCACTGCGTGTACCTGACATTGATCAGGCTGAAAATTATTTCAAGACCGCACTGGACTTTAAAGAAAAAAATTCGGTGGCGTTATTTCAGCTGGCAAAAATCAATTTTACCAAAGGCCGTGGTATTCCGGCACTTGAGCGCTTGCAGTCCTATTCCCAAATTGCTCCCCATACTCCAGAGACACTCAAGCTTGGCATGGAAATCGGACGCTTGATGCGCGACAAGGAAGTGGTAGTCAGTTACTTTAATTTACTGCAAAATGAATTTCCCACTTCAGAAGAATATCAATGGGCGATTGCCACAATAGAGTAGATCGCCGTTGATTATAGCGTCACTCCCACGCGACATCATCAACATTCCCGCGTGACATCCTCGACATTCCCGCAAACGCGAGAATCCAATAATAACTAGGTGCAGGAGCAATTTCTAATGAACGCGGGAATCCAGCCTCTCACAAAATACCCAGCTACTCCTTAACTTTTGCTCGCAAGCGAATATTTAATTCTTTTAACTGATGTTCACTCACTTCGGCCGGGGCATCGGTTAATGGACACTGCGCTGTTTGTGTTTTGGGGAAAGCCATGACATCGCGAATCGAATCACTGCCGGTCATAAGCATAATCAAACGATCCATTCCAAAAGCAATTCCGGCATGCGGTGGACAACCATACTTAAGCGCTTTCAACAGGAAACCAAATTTACTTTCTGCTTCCTGCTCGGAAATATCCAGCACTCCAAACACCGCTTTCTGAATATCCTGTTTATGAATACGTACTGAACCGCCACCCAACTCAGTGCCATTCAATACCATATCGTAGGCTTTGGACAAACTCGCACCCGGGTTATCCAGCAATTGCTGGGCAGAATCCAGGTTGGGTGCCGTAAATGGATGATGCAGTGCATTCCAGCGATTTTCTTTTTCATCCCATTCAAACATCGGGAAGTCCACAACCCATAAAGGTTTCCACTCGCCTTCAAGCAGACCACAATCAATGCCAAGTTTTACTCGCAAGGCGCCCAGTGCATCATTCACAACGGTAGCCTTGTCCGCACCAAAGAATAACAAGTCGCCGTTCTGCACTTCTGTTCGCTGAATGATTTTTTCAACGACATCATCCGGCAGGAATTTAAGAATTGGACTTTGTAGTCCTTCTATACCCTGCGCGATGTCATTGCACTTAATATAGGCTAAGCCTCGCGCTCCGTAGTTACTGACATATTTGGTGTAATCATCAATGTCTTTGCGTGACAACTCGCTTCCATTGGGCAGACGCAGTACGGCAACACGCCCTTTCTCATCGTTGGCCGGTCCACTGAAGACTTTGAATTCAACTTCTTTCATCAAATCGGTGATGTCCACCAATTCCAGTGGCACGCGCAAATCCGGTTTATCTGAGCCATAGCGATGCATGGCTTCTGAATAAGGCATGCGTGGGAATGGATTGGGCAAGTCCACATCCAGTGTTGCCTTGAAAACCTCGCGCATCATCTGCTCCATCATGACGATGATGTCTTCCTGAGTCAGAAAAGAAGTCTCGATATCCAACTGGGTAAATTCAGGCTGGCGATCCGCACGTAAATCTTCATCGCGGAAACAACGCACAATCTGATAATAGCGGTCAAAACCACTCATCATTAATAACTGCTTAAAAATCTGCGGAGACTGTGGCAACGCAAAGAATGAGCCGGGATGAGTACGACTGGGAACCAGATAATCCCGCGCACCTTCCGGTGTGGCCTTGGTTAACATCGGTGTCTCAATGTCCATAAAACCATGTTCATCAAGATATCTTCTCAACGAGCGCACCACGTTAATCCGCATTTGCATACGTTTCTGCATCACCGGTCTGCGCAAATCAACATAGCGGTAACGCAAGCGTGATTCTTCGTTGACGTCTTCATCGTCAATCTGGAATGGAGGAGTTTCTGATTCATTCAGCACGTTTAGCTGAGTAGCCAATACTTCGATTTCACCGGTAGATAATTCAGGATTCACCGTGCCTTCCGGACGCAAGCGCACTTTCGCTATCACTTGAAGCACGTATTCATTACGCACATGCTCGGCCATCTTAAAAATTTCTGCATGATCCGGGGCAAAAACCACTTGAACCAGTCCAGTTCGGTCACGTAAATCGATAAAAATAACACCGCCATGATCACGGCGACGATTTACCCAACCGCATAGAGTAACTTCCTGATCAAGATGGTCTTTATTGACTTCCCCACAATATTGCGTGCGCATGTTTAGCTTCCTGGCTTAGATCTGGTTAATTTTGTGATTCCCACAAGTTCGGTGGCCGAAACAGGCTAAATCAGGCCGATTTCCGCGGAAGTTGTGGATATTACGGAGTCGCTTTGTTCGAATCAACTTTAGCGTCGTCTGTTTGACTCGCCAGCCCCAGAGACATGACTAATTTAAGCGCGGTTTCGATATCCATATCCAGCTCGCGTGTATCCTCAACCGGCACTGCCATTATAAAGCCGGAAGTGGGGTTTGGTGTGGTAGGAACAAACACCATCACCATTTCTTTTTGCACCTTTTGCTGGATTTCGTCGGCCGCCGCAGCCGTCTGAAAACACAGCGTCCAGATACCTTTGCGTGGATATTCAATCAATAGCACTTTGCGAAAAGACTGGCTGCCGGTGGAAAGCAGGCTCGCCATGATTTGCTTGGCCGAAGAATATACCGTTCTGACCAGTGGAATACGCGATAACAGTGCCTCCCAGAGGCGCAACAGGCTGCGGCCCAGCAGGTTGGCCACAATCATCCCGGTAATTATTAAAATGGCGATCGCCAACACCAAGCCAAAACCGGGGATGGTAAATCCCAGAACGGTCTCAGGCCTCCATTCGACCGGCAGCACCAATAATAATCGGTCCATCATCTCCAGCATGAACCGAATCACCAGAAACGTGATACCCAGTGGCACCCAGACAAGCAGGCCTGCAACCAGATATCGACGCAGCATAAGGGATATCTTTAAATGGCTTCGTTGAGCTTACGAGCTGGCATTGCTCGCAGGCTTGGCCGCACAGCCACCCGAACAACCGCCCGAGGTGTTAGCGCTGGAACTTGAATTGTCCGAATCGCCTTTGCTTAAATTCTTCTTATTACTGGATTTAAAATCTGTTTC
>CAZWQM010000009.1:0-7445 GCA_964636225.1 uncultured Thiotrichales bacterium | reverse complement strand
TGTCCGAATCGCCTTTGCTTAAATTCTTCTTATTACTGGATTTAAAATCTGTTTCGTACCAACCGCCTCCACTCAACCGAAAACCGGCCGCCGATACGAGCTTTTTCAGTGCACTGGCGTTACAGGCAGGGCAATCCGTCAATGGATCATCACTTATTTTCTGTAAAGCCTCATGCAGATGTCCACACTTTTGGCATTCATATTCATAAATGGGCATGAAACTATTTCCTTAATAAAAAACCTGTCCAATTATATGGGGGCACTCTTACAGATAACAAGAAAGAATTAGAGTTAATTGAATCTTTATAAACCCCAAAATTCTTCTATATTAATGCATTGTTATTCGACAAAGCACTTACAGAACTTCCTGTTTTGTGCGGAAGTTCAAAACCATTCTAATGTCATCCTCACATAACCACAGTTATCTCAGCAAAAGCGGAGATACAACCTAAGCAAAACCAGGTATCTACAGGCCACTCTACCTGCACATGACTATTACTGGGTTCCCGTTTCCACGGGAATGACAATGATGTCACGTGGAAATGACGAGTTTGCGATGCGGTTACTAGATTCCCTTTTCAAAACACCCGATAATTGGTCACTTCGCAGTACAAACGAAACACCGTTTTCCATGTCTTATGTAGAATAATTATCAAATGTTCAGAATTTCGTATATTGATCCATGCTATAATTTGGCTATCCAAAGGTGAGGGGACACACCATGAAAACACGACCAATAACTCATCTTCTCGCGGCCACATTAATGACCGGTTGCATACTCACATTTAATGTCCATGCGGAAGAATCAAATGAAATTCCTGCACCACCCTCTACCGAGGGCATCCCTAATTCTGCACCTAAATATTCGGTCAAAACCGAGACGATTTACGAGCCGAGCTTTTTACCCGGCGTGCGTTTATGTAATGAGGAAGAAGTCGATTACCGTGGCGACTTTCGCAAGGTTAACTGCCAGGATGAACAGTTAATTAATTCTGTCTCAACCCGAAAAGATGACCCTTACAACACACGTCCGAATGCAATCGTTGAAGATCGCGTGGAGCCGAATGGCAATATCTTCCGACTTAACTTTCGCCGCAAAGCCACGGTGGTCACCGAAACCCCTGACAATTAACGCTACTTAACAAATAACGCCATTGTTTCCACATGCCCTGTGTGTGGAAACATGTTAAGTACATTCATTTTCTCCATACGATAGCCCAGCTCATTCACCAGCACATCGGAATCGCGCGCCAGCGTTCCCGGATGACAGGAAATGTATAATATTTTTTCCGGACTGATTCCTGAAATAACTTCCACCACTTCGCGCGCACCGGCACGTGGGGGATCGATAATCACGGTGTCCCACTTCTGAGCCAGCCACTCACATTGCTCGTTAACAGCAAACAAATCTTCTTTTTTGAACTCGACATTTTCAAGCTGATTAATCCGCGCATTATGGCGAGCTCGTTCCACCAAACCATCATCGCCTTCTATACCCAGGACACTCGCGACATGCTTAGCTACGGGTAAGCTAAAGTTGCCCAAGCCACAAAACAGATCAAGAACATTCTGGGTCTTATTTGGTTGTAACCAGTCAATCGCCTGCTGCACCATTTTCTGGTTAATGCCGTTATGTACCTGAATAAAATCGACAGGCAAAAATTCCATTCTGATGTCAAAAGGCGGCAGCGTATAAATTAAGCCAGAATTAAAAATTTCATTATTCAGCGGGACCACCGTAGCGGGCCCTTTGGATTGCAGATACACACGCACATCGTGCTGTTTTGCAAACGTACTGAGCATTTCAAGATCGCCAGTTGAGGGTGCTTCCAAGACACGAAATACCAACGCCGTGGCATTTTCTGCCACGCTGCATTCCACCTGAGGCACTTTATCTTTTATGGAAAACTGCGAAATCATTTCGGACAGTGGCTTAATCAAATTTGCCACTTTGGGATGCAGCACTTCGCAATGCCACATGTCTGCCACATAAGGTGCGCTGTATTCTCTAAAACCAACCAGCGCCCTGCCTTTTTTTTCCACATATTTAACTGCCAGTCGTGCACGACGACGGTATCCCCAGACTATATCAACCACAGGAGGCAATACATTTTCCGGCACTACCTTGCCGATACGGCTCAAGGTATCCAACACAGACTTTTGCTTAAACTCAATCTGCGCCTGCTCAGAGATATGCTGTATGGAACAACCCCCACAATTTGTAAAATATTCACATTGAGGTTGTACGCGATCGGGCGACGCTGTTAACACTTCAACCAGCCGGGCTTCATCGTATTTCTTTTTTTGGCGTCCACGTTCAAAACTGACACGTTCACCGGTAATAGTGAATGGAATAAACACCACTTTACCTTCCTGGTCGGCAACCCCTTTGCCCTCAAGCGTCACATCCACAATGTTCGCCTGGTTTATTTCCTTTACCTTTGTCATGGCTTTATAATTTAATTACGTTTCGAGATTAGAAATTAATTTTAACTCAGTCACAAAATTTATTTTATTTGCGAGTGATTTTGTTTAAGGTCGGAAGAATATTGCCACTTAACCTTTCTAATAAGTAACACAGGAATAATTCGGTAACATTTGAGCTTATGAATAAAAAGCGACTTCCAGACATTTTTAATTATGCATTTATTTGCGGTTTCCTATGCATGACATTTGTCATTGGGGGCTGCTCATCCGCGCCGCAAAAACCCGCGCCAGATTCCCAGTCGAAGGTAAGTCAACCCACAGGAAAAACGTATCAGCGTTCAACCCCACTAAAATATTCCAAAGGTCAGCAAATAGTCTCACTGGCAGAATCCTTAATTGGCTCACCGTATAAATACGGTGGCTCTTCACCAAAAGGTTTTGATTGCAGCGGCCTAGTCTACTACACACATCAACAATTAGGCATTTCAGTGCCTCGCAGCACCAAACAGCAGGCACATTATCGACCTGGCAAAAGTCTCGCCGCCGCCAATCCGGGCGACATATTATTCTTCCGTATTTATGGCAACAACATTTCCCATGTAGGCATCTACACCGGCAACAACAAATTCATACATGCGCCCAAATCAGGAAAACAAGTTGCCTACGCATACATTGATGACCCGTATTGGCGGCAACGCTTAATCAAAGTTGCAAGTCTGCATTAAGTAACAGTATCAGGCATGAGTTGGATTCCCGTTGCCACGGGAATGACATGGGAGAAGGAATGACGTGGACTCGACATCAACCACAACTAAAATAAATCATCATATAAGTCTTTCCACTGCGGATTAAATTGATGAATCAATTCGAGCTTCCATTGCCTGTTCCATTTTTTTAACTGCTTTTCCCGAACGATCGCACTGAAGATCGATTCGTGCGTCTCGTAATAAACCAACTCGTTTATGCCATACCTCTTGGCAAAACTTTCTACAAGTTTCTGCTTATGTTGCCAGATGCACTGTTTAAGTTTTGTAGTCACTCCAATGTAAAGCGTACCGTTCTTTTTATTGGTTACGATATAAACACAAGCTATCTTTTGCATTGCTTGAATCTAATGGATTCCCGTTTGCACGGGAATGACGTTAGTGCGCGAAATAAACCCCGATGTCATCTTCGCATCTCCCTTCAGTCATCTCCGCGAATGCGGAGATCCAGTCATGCATAACCAGATCAAGCACTCTAATCGAGCACTATTAATTTCATAAGAACAAACAACCACTCTGTGTTAATGTTATGCAAACCCACGAATAACAAAGAGTTTTCCAGTGTATATCCACGAATACCAATCCAAGCGCTTACTCCATACCTACGATATTCCAGTTCCCCGAAGTGAAATTTTTACTCAGGGAGACAGTATTGAAAAATTTGTTGCCAACTTTGGTGGCGAGTCCTGGATTGTAAAAGCCCAGGTACATGCAGGAGGGCGCGGCAAGGCCGGCGGCATTCTCTGGACACACAATAAGGAAGATCTCAAAAAGCGAATCAACAAACTCATGGGCACCACATTGGTCACCAAGCAGACCGATGCCAACGGCCTGCCCATTAATACGCTACTAGTTGAAAAGCCCGCCAAAATCAAGCGTGAAATCTACCTGAGTTTGCTGGTAGACAGAGCTAGTAAAAAAGTCGCAGCCATTGCATCTGCTGAGGGCGGCGTGAACATTGAAGAGGTGGCAGAAAAAACACCGGAGAAGATTTCATCCGTGAACATTCATAAAACTTCGGGTGTTCAGGGGTATCACTGCAGACTGCTGGCACAGAAGCTGGATTTGAGCAAAGACCAGTTCAAACAGTTTTCACATATTCTCAAGCAAATGTACGCACTGTTTCTTGATAGTGATGCATCGCTGATTGAAATTAATCCGCTGATCGTTGCCGATGACGATTCCCTTATCGCACTCGATGCAAAAATGAACTTCGATGACAATGCCTTATTTCGCCACAAGAAAATTGCATCGTTAAAAGATGCCACACAAGAAAACCCGATTGAATTAAAAGCCAGACAATATGACCTCAACTACGTGAAGCTGGATGGCAATGTCGGCTGTATCGTGAATGGCGCGGGGCTGGCCATGGCTACCATGGACCTGATTAAACACAATGGTGGCGAACCGGCCAACTTCCTTGATGTGGGCGGTAACACCGATGCCGAGCGTGTGACTCAGGCATTTAATCTGTTACTGGAAGACGAGAATGTCAGCTCCATTTTCGTCAACATATTTGGCGGGATTGTGCGTTGCGATATAATTGCCAACGGCATATTGCAGGCACTGCAACAAACCGAACTGAACATACCAGTGGTTGTGTTACTGCAAGGAACAAACTCTGAAAAAGGCAAAGAAATTCTCAAAGACCAGCACCCGCTGATTACACCCGCCAGTAAATTGACCGAAGGCGCGACACTTGCAGTTGAAAAAGCAGGAGCCGCCTCATGAGCATATTAGTCGACAAGCACACACGCATCGTTTGTCAGGGCATCACCGGCAGTAACGGCACCTTTCACACTCAACAATGCATAGAGTACGGAAGCAATATGGTGGCCGGTGTCACACCCGGAAAAGGCGGAATCACCCATCTTGACCTGCCGGTATATAACACGGTTCAGGAAGCCAAAGACCATCATGAAATAGACGCCACAATGATCTACGTGCCTGCCCCTTTTGCCGCGGATGCCATACTGGAAGCTATTGAAGCGGAAATTCCTTTAATTGTTTGCATTACTGAAGGCATTCCCGTGCAGGACATGATTCCGGTCAGTGACATACTTGAAACCAGTCATTCATTACTCATTGGCCCCAACTGCCCCGGCATCATTACACCGGATCAATGCAAAATCGGCATCATGCCTGGTCATATTCATAAAGCCGGCAATGTCGGCATTGTTTCACGTTCGGGCACACTCACTTATGTGGCAGTGGACCAAACCAGCAGTCATGGACAATCCACCTGCATAGGGATTGGCGGTGACCCAATTCATGGACTCGACTTCATCGAATGTCTGACCATGTTTGAGCACGACAAAGACACAGACGCCATTGTCATGGTGGGTGAAATCGGCGGCACGGCTGAAGAAGAAGCCGCTGAATTTATACAAAGCGCTGTCAGCAAACCGGTTGTAAGTTACATTGCCGGCGCCAGTGCACCGCCTGAAAAACGCATGGGACATGCCGGCGCCATCATTAGTGGCGGCAAAGGCACGGCAAATGACAAATATAAAGCACTGAAAAAAGCCGGCGTGCATACGGTAAGAACATTAGCAGGTATAGGAGATGCTGTCAGCCAGGTACTAAAGGCGAAGTAGCTGGAGAATTTGTTTTAACTTATTTAACAAATCAAGCCATTATCGATTCTCAAATAATTATCTTTGTTTTCTACATCTACTTTTACTAAACGCTCATCATTTAATAACAACTCATAGACACAGTATCTTTTACCATCAGCCCTAGGGTTAACTGTTTTATTATTAGCTTGATACCATTTCTTCACAACTTTTATATCAATATAATTAATCGAAAAATTATCTAACTCGTTACTAGGTAATAATTTCTTTTTAACACTAAAAGAATCCTCATCAAAACTTGATTTTACAAGTATCCCTACTAACCCTGTCTCAGCCAGCGTTAGCCTAATAACATGCCCTTGAGAGTAAAAGCTTTTTTTTACATCTCTACCATTATTAGCCATAGAGGTATAAGCAGTAGGGTTAACTAATTGAACTTTGCTTGCATCAAACTCCAATTCAGAGCCTAAAGAAACCTGACAATCCAGAAGCAAATAGAATATACCGAACGTCAATCTAAAGTAATTCAACCCAATATGATTCGCCATAATTAAAAATCCACTTTAAACTATTAACTCCAACATTGTGGTATAAAAGAAAAATAATGCGTAATTAAAAAAACTACAATGCTAGAAATTACTATATATACCAACAACAGCTGTTCTAAGTGCCAAAAAGCCACTTCCATCCTTAGTGAAAACGATATTTCACTAAATACCATCGAGTATTTAAAAACAACACTATCTAAAGAAGAGCTTACTAATATAATTACTCTAGGTATCCCCGCCAAAGACTTAATTCGCACTGACGATGATGAATGGTCACAGACCGGGCTGGACATTGAAACTGCCTCAGATGACGATTTGATCGATGCGATTATTCAATACCCTATTTTGCTTCAGCGCCCTATTGTCATTGCGAATGGCAAGGCGGTGATTGCACGCCCTCCTGAGAGGGTGTTGGAGATTCTCTAATGGGTCCTGTTCTCGTCCTTTACTATAGCCGCAATGGGTCTACGCGGGATATGGCCTACAAAATTGCACATGGTGTTGAGCAGGCTTCTGTAGAAGCCAGACTTCGCACAGTACCTGCTGTTTCGGCTAATTGCGAAGCTACTGAGCCGGATATTCCTGATTCGGGTGATTTGTATGCGCAACTTTCTGATCTTGAAGAGTGTTCCGGGTTGATTCTGGGCAGCCCTACCCGGTTTGGCAATATGGCCGCACCTTTGAAGTATCTTCTGGACAGTACCAGCGGGCTTTGGCTGAAAGGGGCTTTGGAAAATAAACCGGCGGCTGTGTTTACTTCTACCAGCAGTATGCATGGTGGGCAGGAAAGCACTTTGTTAACCATGATGATGCCGTTGCTGCACCACGGCATGGTGATGACCGGCTTGCCCTATAGCGAACCAGATTTAGCCAAGACATCTTCCGGTGGTACGCCTTATGGCGCCAGCCATGTGTCTGGGCCTGAAAGTGACCGGGCGTTGACGGATGAAGAGTCCCGCCTTTGTATTGCTTTGGGTAAACGGGTTGGCAAGCTGGCGTTGAAGTTGGGTTCGTGATTGGGGGCAACGCTGGTGGATTACAAAAACCTTCCCTGGTTTTTGCCCTGCGGGCCAGCCTTTGGCTCTTCAAATTCGTTCCTTACGAATTTGTCCCGCTTACGCGGAAATGAC
>CAZWQM010000008.1:0-74674 GCA_964636225.1 uncultured Thiotrichales bacterium | reverse complement strand
TGAACCGTGTGGTTCTTTTTGTGTTTTTTTACTTGATACTCTTCCCTGTTTCGATGATCATGAAAATGATTGGTCGTGATCCTATGAACAGAAAATTAGATCAGACGATCCATTCCTATCGTGTGATAACCAAGCAACGCGATAGTTTGCATATGCAAAAGCCTTATTGATTTATTAGCCCTCAGTGGTACGGGAAATTACTATGTTAGATCTACTAGTTGACTTATGGGGTTTCTTAAAGGAGCGTAGAAAGTTCTGGCTGGCGCCCATTTTTATTGTAATGCTTTTGCTTGGTGGGCTTTTGGTATTGTCGCAAGGCTCGATTGTGGCACCATTTATCTATACGTTGTTTTAATGGCGAATGTTTAAAAATAATAAAACATCAGACAAGCGCTGAGTAATACAGCTACCCATACTACCATATTGCCTACTGAACTTCCGCGTGCAATTGAACTTTTGGGTCCATGCGCCTGAAAAACAGAAGAAGTTAGTAATTTAAGGCTGGACTGCTTGTAGTTATGAACATGGCTAAGCAGTGAAGCAAACATAGTGGAACTGGTACTTAATATGCTTTTGAGGGGCTTGCGGTAAAACCAGTCAAAATCAAGATTGACAGATTTTATTTCCGGCGGATACCAGCCGTTTCTGAACAAAACAACAAATGCCAATGCCGCAAAGAATAAGAGCTGTAGCTGGGTAATAATGTGATCAAATGTATATGGATGAAAATTCATTTCATTGGGCAACCATTGATATAGCAGAGTCGGAAAAACACCGATAAGTACACAAGCGGCTGCCGTAATTGCCATCGCGAGTAGCATATTCAGGGGTGCCTCTTTGACTTGATGGTGTTGATCATGCGCAAAAAAGCTGAAGAATGGCACTTTAATTCCAGAATGATCCAGCACACCGGCAGAAGCAAATAATAGCACTAACCATATCAGCCAATGACCTTCTTCGGCGACTGCATATAAAATTATACCCTTTGAAATAAAACCGCTAAACAGAGGAAAAGCCGAAATTGACATGGCTCCAACGATGCAAAATGCAGTTGTCCATGGCATCGATTTATACAACCCACCTAATTCAGATGCTTTCACTGTACCCACACGATGAAGTACCGCGCCCATACTCATAAACAATAAGGCTTTATACAAAATATGGCTGAATGCATGCGCCGCAGTACCATTAAGTGCCAGCTCTGTACCCACACCTACACCGACGACCATAAACCCCAGTTGATTATTCAGGCTGTAGGAAAGCACTTTACGTAAATCATTTTCCAGCACTGCAAAAAAGATAGGGAAAGCCGTCATGATGGCGCCAATCCAAATAAGGCACTCAGTGCCTGCATAGGCACGTGCCAGACAATATACTGCCAGTTTGGTAGTGAAGGCAGATAAGGCCACAGTACCAACGACACTGGCTTGAGGGTAAGCATCCTGCAACCAGTTATGCAGTAAGGGAAACGCACACTTAATACCAAAGGCGAGAAAGATTAACAGACCCGGTAAGGTATCAATGGACATGGCATTAAACAGCAGCGAGTTTGTTTGCTGGTAGTGAAGCAAGCTGCCCAGCATTAATAACAGGCCAGAACTAATGTGAATGAGTAAGTAACGCATACCCGCCTGTTGCGAATAACACTGGTTGCCTACCCAGACAATAATGCTTGATGATATAGCGCTGATTTCCCAAAAGATAAACAGACTAAGCAGGTCACCCGCTAACACTGCACCGATCGCGGAACCAGCATAAATAGCAATGGTGGACTGTTCAGTTCTGTTAGAACTATGTAAGGAATACAGTGCAGTAAGAAATGAGGCAATAATAAAAATAAGTGTGAATATCCAGCTCAAACCGTCAAGGCGGATTGGATCTAGCGTGTATTCAAAAACATTAATGGTAAGAATCAGATCTTTTGGATAACTCAAAAAGCCTAGCAGTGCCAATGATGGTAGAGCAATCGTTGTAAGACGCCGCATATTGCCCGGCATAAACACCATGAGGACTCCGCCCAGAATTAAAATCAGGCCGGGGTGATGCGTGAATTCATTAGAGAAGAAATCAATCATAGTAATTTTCGTCTCGTTTGATGAATTTACGCAATAGCTTTGCAGCATTCACAATCAGCATATAAGCCGCAAAACCGTATAAGGCATAAAAACCGAACCATTCCTCAAATTCAAAATGCCCATGTCTGTGATGAAATACATCTACTAAAAGTACGGCAGCACAAAGTGAATAAAGTGCATAAACAATAAAATTAATGAATTTTTTACTGCAAATCATCTTAAATTGAGTAAAAGTAAAAAGTCATAAACCTGGGGTAATAAGAAAAACAGCAACAGACACAGACCTGCGGTAATGCACAAGGGCATTACAACTGCAAAAGGAGCTTCATGTATACCGGTTGTTGCCTGTTTGGGCTTTGCCATAAAGCCATTAATCGAAATTGGTATTAAGTAAAGTATATTCAACAGAGTGCTGATTAAAAATGCAAAGGCAATAATTAGTCTGTCTGCCGTAATTGCACCATCAATCAAAAACCATTTGCTCCAGCTACCGGCAAAAGGAGGCAAGCCAATAATGCTCACTGCAGCAATGGTAAATGCTGTAAATGTAAATGGCATACTTCTTCCCAGGCCATTCAGATCGCTCACCTGTGTCTTCTTGGAGGCTGTGTAAATGGCACCAGCACAAAAGAATAAAGTGATCTTGCCCACAGCATGTGTTGCTAAATGCAATGATGAACCGATGATGCTGGTAGAAGTTGCTAAAACTGCACCCAATACAATGTAGGCTAACTGACTGATGGTGGAGTAGGCTAGCCTGGCTTTCAGGTTGTCCTGCTGCAAGGCAACCAGTGATGCCAGCAACATAGTTGCCGTCGCCACCCAGATAATAGGTGCATTCGCTCCTGTGTGAGTTAATGTATCAATGCCAAATATGTAAACAGTGACTTTTAAAATACAAAAAACGCCGGCTTTTACAACAGCAACTGCATGCAGCAAAGCACTCACCGGTGTGGGCGCGACCATCGCTGATGGTAGCCAACGATGAAATGGCATCAGAGCAGCCTTGCCAATGCCAAAGGCATACAGGGCAAATAACAACATCAAAAGATTATTGGATAATTTGTTTTGCAGGATGCCACCTGGATTAAAGTCCAGTGTTCCGCTGATGCTCCATGTCCAGAGTATGGCAATCAGAAAAAAACCTATGGATGTGCCAAGTAATATTCCAAGATAGACACGAGCGCCTGCTTTAGCTTCATCCGTTCCCTTGTGCGCCACTAATGGATAGGTGCTCAAAGTGAGTAGCTCATAAAAAATAAACAGAGTTAACAGGTTGGCTGAATAGGCAATCCCCATGACAGCGGCCATTGCCAGACAGAAACATATATAAAAACGTGCTAAATCCATTTCTTTATTGGCATTCATGTAGCCGATGGCATATATCGTGGTAATCAACCATAAGCCAGATGCCACACAGGCATAAAGTATGCCTAGAGGTTCTATATGAAATGCGATGGGAATGGCATCAATTATATTGAAGAGTGGAATAAGCTGATAATAAATATCAGCGCCAAGATTTAAAGTTAAAATTGTTATGCCAAGTAAACCGAGCGCGGTACTAACAAAAATCAATTCAATTAGACCTCGGTAGCGAGAACAGACATATATTAATAGCGCGCCTATGATGGGGACTAATATGCTGGCAAAAATATATGCTTGCATATTCTGGGTTAAATCACTCATTGTGTAAGTAATGCCTCCGCGGCAAGGCTGGCCATATGTACCGGGTAATCGGTATTAATACCGAAATATAAAGTAATAAGTATCATCATCCAGGTCGTACCAAGTAGTAAAGGCGGCGCTTCTTTAGTGCCAATACAAGTTTGATCTGGCTGGCGAAAATATAAATGTTCTATCACGCGCCATATATAAATCACGGATAAAAGTGACGTGAATAAAACAATCACTGCTAACCACCACCAGTCTTTTTCGAGAATTGCCAGTACCAGATACCATTTACTTATAAAGCCCGAAGTGAGAGGTACACCAATTAAAGCCATGCCTCCGGTGACAAAGGCGGCTGAACTCCACGGCATTATTCTTCCAACACCGGCTAAATGCTCCAGGCGGGTAGAGCTGATACGTGAAAACAAACATGCCATACACATGAATAACGCACCTTTAATGAACGCATGGTTAAACAAGTGAATAATGCTGGCGACAAGTCCAGCCTGTGTACCTAATGCAATGCCCAGAGTCATATAACCGATTTGTCCCAGACTGGAATAAGCTAACAAACGTTTCACACCTGGCTGGAAAATGGCTGTGAAGGAACTCATAACAATAGCCACAATCGACAATGGTAAGAGAATATAACCAAGCCTGAGTACATCAAAGGAAAAATCAAATCCAAAAATAGTATAGAAGACACGATAAAGTAGATATAAAGCAACTTTGGTTGCGGTTGCGGATAAAAATATACTGACAACTGAAGGTGCATGAGCATAGGCATTGGGCAGCCAATGATGTAAGGGAAACAAAGCCAACTTGAGACAAATGCCCACGGTGAAAAAGGCAAACGCAGCATGAATACTGCGGAAGCCATCAATTTGGTGAATACGTACTCTCAGGTCCAGCATGTTTAATGTACCGGTTTGCATATACAGCAAACCAATTCCAATGAGAATAAAAGTCGCGCCTATGGTGCCCATGATTAAATATTCATAGGATGCTGTTAATGCCTTGCGGTTATCGCCCATGGCGATCATGGCATAGGAAGACAGCGAGCTGATTTCCAGAAAAACAAATACGTTAAATGCGTCGCCGGTAGCAACAATACCCAGAAGTCCAGTCAGGCAAAGTAAAAAGGCGGTATAGAATAAAGAATGCTTACTTGGATCTATTTCATTAGCAACTAATTGGCGTGATGCAAGCAAGGTCAGTGAAGCGATAGCTGTAACCAGAGTGAGGACAAATGTGCTGATAATATCGATATGATATTGGATACCCCAGGGGGCAGGCCAGTTGCCAAGCTCATAACTGATCGGGCCATTGCTCTGTACCTGCAGCATTAGCAGAATCGAAAAGGTAAAAGCTATCCAACTGATGATAGTGGCAAATAGCCAGGGCAAATTTGTTTTGGGTAATAGACTGCAGATGGGTGCGGCAATCAGCGGCACGATGACTTGCAATATCGGGTAATGTGGACTGATCACTCTTCTTCCAGTTCTATTTTTTCAATTTCCTGCTCGTCAATAGACTGAAAGCGTTTGTTGATATTGACTACCAGTGACAGCCCGACTGCGGTAGTGGCAACACTCACTACAATAGCTGTCAAAATGAGTACATGTGGAAGAGGGTTTGAAAAAACCGTATAGCCCGGCTCAAGAATAGGCGCAGTTCCACCATCGACTTTTCCCATGGATATAAACAGAATGAACACAGAAGTCTGAAAGATGTTCAGACCAACCAGTTTCTTAAGCAAGTTGGTGTGATCAATGACAATGTACAATCCTGCCATCATAAGCATTATACTGATCCAGTAACTGTATTGATCGGCAATAAAGTCCATGATTATCTTTTGAATTTTGCAAAGGCATAAAATATGCCGATGATCACCATTGCTACAGTCAGGCCTACGCCAAGTTCAATTATGAGTATTCCCCAATGCTGGCCATGAACCGGGTCATGCGCAAGTACATTGTAATCAAGGAAATTACCACCCAATAAAATATCTGCGACACCGACACCGGCATAGATAAGTAACCCGCTGGCTGCTAATACTTTTGCCAGATTAAAGGAGATGACTTTTTCTGCATACTTTACACCGTGTAGCATGGCATAGAGAATGATACCGCTTGCAAAAATGACGCCGGCCTGAAAGCCTCCGCCCGGACCATAATCACCATGAAATTGAACATACAGGGCAAACAAAAGAATTGCCGGAATTAACAGGTGGCTGGTTTCGCGCAGTATAGGATTTCTTCTTACACTCATGAGCGGTTTTTACGAGATCTTTTATTGGTGCCAAGTAAAAGCAGAATAGCAATTAAGGCAGTAAATACCACAGTAACTTCGCCCAGAGTATCGAACCCGCGGTAGCTGGCCAATACCGAGGTGACGATATTGGGTATACCAATTTCTTCTATACTCTGTTGCAGATAACGTGGAGCTACGTGTGTATGTATCGGTGCATTGGGGTCACCAAATGCGGGCATGTCGCTGGTTGAATAAATTAAACCTGCGCCTGTGACCAATACAACAAAAATCGGTACAAGATGGCTTCTACGCGTAAGCACTTGGTGTTTACCTGTTACTCCAAGCGCACTCAAAAAAAGTACGGTCGAAATACCCGCGCCTACCGCCGCTTCGGTAAAGGCAACGTCAACGGCATCCAGCACTACAAACAAAGTGGCTGAAACAAGACTGTATATTCCACTTAACATGACCACCGATAAAATATTGCGCATAGAAATAATGGCAATCGCAGTAATTGCGAGCAGGCTTAGAAAAAATATGGAAGTTAAATGTTCGATGATGAATCCTCGCCTGTTATGTGTTTTTGGTCATCATGGAGTGCCGTGTTGACTAGCGCATGTATGGCAGTCGGGCCTGTCAGTAAAAGAAAAAGCAGAATTAAAATTAACTTGATTGCCGTGAGTGTAAATCCGGCCAGCAGAGTAAGACCGCTGATAATTAATACGGCTCCCAGGCTGTCAATTAAACTGGATGCATGTACACGGGTAATAAAGCTTGGCATTTTCATTATTCCAAACGCACCAATTAAACAGAAGATGCATCCCGTCAGGATCAAAATACTGCTAAGGGCTTGAATAATGATGGGCATCAGGAATCTTCTTCGCGTAGACCCAGGTTATTAAATCGATACAGCTTTAATACGGCAATAGTGCCGATAAAATTTATTAACGAATAAACCAGAGCAATATCCATAAATGCGGGGCGATGCATGTAAAATCCCAAAATAGCGATCACTAAAACTGTCGCCGTACCAAAAGTGTTAATGGCCAGAATACGGTCATACAGGGAAGGCCCTAGCCAGGCTCGCAACAGCACAATCATCATTACCACCATCATTGCGATTAAAGCGGCCGTAATCAAAGAAATCTCTCCTCAATTTTGCTGACACGTTTATCAATTTCACACTCAATAATCCCTTGCGCCGTATGATTGGACAGAGCATGCACGAGAATTTCATTTTCATTAAGATCAACACTGATTGTGCCTGGAGTGAGTGTAATGCTGTTAGCATGTACTGCCAGTCCGGTCATGGTTTTTTGACTGGGCTTGCAGTAAACCGTTTGCGGATTGATATTTTTATTTGAACTTAAAATACAGCGTGCAACATGTAAGTTAGATTTTAGTATCTCCTTGAAAAGCCAGGGGATATACAGAGGTAATCTCAAATTGAATTTAATCCGTTCATGCTGACGACTATATATTTTGAGCTTGATGGAGAGATAGGTGACCAGGGCGCAGGAGAGTACGCCAAAAACAATTAGACTGGTTTTGAAGTAACCGGATAGCAGACACCAGAGAATAAACAAGCTGGTAAAACTAAGAATAATTGTTTTCAATGTTAACGCAGAATGATTTATTGAATAATGATTAACTTACCAATGCTTATCATATACTACAAACACTTTAAGCTGAATTTTTAAAGCAGTCATTCAGGCCGTCTTCCAGCGTGGGGAACTGGATTTTAACCTCCAGCAATGAGTTCATTTTCTCAATCGATAAACGGCGTGATTCATTCACAAAAGACAGCATGGCGTCGGATAATTTTTCTCCGGCTTGGTGGAGTGGAACACAGTCCGGCCTTGGTAATCCAGCAAAATCAGCAATCTTGAAATAGTAATCCGACATGGAAGTCGCATGTCCGTCTGAAACATTAATAATCTCATTTGTTATCGGACTTTTCATCGCGGCATAGCAAACAGCCGCCAGGTCAGCGACGTGAATTCGATTGCTATAAGGTGCTTCTTCCGGACAAATGACAGTAATCTTGTCGAGTCGATCGATAGGCAGTCGACCGGGGCCATAAATGCCCCCCACGCGTAGAATGATGTATTCACAGGGAGATTGTGCGCAAAATGTTTTTATTGCGTTCTCTGCGTAAACACGTCGTTTGGCCCGATCGGAAATGGGTACGACTGGGCTCTCTTCGCTCACCCACTGGCCTTGACAGTCTCCATACACGCCTGAAGTACTGATATAAACAATTCTGCTTGGTGGACCAGTACGGCATAAATCCAGGAAACGATCCATGCGTGAATCTTCTTTATTTAACTGGCTGGGAGGTGCCAGATAATATATTTGTCTGTCAGTCAGAGCTAACTTGGGTTGGTCATCAGATACCTGATCGAGGTCGTAAACAAGGCTGTGTAATTGTTGAGCGACTAATGCTACATGGCTGGACTGGGAACGAACTATGCACATCGGTGGTTGCTGCTGTTCCAATAAAAGTTTTGCCAGGTAGCCGCCTAAAAACCCGCAACCAATAATCAACGGTGGCGGGTTTGAACTGAGGGGAGCCATGTAAAGCGCTATCTATGAGTTATATAACTGTCTGGAAGCTATGTGTAAGCCTTTTTTAGCACATCGTTGAGCATCCGCATTTTCATCCAGCATCTCGTGCAATTCAGCCAGTTCTGCATAAGTTGCAACCAATGGACGACGGCTCAAACTCGATTCAAGATAGTTTTTAGCTTTACCCCAAAGCTTTAGTCGCTTGTTCAGTCGGCCCAACGATAACAATAGACCCGCGCTATCTTTATGGTTCTGTAACCAATCTTCACACTGTTTGGTTCTTTGTGAAACGTTATCGATCTTTAATAATCCATACTGTTGAATTAGCGATTCATCCCACTGTCTATCAAGTTGGGTCTTTATAATTTGCTCAGCAATAGTATCGTGGTTATGTTTTATTAAAGTATTAACGTAAAGGCTCAATAATTCCGGGTTGGCTTGTAAAGGTTTATAATATGCTCGCCATAAGCCGGCCAGCTTGGCTTCAGATGAATTAATATCATAGTAGTTGATGGCCCAGGCCAGGCTCTTGTTTACCGTGTACTTTATGCGTCCTGCTTTATCGGCGTGTGGCAGTAGCTTGGGTAAGCAGGTCTCTAATCCTTCAATGTTGTTAGTCTTGATGTAGGCATGGCAAAGAGTATTTAAATTACATACGTTATCTGTGCTTTCTTCACGTAATAGCATTAACGCTTTTTCTGCATGTCCATCTTCCAGACTGAACTCGGCCTCAATAGTATTTGCCAGGGATTCTCCACCATCAAGTTTACGTAAACTGGCCACTTGCGCATCACGCGTGTCTCTTTGACCCGAGTTATGTGCGCAGTGAGCCGCGAACAGGTGCTGTGCTTTCTGCATCGGACTTTGCTTGATGTGTCGAGTTGCGGTACGAATTGCTTCGGTCCAGTTAAATTGACTGAAGTTGAGCATGGAAGACTCCAGCGACTGCATAATTTCCAGGTTACGTTTCTGCTGACGTTTTGCATGCAAGTAACTGGGCCATCTTAATAGTGCACCAATAATGCGAAAGAGAAAGTACAGAACAATAAAGGCGGCGACTACGGCAAAGTAAAATTTCACCAGAGGAATTTCAACGATAAGATCTCCGTAATTAAATACGGCAAATCCAGTCTCGCGCATAATCATAATGCCGCCACCGGCAATGATTAATCCAATGAGTAAAATGAATAAAATACGTTTTATCATTTCTTGTCCTTAAAGCTATCGACGTGCTTCGCTAATAAAATGGATGGTTCAGAAATATCCGGAAGCGAAGGCATAAGATTAATTTTATTGAGTTGTTCTATTTCTTGGGCCAGTGATGCCTGTCCACTAAATTGATCATTGTTTTCCAGCCAGGCGCTGGCAGCACTCAACTGCTGATGGAAAGCAAGATCGTCGTGCGTGCTTACCGCATACTTGGCACCAAGTAATTTGTTACGTAAAAAATCATAAGCACGTTTCTTTTCCTGTTCTTCAATAAACAGGGCAATTTTCTGTTCACCGCGTGTAATGTTGATAGAGTCACTGAGGGCAGCCTTGGTTTTGTCATAAACACTGAATACAAATTGTTTGCTGATTTGTAATACTTTTTGCCAGTCAAAAGGCTCGTTACTTGTAGCTATTATCTCACTGTTTGAATCTGAACCAGACTCTGATGACTTATCTTCTGCTATCTGTGTGGAGATCTGTTTTAATACACTGTTTTTCAAATTCGCCATGACATTATCCAGCTTTAACTGAATGCCGACATAATCCGGATGCGGAAATTGATTAAGCGCTTGTATTTGTCGGGAGATTGACTGGCGTACTGGAATCAGGCGTACATCATTAATGTCGTTCAGTCGGTTATCTGCCGCGTTCAAACCGGCCAGCGCACTGGCAAAATCCCGGTCCAGCAGAAGGCGATGCTGGGACATGCGCAAGACATGGTCGACTTCTTTAAGCATCCAGTCTTTTTGTCCGCGATTAACGACATCACTGGTTTCCTGTACTGCTGCATTTAACCGGGTTTGTTCATTAGTGATTGATTGGATACTTTTTGAGAGATTCTTTAGACTGGAATTGGTTGCCTCAATCTTCTGTCCAAAACTGCGGCTGAATTGCTGGATTCGGGGATTTTCATCCACGATGCTTAATTCGTGTTTAAGTGCCTTGAATTCTGCTTTAGTGGCCTGTAACTGCAGCTGCGTCTGTTGCCACACGTAGTATCCCGCTCCGATTCCCGCAACCGCCAATAAAAAAGTCAGAAAGACAAACAATCCCAGCAAAGCATTGCCAGATTTTTGCTTGTTGGAATTAGCCTCAGGTTTGGCCGGAGGCTTGGTTGTTTTGGGTTCCGTATCACCCTTAGTGTTCATTATTATTCTCCATTCAATTTTTCCTGCTATGGGTCGTGTCAATACCGCAGCTTGCCCATTCGAGAATTGCAGTCAGCATGTCTGCGTCAGATGGGGTCGCGGCTATTATAGGCAATTTTCTGAAGCCAAGAGATGATACTTTTTCCGCAATTCGCGCATGCCCAACGACTGTTTGACATTCTAAAAATGAGTTTTGTGTTGATTCCGAAGTAAGTATCCGAAAATTTTTGGCTGATTCGCCGCTGGTTAATAATAGTAGATCAATTTTACCGTTTAGTACGGACAAATCGACAATTTTAGGTAAGGTTCGTTGATAAACATCAATTGAATGCACATTAGCACCGTATGATCGTAGCGTTTTATGCAACATGTCACGCCCGGATAAACCTTTGATGATCAACACGGACTTTTGTCTCAATTGTTGTAGCTCAGGCAAAGCGAGCAAAGATTCGCTATCAAATTTATCTGCGGGCCTGACAATGTGGTCAAAACCATGATTTTGCAAAGTCTGGGCGGTGGCAGCACCCACAGCAGCAATTTTGCATTTTGAACGAAGCTGCTTTGCAAAATCAGGGAATGCCTCAAGACCAAATTGAACAGCATTGGTGCTTATAAAGATGATCAGATCAAACTGCGGCAGTAGCTGATAAATTTCATCACTGTTGAAAGAAGAAAATGCGCCAATCTCCATACAGGGAAATGAGATGGCTTTTGCGCCCAGCGCTTCCAATTCAGCACAGAGATTTATACTTTGAGGATGTGGACGGGTCACAACAATCGAAATATTTTGCAAGGGCTGCGCCTTCTCCACCCGTACTTACTCCTCGCGTAAAGAATCTACCAGTTCGGCAGCACCCAGTTGCATCAGCTCGTTGATTAACTGCTGGACGATCTGGTGAATTTCCGCGGCTTGACCCGAAGCGCAGGCTCGAATGATTTGGCTGCCATCGGGTAGGCCGACCAGTGCATTTAATGTCAGCGAATCTGCGGATAGTGTGGCATGGGCCGCAATGGGTAAATGACAATTTGCCGAAAGGGCAGTACTGACTCCGCGTTCAGCCATGACTGCCAGAGAAGTTGGTTTGTGATGTAGAGGAGCAAGAAGCTCGTGCGTGACGACATCATTGTCCCGACATTCGATACCAATTGCACCTTGTCCTATGGCTGGCAGACTGACTTCGGTTTCAATTAAATCGGCAATACGTTCGGCAAAACCGAGACGCTTTAGGCCTGCGCTGGCCAGTATGATGGCATCGTACTGGCCATCATCCAGTTTTTTCAATCGCGTATTGACGTTGCCTCTAAGCGGCTGAATATTCAGATCCGGACGCTGTGCACGAATCTGACATTCGCGGCGCGTGCTGGAGGTCCCGACCACTGCATTCTCCGGCAATTCACTTAAATTGCGATATTGATTGGAAACAAATGCATCACGTGGATCCTCACGTTTCAATATGGCTTGTATCTGTAATGATTGAGGTAATTCATAAGGCACGTCTTTCATCGAGTGCACGGCAATATCAGCCTTGTTGTCCAGCAGACATTGTTCAAGCTCTTTGACGAACAATCCTTTGCCACCGGCGGCTGCCAGAGAGGCTTGTAAAAAACGATCACCCTCAGTGGTCATGCCGATAATTTCGACTTCAATTTGCGGGTGGTATACAGATAGTAAACGAGAGACCTCATTGGCTTGCCATAAGGCGAGCTGACTCTCACGCGTTGCTATTCGAATGCGTGACATTATTCAGATACGTAGTGGGTACGTCTGTTTTTGCTTATCTAAATTTCAGGAATTTGCGTAATTCCGCGACATGTCGACGGCTTATTTCCAGTTTGTCGTTAATTTCCTTAAAGCTAACCACGAAGCGACCATCAATGTTCTTTTCCATGCCCGTGATGTAGTTAGTGCTCACCAGCGCGTTACGATGAATACGAATCAGGCGGTCTTCAAACTCAGTTTCCAGATTCTTGAGTGCATCTTCAATCAGCACCTCTCCACCCAGATGGCGAACGGTAATGTATTTTTGATCTGCCTGAAAGTACACAATTTCGTCTACCGGAATCAGCTCCAGATTGCCACGAATTCGTGCGCAAATATGGCTGCGGCGAGTATTATTGGTTTCATTGTTGAGTGCCGCAATCTGTGCTTTGGTCAACTTGCGCGCTTTAGTAAGTGATTTTTCCAGTTTTTCCTGGCGAATGGGTTTAACCAGATAATCCACCGCATTTGCATCATAGGCTTCCAATGCGTGCTCGCTGTAAGCAGTGGTGAGGATGATGGCAGGAGGTTCATCCATTTCGCTCAAATGGCGCGCCGCTTCCAGACCATCCATGCCCGGCATACGGATATCCATTAATACAACGTCCGGGTGGAAGTCCTGCACCATGCGCACGGCTTCAAGACCGTTGGAGGCTTGCCCGCTGGTTTCCATGGCATCTATGGAAGAAACCATATGAATTAATCGGTCCCGTGCTGGTGCTTCATCATCCACAATTAAAACTTTCATTTTTTACGCCTCTTATTATGAATTCTTATGTTTTACGCTCTTATTTAGCGGGTGCTTCGATAGGGATATGAAAACTCACGGAATAGTTTTCATCGGACTCTCTAATTTTCATTCGGGACTGGTCTCCATAGGCAAGTTGCAGTCGCTGGCGAATGTTATCCTGCGCCATTTTATTGCCTGATCGAAGAAGATCACGTTCCACCGGTTTTGGATTCGTCATAGTAAGCTCTAGTTCATGAGCGTTACTCTCGATCTCAATTCGGACAGTCCCCCCATCGGTCAACGGCTCTACACCATGGTATATCGCATTTTCTACCAAAGGTTGCAAGATTAGTGCGGGTATGAGTGTGCTTAAACTCAGGCTATCTTGCAAGTGTAATTCCACTTTTAGACGGTCTCCCAGCCGAAGTTCCTCTATATTTATGTATCGCTTGGTAAAATCCAGCTCTTCACGCAGGGTTACTTTATCCTGATGTCCCAAAGAAGCGCGAAATAGATCGGCCAGGTCTAGCACCGCTTTTTCCGCCTTGACCGGATCTGTCTGCGTCAGGCTGGCGATAGTGTTCATACTATTAAATAGAAAATGGGGGCGAATCCTTGCCTGCAGAGCCTGAATTCTTGAGCGGGCTTCGGTTTGGATATTTGATTTCGACTGATGCTGCACATAGAAATAACGCAAGGCCACCGCACTGACGATAGCGCTGATGGCAATATTTCTAAGCAAAAAACCGTTCAGCAATAGAGAATCCCCTTGCATTAGTAAGTTGGTTTCCTGCGGTGTGGTGACCACTGCCAGAATGGATACCACCAGAGTGACCAACAAACTTAATCCATAACAGGAGAAAGCCGAGGCAATGGGTGTGAGGTGGTGTAAAAATCTGCGGCTTACACACAGCACTAAAATGTTGCCAAAAGCGATCCAAACTATAAAGAGCGAAATCATGGATAACTTAACCCAGTAGTCTTCACCCGGCTGAATAGAGGAGAGTGATAAAACAAAGGCCAGTAGAATCGCGCCTAAAATCACCAGAAAAATTACTCGGGCATCGCAAAAATCGGGCAGAAAACCAAGATCGATCAGATTGGTATCATTGGCCGGTTTTTTTAGAGGGAGTTTGAGCCATGTATATATGTCAGAAGTTGTGCAGCAAGTTTATTTATTAAAGACGGTATTCCTAGGTATACTCACGCCACATTTGATTAATTGGCCGCTATGTCTCAAAACAACAAAAAAACCAGTATTCAGCCACCTGCAGAAAATGGCAGCAAACCTTGGGGTGGACGTTTCACTGAGTCGACGGATGCATTTGTCGAGGAATTTACGGCATCTGTGACATTTGATCAACGCATGTATGCGCAGGACATAGCCGGCTCTCAGGCGCACGCACGAATGTTGTGTAAAATCAAAGTGTTGACTCCGGATGAATGTGATTCGATAGTGACTGCGCTGGATGAAATTCGCACAGAAATTGAAACCGGTGAGTTTAGTTGGCGTATTGACCTTGAAGATGTCCATATGAACATCGAGTCCCGTCTGGTGGCCAAGATCGGCGAGCCGGGTAAGAAATTGCACACGGGACGTTCCAGAAATGATCAGGTGGCGACCGACATCCGACTCTATGTGCGTGAACAAATTGAGCTTATTGACGCTGAACTGCTACGCATGCAAAACGCGATTCTGGATTTGGCCGAAACACATGCAGATACTTTAATGCCCGGGTTCACTCACTTGCAGGTGGCTCAGGTCATTACAGTAGGGCACCATTTATTGGCCTGGTTTGAAATGCTCAGTCGGGATCGCGGTCGTCTGCAAGACTGTAAAAAGCGTGTGAATATAATGCCTTTGGGTTCGGCAGCTTTGGCCGGAACCCCTTTTCCACTTGATCGGGATTATGTCGCGCAGCAATTGGGCTTTGATAGCATCACCAATAATTCATTGGATGCGGTCAGCGATCGTGATTTTGCCATTGAATTTTGTTCGTTTGCTTCAGTGTTACTGATGCATTTATCACGCATGTCTGAAGAACTGGTTCTCTGGGCCTCACAGCAATTTGAATTTATTGAACTGCCGGATCGTTTTTGTACTGGGTCGTCCATCATGCCGCAAAAGAAAAACCCGGATGTACCGGAGTTGGTGCGGGGAAAAACGGGCAGGGTGTTTGGTAACCTGATGTCATTGCTGACTTTAATGAAATCCCAGGTACTGGCTTACAACAAGGATAATCAGGAGGATAAAGAACCTTTGTTTGACACCATCGATACTGTGTTAGGCAGTGTGCGTGTGTATGCGGATATGGTTCCTCATATTATTTTTAAAACCGAAAATCTTGCACAGGCGGTAAACAGGGGTTATGCCACCGCCACCGATCTTGCTGATTATCTGGTGGCGAAAGGTGTGGCATTTCGTGATGCGCATGAAATCGTAGGTCGTGCAGTGCGCATGGCGATTGATGAAAATAAAGAATTGCCACATCTGGAGCTTGCGCAATACCAGTCTATTTCCGCAGTGATTGGTGAAGATGTATTCCCGGTATTGCAGGCACGTGGATCAGCGGAATCTAAAAAGGTCATCGGTGGAACCAGTCCTGAGCAAGTACGCAAGCAAATTAAACTCGCGCGAAAAAACCTGAGTTAAACAAAATCCTTCTTAAAATATTTTCTTAGCGCACCAGTTTTTGCACAATCCAATCACGTATGTCTTTAATCTGTTCATCGCAGACTTGGTGGGCCATAGGATATTTTTTCCACTGTAACTGGGCTCCCAGACTCAACAGTATACTTTGAGCAAGACTGCCAACCGCGATTGGCAGTACATCATCGTAGTCGCCATGTGCCATAAATATAGGCGTTTTCTCCACGCGCTCTTTTTTAGCCTCGGCTGCCTGCTGACGCAATGGCAGATAAGTCGATAATGCAATTACGCCACCAATCGGCACATTGCCATGCAGTAATGAATGAAGCACCAATGCGCCGCCCTGAGAGAAGCCGGCTAAAATAATTCGCTCGGGATCCATGTGCCCAAATTTGGATTGAATCAGCGCTTCCAGTGCATACATGGATGCATTAATACCAGAGTCGTCTTCATCCGCCTCCAGACTTAATTGCAAAATATCGTACCATGCATTCATATGCATTCCCTGGTTAATAGTGACTGCTTGCACCGGCGCATGTGGGAACACAAAATGAATGGAAAGATCCTCAGGCAAGTTAAGCTGTTTCACTAACGGCACGAAGTCGTAACCATCGGCACCCAGGCCATGCAACCAGATAATGGCGGCATCCGGATTGCGACCATGGATTTTTTCCAGGTAATCTAAAGATTTCATAAGATTTCAATTGTTAAGTCGCTATATTATATCAGTGCATACATCGTTATAATTACTCGCTGATGAATATGTTGAAAAACTGTAGGTAGTTATATTGAATCAAATCATTCAAACGTTGTTATTGCTAGCATGCACTATATTGGTGAGTGCATGTGGCCAGTATGGCGATTTATATCATCCGCCTGAACAGCAATCCTCTGAACAAGTCGCTGCTGAACAACAAGCTGAAACCGGCGAAGCCGAAGACAAAGAAAAACAATAAATTGGTTTTTCTTTTCTAAATATCGTTCATAACGCGGGCTCTATCGTGAATCATTTTCCTAATTTTGAATATCAATTCGACAAATTATTTGTTGAACAGGTCGATATTGCACAACTGGCATTGGAGTATGGCACTCCGCTTTATGTGTATTCAAAAGCAGCACTAATTTCCCGCTGGGTAGAATTGTGCAGCGCATTTTCCAATGTGGATTTTCAGCCTTGCTACGCCGTTAAAGCTAATTCCAATATTGCCATTCTGCAAATGCTGGCCGATTGGGGGGCGGGCTTTGATATTGTTTCCTTGGGCGAGCTTGAACGTGTGCTTGTGGCAGGGGGTGATCCGGCAAAAGTGATGTTTTCAGGTGTGGCAAAAAGAGAAGATGAAATACGCAAAGCGATTCATTGCCAAATAGGCTGTATCAATGTGGAATCCGTGTATGAGCTTGGGCGTATTTGTGATATTGCGACCGATATGCAAATGATGGCCCATGTGTCACTCAGAATAAATCCTGACGTGGATCCGAATACACACCCTTATATATCTACTGGCCTAAAACAAAGCAAATTCGGTATCGCCAGTGAACGTGCGCTTCCTCTGTATGAAAAAATAAAAAATCATCCTTGGGTAAAACCTGTGGGTGTGGATTGTCATATTGGTTCCCAGATCATCGAGACTCAGCCTTACATTGAGGCGGCCAAGCATGTTTTTGAATTTGTCGAAAAGTTAGAACAGTTAGGTATAAAGCTAAAACATATCGACCTGGGTGGTGGTTTTGGAATTACTTATAATCAGGAGAAACCTCCTGCGTATAGCCAATACGCAGAAGTAATAACGCCTTTGTTTGCCAATAAAGGGTATCAGTTGGTTTTGGAGCCCGGCCGCTCCATTGTGGCCAATGCAGGAGCGTTGATTACACGTGTGGAATATATCAAAGATATAAAGATTAATGAGTTTGCATTGGTAGATGCTGCGATGAATGATTTGCTTAGGCCTGCTCTGTATCAGGCATGGCACACGATCATGCCCGTTACACTAAATTCTGATCGCGCAGAAAAAGTGTATGATGTTGTCGGCCCTGTGTGTGAAAGCGGTGATTTTTTTGCAAAGCAAAGAAGTATGAAAGAGTTACGGTCTGGAGACTTGCTGGCAGTGATGTCGGCAGGCGCTTATGCGATGAGTATGGCAAGTAATTATAATTCACGTCAGCGACCATGTGAGCTGATGGTGGAGGGTGAAAATGTTCATCTGATTCGACGTCGGGACGCCCTGGATGAGCTATGGCAAAATGAAATTTTATTGCCAATCAGTTAACACTCTGCCTAAGCAGCTTATAGAAGGTTAATGCTATGAAAGATGATGTGATTATTGAGTTGCTGACAAATGTCCATACTGTGGCAGTGGTAGGTTTGTCGCCCAAACCGGATCGACCCAGTCACCGGGTTTCAAAATATTTGCAGGAGTTTTCCTATACCATTGTTCCAGTGCGTCCCGGGGCAGAAAAAATTCTGGGGCAACAGGCGTATAAGTCATTGGAAGATATCCCTTTTAAAGTCGATCTTGTTAATGTGTTTCGCGCATCGGGGTATGTGCCTGAGATTGTAGAATCCTGTATAAAGCTTGGGATTAATAAAATCTGGCTCCAGGAAGGTATAATAAATTTAAATGCGCAAAAAAAAGCACATCAGGCGGGTGTTTCAATGGTCATGGATCGGTGTATTTATAAAGAAATGATTCGTTTGGGTTTAAATCGAAACACCAAGTAATAAAGCGACTCAAATAAACGCAATAACTCACGGCTTACACAATGAATCTTAAATTTGTAAAAATGCACGGCCTGGGTAATGACTTTGTTTTGCTGGATGGAATCAGTCAAAATTTCAATCTAAGTGCCGAGAATATTCGTCATTTATCTCATAGAAAATTTGGTATTGGTTGCGACCAGGTATTAATTGTGCAATCACCCGTTAAGGAAGATGTTGATTTTCGTTACCGAATATTTAATAGTGACGGAAGTGAAGTTGAGCAGTGTGGTAATGGTGCGCGTTGTTTTGCTCAGTTCGTAAGAAGGATTGGCTTAACTGACAAACAAGTGATTAGAGTCGAGACGTTGGCAGGTGTGTTTACGCTACATGTTCGTGATGATGTCAATGTAACCGTAGAGATGGGAGCGCCTGAATTTTTGTCAGAAAAAATTCCATTTAGTGAACGCAGCGAAAACAATAGTTACTTATTTGAAATGCATGGCAAGCAAATAGAATTTTCTGTTGTCTCTATGGGAAATCCGCATGCGGTTATATTTGTTGATGATGTGGATAGTGCTGACGTAAAAGAAATTGGAAGTCGTCTTGAGATCGACGAGAGATTTCCCAAACGGACCAATGTTCAATTTGTGCAGGTGATAAACCGGCAAAATATTAAACAACGGATTTTTGAGCGAGGGGCTGGCGAAACAATGGCAAGCGGTTCAGGGGCTTGTGCCGCCGCCGCTGTCGCTCAACAGAAAAATAAGGTGGATGAAACCGTACAGATCAGCATGCCTGGTGGCACGCTGGAAATCCACAGTGATAACAATGGGTGCCTGTTAATGACCGGGCCGACAGAATTCAGTTTTGAGGGGAGTGTTAACGTATGACTACAAAGACCGAGATTCACGCCAGCGCAGGCAGTAATGTCAGGCACAGTGAAGCGGTATCGTCAATTGACCCGGTCGCAGTCAAAGACTATCTGCTGCAGCACCCTGAGTTTTTTAATCAACATCCGGCACTATTACGTGATCTTGATATCAAGCATGACTCAGGTACCGCGGTTTCCCTGGTTGAGCGCCAGATTCAACTGTTGCGTGATAAAAATGCCAGTCTGGAAAAGAAAATTTTGCATTTGGTGCAAATCGCTCAGGATAATGAAATTCTCAAAGAGCAACTGCATAGAATTGCACGCCGTTTAATTGAAATCGACCATAACAAGAACATTATTCCGATAATTAATGATCTGTTGAATAATGAATTTCCATCCTTGCAAATTCGCTTAGGACTGTACCATGTGACCGCCGAGTATACGGTTCCTGACGAGAATAACATCACTACCGCAGATTTAGATTACGTGTTTTATAAGCAAATCATCATGGAAAACTGCCGTGACTGCATTTTCCTGCGTGGTAAAGGACTGGTAGATCTGTTCGTAAAACGAGTGGATGTTAAATCCGGTGTGGCGATACCACTGCGCAGCAACAAGAACTTTGGTGTGCTTTTATTGGGTAGTTCCAATGAAAACCGTTTTTATGAAGGTATGGGTACGCTGTTTCTGGAATATCTGGCAGACTTGCTTAGTCGTAAACTAAAGAAATTGCTTAGACAATAAAGCATGACCGAAGCGAAGATGGCTTGCCAGTTGTTACAAGATTACCTGAGCTACCTGCGCACAATAAAACACTATTCTCCTGCCACTCTTGAGGGTTATGAAAGGGACGTAGAAGGGTTTCTACAGTTTCTACAGGGACAGGAGGTCTACGACGTCACGCTTGCGAGCATTCACCATATTCGCGCTTATATCTCTAACTGCCATCGTAAAGGAATGGCGGAAAGCAGTATGCAGAGGTTGCTTTCGTCCTTGCGTGGATTTTATCGCCATTTGTTAACCCATGGTCACATCAGTTCCAATCCGGTTTCAGATGTGAGAGCACCCAAAGGCATGAAGAAACTTCCTAAATTACTGGATGTTGATCAGGTTGATCGTCTGCTTAGTGGTGTGCGCAATAATCCGCTTGAAATACGCGATCATGCCATGATGGAACTGATGTATTCCTCAGGATTGCGGTTGTCCGAGATGGTTAATCTGGATCTATTGGACATAGATCTTAAAGCTGGGCAAGTCAAAGTACTGGGAAAAGGAAATAAAATACGTTACTTGCCGATAGGGCAACAGGCACGGGAAGCCTTGAGTTCCTGGCTGACAATGCGTGAAACCCTTGCTCTAGCAGGGGAGTTGGCTGTTTTTGTCAATAACCGCGGTTCACGCTTATCTCAGCGGGCAGTACAAAAACGAATGCGTGAACAGGCGCGGCGTACAGAATTGGGTGTGCATGTGCATCCACATATGCTGCGACACTCGTTTGCCAGTCATTTACTTGAATCCAGTGGTGATTTGAGATCGGTGCAGGAGCTGCTTGGACATGCCAATATCAGCACCACTCAGGTATATACACAACTGGATTTTCAGCATTTAGCCAAAGTCTATGACCAGGCACATCCCAGAGCACGAAAATCACGTAACAAGTAGCCCCAATTCCCTATTTGGTAGATAACCCCGTCTACACACAGTCGTGTACAATTCGCGGCTATTCAAATTAAAGGCGAGAGCATGACCACAATAGTTTCAGTTAGACGTGAAGGTCAGGTAGTGCTTGGCGGTGACGGTCAAGTCACGCTAGGTAATACCGTTATGAAAGGTAACGCGAAAAAAGTTCGCAGATTGTACAATGGAGAAGTAATTGCCGGGTTTGCTGGAGGAACGGCGGATGCTTTTACTTTATTTGAGCGTTTTGAAGGCAAGCTGGAAAAGCATGGCGGACATTTAACCCGTTCCGCAGTGGAGCTTGCTAAAGACTGGCGTACTGACCGTATGTTACGTCGTTTAGAAGCGCTACTCGCCGTCGCAGATCATACAACCTCATTAATTATTTCTGGTAATGGTGATGTTATCGAGCCGGAAGATTCATTAATTGCGATTGGTTCGGGTGGACCCTATGCCCAGGCGGCCGCACGTGCATTACTCGATCACAGCCAATTATCCGCACGCGAGATTGTCGATAATGCACTGGAGATTGCCTCCAGTATTTGTATATACACAAATAACAATATAGCTATTGAGGAACTATAGAATAAAAGGAATTTACTATGTCCAGTATGACTCCACGTGAAATTGTTGAAGAATTAAATCGGCATATTGTCGGTCAGGATGATGCAAAACGTGCCGTTGCGATTGCGCTGCGTAATCGCTGGAGAAGAATGCAGTTACCCCAAGCGCTGCAAGTCGAAGTCACGCCTAAAAACATATTAATGATTGGGCCAACCGGTGTGGGTAAAACTGAAATAGCACGACGTTTGGCGAAACTGGCCAATGCGCCTTTCATAAAAGTTGAAGCAACAAAATTCACTGAAGTGGGTTACGTAGGTCGTGATGTTGAGTCAATAATTCGTGACTTGACCGACAGCGCCATAAATTTGATGCGCGAAGAAGAGGTGGAAAAAGTGAATTTCCGTGCTGAGGAAGCCGCAGAAGAACGTATACTTGACGTGTTTGTTCCTTCCCCCAGATCTGAAAGTATCGAAACCGGTGAGTCCGGGTTTGCCAGTGAGACTCGACAAAAATTCCGAAAAAGATTACGTGAAGGTGATCTGGATGAAAAGGAAATAGAAATTGACTTGAAAGCCAGTACAATGGGGGTGGAGATCATGACGCCACTTGGCATGGAAGATATGGCCAGTCAATTGCAAGGAATGTTTCAAAACCTAAGTTCGCAAAAAACCAGTAAACGCAAACTAAAAGTGAAAGATGCATTTAATTTGCTGGTGGATGAAGAAGCGCGCAAGCTGATTAATGAAGATGATGTAAAAGCACGCGCATTACATCAGGTCGAACAGAATGGCATTGTGTTTCTGGATGAAATAGACAAGGTTGCTAAGCGCGGCGAGTACAGTGGTACGGATGTTTCACGTGAAGGTGTGCAACGTGATTTATTACCTCTGGTAGAGGGATGCACTGTGTCAACCAAACATGGCGTGGTAAAAACAGATCATATTCTGTTTATTGCTTCGGGTGCTTTTCATTTGTCAAAACCTACTGACCTGATCCCTGAATTGCAGGGTCGGTTGCCTATACGGGTAGAGTTAAATGCATTAAAGGTTGAAGATTTTGTACGTATTTTGGTGGAACCCAAAGCTTCACTAACTAAACAGTACATCGAACTGATGGCGACTGAAGGAGTTACACTGGAGTTTACCCAGGAAGGTATTCAACGCATTGCTCAAACCGCTTATGATGTTAATGAGCGTACGGAAAATATTGGTGCACGTCGCTTGCATACCATCATGGAACGATTGCTCGAGACATTGTCCTTTGATGCGCCCGACAAGGACGGTCAGAAAGTTGTGATTGATGAACAATACGTTAACGACAATGTCTCTGAATTAAGTAAAGATGAAGACCTGAGTCGCTATATATTGTAATAGCATAATGAATATTATGAGTAACAAAGAGCAAGGAATTTAATATGGCTAAAGCTATCCCGGCAGAAATTCAACTCCATCAAAAATCAAGGGTGCTGGAAATCGTTTTTGATGACGGTTCGCATTTTGAATTACCTTGTGAATTTTTACGTGTCTATTCACCTTCTGCAGAAGTTGTCGGGCATGGCCCTGACAGTGCGGTGCTGCAGGTGGGGAAAGAAGACGTTAATATTACGGCTATAGAGCCTGTCGGTAATTATGCTGTGAGATTGGTGTTTGATGATAATCATGATTCGGGATTGTATAGCTGGGAACATCTGTATGATCTGGGAGCTAATAAAGAAGAAAAATGGCGTGACTATCTTGAACGACTGCAGGCAGCAGGTCATCAGCGCAAGACGCATTAACTCAACTTATGAATGAACAGGATAAAACACACTTCGGCTACGCCGACGTTACGCCCAAGGAAAAAACGCAGCGCGTAAAACAAGTGTTTGAGTCGGTTGCCGACAATTACGACATCATGAATGATTTGATGTCAATGGGGCTGCATAGGGTCTGGAAAAAATTTTCTTTGCAAATTGCCGCTGTTAGGCCTGGACAAAAAGTACTGGATCTGGCTGGAGGCACGGGAGATTTGGCAGCGGCATTGCATAAAAGTGTTGGCGATCAGGGGCAGGTTGTTCTGTGTGATATCAATGCCAGCATGTTAAGTGTGGGTCGCGAGCGAATGATTGACCGCGGTTTATTGAATAATTTGAATTATGTTCAGGCGAATGCCGAAGCGCTGCCATTTTCGGATAACAGTTTTGATTGTGTCACCATGGCGTTTGGTTTGCGTAATGTGACCTATAAAGAGCGCTGTCTAGCATCGGTGTATTCAAAGCTTAAGCCCGCGGGTAAATTCATAGTGCTGGAATTTTCCCGGCCGGTCTCCTGGCTACGCCCTGTTTATGATAAATATTCTTTCTCAATTTTACCCAAGCTTGGTGAATGGGTTGCAAAAGATGAAGCCAGCTATCGTTATTTAGCAGAATCCATTCGCATGCATCCGGATCAACCAAGCCTGAAAAAAATGTTTCAGGAAGCAGGATTTGAACGGTGTAGTTATGTAAACATGACAGGTGGGATTGTTGCGGCCCATATCGGCTATAAATATTAAAATGAACAATTTTGTTGTTGCTGCTTTAAGCCGCTATTTTGAAATGGATGAAGAGCGTGCGGCTGGACTGAATACGATTAAAGGTAAATTAATCAGCTTGCATATTCGTGAGCTGGATAAGACGCTTTCTTTGCGAGTGAGCCAAAACCACGTAGTGGAAGAAACGAACTCTACGCTGCAGGCTGATGTGGAAATTTCTGTATCTCTTAAAATACTGCCCGAATTCATAATCGGTATCGATCAGGACAAGCTACTGAAGAATGGAGGCATTGAGATTCAAGGCGACAGTCATGTGGCCAGTGTATTTCAAAATACTCTGCGAGAAATTGAAATTGACTGGGAAGAGCAACTGGCTAAATACACAGGTGATGCATTCGCCTATCAAATTGGGCGCGGAGCTAGAGTGGCGCACTCATTTGCACGTCAACTGCGTGAAAATATGCGCCAGGACATGCGTGATTATCTGCAGGATAATATTCAGGTATCTGCCACTCAGGATGAAGTAGATCAATTTATTGAAGACGTTGACAGCCTGCGTTCACAGACGGATCGACTGGAAGCGCGTCTGGATAAATTACAAAAACTTCTTGACTCATAAAATTACTCATGCGTTTACTCCGCCAATTCTTCCGCATTATTCAGATTAATATGGTGTTGGTGCGGCACGGACTGGAAGAAGTCATTTTTGCAATTCATCTTTTTCGGCCAATGCGATTTATTTTGCTGCTGTTGCCATGGCACTGGTTTCGCAAGGTGGATATTTCACATGGTGTGCGCATTCGTCGCAGTCTGGAAGATCTCGGACCCATCTTTGTCAAGTTTGGTCAGGCGCTTTCAACACGCCGTGATTTACTCTCGGATGATATCGCAGAAGAATTGACCAAGCTGCAAGATCGTGTACCACCTTTTCCGGGTAGCCAAGCACGTCAAATTGTAGAAAAAGCCTTTGGTTGTGATGTTAATGAAATCTTTTTCAAGTTTGATGAAACGCCACTGGCTTCGGCCTCCATTGCACAGGTGCATGCGGCAACGCTGCATGATGGTTCTGATGTGGTGGTCAAAGTATTAAGGCCGGATGTGCACAAATATATAAAACGCGATATAGAAGTGTTGCATTTAATTGCAGACTTGGCACATCGGTACTGGGCAGATGGGAGAAGATTACGGCCCAGAGAAGTCGTTGATGACTATGAACAAACAGTGATGGATGAACTGGATTTGTTGCGTGAAGCCGCTAACGCGAGTCAGTTGCGACGTAACTTCGAGAGCAGCTCTGATTTATACGTGCCAAAAGTTTACTGGGACTATTGTCGTGTGAACGTGATGGTCATGGAGCGCATTCATGGCATTGCAGTGAACGATGTTAAAACCCTGCGCGAACATCATGTCAATATGAAGAAACTGTCAGAACGAGGTGTAAATATCTTTTTTACACAAGTTTTTAAGCATAATTTCTTTCATGCGGATATGCATCCAGGAAATATATTCGTATCTTATGAAACACCCGAAGACCCAAAGTATCTGGGTGTAGACTTTGGCATTATGGGAACACTGTCTGTTGAAGATCAACGTTATCTGGCTGAAAATTTATTGGCTTTCTTTAATCAGGATTACCGGCGCGTGGCAGAATTGCATCTGGAATCCGGCTGGGTGCCTGCGAATACTCGAATTGATCATTTTGAAGCGGCGATAAGAACTGTTTGTGAACCTATATTCCAAAAACCGATTAGTGAAATATCTTTTGGTAATTTGCTGCTACGACTGTTTCAAACTGCACGCCGTTTTAAAATGGAAGTGCAGCCGCAGCTGGTATTGCTGCAGAAAACTTTATTGAATATCGAAGGTTTGGGGCGTCAGTTGGATCCGGACCTTGATTTGTGGAAAACTGCCAAGCCTTTCCTGGATCGTTGGATGAGTGAACAGGTTGGCGTGCATGCTTTGGTGAGAGGTATACGTCAACGCCTGCCAAAAGTGCTGGAACAAACGCCCGAACTGCCTTCACTGATTCATAGCTATTTGCTTAATGCAGAACATGCACCTCGTCACTACAGCGAAATGTTAAAACAGGAAGTGCAGCGACTGGAACAAAAATATAAACAGCAACGACAGCTGACTATACTGGGAGTGTTGGTAGCTATCGCTGCCTCCTCTTTCTTGGCCTATTATTTCTAAAATATTGAATGACTAACAAGTCTTGTGTTGACACAAGTACTTCAATACTGAGTGAACAATTATTGTGGATGTTTCTCCCCTGCTTGATGGTTTAAATCAGGAACAACGAAATGCTGTGACGGCAATACCGGGTCCGGCTCTGGTACTGGCAGGGGCAGGCAGCGGTAAAACGCGGGTATTGGCTCATCGCATTGCATGGTTGTGCAATGTGGAAGGTGTATCCCCTTATGCATTGCTGGCGGTGACTTTCACAAACAAAGCAGCCGCCGAAATGCGAGCACGAGTAGAAAGTCTGTTAGAAACCAATCTCATTGGTATGTGGGTAGGGACGTTTCATGGTATTGCGCATCGTATGTTGCGCGCACACTGGCAGGCTGCCAATTTGCAGCAGGCTTTTCAGATTCTGGATTCGGATGATCAACATCGAATGATTAAAAGAATTATGAAAGGGCTGGAACTGGATGAATCGAAATGGCCGGTTAAACAGGCGCAATGGTTTATCAATGCGCGTAAAGATGAAGGATTGCGTGCAAATAAAATACAGGATAGTGGAGATCTGACTACGCGCCAATTGCTGAGGGTTTATCTTACCTATGAAGCTGCATGTGAAAGAGCGGGAGTGGTCGATTTTGCGGAGCTTTTATTGCGTTCACTGGAATTGCTGAGAAATAACGAAGATATCCTGGTGCACTATCGACACAGATTTAAGCATGTTCTGGTTGATGAGTTTCAGGACACTAACTCAATACAGTATGACTGGTTGAAACTGCTGGCCGGAAAAAACCCCGTGTTTGCTGTGGGCGATGATGATCAGTCTATTTATGGCTGGCGTGGTGCTCGAATAGAAAATATTTTTTCATTCAGCAAAGATTATGCCGATACGCAAACATTTCGCCTTGAGCAAAACTACCGCTCCACCAGCACCATACTCTCTGCGGCGAATGGATTGATTGATCATAATCAGGGACGGCTGGGGAAAAAACTCTGGACAGAAGGTAATGAAGGATCGCCCGTTCAACTCTATGCTGCATACAATGAGCATGATGAAGCACGCTTTGTTATTGAGCGAATTAAAGAATGGGTGACTCATCAAGGTCGAAAATACAGTGAAGCAGCCGTGCTGTATCGTTCCAACGTGCAGTCACGTGTATTTGAGGAGAACTTGATTGCACAACAGATTCCTTATCGTATTTACGGGGGCTTGCGTTTCTTTGAACGGGCAGAAATAAAGGATGCCCTGGCTTACTTGCGTTTAAGTTCCAGCCGCATTGATGACCCGGCATTTGAACGTATCGTCAATCATCCGCCGCGAGGTATTGGTGATCGAACCTTGCAGGTGATTCGGGATCACGCGCGTAGTCAATCAATACCACTTTGGCAAGCAGCCACTGCAATTATTTCACAAGGCAGTTTGGCGGCACGTGCGCAAGGTGCTTTAGTTCAATTCGTCAGTTTGATCGAAAGAATATCAGATGCGATAAAAGAAAAGGAACTGGAAGAACAGGTAGAACAGGTGATCGGTTTATCCGGCCTGCAGATACATTTTGAAAAAGATCGCAGTGAAAAAGGCCAGTCTAGAGTAGAAAACCTGCATGAATTAATAGAAGCGGCGCGTGGCTTTCGCTATGAAAGTGAAGACGCGGAAGATTTATCTGAACTGGATGCATTTTTGTCCAATGCCGCGCTTGAATCTGGCGAAGGGCAAGCATCCAAATGGGAAGACTGTGTACAGCTCATGACTTTACATACCGCAAAAGGTCTGGAGTTTCCGCTGGTATTCCTGGTGGGTATGGAAGAAGGTTTATTTCCCAGTAGTATGTCTATGGATGAGCCTGGGCGTGTCGAAGAAGAACGGCGATTGTGTTACGTGGGCATTACTCGGGCAAGAGAGCACCTGATGCTTTGTTTTGCAGAGTCCCGTCGTCACTACGGCAATGAAAACTATAATCCACCGTCACGTTTTATTAATGAAATTCCCGCTGACTTAATTGTAGAAGTCAGACCACGGGCGCGTATGATGCATTCCATACCGCGCGATGAACCTCTGCCTAAAGTCAAAAGAAGGCTAGAGGATGGTGAAGGTGGAGTATGTGTCGGACAGCGTGTCTCTCATCAAAAGTTTGGCGAAGGCGTGGTGATGGACAGGGAAGGCAATGGCAGCAGTGCTCGGGTACAAATTAAGTTTCAAGGCAGCGGCAGTAAGTGGCTGGTATTAGCCTATGCCAAGCTCACGGTATTGAGTTAAAGTTTTTCGACGGTCTTAAAAATCTGCAAACATAAAAGGTGGCAAGAGTGGTTGATAAAAAAACACGCAGAAAATTTTTACAGTACCTGGGTATAGGTGCAGCCAGTTGCACGTTGGCTTCATGTAATGACCAGTCTGTGAGCCAGAGCGGCTCTGGTTCACCTGCCAACACAGAAATTTTTAACTGGAAAATGATTACTACCTGGCCCAAGAATTTTCCTGGCTTGGGAACCAGCGCGGAGTATCTGGCAAAAATTATTCATGAAATGTCCAATGGACGTGTAAATATTAAAGTTTACGGGGCGGGTGAAATTGTCCCTGCACTTGAGATATTTGATGCGGTAACTGCCGGTACAGCCGAGATGGGACACGGTTCCGCGTACTACTGGAAAGGTAAAAATCCTGCGCTGCAATTTTTTTCTACGGTACCTTTTGGTATGACGGCAAATGAAATGAACGCGTGGCTGTACCATGGTGGCGGCATGGAATTATGGCAGCGTGCTTATGAACCATTTGGTCTGGTACCGATGGCTGCCGGAAACACTATGGTGCAAATGGGGGGCTGGTTTAACAAGGAAATCAATTCTGTAGCAGATTTGCAAGGGCTTAAAATGCGTATCCCCGGATTGGGCGGTGAGGTATTACGTTTGGCGGGTGGGACACCAGTAAATATTCCTGGCGGTGATTTATTTGTGTCTTTGCAAAAAGGTGTCATTGATGCTACTGAATGGGTCGGGCCTTACAATGATCTGGCATTTGGTTTACACAAGGCGGCAAAATATTATTATTCACCGGGATGGCACGAACCGGGCACCACGCTGGAATGTTTTATTAATGAAAACGCTTTTAATAGTTTGCCAGCTGATTTACAAAGTATTATGCGTAATGCTGCGCGTGTAGCTAATCAGGACATGATGCTGGAATATGTTGCACGCAATAATGATGCACTTGAGACATTAGTCAGTCAGCACCATGTGGATGTGAGAGAATTTCCTGCTGACGTAATAGAGAAGTTGCGCGGATTATCTGAGCAGGTGGTGGCCGAAGTAGTTGGAAACGATTCCTTTGCGCGTGAGATCTATGATTCCTATCAGGGCTTTATGAAAAAATCCAAAGCTTGGTACAATATATCTGAGCGCGCCTATCTGAATATAAGATAATTGTAACTCAATGAATTAAAAGAAATTATCTAGTGCGCATGGGTGTCGCGATAAATCAGGCATTATTTTTAAGTGGCTGATATAATGCCAAAATTTTTATAATAACGAAAACATACCGCCATAACACGGGAGGAATAATGGACGATCTTTACACTAAATGGAAACACATGTGGGATGCGAAGGAATATGGTACTCAGGGCTTCTTTCTAGCCTGCGCGATCATTGCTATTGTGATTATGTCAGGCCCTTTGCGCGCAACCAATGAAGCTTCTATAGGCAAAAAAAGTTTTACATTTGCAGTAGGACTGGCTTACTTGATTTTGGTGATTGTTGGATACTTCCAGCTGGTACCAAAAGTATCTTCTTACTAATTAACTTCGGAATTTAATTTCTCGGGTAACCAAGTGGCCAGCTCTGGCCACTTGGCGAGACACCCAAGGACCACAAGCTGAATCAAAATAAACGGCAGCACACCTCTGTATATCTGTTGTGTTGTGACTATTTTTGATGTGACGCCTCTCAAATAAAACAGCGCGAATCCAAATGGTGGAGTGAGAAAAGATGTTTGCAGATTAATTGCAATCATAATGCCTAACCATATAGGGTCTACACCCATCATAAGCAGTATCGGGCCTACAATAGGCACTACTACAAAAGTAATCTCAATAAAGTCTAAAACAAAGCCAAGTAGGAACATAATCAGCATCACGGTCGCTACCGCGTCAAAAGTCCCACCGGGCAGTTGAGTTAATGCGGCATGAATCGCTTCATCGCCACCATAACCTCGAAACACTAATGAAAATATCGACGCCCCAATAAAAATGGCAAATACCATGCACGTGACACGCACACTGCTTCGTATTACATGTTGTATACAAGCCGTGTTTAGCTGTCGATTAATTGCTGCCAGAATAAGCGCCCCAACCGCGCCAACCGAAGCGGCCTCGGTTGGAGTGGCCAGGCCACCGATGATAGATCCCAATACAGCAAAAATTAATGCAATGGGCGGAAGTAATGCACGCAGACATAGCGCTAATAAACTGCTATCGGTTTTGTCTTTGTCTGCGGCTGGCATGGAGGCAGGCTGACTGATTGCAATATAAACCAGATAGATAATATAAAAAGCCACCAGCATCATGCCGGGAATGATAGCGCCGGCAAATAAATCACTCGCCGTTACAGTGTCTGGTGAAAAAATGCCTTGATCAAGCTGAGCCTGCTGATAGGCAGAAGAGAGAACATCGCCAAGTAATACTAGAATAATAGAAGGCGGGATGATCTGCCCTAGCGTGCCTGAGGCGCAGATAATCCCGCTGGATAAAGCCGGACTGTAATTTCTTTTTAACATGGTCGGCAATGAGAGCAAACCCATCGTGACGACTGTCGCACCAACAATTCCAGTGCTGGCGGCTAATAGCATTCCAACAATCACGACCGAATATGCCAGCCCACCTCGCATAGAGCCAAATAAACGTGACATGGTATCGAGTAAGTTTTCCGCTATCTTGGCGCGTTCTAAAGTGATCCCCATAAACACAAATAATGGAACTGCAATCAGGGTTTCATTATTCATAATGCCAAAGATGCGACTGGGGAGTGCATGCATTAGTGAAGCATCAAAGCCATGAATGAAGTTGCCGAGAAATGCAAATGCCAGCGATACACCTGCGAGTGTAAAAGCCACTGGATAACCAATCATTAATACAATGACGACAACTAGAAACATAATGAAAGCAATGAATTCCATAACAGTTATTTTGTGCGAATGGTAATCAGACTACTGCATACAGTAGAGATGCCCTGTAGCAACAAAAGGACCGGCATTAATGGAATAAGAGACTTAAGAATAAAAACAAGTGGCAGACCGCCTGCTTCACGTGAACCCTCCAATAATTTCCATGAATTGGCGGTATATTCCCAACTGGAAAAAGTTAAATAAAGGCAAAATGGAAATAATAAAAATAAAGTGCCCAGCAAATCGACCCACGCTTTTTGTTTGTCGGAGTAGTTGGCATAGAAGATATCAACTCTGACATGTTCATTATGTTTATACGTGTAAGCTATTGCCAGCATAAATACGAAGCTATGCAGATAAATAACACTTTCCTGAATGGTGATCAGGCCAAAGTTGAAGCCATAACGCATGACCACATTGAAAAAAGTGATGAGCACCATAGCCAGTATAAACCATGCCACACTGCGGCCTAACCAGTCGTTTAAACGATTAATGTTTGACTGGGTTTTTTCTAGCATAGTGTTAAACAGGCATTATTCGGTTGTTAAATCTTGAATTATAATTCGAGTAGTTTTTCTTGTTCTTCTGTTGAAGGCTCAAATGTTCTTCCTTCGTAGTAGTCAAATATTGCGGTGACCACTTCTGATGGGTCATCAATCACTTTCATTAAATCCAGATCAGTCGGAGAGATTGCGCCATGTTTTAATAACGACTCCTTGAACCAATTCAATAAGCCGTCCCAGAAGTCGGACTGAACAAGGATGATCGGAATTTTACGTGATTTACCGGTTTGCACTAAAGTCAGAATTTCTGCCAGCTCATCTAGCGTGCCGAATCCTCCCGGCAGAACTACATAAGCAGATGCATATTTAACGAACATGACTTTGCGTGAAAAAAAATGCCTAAAGTTTAATGATATATCCTGAAACGGATTGCCAGACTGTTCATGCGGCAACATAATGTTTAAACCTACACTGGGAGATTTTCCGGCAAAGCAGCCTTTGTTGGCTGCTTCCATAATGCCAGGTCCGCCTCCGCTGACCACTGAAAAACCAGCGTCTGATAGCTTGCGTGAAATTGTTTCAGTTAATTTATAAAAAGGATGATCTTTGGGGATGCGTGCCGAACCGAAAATACTCACTGATGGCGGAATGTTGGATAAACGCTCAAAGCCCTCCACAAATTCCGCCATTATTTGGAATATTTTCCAGCTTTCACGTGATAAGGTGCTGGAGCCGCTGCTGCCTGCCACGGACCGTTCTCTAGTTTGATCTGTCATACTCTATTTTTCCCTTGCGTGGAGGTACATGATAACGTTGTAATCTGCTTATCTACAATAATGAAATATATTTTCTACTTATGGCAAAACACCCTTTACTACTTTTAGTTGATGGCTCCTCGTATTTGTATCGTGCATTTCATGCACTGCCTCCATTAACAAATAAACAGGGTACACCAACCGGTGCGGTATATGGTGTGCTGCGTATGATACGCAAGCTGATAGAGGAAGAGCAGCCAGATCGTGTTGCGGTGATATTTGATGCCAAAGGAAAAACATTCCGACACAAGTTATTTAAACAATACAAAGCTACACGACCGCCGATGCCGGACGATCTGCGTTTACAAATTGAGCCATTGCACGCACTGATTAAAGCGTTGGGAATTCCATTGCTTTGTGTGGATGAAGTTGAAGCGGATGATGTGATAGGAACTCTGGCGCATGAAGCAGTGGTAGACAAACATAGAGTGCTGGTATCTACAGGCGATAAAGATATGGCTCAGTTAGTGAATGAGCATGTCTCATTAATTAACACCATGAACGATACGCGTATGAATGTTGAGGGCGTCACTGAGAAGTTCGGTGTTGCACCTGAACAAATCATAGACTATCTGGCACTAATCGGAGATAAAGTTGACAACATACCCGGTGTTCCCGGTGTCGGCCCAAAGACGGCAGTAAAATGGTTGCAACAGTTTGAAACTATGCAGGGCGTCATTGATCATGCAGATGAAATCAAAGGTAAGATAGGTGAGAAGCTGCGTGCAGCAGTGGACCAGCTGCCCTTGTCTTATCAGCTGGCGACAATTAAATGTGATGTAAAACTCGACTTTGACATAGATAATTTGCAGTTAGGGGCGAGGAACAACCAGCTTCTGGCCAAGTTATATAAGGATCTGGATTTTAAAACCTGGCTAGATGAACTGGATGCACAAGAAGAAAGCCCAACTGATGCGAGTGCGAATTCTGTCGATAAAGAAAAAGACTACCAGCTAATACTGACTAAAAAAGAGCTTTCCAAATGGATTGGTAAATTAAAAAAAGCCGATATATTTGCATTTGATACAGAAACAGACAGTCTGGACTACATGGTGGCTAATCTTGTCGGTATGTCATTTTCTGTTCAGCCGGGTGAGGCCGCTTATCTACCGGTGGCCCATGATTACACTGGTGCACCCAAGCAGCTGACACTGAAGGAAGCTCTGGAGCACATCGCAGATGTACTTGCCGATTCGTCGATAGCTAAAGTTGGGCACAATTTAAAATACGATCAATCAGTATTGTCCCGCCATGATATTAAACTCGCCGGCATTCAGCATGACACCATGCTGGAGTCTTATGTTGTGAATTCCGTCGCCAGTCGACACGATCTGGATACTCTATGTGAACTGCATCTGGGTCATGAAAATATCAAGTTCGAAGACGTTGCCGGTAAAGGTGCCAAGCAAATTACTTTTAATCAGGTTGAGCTGGATGTCGCGTTAGACTATGCCGCAGAAGATGCCGACATGTGCCTGCAACTGCATCATCATTTCTGGCCACAATTAGAAAAGCTTGAAAAACAGCAGATACTTTATCGTGATATCGAAGTGCCCATGCTGTCTGTTCTTTCGCGACTTGAATGCAATGGTGTGCTGATCGATTCCAAATTGCTTGCATCTCAAAGTAAAGAACTGTCTGAAAAAATCATACAGCTGGAAATACAAGCTCACGAAGTTATTGGCGAACAATTCAACCTCGATTCTCCCAAACAGTTACAAAAAATACTCTTTGAACAACTGGAATTGCCGGTTATTCGTAAAACGCCCAAAGGTCAACCTTCCACGGCGGAGGATGTTTTGCAGGAACTGGCCAGAGATTATGAATTTCCAGAAATGATCCTTGAGTATCGATCATTGAAGAAATTAAAAACGACTTATGTTGATAAGTTGCCCAAACAAATCTGTAAAGCGACTGGGCGAGTTCACACTTCTTATCATCAGGCTGTGGCTTCCACTGGCAGATTGTCTTCCACCGAGCCGAATTTACAAAATATACCGATACGAACAGAAGAAGGGCGACGAATTCGCCAGGCCTTTATTGCCAACAAGCAGTGTTCTTTGCTGGCAGCGGATTACTCGCAAATAGAATTACGTATTATGGCGCACCTGTCTAAAGATGAACGACTTGTAGCTTCGTTTGCGCATGGGAAAGATATTCACAGCGCAACTGCATCAGAAGTCTTTGCGGTTGATATTGATAAAGTCTCAAAGCAGCAACGACGAGCGGCTAAAGCGGTGAATTTTGGACTGATCTATGGAATGTCTGCTTTTGGACTGGGGAAACAACTTGGTGTTTCACGTGGGGAAGCACAAAGCTATATTGATTTATATTTTGAGCGTTACCCTGGAGTGCGGGAATATATGGATGCAACACGAGAACTTGCGCATGAGCAGGGCTATGTGGAAACTATCTTTGGACGACGTCTGTACTTGCCAGAAATCAACTCTCGAAATGCACAACGTCGCCAGTATGCCGAACGCACCGCCATCAATGCGCCCATGCAAGGCAGTGCAGCGGATATTATTAAACGCGCGATGATTTCCATTGATGAATGGATATACCAGTCTGAAAAGCCGGTCTTGATGATTATGCAGGTGCACGACGAACTGGTTTTTGAGATCAAGAACACATTTTTACAAGAAGCCAGAGAAAACATAGTTTCTCGCATGGTGGCGGCCGCAGATCTGGATGTCCCGCTGGAAGTGGATGCCAACAGTGGGCTGAACTGGGATGAGGCCCATTAATCGTGAGTCTATAACCATTAATCCTGAGCCACTCCTAGAATTCGAACCGCTTCATATAATTCACGCCAACGCTTACTTTAACCAACACTAGATTGGGCTGTAAGAAGGGATTCAAACAGGACGAGGATAAGAATATGAAACAGTACTTCTATGTAATTGGGGCCACACTGACATTAAGCACATCATCGCATGCACTGGATCTGCAGCGTGACCAGTTGCTTGATCTATACCATGGCGTTAAATCGGAAGAGCATAATACATCACGGGAATGGGCGAATCTTTCTACAGGGATTGCGGCTACCTATCAGGGCAATGAGCAGGAGCAAATAGTATTTGCCCCTTTGCCAGAAGCCCAGACAAAAATTGGTGTTTTCACCAGTGATACACTCAACGATGCTGTAACCTCTAAGCTAGGATACGAATTTGACGGGCCCACACAATTCGGTCAGGCACAAGATGAAAGCTACGGCATATATATTCAAAAAAGTTTTTAAAATTTTTCTGTGAACTAAATCCAACTCGTTCAGTCCTAAATACCATGTGCAGATACTGCAAAACCGCTTCCCTCCCTGAGCGGAAGGCTTGGTCTCCCCAATTCCAAGCCTAACTTATTTCCCTGAAGCAATTTTATTGCTTCAGGGCCATTTTAATACTCCCCAAACCAGTGAAATATCTTATTTATAGCTTCCTCCATACCTACTCCGGTGATGGCGGAAAATAGTTGTACGCTAATGGATTCTGCTGAGTATGTGGAAAGTAAGTTTCTCGCCTTTTGTAATTGATTGTTAGCTTGATTTCGGCTGAGTTTATCGGACTTATTCAGCAGCAAATGCACCGAGCACTGGTGATGAAGACACCAATCGATCATTTTCTGATCAGAGTCTTGAAAGGGGTGGCGAATATCCATCACAATTATTGTGCCTTTGAGTACCTGACGATGTGTAAAGTAGTGATCAAGTAATGCCAGCCACTGCTGCTGCTTACTGTGACTGGCTTTGGCGTAACCGTATCCAGGTAAATCAGCCAACTTATTTGAATCATAAACCGTAAAAAAATTGATTAACTGTGTACGCCCCGGTGTCTTTGAAGTACGGGCTAAACCTTTTTGACTGCATAGGCGGTTAATGGCACTGGACTTACCAGCATTTGAGCGGCCAGCAAAAGCGACTTCGCTACCCTGGTCTGAGGGTAATGAGTCTGCGCTGGACGCACTGGTGTAGAATGTGGTTTTAGCTAATTGGTTTTTAAAATCCATATTATTCGAGCTTAGTTTTGCGAGGCCTTATAGTTTTATGGTATACAAGGCGCCGGCACCTGTTGGTGCGAGGATATACGGGTTGTTTTACTTAGATTATGCACATTTGGGAAGGTCACATGAAAATTTCTATCCAATTATTAATTCTACTACTGCTATTAGGTAGTCATTCGTTATTTGCAGCAGCGGATGCTGAAGCGGGTAAAGCGAAGTCTGCTCCATGTGCCGCCTGTCACGGAGCTGATGGAAACAGTGCCAATCCTGCATGGCCAAAACTGGCCGGACAGGGTGCGCCCTATATCATTGAGCAACTCACTCGATTCAAAGAAGGGACTCGCTCCAACCCATTAATGGCCCCTCAGGCAGCCGCATTAAGCGAACAAGATATGCATGATCTGGCGGCTTATTATTCATCTCAGACAGGGACACCGGGTGCAGCAGATCCTGATTTGGTTAAAATGGGACAAGCCATCTACCGAGGCGGTATTATTGACAAAGATGTTACCGCCTGTTCGGCCTGTCATGGACCCAATGGTGTGGGTAATTTACCCGCTAAATTTCCAAGATTAAGGGGGCAACACGCAACATACACTGAAAGCCGACTGATGGCTTTTCGAGCAATAGATCCCACGCTGGAAAAAAATATTGATCCTACCACTGCCATTATGGTTAGTGTGACAGAACGCCTCACTGATACCGAGATCAAGGCATTAGCCCAGTATATTCAAGGCCTCCATTAGATAATAGCGGAACTATCCATTTTACATGGGCTCCAAATAACAACAGGTTGCACCATATTGGCAGCCTGTTGAACAATTAGCGATCGAAACCATAGGGATAAACAGGATAGGAAATAATGGATAAATTTTTAAAGATTACCGCATTTTTCATCTTATTATTGGTTCATCCATTTAGCATGGCGGCAGATAGCCATGGTCAGCCTCAGAGTGGGCTGGGTTACATAGTGCTGGACCCGGCAGTGCCAAGACTGACCGAAGACGGCACCCGTCATGAAGTTGTCGAGTTATTCTGGTACGGCTGTTCACACTGTTTTGATTTTGAACCCTACATCAAACAGTGGAAAAAGGAGAAGCCTGAAGACGTTGACTTTATCCGTGTTCCGGCAATTTTTAGTGCGCGTTGGGAGCAGCATGCGCGTGCCTACTATGCACTGGAAATTATGGGTGAATTAGACAAGGCTCACGACCTGCTATTTAACGGCATAAACGAGCAAGGTCGTAATTTGCATGATCTTGATTCCATTGCCAGATACCTGGCCGCGCATGATATTGACGAGGCCAAGTTCAGAGAGAATTTCGCCTCCTTTGCCGTGGAAACAAAGATCAGTCGCGTAAAACAGCTGATTCGTCAGTATCAGGTGACGGGTGTCCCTTCCATAATTATTGATGGTAAATACAAAACTTCTGCTTCAGAAGCCGGCGGATACTCTCAATTGATTACTATAATAAATCAATTAACCCAATAGCGTGCCGCAAAATAATTCTAACCTAGTCTAGCGAGAGCGTTTGCGCTTGCTTGGGGGTTGAGAAAGTGAGCTGAATGCATATCTGTCCGAAGAATGTGCGTCATGGCCTGAGACTGGTTCTGTGAGTTCTCCCTCAGACGTGGCGTTGACAATCTTGAAGTAGATATATTTGGCTTTTTTGTGTAAATCTGCCCGCATAAGTATTTGATCATCCCTGAATAAAACCAAGCATACTTGGATGGTCATTCACATACACAGGTAGCATGATTAAGAGTAGCATCGCATTTGACAGGCGGCGTAAAATTGACAACTGTTAATGCTGGCAAGGTCTTTCTGAGGTGAAATCCAGTCTAATTTCACCGGTTTCGTGAAGTGATATGTCTCTTTATACCGATGCTATAACGCTGTAAGAGAATAGATAGTAGGTGCAGGTGAAGGCGTTTATGATCTATAATCGCGGGCTTAAATTTTCAGGCAAGTTTTTTGATCAGGAGTTACCTTGGAAGACAGACAATTTACAACGATGTTTATGGCCCTGTTAGTCGGCCTGGTAGGATTTACCATCACCATTCTTGTGCTCGCGAATATTCTATATAACAGTGACGCAATGGAATCGGATGTGCGTGTCCAAAAAGCAGTGGCGGAGCGAATCAAGCCCGTCGGTGAAGTGTATGTGGGAAGTGTACCCGCTGAAGCCGGTGTTTCTGCAACTACTTCAGCCCCGGCACAAATGGTATCTGCGGAGTTAAGTGGTGAGCAGGTATTTCAACAGGTATGTGCTTCGTGCCATACAACCGGTGTACTTAATGCGCCTAAATTGGGCGATGCTGCCGCTTGGGAGCCACGCTTAGCGAAAGGCAAGGACACGCTTTATACAAGCGCGCTTAAAGGCTTAAATGCGATGCCCGCTAAAGGTGGTCGAGCCGATATGTCAGACGACGCGATCAAAGCGGCCGTCGACTACATGATCAAGTAATCTAATTTGATATCTAAGTTAATTTTTTAGTAAGCGATCAAATTGACGGTATGACATTGCTTCCAGAATATGGGGTAAAGCAATGTCATCCGCCTGTTCCAGATCTGCAATCGTGCGAGCTATTTTTAGAATTCTGTGAAAAGCGTGTGCACTGATATTTAACTTTTTTAATTTTTCCAGAATGGTCGGTTGGCTGTTCATCGGAAACCGACATATCTCTCTCATCTGCGTACTCTCCAAAAGTGCATTTGGTGTTCCCTGCCGCTTCATTTGAAATTCTCTGGCATCATTTATTTTTAACTGTATTTGCGGCATTTCATCCTGAATCGGGCGAGATGTGTCCAGTAATGTTTCGGTGGGTAACTTTGGCACGCTGACTTGAATATCAATGCGGTCAAGAAGTGGAGATGAAATCTTGCTGCGATAACGTTTTAGTTGTTCACTTGTACATTCGCATTGACCGTATTCATTAATATCGCAACCGTTGGGACAAGGATTCATCGCTGCAATCAGCTGGAATCTGGCCGGAACTCTACCTGGGCTGCAGCTCTTGAAATGGAGATGATGCCCGTTTCGAGGGGTTCTCGCAGTATTTCCAGAGTGCGGCGATCAAACTCGGTAAACTCATCTAAAAACAATACGCCATTATGTGCCAGGGAGATCTCACCCGGTTTTGGGTTAGAGCCACCTCCTGCCAGACCGACTGCAGAAACTGTGTGATGTGGTGAACGAAAGGGGCGGTTTTGCGGTTGCCGCTTTTGACCCTGAACATTGGCGATGGAATATATGCTACAGGTTTCGAACATTTCATCCTCGTTCAATGGTGGCAGCAATGATGGAAAGCGATTGGCCAGCATGGATTTACCCGAACCCGGCGATCCGATCATTAGTACATGATGTTGTCCGGCAGCCGCGATGCATAAGGCCCGTTTGGCTTGCTGTTGACCGCATACATCATTAAAGGAAAGTTGAGTTGGTGCTGCTTGTAGAGTGATGTTAACCGGTTCAGTGATCAGCTTTTTAATATTATTTAGATGTGCGCATACATCCAGAAGGTGGCACGCACAAAAGTAGTGGGTATGCATAATAGGAATAAGTTCTTCATGATTTTCTTTTGAAGTAATCAGCTTATTGCCGGCTTTCTGGCAGGAATAAGCCGCAGGTAAGATACCTACGGTTTTACGCAATTCTCCACTGAGGCCGAGTTCTCCCAAAAACTCATAACCGACTACGGTAGATTCATTTAGTTGCCCTGAAGCGACCAGTAAGCCAAGGGCAATAGGTAAATCAACTCGCCCTCCCTGCTTGGGTAACTCTGCTGGAGCAAGGTTAACCGTAATACGCCGTGCCGGGGATTCAAAATTGGAATTTATCAGTGCTGCTCGGACTCCGTCTTTACTTTCTCTCACAGCAGTATCGGGCAGGCCGACTATGGAAAAACTAGGCAGGCCGTTCGACAAATGTACTTCTACCGACACCAGAGGTGCGGCCATTCCCATTTGTCCACGACTGTAGATGGTCGCGATAGACATATTCCCTCAACCTGTTGGCCATCAAAATGCTGAAGACCTGAACGTAATGACTTATGGCGGGAATATACGGGGATTAGGGCTTTTCGAGTAGAGCCAGACGTTGCTCCAGTTGTTCCAGACGTTGTCTTGTGCGCTGAAGAACTTCTGTTTGGACATCAAATTCTTCTCTAGAGACCATATCCATGTTACGTAACATGCTTTCCAGTATTAATTTAAGTTTCTGCTCACCGGCATTCTTTAATTCAGCTACGTCATCTGGAAGCAGCTGTTTAATTTTGGCGATAGTGTTGTCTATGTGTTGTGAATCTACTTTCATGATGGCACGTTAGTAAAAAATGCCTTTAATGTCCAGACGGTTATGAATAACCGACCCAACTAGCTCCCCTTTTGAGTGCATATTTGCACCAAATTAACTCATATCATTGTTCAAATCAGTGCGAGATTTTGACGATTTATTATAACTTATTGTTTTTAAAGTTAAATTAATAATGGCATGGGTTGTGCTAGTCACTCACAGGTAAATTTACAGAAATAATTTTCAACGGAGAAATGATAAATGAATAAAAAATTTACTAGCTTAGTAGGGAGCGCGGCAATTGCTTCGTCATTAATGGTTGCGCCGATGACAACTATGGCAGATGACGCAATCGTGACTGGCAATGCGGGCATTTTGTCGGACTATATCTTCCGCGGAATTTTACAGGACTCAGGCGTAGGTAATGGTGGTATAGATTTTGAGTATATGGGTTTCTATGCAGGGACCTGGTTGGCGGATGTTGGTGAAGGTATTGAGTATGACCTTTACGGCGGTTACATCTATGAATTTGAAAGTGGCTTTTATCTTGGTGCGGGTTATACCTCTTACCAGTACTCTGATAATTTTGACTCTGAATATAATGAAGTGAATTTATATGCAGGTGGTACTTTTGGTGATGTTAGCCTGGATCTTGAATACAGCACTGGTGAGTACAATAGTGTCTTCCTTGATAAAGATGGAAACATTGAAGGCGATGAATACGATTTCATCGCAGCCACCATCGGCTATAACGGTGCTTATCTGACTTACGGTGACTTCGGTGACGATGCAGATGATGCGCTGGGTAACTATCTTGAACTTGGTTACACCATGGAACTGGGAGGATTTGAAGTTACTGGTGCAATTGTTCACACCATGGATCTTAATGACGGTAGTGTTGATGGTGACGACGAAGAAACAGAAGCTTATGTATCTATAAGCTGGGGATTTGACGTTATCTAAATAGTTATTTTCTCAAAGCAAACATGCTTGGGGTGTGAGTAACATACCTCAAGCATATGCGGGGAAGCATTCCAAAAGAACGCAGATTTTTATTGGTTTAAAAATTTCAAGCCCTACAACTTTGAGAGATAAAGAGACAGAGACCGACTCTCTAAACAATAGAAAACAAGTGGGAGAAAACCAATGAAGCTGATTACAGCAATAATTAAACCATTCAAGTTAGATGACGTAAGAGAAGCGTTATCTGAAATTGGTGTAAAAGGTATTACCGTAACAGAAGTTAAGGGTTTCGGTAGACAAAAAGGTCATACAGAACTTTATAGAGGCGCGGAATACGTCGTCGATTTTTTGCCAAAAATTAAATTGGAAATTGCGATTGATGATGGTCTGCTTCAGTCTGTATTGGACGCAATTACTAAAGCTGCAAACACTGGGAAGATTGGTGATGGCAAAATCTTTGTATCTGAGCTAGCGGAAGTTGTTCGTATTCGAACAGGCGAGTCCGGAGCTGCAGCTCTATAAAAATAACACCCTATTGAATTAGGAGGGAATTGTGGAAAATCAAGTAATAGAATTAGCTTACGCACTGGATACGTTTTACTTTCTGGTGATGGGCGCATTTGTAATGTGGATGGCAGCTGGCTTTGCCATGCTTGAAGCAGGACTGGTACGATCAAAAAGTACCGTCGAAATTTTAACGAAAAACATCGCTTTATATGCTATCGCAAGCATTATGTACATGCTGATGGGGTATAACATTATGTACAGTGGAACCGATAGCACCTGGTGGCCATTTGGTTTTAATATTCTGGGAAGTACCGATAACTCAGCCGCAGACGTGATTGCCAGTGGTGGCGATACTTATTACTCCGTACTGTCTGACTTCTTCTTCCAGGTAGTATTCGTAGCGACCGCAATGTCAATTGTTTCAGGCGCGGTGGCCGAACGTATGAAGTTGTGGTCATTCCTGTTATTTGCAATCGTCATGTGTGGATTTATCTACCCAGTACAAGGCTTCTGGAAGTGGGGTGGCGGATTCCTTGATGCAGGCGGTTTCCTTGATTTTGCAGGATCTGGTGTAGTTCACTTGTGTGGTGCAACTGCAGCACTTGCTGGTGTTATTTTACTAGGCGCTCGTAAGGGACGTTACACCGCTGACGGTAAAGCGATTGCACTACCGGGTGCGAATATGCCTTTGGCTACTTTGGGGACTTTTATTCTTTGGCTGGGATGGTTTGGATTCAACGGTGGTTCTGAGCTGATTGTATCAAACGTAGCTGAAGCTAATGCGGTTGCTCTGGTCTTCGTAAATACAAACGCTGCCGCTGCCGGTGGTGTAGTTGCTGCATTACTGACTGCAAAATTGATGTTTGGCAAGGCTGACCTTTCCATGACGCTTAACGGAGCACTGGCAGGGCTTGTTTCAATTACTGCTGAACCATTAACACCTACACCGCTGCTGGCAACCATTATTGGTGCGATTGGCGGAATAATCGTAGTATTTAGCATTATTACTTTGGACAAGTTTAAGCTGGATGATCCGGTTGGTGCGATATCTGTACACGGTGTTGCGGGTCTTTGGGGACTCATCGCAGTAGTATTTTCCAATCCAGATGCCACCATCGGCGCGCAGCTATACGGTGCTGTTGTGATCTTTATCTGGACATTCGTCGTGGCAATGATCACATGGTTAATCATCAAGATGGTGTTTGGAATTCGCGTCAGCGAGGAAGAAGAGCTGGAAGGTGTCGATATCTCCGAGTGTGGTATGGAGGCTTATCCGGAATTTGTTAACAAGTAGTCATTACTCCTGGTATTTAAGTGTGCCAACCTTAGCGCCTCTTACGAAAGTAAGGGGCGCTTTTTTTTATAATTGCAAAAAGGAAGGCATTGCAAATGCGGATAAATGAATATCGTAATTATAGTATTTGGTTTTAAATTCGGGTTCGCGAGCGTCGCGATCTCTTATTAATTGAATATCATTTTTACCTGCCATAGTGGCAGACCACCAACCCGTAGGGTAGACCGGTTGAGGGAAGAACAGGGTTTTTGTTTGTTTAAAGCCGCCCGCTTTCATCTCCTTATGCATAGGTCGAATAATTGATTCCGAATGCACAAGAGGTGATTCACTTTGCTGAATCAACAGGCCATTGTCGGTGAGTGCATTATGGCAGTGCTGGTAGAATTGTTTTTGAAATAACCCTTCAGCGGGACCTATAGGGTCTGTGCTGTCTACAATGATAAGATCCACGCTATTGGCAGGTGCATTACGCATCCATTCAATCGCATCGGTAAACTCAAAATGAGCACGAGAGTCATTATTTGATGTACATAATTCAGGGAAATATTGCTCGGCAAGGCGGGTAACCCGTTCATCAATCTCAATTTGGGTAATTTTTTCAACACACGAGTGCTGAGCTACCTGCTGAAGTGTGCCACAATCTCCTCCGCCGACAATTGCCACATGCTTTGGATGGGCATGGCTGTATAGTGCAGGGTGGCTCATCATTTCGTGATAAAGGAAGTTATCGCGGCTTGAGAGCATTATGAAACCGTCGAGAACCATTAAATTGCCAAACTTTTTGGTCTCGTATATTTCAATGTTCTGATAAGCTGATTTTTCCTGATGGAGTAAGCTCGATGTGACGAGTGAAAAAGCACAGCCAATATTTTCAGCCACCTCGGTAAACCAACTGGAATTTGTATCATTTAAATTCATAAGTAATCATCATAAAAGTTAATTTGAAAAACTGCTTAATAACCTATGGCAAAAACTGAACAACAAACCTGGTCGTTAAAGCGCGCGCAGGAATTCTACAATATTCCGCTTTGGGGTGAAGGGTATTTTAGTGTAAATGAGCAAGGTCATATGCTGGCGATGCCGGATAAAGCAATGCACATCGATCTGATGGAAGTATGTGAAGAGATCCGTATGCGCGGATTGTCTTTTCCAGTATTGATCAGACTACCGCAAATTCTCCGGGCACGCGTGCAGGAGTTGGACGATGCATTTCGTATGGCTGCAAATCATCAGGGTTGTCAAATTCGTCATATTCCCTATTACCCGATTAAGGTCAATCAACAGCGCGCGGTGATAGAAACAATATTATCCAGTCCAGTAGAAGAGATTGGTCTGGAAGTGGGTAGTAAAACCGAATTACTGGTGGCACTGGGATTGCTGAATTTAAAAAATGCCAAATTGATATGCAATGGTTACAAGGATCGGGCGTATATTCGTATTGCGTTGTATGCCCAGCAGATGGGGATCGATGTCACGCTGGTTATTGAAAATTTGTCAGAGCTGGATGTGATTAAAGAAGAGAGCCTGGCTTTGGGTGTTGTGCCAAAGCTGGGTATGCGTATACGCATGTACAGTATTGCCAGTGGTAACTGGCAAAATTCTGGAGGGCGTGATGCAAAATTCGGCCTCGACTCTCGGGATATCCAGCAATGTCTCGACAAGCTTTCAAGTTGGGAGTGTAAACACTGGTTGCAGCTGGTGCACTTCCATATGGGTTCACAGTTATCAAGCCTGGAAGATTTTCGTAACGGATTAAAAGAAGCTTTGCGCCTATATGAATATATCTGGCGGCAGGATTTTAATCTGTATTATCTGGATATGGGTGGAGGCCTGGCAGTGGACTACGCATCGACACATGATACTAGTTACTTTTCCAAGGCGTATTCGATGCGTGATTATGCCGATGTGGTGGTCGAGACCGTTAATCAATTCTGCCAGACTGAAGAAATACCGATCCCGGTTTTGGTAACTGAAAACGGACGCGCATTGACAGCGCATCATGCCGTACTCGTCACCAACGTGCTGGAAGTTGAAGAGCATCATTACTACAGTCAACAGCGAGAGCAGATTCAACTTGGCAACTCTGCATTAAATAAATTAGCCGAAACATTGCTTAAGGGAGTAAATAGCAATAATAAAATTAATCCAAAGCAACTGGAAGAATTTGAAATCTTGCTGGCTAACCAGTTCCTTGCGGGTGAGGTCAGTTTGCATCAACGTGCCAAGGCAGAAGCAATCCTCAGGTATTGCCATGAGCAGTCTGAAACGTCGGTCGGTGCTGATAAATATTATTGCAATTTTTCGATATTCCAATCCTTGCCGGATGTATGGGGACTAAATCAGTTATTTCCCATAGTACCGCTGGCAAGGCTGAATGAGGAGCCAGTGAAAAAAACCCGGCTGCATGATTTGACCTGTGATTCGGACGGACAAATATCTCACTATGCTGTGGACGGAGAGATAAAAGACTGTTTGCTACTGCATGAGATTGATAAACAGCATGAGCCGTATCTGCTGGGAATATTCCTGATAGGCGCATATCAGGAAGTGCTGGGTGATATGCACAATTTATTTGGTGATACCCATGCACTTAATGTAGAAAAAAATGATGCTGGCCAGCTACAATTTACGGAAATCGAAATAGGGGATTGCGTTAACGAAATGCTTAATAATATTCATCTTGATGGACAGCAAATTATACGCCGCTGTAAGCAACGTTTCAGGCTGATAGACCCGGGTAGTGAACTGACTGACGGTATGATTAAGGAGATTAATAATGCCCTGTTTGGGTATACTTACCTGGACTCAATTGATCGACCTGTGCATAGGATAAAAAGGTAGCACATGCTGGAATTAGGCTTATTTTGGTTTGGTGTATTACTGTTGGAAGTAGCTCTTATTCTGCTGTTTTTAGATGCATTTCAAAACAAAAAAAATTATGGCAGTTGCAGGACTGATCCTGATAATATTGTTACTCATTCATCTACTGCTTAATTGGGGCTCTCTGAATGTCAAGAAAGCCTTTTATATTCTCGTGGTTGGACTGCTCACTATGCTGGTGGGCATCTCAGGGGGGCTGTCACATTTGTCATTTTTGCCACAAAACGAAGTTGTGCAAGTTTTGGAGAAAAAAATTGCCCCGGCAAAGAAACTCCACTGCCTAATCAGGCGCAGGCGGACAATGCCGCACGCGAAGTGGATGAGAATTATGATCCGTTGCTAACCGGCAGTGAGTATGAAGAATTACAGGCAAGCGAGATTATTCCCAAGACAGTCACTAAGGTGCAGCAAAAAGCTCCCGCCGTTGCACGCTACGAAATTATCAGTGAAGAACAGCGAGTGCATGCCATTAATAAACATGTTCGCTTGGTAATGATCGATGACACTCTGGTTGAGGGGTTGTTAACCGGTATCAGTGAAGACAGTGTTGTGGTGGAATCGGTGGTAGGTGGTGGCAGTCTTGGTTCAAGCTACCCTGACGATCAAATTAAATCTTTTTCTGTGCGTCTGGCTGAAGGTGAAAAATTATACGAAGCATCTGAAGAGGAAAAAGCCGTTGAAGAAGATATCTTAAATGACAATATCCCTGCCCAACTGGAAACACCAAAAGTGAATGCTGGTGATATTGCAGCACCAGAAATGCTACCAGAAGCGCTCCCTTTAGAGTCTAGAAATTCTGAATCACTTGAGTTAATCCAGGATCAGGCAATGGCCGTGCCTGAACCCGAATATAATGAACAGAACTCTGAAGTGCTGGAAAAAATTGAAGACATTGTTGATGATACCGAATTACTTGATCCAGTCGACGGGCAACCCTAATGCAAAGTTTGATATACCGCAGTTCTAAAAAGATAGATACCTATCTTTATGTGTTGGGAGAAGATAAGTTAAATGATCTTCCGCAGGGTTTAGACAAGTTGTTGGGTAAGCTGGAATTTGTGATGGCCCTGGATTTGGATAATATTAAGCGTTTGGAAAATGCAGATTTGGAAGAAGTAAGACGTTGTCTAAAAGATTCGGGCTTTTATTTACAACTGCCACGCGATTTGCACGTGCTTGTATAATTTATAAAATTCCGCGTGTCGCACGTTTTAGCTCGGCTAAAATTTCTTTCTGCAGGTTATTCAACTCAGCAATTTTATTTTCCGCAGCACCACTTAACCAGGCTGTTTTATCATTCTTTTTCTTGGTGAAATAATCCAGAATAAATTGTTCAGACATTAACATGTAGCGAATTGCCTGCTCGGGGGCAACCTGAATAAACGGGTTTTGAGCAATTTGTATAGCGGATACTTCTTGGCCTTTACAAAATCGGTTTAATAGATAATAAAGTGAAATACGCGCAGTACGTAACGACTTGGTTGCTCGTGCCTGAGAGCGTTCATTCAAGCTCGCGTCCGCAATAGTATCGAGCCATAAAATTAAATCATTTTCAGAAATAACAGTTTCTTTCTGATTAATGTCGTTAATTAATTCCTGAATTCTGTTTTGAACCAGCGCTTCTTCTTCCAGTGTGGCCTTTCTCTTGACCGTGCGATTCCAGAATCTCTTGGTTTTTTCCAATTCCTCGCGAAGTAAGACCAGCTCCTGCTTGCTTTCTGCGTTGATGTGTTCCTGCTGCTCAATGGTTCTCTTTTTTTCCGAGATGATTTTGGATAAAAGCTTCAAGCGGAGAATATAATATTCACCCAGAGTATTCTAGGTGACTGAAAGCGCAGTTCTCACTCGCTTGATTAATGCTTCAAACCTGAGTGAGTCCTGTTCCGAACTGGGTTTGACGCCACACAATGTGTCCAGAGTGTTCGCCATTGAGTGACTTTCACTGCGCACATCGATGAGCAAATTGTTAATGGCTGATAGTTGGTTTACCAGATTTTGCTCGGGAATAGGTTTATCTTCCTTTTTTGATGCCTGTAGTAACTCGATTAAAGTAAGAATTTTATTTTTAAATACTCGCAGCGTATTAGAAGTGCAGCTGATTTTTGCTTTATCCATAGCGGCAACAATGGCTTCGCCATAATTTTCAACGTCGGCAATACGCTTTTTGAGATGTGCCGAATTAATATTCATTAATAAATCTTCAACCCCAGAGCGCGAAGCGGTCGGCGCATGTTCGGCAACATCAGCAGGAATATTGGTGGGAATGATATCCAGAGGCAGTTCGGCAATTCTGGCAGGCGACAGTTTTCTGATGAGATCGATAAATTGCTGTAGCGTTAGAGGTTGCTTTTCTCCAACTAGAGTAGGTAAGTTAGCGACGGCCATAGCGTTCCCTGTTTAGTAACAAGAAACAGGGGTATTGTGCAACAATAATGAAAGTCTATTTGTTGAAGTCTCGAGCAAAGTCGAGCATGCGCATGGTTGAGCGGTATGCGGCTTTGCGAATATCTTCATCAACAAATATTTCATTTTCACCTGTTTCCAAGACATGTAATAAATTGTGTAATCCATTCATCGCCATCCACGGGCAATGCGCGCAACTTTTACATGTGGCACCTTCGCCTGCAGTTGGTGCCTCGATAAAGATCTTATTCGGTGCCAACTGCTTCATTTTGTAAAAAATGCGGTTATCTGTCGCTACAATAAACGATTTATTCTCCAGAGTCTGGGCCGCATTGATCAGAGCGCTGGTTGAGCCGACGACATCGGCCATTTCGATGACGCTCTGTGGCGATTCCGGGTGTACCAGTACGGCCGCATCCGGATGTTGCTCGATCACACTGCCCAGCGAACGTGCCTTGAATTCCTCATGCACAATACATGAGCCGTCCCACAGCAGCATGTCGGCACCAGTTACTTTCTGCAAATAGCGGCCAAGGTGTTTATCAGGAGCCCACAGGATTTTTTCATTTTTGTCCATTAAATGGGAAATAATGGGTACTGCTATACTTGAGGTCACTACCCAATCCGCGCGTGCTTTCACAGCAGCGCTGGTATTGGCGTATACCACGGAAGTACGATCGGGATGCTGCTTACAAAAGTCATTGAACTGATCAGCTGGACAGCTTAAGTCAAGCGAGCAGGTGGCTTCCAGCGTGGGCATTAATACACGCTTTTCCGGAGTTAATATTTTCGCAGTCTCACCCATAAATTTTACCCCGGCCACAATCAGAGTCGTGGCGGAATGCTGACTGCCAAATCTTGCCATTTCTAGAGAATCTGCCACCGCCCCGCCGGTCTCTTCAGCAATTTCCTGCAAGTCTTCGTGAGTGTAATAGTGGGCCACCAGTACCGCGTTTTGCTTGATTAGCAATTGTTTAATTCGATCAATCAGCTCGGTTCGTTCAAGCCCTTGAAAATGAGGTATTTGAGCCTGAATTTCAGCGGTTACGGGGTAATTTTCTAGTTGCATAATCTGATGTAGTTGGAAGTATTTTGGATAAATATAATACACATTTGGAGCTGGGCAGAATGAAAATATGCATCAACGCACTAATATAGTGCACCAATGTTGCGCCTAATGTCGAACGTGATTTTATCTAATTTGATGATATTTATAGAGAATTTCGAAATCAAAAAACGTTAATTAGGCCTATTAGCTCGCCATTTCACATATAATCATAACCATTAGAAATTACCAATACCGGAAGGATGATTATTTTTTTATGAAATCTATAGTTGCAGTTGCGTTGTTTGTATTGAGTTTTGTATTTGTTTCGGTTCAGGCCGATGATAACGCCGAGTTCTTTGAGAAAGTGAGAGCCAGTGGTGTAGTGAGTGAAAACGAATCTATCCTGTTATCCAGTAATGTTTATTTCTATCCCAATAAAAAAGGTATCGGACTTTTGTCAGGCGGTAACAGTCGGGAAAAAGGCTATATCGTGTTTACTCAAAATGGTTTATCAGTCATCTCATGGAGCCGAAGAAATAATTCCTATGAAGTACTGCATAGCGAAAATTATTCCGATTTAGCTTCTTCGGATATTGCCGGTAATTCGCCAATGGTGCGTCTGGTGACAGAAACTAAAGCGAACGGTAAATATAACAGTTATGAAATTATGGATTCACGCAATGCGCTGACCCCTAACTCGCATAAAACTAAAGAGGCTCTCAAGCTGGTTGAAGCAGGCATTCAGGGAATGGATGTGAAGCAGGTTGCTACTGTTGAAGATCTGTCGGTGGCGGAAGTAGCTATGCAGAAGAGAAAAATGCAAGACCTGGAAGAAAGAATTCAACGTCTTGAAAATGGAAATATTTCCAGTATGCCAGCCAAGGCTGAATGTGATTGCAAGTGTGAGAAGTAGTTAATAATAGACAGTAAAATCAGCTGCGAACTTTTAATAAAATAGAATCCATATTTTTAGTGCGCAAACGTTTTTGCGTAGTTTGCAGCTGATCGATATCTTTGCTGGGTCCAACACGGACACGATGCCAGTTAATGGTATTTACTTTCACCACTTCGATATTGGTTTCAACGCCCATTAATGCAAGTTGCGCTTTTAAACTGTCAGCTTCATCGCTGCTTTTGAAAGAACCCACTTGTAATACGTACTCACCAGCGGGAAGCTTTTTACTGGGTACGCTTGAAGTGTCCTCGATATCTTTGTCTACAATTACCTCAAGCTCTGGCAGGATAGTATAAAAGTCAAAAGTTCTCTTGGTGACGGGCGCAACCGACAACTCTTCCTGTTCTTGAGAGTTAGAGTGACTATTATTGATTTTATCATTGATTCGTGGAAGGAAGGTTGCACTGAGTCCTATCACCAAGCCTGTGGCTAACCACAGCCAGCCAGGTAAGGGTTTTGTTGCCGCGGGTTTTCTTTTTTTACGAGTGCTTTGTCTAGCCATAAGAGATTTCTACATTTTATCAGGCGCATGTACGCCCAGAATGGTTAAGCCATTAGCCAGAACCTGCTGAGCTGCCATGATTAATAACAGGCGCGCATTTCTAAGGGCCGCCGACTCCACTAGAAACTGTGTCTCATTGTAGTAGCCATGAAATTTCTGTGCGAGTTCACGCAGGTAATTCACCAATAAGTGCGGCGCCTGCTTATTACAGGAGGAAATAATAACCTCAGGATAATCGGCAAGTTTTTGCATTAAAGCGTGTTCGCTTTCCTCGGTGAGCAATTCTTCCAGGTCATTGAGGTTACCAGTATCCGGAGTCGTCTCAGCTTGTCTGAGCACACTACAGATTCTGGCATGTGCATATTGCACATAATACATTGGATTTTCGTTACTGCTCGAAGTGGCCAGTTCCAGATCAAAATCAAGATGTTGCTCGCTTTTGCGCATCACGTAAAAGAATCGGGCAGCATCTGAACCGACTTCCTTTCTTAACGCGCGCAGAGTAACAAATTCACCCGAGCGAGTAGACATTTGTTGTTTTACATTTCCGCGATACAAATTAGCGAACTGTACTAACAGTATATCCAGTTTGGAGTCATCAAGATCCAGCGCTTTTAAAGCGGCTCGTACCCTGGCAATGTAGCCATGATGATCTGCACCCCAGATGTTAATTATTTTGCTGTAGCCTCCAGCAAACTTTTCGGCATGATAGGCAATGTCGGATGCAAAGTAGGTCGGTTGGCCATTCTCCCTGACGACCACACGATCTTTTTCGTCGCCAAGCTTGGAGCTGGCAAACCATAAAGCACCATTCTTTTCATACACATGTCCACTGGTTTTTAATTTTTCAATGTCGGTATTAATCTGGTTGCTTTCAAATAAGCGACGTTCCGAGTACCACTGGTCATAATCCACACCGAACAAATGCAAATCATCTTTGATATCTGTCAGGATGGTATCAATTGCAAGATTGAAGAAGACAGCATAGCCTTGTGGCTGTAATTGTTCTTTAGCTACGTTGATCAGCGCATCAATATAAGCTTCCTTATCTCCACCTTCAGGTTCGTCTTTAGGTAAATCACGGGAAAATGAACCAGGTGCGGCAAAATAGCTATCTGCGTGTGTTCGGTGTGCCGTGGCAGCAATATCCCAAATGTAATCACCTTTATAAGCATTACTTGGAAATGTAAATTCTGCACCACATAAATCCAGATAACGTAACCACACGGAGGTGGCAAGTATATCCATCTGGCGACCGGCATCATTCACATAGTATTCGCGATGAACACTGTATCCATTGGCGCGATATATGTTGGCCAGCGTGGCACCGTATGCGGCACCCCGTCCGTGTCCCACATGCAAGGGGCCGGTGGGGTTGGCGGAGACAAATTCAAGGTGAATGGATTCTCCCTGACCTGTTTGGTTGTTACCATAATCGCTTGTTTTGGAAAAAATCTCATGAATAATCTGGGTATGATTTTTTTGTGCTATAAAAAAGTTGATGAAGCCGGGTCCGGCGATTTCTATTTTTTCAAATAAAGGCGAAGTGTTTAGTTGTTCGCATAGCAGCTCAGCCAGCTGTCTAGGTGCCATGTGATATATCTTTGCCGCAGTCATAGCGACATTGCTCGCGTAATCTCCGTGGGCCGGATCCTTGCTTCGAGTGATTTGTACATCACCGGAAAATTCACCCTGAATTTTATTTTGCAATGATAAATGCTGTATTGCTTCGGCAATGGCCTGAGTGATGTTTTCCTTCAATTCGGTGTACCCATGGATTTAAAGCGCAGCATTGTACCTGAATTTGGCATGAATAAATGAATCAGAAATTATCCATCGGGTCGACATCAACACTCCAGCGAACTTTACGTGTTTCACTCAGTGTTTCAATGTGATTTAACCAGGCATCAATAGCCTGAGTTAAAGAACCGCGTTTATCAAACACTAGTAGAATAAAGGCGCGGAATTGACCAGCTTTTTTTTCCATGATTGGTGTAATAGGACCCTGAACAGATATCTCTTTGGGTAGCTGGGTTCTGGCGCTGTGAGCCAGCTGATCCAGAAAATCAAACAAAGCCGACTGGTTGAGACTGCGTGCTCGGATCGAAATGTGATGTGTAAAAGGAGGCAGTTTCCATTCTGCCCGCGTCTGTAATGCCTGCGTTGCAAAGGCCGAATAACCCTGGTGAAGCAGCGTTTGCAATAACGGATGGTCAGGTGTGTGTGTCTGTATAAATACTTCCCCTCGTGTATGACGGCGGCCTGAGCGGCCAGCGACCTGTATCAGCAACTGTGCACTGCGTTCCAGGGCGCGATAATCCGTACTGTGGATGCCGTAATCAATATCCAGAATGCCAACCAGTGATACTTTTGGAAAGTCATGTCCTTTGGATAAAATCTGTGTGCCGATAATTATCTGATGTCTCATGTAGTGAATATCATTGAGGATTTTTTCCAGCGAGCCTTTACGACGTGTCACATCGCGATCAAGACGAATCACGGAATAATCTGCAAACAGCTGGGTCAATTCTTCCTCGATCCGCTGCGTGCCATGGCCAATCATTATCAGATTGGCGGAATTACATTGAGGGCAGCCAGTGGGTTTGTTCTGACTGCGGTCACAGTGATGGCATATTAATCGGTTCGCATGGCTATGGAATGTCATGTTGGCATCGCAACGCGAGCATTTGGCCACCCAGCCACAATCATGGCAGAGTAATGCAGGCGCATAACCGCGTCGATTCAAAAACAGAATTACTTGCTGGCCAGCCTGTAAATGGGTATGCATGGCATTCACCAACGGAGTGGATAAAATGGTTCCTGTACGTTCCATTCTCATGTCAGCAAACTGAAGCTTCGGCATTAACCCCGAATGGACGCGTTGCTTGAGCTGCAAGTGCTGGTATTTCCTCCGCTGGGCATTTTGAATGGATTCAAAGGAAGGCGTGGCGCTGCCCAGTATGAGCGGAATGGATAATTGCTTGGCACGATACGTAGCGACATCTCTCGCATGATAAGTAAAACCATCCTGCTGTTTGAGTGAAGCATCGTGTTCTTCGTCAACAACAATCAGTTGGAGGTGGGGAATGGGCGTGAAAACTGCCAGACGTGTGCCGAGCACAATACGGATTTCTCCTTTGCGTATATTTAGCCAAGTATTTTTGCGTTGCTTCTCAGTAATATTAGAGTGCAATAATCCGATGGGTATTGAAAAATGCTTTTCTAGGCGGCTGTATAGTTGCGGCGTCAGCCCGATTTCCGGAACCAGAATAAGCACCTGCGCCTGGGCGGATTGCAGTACCTGTGAAATGATGTGGAAGTACACCTCCGTTTTGCCACTGCCTGTGACACCTTCCAGTAAATGCACCGAAAAACGATTTAATTCTTGAATGATGTACTGACTCACGGCAGATTGATCATCTGTCAGCTTTAAATTGGCGGGAGATTCAACAATACCTTCATGTGCAGCAGACGAGTGCGGATGCTTTTCAATTAAACCACGTTGTTGCAGTGTTTTGATTATAGAGAGACTCCCCGGAAATTCGGATTTTAGTTGTTCATTCTCAACTCCCTCCGTATGCTTCCGAATCCATGTATAGATACGATGCTGTTTGGGGGCGCGCGATAAAATATCATCGGGGATCTGTGTAACATGCCAGCGATAGTCGTTTGTCTCGGCTGAAACAGACGTTATTTTGCGCAATGCGGGTGGCAACGCACTGAATAACGCCGCTCCCAGTGGATACTGGTAATAGCGGGCGGCCCAGCGAATTAAGTTAAAAGACTCACGGTCAAAAACAGTCTGATCATCCAGCCGAGCCTGAATGCTTTTTAGTTTTTGATCTTCAACACTTGTGGACACGAGTAATTGAATCACAATGCCAACACAACTACGCCGTCCAAAAGGAACCTGCACCCGTTCCCCGGGCTGCAAGTCGGGCAGGTGGGGGGGAATGCGATAGTCAAACAATCTACGCAAAGGCGTATCTATACCAACTTGTGCAAATTTCTTTTTAGTCATAGAGCTGCGTACATTACTTCATGAAAATATTAAAAATGCACTCGATATCGTTCATTAAATTATCCACAGAAGCTGTGGATAACTATGTGGACAAAGGTTGTAATAAACCGCACAAATGTGTTTCCTGAGCTAATAATTATTAGAATGAATAAAATATACACAACTATTCTCGTTTAAAAATCATACACTTAAGGAGTTTTGTGAACAGCTATTCTGTTTGAAGTGATATTCATATTAGTTTAGCGTTTATTGTGAATAAATACCTTTAAGAGAGATCGATATCGGGACAATGGAGGGTGAATGTCAACCTATTTCAGTGAACGTTCGTTATACGAGTAAGTCGATCTATATTGAGAGTACGCTCATGTTTATCGAACAGTGTAGTGAGGATATTGTACTGAAGGTTACACAAGATCAGCGCAGGGAACTAGCCGATTTCTACCGCGCGATTGAGCAAAGGGCGTTTCGAATGGCGATGATAGAAACGCGCCGCACGGATGAGGCTGTGGATCTGGTCCAGGATGCCATGGAAGCTTTGATGAAGCACTATTTACACAAGCCCATTGATGAATGGCGTCCTCTGTTTTACCGAATTTTGCAGAATAAAATCAGGTTCTGGCACCGCTGGAGTTCGGTTCGAATGAGACTGCATTTATTCAAACCTGTGCAGGAATCGGATGAGGATTGGCTGGAAGCGCAAATACCCAGTACCCATGAATCTCCTGAGCAGCGTTTAAGTAGTGAGATCAACATGCAAAAACTGAAAACTGCGCTAAGCCAGTTATCGTTACGTCAACGGCAAGTATTCTTGCTGCGCATTTGGGAAGGGTTTAGTGTTAATGAGACGGCCACTATTTTAAAGTGTTCCAGCGGTAGTGTGAAAACACATTTGTCGCGTGCGTTACAATCGTTACAAACTTTACTGGAAGATGCATTATGAAACCGGCTGAACAAGACAAGCTGATTCAACAGATTAAGTCGACTCTTGATGAGTCGGTCGCACATATTGATCAAGATACTCGTTATCAATTACAAATGGCGCGTGCCAAAGTACTGCAATCGGAAGCAACGCCAGTTCCCTGGTATAAGCGAGTCACTGCCTGGAGCGGTATTGCAAGTTTTGCCAGTATTTCCATATTTGCCGCGTTTTTATATCTCTCATCACCTGGCCATCCGCTGAGTAATGATGCGGAGATGATAGCAACGCTATTGTTGGACAGCGATGATGGCATAGAGTTATACGAACAATATGATTTTTATATCTGGTTATCTCAGCAGAAAAATGGTTGATTTAGCTGTGTTCAGGCGGATGCCATTAATTTTTATATTGATTGCTTTATTTTTTTCATATGGAGTTTATGCAGGGGAAGCTATTCTATGGAATGACCTGAATGCGCAGCAGCAAAGTATTCTTATGCCGCTAAAAAGTGATTGGCAAACATTGCCTGTTGAACGGCGGAAAAAACTAAATGACATAACCCAGCGCTGGGATCAGCTCCCGTCTGAAAAAAAGGAAAAAATACAGCAAAGAATGCAACACTGGGCGAATATGTCGCCTGAAGAAAAAAGAAAATTTCAGGAAAGGCGCAAAAAATTCCAATCGTTACCGCCTGAAGAACGTGCCAGAATCAAGCAAAAATACAAATCGTATAAAATCTGCCTCCTGAAGAACAGGCGGAAATACGCAAGCAATGGAAAAATAAATCGGCACATGATAACTAGGTTTATTATAAATAGCTTGCAGGCAAACAATAAGTTAAAGGTTCTTTGTATTAACAGTCCTGAGTTCATAAAAGTTTCATAATAATTATCATTCTGTGGTACTTGCCTGAAACCAAGACTATCGTTAGAGTAGCTGTCAACTTTCTAAAGTGGGGTCAGTCTTTTGCAATCACTTTGGCAACAAGTATTACGTACAGATGTCTCAGGCATGCCGCTGGAATGGATTAATTACCAGGATGCCACCCGTCTGTACTATTCCCGGCAAGTCGCCTATTCCTGTGGCGAAGTGCTATATGTCGTGCACGGTGGTGTTAACTCCAAAACGGGTCTACATAGTACAATAGAGGTCAGTTCAATCATTGCTACTTATGGCAATAACAAGATGCTGCATGATGGTTACGTTCCTCCGCTAAACAACCACACTCTGTTTAAACGTGATGCTCACTTGTGTATGTATTGTGGTGAGTGCTTTGCAAGTCGTGACTTGTCACGTGACCACGTCACTCCTATCAGCCAGGGCGGGGAAGATAACTGGAGAAATGTGGTTACCGCTTGCAAACGTTGTAATAATCAAAAAGCAAACTACACACCCGAACAGGCCCATATGCAATTGCTGGCCGTGCCTTTTGTTCCTACGCATGCAGAATATATTTATTTACAGGGTCGCCGCGTAATGGCGGACCAGATGAAATTTCTGTTAGCACATTTCCCCCGCACTAGTCCTTTACACCAGCGTTTGATAAAGTTTCCGTAATTCCGCCAGTCGTTGTATGCTTAATAGAATATGCATACAAAACTGACTAAATTATGAAGTTTCAAGGTAGAACCAATTTCAATCACGCCACTCCAGAAAAACTGGGTATTTTAATTACCAATCTGGGTACTCCGGAAGCTGCAACGCCTTCAGCATTGAGAAAATATCTTGCAGAGTTTTTATGGGATCCGCGCGTGGTAGAATTTCCAGGTCCGCTATGGTGGCTAGTGCTGCATCTGGTAATACTAAGAATAAGACCACGTAAAAGTGCAGCGACATATGCAAAAATCTGGACGGATCAAGGTTCACCATTAATGTTGCATACACGGGCTCAAATGAATGCCTTGAGAAATATGCTGGACGCATATGAACTGAAAAATATAGAAGTGGAATTTGCTATGCGTTATGGCAAGCCATCAATAGAGTCCGCGCTACAAGCACTTCAGAATAAAAATGTCACTCGTCTGGTGGTGTTACCTTTATACCCGCAGTATTCCGGGTCGACTACGGGTTCTACTTTTGATGCGCTCGGTAAAGTTTTTTCAAAGCTGCGCTGGATACCCGAATTAAGATTCGTCAATCAATATTCGGATGATGAAAACTACATACATGCTTGTGCCAATCAGATTAAACGCTATTGGCAGAAGCATACTCGAAGCCAGGTATTGCTGTTTTCTTTTCACGGCCTTCCCAAAAGATATTTACTTGCAGGCGATCCTTACTATTGCCAGTGTAACAAAACTGCACGCTTGATTGCTAAAGCACTTGATCTGCATGAATCTCAATGGAAAATAACCTTTCAGTCGCGATTTGGTCGGGAAGAGTGGCTGCAGCCGTATACAGATAAAACGCTGGAAGCCATGCCTAAAGATAACATTAAGTCGGTGGATGTATTTTGCCCAGGGTTTTCCGCAGACTGTGTTGAAACACTGGAAGAAATTGACATGCTCAATCGTGAAATATTTATCCAGGCGGGTGGTGAACAATTTCAATATATCCCCGCATTAAATGATAGTCCTGAGCATATTCAAGCTATTTATAAAATAGCAATCAAACATATGCAGGGTTGGAATAATATCACTAGTTCAGAGCTGTCCCAGATTCAGCAGGAAAAGGATCGGACCCAGCAATGGGCGATAAAACTTGGTGCGGCTCAGTAGAAGGATTAATTTGCCATCAGGCGTTTCCATTTTTCGCGGCGTATATTGCCAAAACCAATTTCGTTGAACAGTTCATCAAGGTCCGCATAGTCGCATGGACCACGTGAGAGTGTGTAATCCCCGTGAAGGGATTCCGCGTCGCATTTGATTTCAGTGAGTTTTTTGCACAAGCGAATCATTTCCTGATGTTCATCGACCAGGGATTGGATTCGTTTTGCCCCGCGAATCTTCATTTCACTAATGGCGCCGATATTATCCAGCAAGTTTTCGATGGTCTCAAATTTGCTGAGTAATCTGGCGGCCGTGGTCATACCAACGCCGGGTACGCCAGGAATATTGTCGACTTTATCTCCGGCTAGCGCCAACTGATCTGCAATCTGATCCGGACGAACACCAAAATGTTCTTTAACTTTTTTCGGATTAAATCGTCGATCTCTGGCGTAATCCCACAATGTGTCGCCGTCTTCAATCAACTGAGCCAAATCCTTATCTGCACTTAGTATCGTCACACTGTGTCCATCCGCACGGGCATGTGCTGCGGCAGTGCCCAGCAGATCATCGGCTTCGTAGCGATCACTGCTGAGTAAAGGAAACCCCGCTGCTTGTATGAAGCGTCGACAGAACTCAAATTGTCGCTTGAGTTCATCCGGTGCCGGTTCCCGGTTCGCTTTGTAAGGAGGATAGATTGAGTTTCTAAATGAACTGGTAAGACTCTGGTCAAAAGCAAATGACACATGTTTGGTTTGTGTCTCTTCTAGAAATGTCCCCACAAAATCGATGAAGCCATAGACCGCATTAACAGGCTCTCCACGATGGTTAGTTAATGTGTCGGGCAGTGTAAACCAGGCGCGAAATATATAAATACTCGAATCTATTAGATAAGCGGTGGGTTTTGTCATGCTGGTGATAATAAATGGCACAACAGTGAATGTCACAAACATTCACTGCAGATGCGTTTTGTTAATAGCTGTCTAGTTTTTATTATTTGACAATTTTTATCAGCTGACCAGGCGTGGGTTCGCCTGTCGGGTACATGCCATTCAGCAAGCGCAATTGCTCTTCCGGATATAAAGCGAGCGGTGAAGATTTAGCCAGTTCGGCAAAAGTATCACCTTTCTTGGCCGTGATTAATTTAATTTTTCGCGCTTCAGCCAGTTTTTTTTCACTATCTTTCAGTTTGCGTAAACTTTTTACTATGGCTAAAAAGTCTTTATCAAATTTTTTCAGCAAAGTCGGATCTTTGGCTGCGGCCAGAAACTGGTAAACCTGTTTGTCTTTAAATATGGCAGCAATCCGTGTGTCCTGGTTACCAAAAGGTGTTTTTGTTTTGGTGATAGCCGAGTAGCCCTTAAATGAGTCTGTGGTAATTTCCTGCTCGCTGCTTAGTTTTTCTCCAAACTGGTCCTGTATGAATTCTTTAGGTGTTTGTCGTTTGTTCAGGTCACGTAAAGAAACCTGCATAACTGCATCTTTAGTCTTATTTGATGCAATCAGTCGGTCTGGTAGGTTGTCAATTCTCCAGCCGTCCGGAAACGTGATGGTTATATCCAGATTCTTGTGATAAAACTTGTTATTACGAATAACGCCATCTTTTTCGCTGGAACCCAATGTCATTCCATCGGTGAGTTGAAGAAACTTTCCATCACTATCGCGATTGTTTTTCGAACGAAATTTATTGGCTGCACGAATCACTTCCTGTAAGCGAAGGTCATTCGAGGGGTGGGTGGAAAATGTTCCGTGATAGGCACGTGGTTCTCGACCTTCTTCATTGGCAATCTGTTTATCAAAATCTTCCTGTGACTTTAGAATGCCGACGACTTTAATCATTTCTTCAGGGTCGTATCCGACTTTGGCCAGATATTCTGCGCCCAGACGGTCGGCTTCCAGCTCGTGTTCTCGACCGTAACCACGTAATAATGCAGTACCGGCAACATTTGCGGCATCACTGACACCATGCACGCCGGAGGCGGCACCAATCACTGCGGCCAACACTCCGGTGACAGTTGAAGCACTTTGCTGGCGTACACCATGCCTTGCCGTGACATGGCCGATTTCATGACCGAGCACGCCGGCCAGTTCGGCTTCAGAGTTCATGTACGCCATAATGCCGCGAGTGATATAGACATAACCGCCGGGTAAAGCAAAAGCATTCACTTCTGGACTGTCCAGCACGGTGGCATGAAAAAGAAGCTGATCGCGATGACTCTTGGAAGACAGTTCTTCCACTATGTTGCTAACATACTCCTGTAAAGCTGGGTCTTCATAAACCGAATACTGTTTGAGAATTTGCTGATGAGCCTGACGACCTAGATTGATCTCCTGTTCTTCAGACATGAGGACAAAATCCTGTTTACCAGTGACAGGATTCGAGGCGCAGCCACCCAGATAGACGACTACAATAATTACGAGTAGGGAATAAAACTTATTCATTTCAAGCTCATCTTAAAATTGGTCTAATAATTGTAGCAGCACACCATAAAAACAGTTTGCTGGTTTTAATGTAGACGAGGTTTTGTACGTGCAGTTCCGAATGAAGCTGCGCAGAAGATCAAAGATGAACGAAAAATTCAGATAGCGATTAGATTTAAAACTATTTTTTACCGTAGCGGCGACGGAATTTATCAACCTGGCCAGCAGTATCCAGAATTTTCTGTTTACCTGTGTAGAACGGGTGACATTTAGCGCATACATCGATGCTCATAGCGTCGTTCGTGTAGGTTGATTGAGTCTCAAAGGAGTTACCACAACTACAGCTAACCGAAACGGCTTTATATTCTGGGTGAATCTCGAGTTTCATCACTTCTGGCCTGAAAAATTGAGGCAGAACTATAATCCATGCCCGCACTTTTTGGCAAGTCCTCAATTAATCAAATATAGTGCTGACAGTTAATGTAAACATTGAGTAAATGCGCTAAGTCGTTGACGGATTTAAGGTTCGTAAGTTATCCACAAAATCTGTGGATAAAACTGTGAATAAAGTTTTAAATCAGGTGTATTTCTCGAGGTTCATTAGTACTTTGTTAAATCGTATAAAATTCAAGCAAAATTTTAACTTATTGAAATATATATAAATATATATAAGACATAAGAATATATGAGGTAATTATCCTGCGATGTATATACATGATTTTGCGCTGATTTATTTCTGTGCATAACACGCCTTAAATTTAAAGAAATTCCGCCAATATTTGAAATATTTGCTTGAACAATCGTAGTTAAGTTGTGGTTTATTTGCGTACAAATTGAAAAATTTATTTTTGATAATAGCTAAACAAACCAAACGATGTGCGGTAAGTTATGCCGATCAGAGGTCAACAGCGTTCTGTGTCAGGTCACGGAATTCCTCAATGTCCAGGCTTCCTGAACATTGTATTTGTTAGTGCTATTTCTGAGGTAAAAATCTCTGTATCAACTCATCCAGATACTGATATCCATGTGTACTGGCGCGATAACACCCATGGGCTTTCTCCATTAGGCCCGCCTCAATTTGAGGGAGGATGCGTTTTTCAGCATCGTTCCATGACAGGCCAGTGGTTTTTACAAATGTATCAGGCATGAACCCGTCAACCAGGCGCAGATTGTTGAGCATAAATTCAAAAATCAACTGATCCCCGGTAATGAAGTGCTGTTTTAATACATGCGTGTGAGTGCTCACGGCCTGAATATAACTGTCAGGCTGGCGTGTGCGTTGGCAGCGCAAAACACCATCTTGTGTTGTCACTTTACTATGCGCACCCGCGCCGATACCGAGATAATCACCATACTGCCAGTAATTTGTATTATGAACGCAACGCGATTCTTCGCGCGCATAGGCTGAGACTTCGTAACGGCGAAATCCGGCCTTATCCAGTACTTGTAACGCGTTGGTCTGAATTTCCCAGCTTTCATCTTCATTCGGCAGTGTGGGAGGATAGCGATGAAATACGGTGTTGGGTTCCAGTGTTAGCTGATAGTAGGAGATGTGATTCACAGGCTGACGACAGGCCATCAGAATATCGTTTTCAGCATCTTCCATAGATTGAGATGGCAGCCCAAACATTAAGTCCAGGTTAATATTTTCAAATCCAATGTGATGTGCGGTTTGTATGGCTTCCAGTGCTTCATTTGCGTTATGAATCCGTCCCAGTGCCGTCAGGCTTGTATCATTAAAACTTTGCACACCAACAGAAAGACGATTAATGCCTGCTGACAAAAATTCGGAAAATTTTTCGCATTCAAAAGTGCCCGGATTCGTTTCAAGCGTTATCTCGCAATTGGGCATTAACTCAAGCTGAGTGCGGCAGGCAGAGAGTATGCGATTAATGGATTCAGGCGAAAACAGACTGGGTGTGCCACCGCCTATGAAGATGGAGCGAACATTACGCTCTCGAATCAGAGCGACAGACAAAGTCAGGTCGGTGATTAACTGCTGCGTGTAAAGGGCTTCCGGAAATTCATTTGCTCGAGTGGCATGTGAATTAAAATCACAATAAGCACATTTATGCAGACACCATGGTAAGTGTATATACAGGCTTACAGGCTGCAGCGGCATGGAGTCAGCGGGTTCATCTAATCACATCTTCTGTAAAAACGAGGGAAACTTTTGCGCCAGTTCACGCAAGGCCTGACCACGGTGACTTAGACTGTTTTTAATTTCAGGTAATAATTCAGCGGAAGTGCAGCCTTGCGTGGGGACATAAAAGAGTGGGTCATAACCAAAGCCATAGCTGCCGGACTGGGATTCAACAATGATGCCTTCCCAGCTACCTGAACAAATAAGGGGAGTGGGGTCTTTAGCATGCCGCATTAAAACAATGACACACTGAAAGCGTGCTGTTCGTTGTGGCCAGGCTACGCTTTTTAATTCTTCCAGCAACTTGTTATTATTGGCCTGATTGTCACAGGGTTGCCCGGCATAACGTGCAGAATAAATTCCGGGTGCACCGTGTAGATAATCCACTTCCAGTCCCGAGTCATCTGCCAGCGACATTAGACCTGTTTGCTCACAGGCATGACGTGCCTTGATTAAAGCATTTTCAACAAAAGTCAGTCCGGTTTCATCCGCGGCACTTACCTGCCAGGCACTCTGCGCAACCAGTTCGTAAGGCTGATCCTGAAAAATCGCTTGAATTTCTATTAATTTGCCGGCGTTGCTGCTGGCCAGGACAATTTTCTGCTGCACTGGACTCATGCCAGGCACTGTTTTTGTTTTTCAATAATCGAGTTAATACCAGACCTGGCCAGCGTTAACATGCCTTGCAATTCCTGATCATCAAAACAGTGACCTTCTGCGGTACCCTGAACTTCGATGAATTTTTGCTGTTCATTCATCACTATGTTCATGTCTGTATCGGCGCTGGAATCTTCAGCATAGTCAAGATCCAGCACCGGCGTTTGCTGGAAAATTCCCACAGAAACAGAAGCCACAAAAGATTGCACCGGATTTTGATTCAAGCTGCCCGCGTCAATCAGTGCCTGAATGGCATCATGCAAGGCGACAAAACCGCCACTAATTGATGCAGTACGTGTACCGCCATCGGCTTGAAGGACATCGCAATCTATGGTGATGGTATTTTCACCTAGCATGCGCAAATCCACTGCGGCACGCAGAGCCCGACCGATTAAGCGCTGAATTTCCTGTGTGCGTCCGCCCTGCCCACCCTGACTGGCCTCACGACGCATGCGTGAACCGGTAGAACGTGGCAACATGCCGTATTCGGCAGTGATCCAGCCTTTGCCTTGATCACGCATCCAGGGAGGAACGCGTGGTTCAACTGTGGCGTTGCATAAAACTTTGGTGTCACCAAACTCAACCAGTACTGATCCTTCAGCATGCTTGGTATAGTTACGAGTAAATTGAATATTCCGCATCTGCTCCGGGGAACGGCCACTGGGTCGCATAAATATCTCCGTGTTATATGAGGCGCGCATTATACGAAATTTAGCCAGGCCCGTAAGAATAATTACCAGGATTTATCTTAATTCGATTTCAAGGAGAAAACATGCTTAAGAGTATGACTGCATTTGCGCGTATCGATGAGAATTACCCCATAGGTAATTTTGTATGGGAAATTCGTTCGATAAATCATCGTTACCTGGAAGTCTGTTTTCGTCTGCCTGAAGAACTTCGTTCTTCGGAGTTTGAATTACGCAAACAAGTGCAGAATTTGCTCGGCAGGGGAAAGGTGGATTGCACATTTCGACTCAAAGTAACCTATGATTCCGATGTGAATTTAATAATTAATAATAATCTTCTGGATAGTCTGTTGGCGCAGACGCAGGCGTTGCGAGAAAAACTGCCCGAGATTGCAATCCCTAACGCCATCGAGTTGCTAAATTGGCCTGGAGTTACTGAACAGGTGCAAATCGATCAGACAGAACTTGTTGGCATTGCAAAACAGCTATTTGATCAGGCCCTGCATGCTTTGATAGATAATAGAAAAATAGAAGGTGAGCGCATGCGTGAATTAATTGCACAAAGAGGACAGGAATTAAAACACTTGGTACGCGTTGTGCGCGAACGGCGTCCAGAAGTAATGTCGAGTATCAGAACAAAATTAATGTCACGTATTGAAGAATTGAAAGTGGAGTTGGATGCCAACCATGTTGAACAGGAACTGGTAATGATTGCACAAAAACTGGATGTGGATGAGGAGCTGGATCGTCTGGATAGTCACCTGAAAGAACTGGATGACGTGTTAAATAGTCATAAACCGGTAGGACGTCGCCTGGACTTTCTCATGCAGGAGCTAAACAGGGAAGCAAATACGCTGAGTTCAAAATCGGCCGATATCGTGACAACACAGGCGGCGGTAGATATGAAAGTGAATATCGAACAAATGCGTGAACAGGTGCAAAACATAGAATAATTTTTTAATTATGAGTCTGGAAAATAACGTGGATATAAAAATACTTTGTACGGGCGGTACTTTCGATAAAATTTATTACGATGCCTTAAGTGATTATCAAATTGGCGAACCCCAAGTGGGCTGGATACTGGAGCAGGCCGGTGTCAATTTCAGTTATGAAATCGAAAGCATACTTAAAAAAGACAGCCTGGATATTACTGATCAGGACAGAGAACACATTGTGGCGAAAGTGAAAGCACAGTCATGTAATAAAATCATGATCACACACGGAACGGATACCATGGTCAAAACGGCGCAAACGTTAAAGACTGTAACGGATAAAACCATAGTATTGGTCGGTGCCATGCAGCCTGCCCGATTTCGTGATAGTGATGCCCTGTATAATGTTGGCTTTGCAACCTCGGCAGTGAGCATACTGCCCGCCGGGATTTACATCGCCATGAACGGGCAGTTATTTAATGCCGATGAAGTGAAAAAAAATCGTGATGCGGGGCGTTTTGTAAACAAATAATTTTTCTCGCAGGCCTTGAAAATAACAAGGCGCATCTCCATATCTTAAACAGGTGAATATGGCCTGAATTATCAAATTCGTGGCCATATGTATTTAGTAAGTTGTTAATAATGGAGACGATCATGTTAGCGAGAATGAATGTGCAACCAATGAGTTTTTGGCGTGAATTCAATGATATCGATAATTGGCTCACCGCAGCCAATGGCCGGCTTGATGCATCTTCACGTTGGGTACCAAGTGTTGATGTAATCGAACAGGAAAATCAATATGTTTTAAGGGCCGACCTGCCTGGCGTCGACCGTAAAGACATTGAAATTGTGTATGAAGACGGAACACTTACACTAAAAGGCCAGCGCAGTGAGAAGGTTGTAAGTGATAATGACAAGTTTAAGCGAATCGAACGATCCTATGGATCATTCCAGCGAGCTTTTCATATGCCGGAAAACATTAATGCCGATGAAATTAAAGCGAAAAGTGAACACGGCGTGCTTGAAGTGACTGTGCCTAAACAGGAAAAAGCACAGAAGAAAATTGAGGTGTTGTAATGTTAGCTGTGCCTTTGCGGCATAGTGAAATCTGAAAGTAAACTAACGCCGCGTTAAAACGCGGCGTTTTTGTGTTAGGTGAAATAAATCACGTATGGAATATAAAGACTATTACAAAATCCTCGGGGTTGAACGTAGTGCGAGTGCAGACGAGATTAAAAAGTCTTATCGTCGGCTGGCACGCAAATACCATCCGGATGTAAGCAAAGAAGCCGATGCTGAAAAACGCTTTAAAGAAGTGGGTGAAGCCTATGAAGTATTAAAAGATCCGCAAAAGCGCCAGTCTTACGATCAGTTGGGTGCAAACTGGAAAGCCGGACAGGATTTTAATCCGCCTCCTGGATGGGAGCATGCGGGCTTTGGTGGTTTTGGTGGCCGTGGTGGCGGATTTTCTGGCGCCAGTGGATTTAGTGATTTCTTCGAAAGCATGTTTGGTGCCGGTTTTGCGCAATCTGCCGGGGGCGGACAACATGCATTTCGTCAGGCAGGGCAGGATCAAAGCGCAAAAATAGAAGTGTCGGTGCGCGAAGCGTTTCATGGCGCAAATAAAACTATTCGGCTTAGCAATGGAAAGTCTTTGCAGGTTAAAATTCCCAAAGGAATTTCCACAAGCAAGAAAATCCGATTGAGCGGACAGGGTTTACCAGGCATCAACGGGGGAGCTAATGGAGATTTGTATCTTGAAGTCAACGTGGTCAACGATGCAGAGTTTGAGTTAAATGGCAAAGATATTTATATCAACGTTAACATCACGCCATGGGAAGCTGCGCTAGGTGAAAAAGTCGCCGTAACCACTTTGGACGGACAGGTTGAAATTAAAATTCCTGCAAATTCCAAAGGCGGACAAAAAATGCGTTTGGCAGGGAAAGGAATGCCAGGCACTCCTGCAGGGGATTTTTATGTGCGTTTAAATATTGCGACCCCTCCGGCAAATAGTGATGATGAGAAAGCGTTCTATCAGCAAATGAAAGAAAAATTTTGTTTTAATCCGCGCGCAAAATAATCACTCGAGGGAACTGAAAAGTCATAAAGTGTCAAATGATACGAGTTACCGATAAGGAAATTACAGAGCAATGGAAATAAAAATTAAAATAACTAGCTTATCGATAATTAGCCTGGTGATACTGGTGAGCCTCATCGCTGTGCCTTTCTATGTACGCGCGGCATTGCCCTCCAGTGTCAATAACGAACCATTCCCGACACTGGCACCCATGCTGGAAAAAGTCACTGACAGTGTCGTAAATATTGCCACTTCGGGAACAGTTGTTGAACAAAGCCCATTATTTAACGACCCATTCTTTAGACGTTTTTTTGATCTGCCACAGCAAAGGCGTGAGCGGAAACGTACAGGACTGGGTTCCGGTGTAATACTGGATGCTAAACAAGGCTACATCGTTACTAACAATCATGTGATAGAAAAAGCGGACGATATTGTTGTCACACTGACCGATGGGAGAAAACTGGATGCCAGGATTGTTGGAAGAGATCGCGGTGCAGATGTCGCGATTATTCAGGTGGACGCAAAAAATCTGACTGCAATTAAAACAGCGGATTCGGATCAATTACGAGTTGGTGATTTTGTCGTGGCGATTGGTAATCCGTTTGGATTAGGCCAAACCGTGACTTCCGGCATTGTCAGTGCGCTGGGTCGCAGTGGACTGGGAATTGAATCTTATGAAGACTTTATTCAAACCGACGCCTCAATAAATCCTGGGAATTCCGGTGGCGCACTGGTTAATTTACGCGGTGAATTAATCGGTATTAACACTGCGATTGTGGGTCCTGCGGGCGGCAGCGTGGGCATTGGTTTTGCCATTCCCGTTAACATGGCGCAGCAGATTGTTGCACAGTTAATCGAACATGGTGAAGTTAAACGTGGGCGTCTGGGCTTTACTGCGCAGGACTTATCGCCAGAGCTGGCACAGGCGTTTGATATCGATCAGCGTCACGGCGTCGTTGTTGCACGAGTAGAAGAAGATTCAGCGGCGGAAAAAGCCGGTCTGCGAGAAGGTGATGTGATTGTTGAGGTGAATGGAAATCGCGTTGAAAACTCTGCCGACGTGCGCAACATGATTGGTTTAATTCGGGCGGGAACAAAGATTGGGATCAATGTTATACGTGATGGAAAACCTAAAAAGCTGGTGGCGACTATTTCTGAAAAGAAATACAAACTTATCTCCGGCGAGAAACTTTCCAAGAAGTTAACAGGTGCCGAGCTCGCTATGACAGACATTGAGCAGCGCAACGGTGAAGCCACCCCTGTGATATTGATTTCAAATCTGGAGGCAGGCAGTCCGGCGGCCAATTCCGGATTGCGCAAAGGCGATTTAATACTGTCCGTCAACAAGCGGCCGGTGACAACGTTTAAAGAAATGGAGCGCGCGATTGAAATTGAGTCACGTGGGCTGTTGCTGAATATCCAGCGTGGACACCGTGGTTTGTTTATCCTGATTAGATAAACAGGATTAGCCTCCGGTTACGGGAGGAAAGAACGCGACTTCATCGCCATCCTGAATGGATTCGTTCAGGCTGACATATTCCTGGTTGACGGCCACCAGCAGGTTGGCCGGCAATTCCCGATCATGTGTGCTTATATTCCACACCTGCTCGGCGGTTAGCGTTGGCTGAAAGTCCAGCTGCTCTTCGCCTGTGCCTATTTGTTCTCGTAAACTGGCAAAAAATCGTACATTTATTGTCATATTCCAAATAATTCTCAACAATCCAGTTGGTGTATCATTATAAATTAAATTCTGGCAACTAATTTAACAAGACACTATCACAATGAATCAGTTAACACATTTTAACACTGCCGGTGAAGCGCATATGGTGGATGTGGGAGGAAAGCCACTGACGCAGCGTGTAGCCATTGCAGAAGGCTATATATCCATGCAGGCGAATACACTGGCGCGGATACAGGAAGGCGGTCATAAAAAAGGGGATGTTTTGGGCATTGCCAGAATTGCTGCCATCATGGCCTCTAAAAAAACCTCCGAGCTGGTGCCTCTGTGCCACCCCTTGTCACTTTCATCTGTCAAGGTGGATTTTACCTGTGACAGTGAAAACTCGCGCGTGCACTGTCAGGCCGCAGTGAAAACGACCGGACCCACCGGTGTCGAGATGGAAGCATTAACTGCGGTGCAAATCGGTTTGTTGACCATTTATGATATGTGCAAAGCAGTGGATAAAGGCATGGTCATGTCGGGTATTCAGTTGCTGGAAAAACAGGGTGGAAAGTCAGGCACCTGGATCAGGGAAATGGCCTAGGAGGACAGTTACCGCAATCAGGCACTGCATCTAATCATTTAGGGTTGAGGATAGTAAAAATGAAAATCATAAAATACTTACTTATTACATTAGCTGTCTTAGTTATTGTTTTCGTTGCCGGGGCGGCCATATTAGTGGCGACAGTGGATCCTAACGATCATAAAGAGAGCATTATTGCGGCAGTTAAAGATGCCACTGGACGTGATCTGAAACTGGAAGGCGATATTGGATTTTCATTCTTCCCCAAACTGGGTGTCAATCTGGGACAGGCGGAATTCAGCAATGCCAAAGAGTTTGGTGATACACCTTTTGCCAAAGTCGATAAAGTTGGTGTAAGTGTCGATCTATTAAGTTTGCTCAAGATGAAAGTGCAGGCAGATACCATTGAGCTAAAGGGCTTAAGAGTCAACTTAAAGAAAAACAAAAACGGTCAAACCAACTGGGATGACCTGGTAGGAAAATCTTCAGGAGATACCAGTAAGGCTGCAACAACAGATGAAGGTAGTAGCATTGGTCTGGAAGTAGCTGGTATTCATATAACCGATTCAGAGCTTATATACGATGATCAACAGGCAGGAAATAAAATTACACTGAATCCGATTGAGTTAAAAACGGGTTCTATCGGCAGCGGAAAACCTTCCAGCATTAGTCTGCAATTGGGTCTTGAGCAGACAAACCCTGCGCTATCCGCTGACGTCGATTTAAATACCAAAGCACGGCTGAATCTCAGTACGGCGGTCTATCAGCTCACGGATTTGGTATTAGCAGTTCAAGCTAAAGGCGACTCCATGCCAAATGGTGAGCTCAATCTGAAAGTGAACAGCGATGTTGAAGCGGATTTAAAAAGAGAAGCATTAAAACTGGATCCGATTGATATCAACCTGGCGGATGTGGGGCTGCAAGGCAACCTTAGCGTGAAATCCTTTTCCAAGCCAAATATTAAATTTGCATTGAATTCGGATGAGATCGATCTGGCCAAATTGATCCCGGCAAGTGATGATTCGGCTAGTGAATCGGCCAGCGAATCGACCAGCTCGGATGAAAAAATTGAGTTGCCAGTCGATATGTTGCGCTCGTTAAAAATTGATGGTTCCTTAAAGGTAGCCAAGCTGCTGGCCTCTGGTCTAACCATGACAGACCTCAGCGCAAAAATAGACGGGAGCGGAGGTGTGATAAATCTAAACCCATTAACCATGAATTTATATCAAGGGACTTACACGGGAAGTGCAGGCTTGAATGTTAGTGGTAAAACGCCTAAATATTCTGCTACCAGCGATTTAAAAAATCTCGCTATTGATGGACTGATGGCGGACTTGTCTGAAAATGGAAAATCCATCATACGCGGTAAAACACAAATGGCTTTTGATGTCACCACTTCCGGTGATCGTCCATCCATACTGACCAAGCAACTAAACGGCAAAGCGAACTTTAAAGCTGAACAGGGGGCGTTACAAAGTAAGAAGCTGGCTCAGAATGTGGAGAAGGTGATTGCCTTCTTAAAAGGGCGGGAGCCTAAAGCCACAGGTGAAGAAGTGGTATTTGATTCTCTGGCGGGCACATTTAACATTCAAAATGGAGTGGCTAAGAATGACGATCTTAAGCTGGTCACGCCAATTCTCTACGCCAATGGCAAAGGCGACATTGATATCGCGGAATCTGAGCTGGATTATGTGATGGCCATAGGTTTGTCTGAAGAGCCGGGTAAGGCAGCCATACCGATTACCATCAAAGGACCGTTTAAAAAACCCAAATTCGGTATTGATTTCAAGGCCGCTTTAAATGAAAAGCAAAAACAGGTGGTGGAAGAAAAGAAAGAAGAAGTTAAAGAAAAAATTAATGAAAAAATTCAGGACAAACTCGGAGATAAATTAAAGGGTATTAAATTGTTCTGATGAAGAAGGCTTTATGTGCGCTGTGTTTATTGTTAATTGCAGCGCATACTCCTGCTGATCCTGTGGAAGTGAGTGTGCGCCGCGATCAGAATAATGTATATCATTTCCATATGAGCTTTGTTGCCAATGCAGAGCCAAAGCGTGTACTTGCCATAATTACTGACTATAACAATCTAACCCGGTTGAACCCACTAATTAAGTCCAGTCGTGTGCTTGATTGGGAATTGCCGAACATCGACCGGGCCGAGATAATCACAGAAGGCTGTATGCTGTTCTTTTGCAAAAAAGTGCGTCGTGTTGAAGATGTCAGTATTGATAAAAATCTAACTATTTCCACAGTGATTGTTCCGGCATTGAGTGATTTCAAGTCGGGCGAAACCCGCTGGACATTTGATCCAGCTGGAGAAAAGACACGTGTTCAATACATCGCATCCATGCAACCGGATTTTTGGTTGCCACCTTTTGTAGGCCCTTACGCACTCAAGAAAAAAATTCATTCGCAACTGCAATACACCGCGAACAAAATAAACCTTCTATTGGCGACACATGCGCACTGAATCATCTTTTTCACAACAGGTTTTGTCATGGGCGGCAAAACATGGACGTAAGCATTTACCCTGGCAACAGCAACGTTCGGCGTATCGTGTCTGGGTATCTGAAATCATGTTGCAGCAAACCCAGGTGGAAACCGTCATTCCTTATTTTGAAAAATTCATGCAGCGCTTTCCCACCTTGCTGGCGCTGGCGAATGCGCCATTGGATGATGTGTTGCATTCATGGTCAGGTCTGGGTTATTACGCACGCGCACGAAATTTACACAAGGCGGCCCAATGGATTCGCGATCAGTATCAGGGGGAATTTCCCAGTGTATTTGAAGAGGTGCTGGCGTTGCCGGGCATCGGTCGCTCCACGGCGGGGGCTATTCTTTCTCTCAGTTTTGGTCAATATCACACCATACTGGATGGCAATGTAAAACGCGTATTGGCGAGACATAATTTGATTGAAGGATGGCCGGGTAGTGCAGCAAATGAAAAAAAGCTCTGGGACATTGCGCAAAGAAATACGCCTGAGAAAAATTGTGCGCAATACACTCAAGCTATGATGGATTTGGGTGCGACTCTGTGTACACGTTCAAAACCTGAGTGTGACAAGTGTCCGGTGAGTGAAGATTGCCTGACTTATCAAGCCGGTCGGCAGCATGAATTGCCGCATGCTAAACCAAAAAAGCAAAACCCTATGCGTTCAACAATTATGCTGGCCGTGTTCAATGATCAAGCCGGTCTTCTAATGCAACGTCGTCCGCATCAGGGCATCTGGGGCGGGCTGTGGAGCTTCCCGGAGTTCGATACCGAGAAAAGTGCACTTAATTGGTGTGTGCAGACGTTTCAGAACGCGCCTTATGAGCACCAACGGCTTGAGAAAATTAGTCACACGTTCAGCCATTTTCGCCTGCAAATCACGCCCATTTCGGTGAAATATAACACCCCTATACACTGGGTAATGGAAGCGGATGATTGGGTCTGGTATAAACACGGCTCTTCACAGGTGGGTCTGGCATCCCCGGTGAATCAATTGATTAAACAACTTGTTATATAAGGAGACACCGTGACTCGAATGGTGCAATGTGTAAAGACAGGGAAAGAAGGGGAAGGTCTGGATTATGCCCCATACCCCGGTGATTTAGGTAAGCGTATATACGAAAATATATCCAAAGAAGCTTGGGAGTCATGGGTTGGGCATCAAACAATGCTCATAAATGAATACCGCTTAACGCCAGTAGATCCTAAAAATCGTAAATTTCTTGAAGAGGAAATGGAAAAATTCCTGTTTGGGGATGGATCTGAGGTGCCCAAAGAGTTTGTTGCCCCTAAAGAGTAGGTTGACCGACACGTCCGGTTCCGGTTTAATGTCGCGCACTCTATCAGGCAATAATTCTAAATTCCTGATTTAATAAAGAATATGAATATAAGGATCAGCGATATATCATCGCGCCATGGACGGACCTTATTCATAATTCATAATCTGCATAAGGCCAGATAGCTCAGTTGGTAGAGCAGAGGACTGAAAATCCTCGTGTCG
>CAZWQM010000007.1:0-87274 GCA_964636225.1 uncultured Thiotrichales bacterium | reverse complement strand
ACCAATTGGTTTATATGAGGATCATCTACAGTGGAACACCACAGCCGGTCTCGCTGCGGTGCTCCTATTGATAACTTGAGTAAAAAATTTTGACTAAATAAGCCCCGCGGAGTTTGGGCGGGGCTTCAGCTTAGATAGATTCAGCAATGGGAGGTTATTGCCAAACTTGTATTAGTATCTGCAAGTTAGATGCCAACACCCAGATATCAATTAGTCAATGGGTTATATGAACTCCTATCTAATTCTGCCCTATTTACAAGCTGCCATCGCATCAATACAGAGCATTGAGCTATTTTAATGAATCACATTCATACTTTTCCACGGGCCTTTTATAAATCTGAAATAAAACACCAGGTAATACAACACTACATTGACAGTGATTATCCACCACAACACATAAATATTTGCTAAAAAATACCGAATATAAACATAACAGGGCAGCACCAGCAGAAGAATTGAAATTACGAAACTCATTTTCATAATAAAACGTGTATCTCCCGCACCTTCCAAAGCACCAAGAAACACCAGAAACAGCGCATCAAACAAGCCAAAAAATGCAATAAACCTAAGTAATATCACAATCAATTCTGCACTTCCCTGCAAATCACTTAAACCTCCATGGCGCGTGAACGGAAAAATAAATAAACCAGGCACGAATATATACAACACCGCTAATGTGCCAAAAAATAGTAAAGCAATATGCGCTGCAGACCAGGTAGCTTTTTCTGCCAGTTGCGGTTTACCTTCACCTATTCTCTGACCAACTACGACTGAAACCGCAATCATTAAACCGACCATAGGTAAAAACGACAAGGCGTTTATATTAAAAGCAATATTGCTTGCCGCCAGTTGCTGCGTGCCCAGGATTCCGATAAACATCAAAAAGGCCGTGAAAGACGACATATCTATAAACAGTCTTAATCCATTTGGCAGCCCGTAATAAATCAGTCGCTTAAAGATTTTTTTATCAAACCTCCATACATGACCTAGATGAAATCTTTGCCGATACTTCTTCTGAAACACAAGCATGAGCAACACCATTGATCCGCAAATAATTGCGATATTAGTCGCAATCGCGGCACCACGAATTCCCATCACAGGAAATCCGAGACGACCAAAAATAAGCACGTAATCAAGTACAATATTAATTACCGTAATCAATACACTCACCCACATTACGATCAGCGTTTTCCCCAAGCCGGAAAACAGGCTGGATAAGGTATTGTTCAGGACTACGAACACGGCGGAAAACATCAGCACTTTGAAATACACAATCTCTAATTCTTGTACTACTTGCGTATGCCCTATAGACGCAAAATAATATTCCGCAAAAAAATATGCGGGAATAATAATCACTATTGAAAGCGCACTAAAATAAATTCCCTGCCAGACAATGACACCGATGTTAGCTTCTTCCCGAGCACCATAGTATTGAGCAACAAACGTATTCACATAGGCCGAAGTGCCGATAAATAAACACAGCATGGCAAAACTGCTCATTCCCGCTGGCATCGCGGCTGCAATAGCGGCCGAGGAATACCATGACAGAAACATGCGATCAACAAACAGCAGTAAACTCCAGGCACCGGTACTTAATATCAAAGGGATCGCAATCGCCAATACTTCACGATAGCCCCCTTCGGCATTCCAACGACTTTTAAATGGCACGGACATAATCAATGGATAAGGTAATGTTTACTGTTTATTCATTAATAGAGATAAACAGATTTTATTGAGAACAATGACTACTAACTGGCTGAGCATGCTCTTTGGCCGCTTTAGATTAATCAAGCGATCTATTGATTCATGCCGTATTGAATACTTCTGTTCAAATATATGAAACGACGCGTAATATTTAAGCCTGTCAAAATCACTTACGTTCAGTAATACGATTTGAAATTTTGCCAATCTTTTCGACTTCGCATTCAACCACATCCCCCGGCATCAGATATTGCGGCGGAGTTCGCGCATATCCGACACCACTGGGAGTGCCAGTAGCAATAATATCCCCGGCTTCAAGTTCCATCCCCTGAGACAGCACTGATATCACATTCGCTATAGAAAAAATTTGGTGCTTTGTATTGGAATCTTGCTTTAGTTGCCCATTCACCCAGCTACGCAGCTGTAGGTTATGCGGATCCTCTATCTCATCTGCGGTCACAATTACCGGTCCCATTGGACAACATCCACGATAGCTTTTTCCAATATAAAATTGTTTATGCCATTTTTGCCGGTCTCTTGCAGTCACATCGTTAATAACGGTATAACCAAACACATGTTCCATTGCTTCTTCTTCGCTTATACCCATCCCGGGTTTTCCTATAATGACACCCAGCTCAGATTCCCAATCCATTTTTGCAGAGACACTGGTATTGATCTCTATATCACTATATGGACCATTCATGCTGTTGGCAGCCTTGGTAAAAACAATCGGCGATCGGGGTAGCTTTACTTCTTCCTGTTTTACGCCGGAAGTTTCAGACACATGATCAACATAATTCAGCCCCAGGCAAATCACATTTTGTCGCGGTCGAGGAATTGGTGAACACAACGTTACTTGATCGCGTTTCACATAACAATCGCTGTTTGTGTCATGACTTAGGTTTTTGAGTTTTTCAAGTGCCGACTCTCCTGCATCCAGTAGTGCCAGCATGGAATCAATTTCAGCATTCCAGTCTGAATGCTTATTTGGTAGAAAAATTTGCTCACCCTTCTCAACTCCCAACCATACTTTCCCCTGATATTCACAACTGACTAAACGCATAACTTCCCTTAATTGGTATTATTAAATTAATAATTATTTATCCAGCAATATTCGCACATATTGCAAATTCTTGATGTAAGCTTAAGCTTTGTGCACAGGTCTATTTGTTGTAATAATCATCCTAATGCTTAACGTGAAAAGAATTATAATATTTTTAGCCATTATTGCGTCGATTATTTTCTGTGTCATTGCATTTGATCTTGAAAAGTATCTTACTTTTGCCGAGCTGAAATCACGCCAGTCCGAATTGCAATCACTGGTTAACAACAACCCATTCACATCTGCTGCCATCTACTTTCTGATCTATGTGCTTGCCACTGCGGCTTCCCTGCCCGGCGCGTTAATTATCACTCTTTCGGGAGGTGCATTATTTGGCCTGTTTAAAGGCACGGTGCTGGTTTCATTTGCCTCCACACTGGGCGCGTTGCTGGCCTTTCTAATTGCACGCTTTTTTTTACATGATTATGTGCAGAATAAATTTCCTGAGCGTCTGAAGCTTATTAACCAGAAAGTTAAACAGGAAGGGGCTTACTATCTTCTGTTTCTACGTCTGGTTCCCATATTTCCTTTTTTCCTGATCAATCTGCTTATGGCATTAACACCCATTCGCACATTTACATATTACTGGATCAGCCAGCTAGGCATGTTTCCCGCAACAATGATTTACGTCAATGCCGGCACTCAAATCGCCAAAATTTCTTCACCAAGTGATATTGCATCACCCTCAGTGATACTGGCACTGGCTTTACTGGGTATTCTACCCTTTATCACAAAAGGGCTTATGTCGGCTATTAAAAACAGACAGGTGTATAAACCTTTTACAAAACCCGATTCGTTTGAATACAACACCGTGGTACTTGGCGGTGGTTCTGCAGGATTGGTCGCCGCCCTCACCACACGCACATTGCAAGGCAAAGTTGCCTTGATTGAGAAACATAAAATGGGTGGCGATTGCCTGAACACAGGCTGTGTGCCTTCAAAGTCTATTTTACGCAGCGCAAAGTTTGTCGCGGACCTGAATAATTATAAATCTTACGGCTTATCAAAATCGCATTATGAATTAGAGTTTAAAAATATCATGACTCGAGTGCATGACAAGATCTCTACCATACAACCAAAGGACTCTGTAGCCCGTTACACTGAGTTAGGTGTTGAGTGTGAAGCAGGGGAAGCCACTGTAGTTTCACCTTGGCAGGTAAATATTAATAACAAAACACTCACTACAAAAAATATTATTATTGCCACCGGTGCCACCCCCGTCCTACCCAATATACCCAACCTTGACCAAGTCCCCTATTTTACCACTGATACTATTTGGTCATTAACGGAATTACCGGAACAATTATTAATCATTGGCGCTGGCCCAATCGGCTGTGAACTGGGCCAGGCATTTGCACGGCTTGGGTCTGAAGTTACGATTGTTCACAACCAGACAACCATATTGAGCAATGAAGATGAACAGGCCTCTAAAATTGTCGAATCTTCGCTACTGAAAGACAAAATCAACTTACTCACCGAGTTTAATACTCATAAGTTTAATATCGAAAAGGAACATTATTCACTTACCGGTACACAACGTGATGTCGATATCACGCTTAAATTTACACATTTATTACTTGCCGCCGGTAGAAAACCGAATCTTGGCGGGCTGCATGCACTGAATTTACCTGTGGACAGTCTCGGCCGGGTTATCACAAATGACGAATTGCAGACGGCTTTTCCTAATGTATACGCCTGTGGTGATGTCACAAGCCCCATGCAATTTACACATGCAGCTTCTCACCAGGCCTGGTATGCCGCATTTAATGCCTTGTTTCATCCAATCAAAACATTCAAATGCACGCTGGATAATATCCCACGTGCAATATTCACGGACCCGGAAATTGCCAGTATTGGTATCACTGAAAAACAGGCAATTGAAGAGGGAATAAAACATCAAGTCACTACATTCCCTATGGATGATATTGACCGCGCAATCACAGATAATGCGACACAGGGTTTTATTAAAGTCATTACTGCTGCTAACAGCGATAAAATTTTAGGGACTTGCATCGTTGGTGAACATGCGAGCGAGTTAATTGCTGAATTCGTGTTAGCCAAAACCAATGGTTTGGGTCTCAACAAAATTTTAAAGGCCGTGCATATTTATCCCACTAAAAGCGAAATTAATCGCATGGCTGCAGGTAAATGGCGCCGTAGCCAATTGACTCCACGCATTATTGAACTGCTTAAAAAGTTTCAGGCATGGAGACTAAACTAATTCATATCTTACTTTATGCGCGAAACAAAACATTTATTATTCCCAGGCGATTTCCCAACATTACGCCGAAAGCAGCTAAGTACCTTACAGGTTAATCTTGGTTACAAGTGTAATCAGTCATGTACGCATTGCCATGTCAACGCAGGGCCGAATCGTACCGAGATGATGGATGATGAAACACTTGATCTGGTTCTTAAGTATCTAACAGATCATGAGGTATCTCTGCTGGATGTCACGGGAGGCGCGCCAGAATTGCATCCGCGTTTTCGCGAACTTGTGCGCACTGCTCGTAAAGCTGGGGTGGCTGTGCGTGACCGATGCAATTTAACAGTAATTTTTGAACCCCAACAAGAAAGCCTCGCCCAGTTTTTCGCTGAACAGCAGGTTGAAATTGTCGCTTCACTGCCCTGCTATACTGAAGAAAACGTCAACAAACAACGCGGGAAAGGAGTGTTTTCTCTTAGCATACAAGCTTTACAATTATTGAATTCGCTGGGTTATGCAAATGATCCATTACTCAATTTACATCTGGTGTTTAACCCTGCTGGGCCATTTTTACCTCCTGCTCAAAGCGAGTTGCAGGACGAATATAAAACACAACTGGCTGATAATTATGATATTAAGTTCAATGAACTGTTTGCAATTACCAACATGCCCATTCAGCGTTTCGGCAGCAGTCTTTTGTCGACTGGCCATTTCGAAAGTTACATGACGACCTTAAAACAGAATCATCAGATGGATAATCTTGAAACAGTAATGTGTAAAGACACTGTCAGCCTCGACTGGCAAGGGCGTATATACGACTGTGATTTCAATCAAATGCTCAACGAACCAGCAATGTCACCCATGAATAACCCATTACACATTGGGGATTTATTCTCATCATCACTCAACGGCCTACCCATCAAGACTGGTGATCACTGTTATGGATGTACGGCAGGCCAGGGTAGCAGTTGTTCTGGCGCCCTAAACACTGCCTGATACTGGTTGTTGTCATCGTCTGTATATAGTACTTGTGTAATGTGTGCATTTTCTTCGCATTAGGTACAATCAGTGCACACATGAAACCTATACTCAAATATTCAAGTATCGCGGTCACTTTACTTGTATGCATTGCAAGCGCTTTTGCTGCCGGTCCACCCAGCCGCGAAAAGCCGGTTGTTATTGATATTGCCAAATTGCGCAATCTTGCCCCCACCGCCGAATACTCCGGCCTTGTGATCAGTAAAAACGATGCAAGAATTTCTTCCGAAGTCGAAGGTCGGCTTACCTGGGTGGCGGATGTCGGTACACGCGTCAACCAGGGCGACAAGATTGCCAGTTTGGATGACATTTTTTTGCAACAACAGCGCGCAGAAGAACAAGCGGTCATTCAAAGTGAGCGAGCAAAACTTGAATTATATGAAAAAGAAGTCAAACGCTTTCAGCGTTTAATCAAGCAGAACAACATTGCACAAAATGAGCTGGATCAGTCCATTTCTGATAGGGCGGTAGCCAATAGCAATATTGTTGCTGCCCAGGCAAGGTTGGCCCAAATAAATGAACGTATTGCCCGTTCAATTTTACGCGCGCCTTTTGATGGTGTTATCAGCGAACGCTTTTCTCAGGCTGGTGAATGGACACAAAATGGCAATCCGCTGATTCGTCTGGTTGACATCGATAATCCGGAGATTCAGGTACGCGTCCCACAAAGTATTTATACATTAATTTCTGTTAACAGAGAACTGACCGTACATAGTGATGACCAGACTATCAAAGCAAAGGTAGTCACCATTGTGCCCGTAGGAACTACGACATCACGCCTGTTTGAACTGCGTCTGAAACCACAACAAATGTTACCTCCGGGCACACTGGTACGTGTTTCTTTGCCTACCGCAGCGCCACGTGAAGTGATTACGATACATAGAGATGCATTAGTCCTGAGAAAAGGTGGCATTAGTGTTTTTCGAATAAATGACGAAAACATTGCAGAACAGGTCAGTGTTCAGGTTGGCATCGGTGATGGTGAGTATGTTGAAATCCGTGGCGATATTAATGCCGAAGATCGCATAGTCACACGTGGTGGAGAACGCCTGCATCCGGGTGAAACCGTTAAGATATCCAGTAAATCTTCGAATGAGTCCCACTAAGCTTGCATTAGGTAACCCCACTGCAGGCCTGGTCACTGCATTACTCATCATTCTATTTGGCTTTTTAGCCTTACGCAGTTTGCCCATTCAATTAACACCCGAAGTTGAGCGTCCGGAAATCACCATTACTACTAACTGGCGTGGCTCGGCACCGGAAGAAGTTGAAGCCGAAATCATTGAACCCCAGGAAGACCAGTTACGTGGCCTGCCGGGTATGACGGAGCTTTTGTCTGAAGCCCATCAGGGCTCTGGTAAAATTACAATTTCATTTGATGTCGACTTCAGCCTTGATCGGGCCTTAATTGAAGTTATCAATCGACTCAACCGGGTTCCCCAGTACCCTACTGAAGCCGATGAACCCGTATTAAGCACAGCAGGTGGACGCAGCCGACCGATTGCCTGGTTCATCATCAAGCCGGGAGAAGGCAATCAAATGCCTATCGAAGAATACCGGGATTACATTGAAGAGGTCGTACAATCTCGCTTTGAACGCGTATCTGGCGTGGCTTTATCGGAAGTGCGCGGGGGGAACGAACGCGAAATACGCATAACAGTTGACCCTTACAAAGCGGCAGGCATGGGGGTCGATATTGTTAACGCGGCAATTGCAGTGGGTAATAATGAAGACGTCTCGGGAGGCACTGTCGATGTAGGCAAACGCCGTTACATACTGCGTTACACAGGTGCACTAGATCCTGAATCCCTGCAGACACTGGTTGTCGAGTGGCAGGATGGACAACCAATTTATCTACGTGATATTGCCTCAGTGAGTGTGCAACCTGCGGAACTGGATAACTTTGTCATCACACGAGGTGAACCCGCGATCGCAGTCAATGCTTACCGTGAAGCGGGGGTCAATGTTCTGGACGTCATGTCTGAATTGCAGATTGCCATGCAAGAACTCAAGCAGGGCCCCTTACAAAGATCCAATCTGGCCATAGAGCAGGTTTACGATGAAACCATATATATCGATAGCGCCATTGAATTATTAAGAAGCAACCTTGGCCTGGGTGTCGTGCTGGCCGTCCTTATTCTCTGGTGGTTCCTGCGCCGCCTGCGTGCAACTCTTGTCGTCACAATAACTATCCCCCTGTGTTTATGTGTGGCTTTTGTAGTGATTCTGGCGGCCGGCAAATCGATTAATGTTATCTCTCTGGCGGCCATGGCGTTTGCCGTCGGTATGGTGATGGATGCCGCCATTATTGTGCTGGAAAATATTGTACGCCTTAAAGAGAAGGGCGAATCGGGTTTTAATGCCGCTCTGCAGGGCACAGCACAAGTGTGGCCTGCACTACTTGCATCCACTGCGACTACAGTTGCCATTTTCTTGCCGGTATTGTTTTTGAGAGATCAAAGCGGACAGCTTTTTGCCGACTTATCCATTGCCATTACCGCTGCAATAATTGCATCTTTGTTTGTCGCCACCGTACTGATCCCCGCCGCCAGCATGGTCTGGTTAAAGAAAACGACGTTTGTTGATCGTCACAGTACTACCTGGGACGCCATTGCAAATAACGTCGCGCGTGTCAGTCAATCGAAAAAGTCACGCATTACTGTTGTTGTGTTGCTAATAACAGTACCCATTGTCAGCTCAATACTTTTCTTTCCTGATCGCGATTATCTGCCCACCGGCAACCGCAATTTAGTGTTTGGTTTTGTGTTACCACCACCGGGGGTGAATATTTCACATATCAAGGAAGAAATGGGTGATGTCATTGCAGACCGCATTGCCCCTTATCTTAGTGGAGAAAAACAACCAAAAATCAAACACTACTTTTTTGTCGCCAATGCAGGTTCTATATTTATTGGTGGTCGAGCGGAAGACCCGGAAAAAGTGAATGATCTGGTAGGTGTACTTAATCAAGTAGTCAGCGGTTTTCCTGATACGTTTGCCATTGTAACCAAAGCTTCTTTATTTTCCGGCTTTGGTGCCAATCGAGAAATTGAAGTTAATGTTCAAGGAAGAAACATTGATGCTCTAATTGAAGCCGCACTGGCCGGTTTTATTACTATTCCCCAGAAGCTGCCAGGCGCCAGAGTCCGCCCCCGCCCGGGCCTTGAGCTTGCCGAACCCGAATTGCAGTTTGCTCCTATTGACGACCGTTTGCGAGAGGCTGGCTGGAACCGTGAAACCCTGGCGCAGGTTTCTAGAATTTTTGGTGACGGCATGCAGGTAGGCGAATATTTTGACGGCAATGAACGACTGGATATTCTGGTGCGCATTCCAGACTGGGAAACACCCGAACAGCTTACCGCCATTCCTCTGTACACGCCTGACGCCGGAGTAGTTCCGTTTGGAGAACTGGTCAATGTGATCCGTACGGCAGGTCCTAATACCATACGCCGTCTTGATCGCCGACGAACTATTACTCTTGAAGTCACCCCGCCCGAAGACATTCCATTGGAACAGGCGCTTAAGATTATTCAAACTGAAGTCACGCCTGTAATGCAGCAGTTGCTGCCGAATGATGGCGTAATTCGTTTTGGAGGGTCTGCAGATAATTTAAAGGTAGCCATCAATAATTTGAGCAGCAGCTTTATAGTGGCGCTGATTATTTTACTTTTACTTATGACTGCCTTATTCCGATCCTTCTTTGATAGTCTGCTAGTAATGCTGGCTCTCCCCCTTGCCACCATTGGCGGAGTGATTGCACTTAAGATTCTTGGTTTGCCTGCAGATCTTCTGACACTAATTGGATTTATAATTTTGCTTGGTCTGGTAGTGAATAACGCCATCCTGCTTGTGTATCAGGCACGCAGTTCGGAACGCGAAGGTCTTTCGCATGCGGATGCCATTAAAGATGCTGTACGTACGCGTATACGGCCTATACTGATGAGTACTTCCACAACTGTATTTGGCATGTTGCCGCTGGTTTTATTTGCGGGTGCAGGTGCAGAACTTTACCGTGGTTTGGCGGCGGTAATTGTTGGGGGAATGGTTGTCAGTACTTTCTTTACGCTGGTGCTGATTCCCTGCCTGTTACAGTTCAAACGCGGGATAGATCAGGGTCACAAACAATCAGCCTGAACCAGCTGATTGTTTGTGTTACAAACTTTTAATTAATAATTAAGAACACGCGGAAGCGCTTTGGCCTGACTCACCCAATCTTCTACCTGAGACTCGGATGGCACTTTACGCACCAGATTTTTTTCTTCATTAACACTGGCCATTTTCGCATGCAAATTAGCAGGTACACGTTGTGCCAGTTCAGGCACCGTATCGACACCGGCACATTCCAGCAAATCTGCGTACTGCGTACTGACACCTTTAATTCTGGCAAGATCTGCCCGGTTAGCCCATTTCAATACCAGCTTTTCACTGATATCACATTTGGCCGCCATTTCCTGACGTCCTTTTTTTCAGCACAGGCTTCCAGCAATTGCTCAATAGAAGATATACCACCTTCTTCAAGTTTTTTTGAATACACTTCCCCAATACCTTCAATTTCAGCCAACTTTGTCATTAATTGCCCCCTTCTATGGATTTGTTTAAAAACTGTATTCGTCATCAATGCTCTGTAAAAAAAGTGAGCCACATGACGAAGCCACTTTATTTTTTATAGGTTTCCTCGTCAACGCCTATTGGTCATTTACCAGCATTTCACGCAGATGATTAAAACGTTGCCTAGCTTCATCATCTATACGCGGGTAATGCATATACAACGATGCCATGGTTTCAGCAATAATCTTTGCTACCGTGTATCGCATATAGGGTTTGTTATCAGCAGGAATTGCATACCAGGGCGCCCATTCCCTTGAAGTCTCACGCAATGCTTGCTCATAGGCATCCATGTAATCTTCCCAGTACTCACGTTCCTTGATATCGGCTTCTGAAAATTTCCAGTTTTTTTCAGGTTCATCAATGCGGCTTAAAAAACGATTACACTGTTCCTGTTTGGAAACATTCAGCCCGAACTTCAATATTACCGTGCCATTGAGCGCCAGATGTTTTTCAAAATTTCGTATCGACTCATATCGCTGTGGCCAGATTTCTTTTTCTTCGGGTCTATCAGGAAGTTTCTGATTATCCTGTATTTCTGGATGCACAAGAACCACTAATACTTCTTCATAATAACTTCGATTAAATACACCAATCCGCCCGCGTTCCGGTGTTCGAATTGAAGTACGCCACAGGTAGTCATGATCCAATTCAAGATGCGATGGTCTTTTGAACTAAAACACCTGACAACCCGCCGGGTTTACTCTGGTGAGCACATGGCGAATGGTACTGTCTTTACCGGCAGCATCCATAGCCTGAAACACCAACAACATGGCATGACTGTCGTGCGCATACATGATTCTTTGCAGATCATGAATTTCTTCAGTATGCTTTTCCAACTTATCTTTGTATTTTTTGTCGTCCAGCTGCTTTTGATCAATACTTGTAGGCGCATCCTTATAGCGGAACGAGCCGTCAAATGGCACCAGATAGGGATGGTCAACTGCTTTAAAAATTTATTTCACTTCAACGGTTTTATTGCCTTTAGCCAACCAGTTAGTAATTCCGCCAGTCACGTTATACACTTTTTTATAACCGTGCTGATTTGTCAGGAAGTCAGCGACTGTCTTACTACGATTTCCCGTGCGGCAGATAATGGCTACTTCGCGCTCCGGCTGTATATATTCTTCTGCTTCCTGCATCCATTGCTGTGCCTGTGGTTTGCGTTTTTCATCAAAGAACATGATTGGAATGCTGCCTCCAACAATTCCGGTCTTATTCCATTCTCCCGGCGTCCTCACATCTATCACGGGGACTCCTGCAGCCATTAACTGTTTAAGACCTTCTTCATCTATTTCAACCACTTCTGCAAAAATAGTCTGGCATAATGTCACGCACACCAGCAGCAACCCTATTTTCAGTTTTGACATATACCCTCCAGATATCGCTCAAGTTAACAGTTTTTATTTAACAATTTTTATTGATATATTGTTCCATCTGATCTTTACGCGCCTGAACGCGCTTTTCGTCAATATAAACCCTTTCACCTTCTTCGTTTAGATCGTAATACATAATTCATCCCTGGTTCATATCAAAAAGTTTAGTCTGAGCTTCCTGACACCTGGCCGCATGCTGTATTTTTTTCTGTTTTACTTGTTCACGTTGATCTTTTCTCTCCAGCCTTTCCGAAGTCAGAAAATCGGAATATTTCTTTTGCCTTTGCTGCAGGCTTTACTGGTTAACATAGTCTTTATGCTGCGATATGTTGCCGTGCTTTTGCAATTGTATTTTTTCCACACCCTTATAAGGAGGAAACTGGCTGAACTGAACACGGCCGTTTTCATCAACAATCCTGTATACATCCGTGGCGTGCAGATTTAGAGACCAGCTAACTAAAAAAATAAAATTAGGTGAGTCGCAATTTTATACATCCGCCGTATCCAGTCTATTGAGAAAAGTAGTCTTCTAAAAATTTTGCAAAATCTTTAGCGTCACTTTCTTCTATCTTCTTCTGCTCCTGCAGACTGGCCTCTACAGCGCTAGTGATTTTTTCTGATATTTGTTGACATTTCTCGTTTTTGGAATAGAACTGACAATATTTTTTGCTGAGACTTTCTATATATTGATAATAAGACATTTTATTATCGCGCATGGCATCCAGTATTTTCGCAGACAGAGTTTGCTCTATTGATTCTATGCTGCTGCTATATTTGTTAATGGATTGCACGTACAAATCAGTCCCGTTTTTGCTATCCATGTATTCCGCAATTAGATACATATCTGCGAATATACCCTTACTCCATTCCCGCAAAGAAATACTTTCGCCTTTTTTGCGTAAATACAAATCTGGTTTGCGCCCATGATGAGACACCTCATACTCGTTAATATCTATTTCTTCGCGCTCTTTGCGATCAATGATATTTTCATCACCCAGCAAACAATACAAGAATAGCACTTCTATAAATTTCAGCTGATCTTCGCATACTCCGTAAGGTGAAAATGGATTTAAATCAAGAGAACGTATTTCGACATATTGCACACCACGATCCAGCAATGCATGAGTGGGTTTTTCATTGTTACGCGCTATTTGCTTAGGTCGTACGGTACTATAATATTCATTTTCAATCTGCAGTATATTTGCATTTAACTGTCTGTAATCGTCATTGATCTTAACGCCTATCTCCTGATACGGTCCGTAAGGCGTTTCGATGGCTCGCGTCAGGCAGCCGACATATTCCGGCAAACTGTCGTAACAGGCTTTTATTCCTATTTCATTTTCGCGATTATTGGTGTAACCAATATCACCTAAACGTAAAGATGTGGCGAAGGGCGCATAGCGAGTATCGTCATCCCAGCGCTGCAAATCTTGTACGCCCTGATGACTGAAACTTTTATCCACCGCAGGTGAAGCACCAAACAGGTAAGGTATTAGCCATCCAGCGCGCTGCAAGTTACGAATTAACCTGAAATATTGTTGGTTAATAAAATCCTGTAAGTCAGAGTTATCCTGCAAGCATTCTTGCCAAACTGGCCAGAAGCTTTCCGGCATGGATAGATTTACATGAATGCCCGCGATGACTTGCATGACTTTACCATAGCGATAACCCAGACCTTTTCTATATACGTGCTTCATCTTGCCAAGATTGCTTGTACCGTATTCAGCAATACGGATACTTTGCTCCCCATTCAGGATACACGGCATACTTGCCGGCCATAAACACTCATTGCCTATGTTTGGGTAGACAAACTGATGGATTTGACCTAAAAACCGGATTGCTTGTTCACTATCATCCAATGCAGGGGTAACAAATTCCAGTAACGCTTCAGAATAATCTGTTGTAATGTAGGGATGGGTCAAGGCAGCACCCAGCGCTGCAGGATGATCAGTACTGGCAATTAATCCATTTCTGTCGACACGTAATGATTCCTTTTCGATACCTATTTTACCAATGGCAAGCTCTGGCCCTATATTGCATTTAGCAATTAAGTTAAGGCTGTCTTGTATGGATTTGTGCATAAGTGATTAGTTAGTTGATCTATATCGGAATGATTAAATTATGACTTTGTTACACTCGCAGAATGCTTAATATAAGATTATACCAAAGCGTGCCTTATAGTTGCCCATATATTCCACAGAAAATTGCGCACCACTTCACCACCGAACCAAATCTGGGCTTATCCTGCGATATTTACAGCCATTTAATTGCTCAGGGCTTTCGCCGCGCAGGAGACAGAATTCACCGACCAAATTGTACAGATTGCAAACAATGTGTCTCTTTGCGTGTACCCGTTTCAGGCTTTGATGCGAATCGACGTCAGCGACGTGTCATGAATAAGAACAGGCACCTCTCTGTACGTGTAGTTTCAAGCCCGAACTATTTGCAATATATAAGTCTGTATGAACGCTATATTCGACATCGGCACCCGGAAACGGAGAGCATGCAAAATGCGCTTGAAACTTTTGAAGCTTTCCTGTTTAGCACATGGTCTGAAACATTCTCGGTAGAATTCTGCCTACCTTCTGGACAGTTGGCATGTGTCGCGATATGCGATCCACTTAAACATGGCTGGTCAGCCGTATATACTTTTTTTGATCCTGAATATTCGCAACAAAGTTTGGGCACGTTTTCCATACTTAAACAGATCGAGCTTGTTAAACAACGCGGTATCGACTATTTATATTTAGGCTACTGGATACATGATTGCAGTAAAATGAACTATAAAAACCAGTTCAAACCATGTGAAGGATTTATCGATAACCAATGGATCACACTGAATGACAAATAATAAAACATTTGGCACTGGCTTTGATCAGCTGTCTGACACGTCCCACATAAACCGTATTACACTTTTTAACATGGATTCAAATGAAATTTTCAGTGTAGACAATCTGTCAGGCAAACAGGCTTCAGTGAAAATTCTCTATTCAATTTCCCAGCAGAGCAATTCAAGCATAACTGCCCAGGAAGCTCATACAGGCATTGCCCTATTTGGTGATTATGCACTGGATGAACAGCAACATCCCAACTCACATCCCAACATTCGTTTTTTAATGAATGTGATTGAAAATAATCAGCACTGGAAAATCAGCTGCGAATAACTAAGCAATTCTAGTCCAGTCAAAGGCGGAGCCGGGATCTGTTTTGCGCCCTGGGGCAATGTCACTATGACCTACGATATTTCCACCACTTAAACCGGGATAAGTCATCTGCAGACATAATATCACCGCACGTAAAACACGATATTGCGCGTCTGTGTATTCAATCTCATCTGAACCTTCAAGCTCAATTCCGATTGAAAAATCATTACACCTCTGGCGACCATCAAAGCATGATTCCCCCGCATGCCAGGCGCGCTTATTAAAAGGTACAAATTGAATTAATTTCCCCGTGCGCTCGATCAGTAAATGACTCGAAACCTGCAATTCTTTTATTTCTTCAAAATACGGATCAGCACTTATATCAAGCTTATTTTGAAAGAAGTCTTGAATATAACCTCCACCAAATCGATTCGGCGGCAGACTAATGTTGTGAACGACTAACAGATCTATTTCATTTTCAGCAGGGCGCTCATCACAATTGGGCGATGCGATGTACTCCACGCCAACAATACAATGTGTGCAAAGGTCAACTCTCATTACTCAATTTTATGTTTATTTTTTATCTATGTACAAAATAATCACTGCGTAAATGTCATTTACCACTAAAACATTTGCCTGCTGCCAAAACATAAACCACCCAGACATAAAAAAGCCCCGCACTCGGCGGGGCTCTTGTTTAAAAGTCTGGAAGCCTGATTTTTACATCATGCCGCCCATACCTCCCATACCACCCATATCATGCGCACCCATACCTGCAGCATCATTCTTGGGCAGTTCTGCCACCATGGCTTGGGTAGTGATCATCAGACCCGCAATAGAGCCGGCATTTTGCAAAGCAGAACGCGTTACTTTAGTTGGATCAAGAATACCCATTTCAATCATATCGCCATACTCACCTGTTGCCGCATTGTAACCAAAGTTACCTTCGCCTTCGTCAACCTTGGCCAATACAACAGAGGCTTCATCACCTGCATTTGTGGTGATTTGTCGCAGTGGCTCTTCCATTGCACGTCGAGCAATGTTGATACCTGCGGTTTGGTCATCGTTGTCTCCAGTTAAGTCCACCAATGTTTTGCGTGCACGAATCAATGCAACGCCACCGCCAGGAACTACGCCTTCTTCAACTGCAGCACGTGTTGCATGCAGCGCATCTTCAACGCGGGCTTTCTTTTCTTTCATTTCAACTTCAGTAGCTGCACCAACTTTAATCACGGCCACACCGCCAGCTAATTTAGCCATACGCTCCTGAAGTTTTTCTTTGTCGTAATCAGAAGTCGCTTCTTCGATTTGGGCACGGATCTGGTCCACACGTGATTTAATTGCATCTGCTTGACCTGAACCATCCACAATCGTGGTATTTTCCTTAGAGATTTGAATACGTTTTGCAGTACCCAGATCTTCCAGAGTTGCTTTTTCCAGTGATAGTCCGACTTCTTCAGAGATCACGGTACCGCCAGTCAGAATGGCAACGTCTTCCAGCATGGCTTTACGACGATCACCAAAACCAGGCGCTTTAACCGCGGCCACTTTAACAATGCCACGAATAGTGTTCACAACCAGTGTTGCCAACGCTTCGCCTTCAACATCTTCGGCAATGATCACTAGCGGACGACCGGCTTTTGCCACACCTTCCAACAATGGAAGAAGTTCACGAATATTGGATACTTTCTTGTCATGTAACAGAATGAATGGGTCATCCATATCACAAGTCATGTTGTCCTGATTGTTAACGAAGTAAGGAGAAAGATAACCACGATCAAACTGCATACCTTCTACAACATCCAGTTCATTCTCAAGGGCATTACCTTCTTCAACGGTAATCACGCCTTCTTTGCCGACTTTGTCCATTGCTTCTGCAATGATGTCGCCAATAGACGTATCGGAGTTTGCAGAGATACTTCCAACCTGGGCAATAGATTTATTATCTGAACAGGGTGCTGAAATGGACTTCAGTGCCTCAACCGCTGTGGTTACCGCTTTATCAATACCACGCTTCAGATCCATTGGGTTCATGCCTGCCGCAACCGCCTTCATACCTTCACGTACAATGGACTGTGCCAGCACTGTCGCTGTTGTGGTGCCGTCACCGGCAACATCTGAAGTTTGTGAGGCCACTTCCTTGACCATTTGTGCGCCCATATTTTCAAGTTTGTCTTCTAGCTCAATCTCTTTGGCTACAGACACACCGTCTTTAGTCACTGTAGGGGCACCAAAAGATTTGTCCAATACCACGTTACGACCTTTAGGTCCCAGTGTTGCTTTAACAGCGTTTGCTAAGATGTTTACACCATTCACCATACGGGCTCTGGCTTCATCTCCAAAAACTACTTCTTTTGCACTCATATTATTTACCTTCGCTTAAATTTCTTTAAATTTTAAAAATTATGTTGGGAAAATCAGATTCGCAATCGCATCTAGCCTTCGATAACCGCCATGATGTCGTCTTCACGCATCACGAGTAATTCGTCACCGTCTACTTTCACTTCAGTTCCGGAATATTTTCCAAACAGAACGGTATCTCCCACTTTTACATCAAGTGCGCGTACGTCGCCGTTATCTGCAATCTTGCCGTTACCTACAGCCAGCACTTTACCCTTGATTGGCTTTTCGGCCGCGGAATCAGGAATGACAATGCCACCAGGGCTGGTGCGTTCTTCTTCCATTCGCTTAATTACTACACGGTCGTGTAAAGGACGTAAATTCATGTCGTATTTCTCCTGACAATTAATTAACAAAATTTCTTTATAAATTCATAGGGTTGCTATTTTTGTTAGCACTCTACCCCGATGAGTGCTAATCATACGGTACAGTCTGCCGTTGTCAAGGCTCAAATATTCTGTTGCAGCTATTTCCGGGAATCTTTATCTTTTTCCCGGTACTCGCCTTCAATCACATTTGGGTCGTGTGGCCGGCCAGTAGAACCGGACGAGTAAAATCCACTGGATTGGATCGTTACATTCCTGATTAGCCAGGCAATTATTGTCTGGCGTGTAAACGGGATTAAACATAGAAACCCCAGCGTATCGGTGAGGAAGCCTGGGGTCAGCAAAAAGGCACCACCCAAAACCAGCGCAACACCTTCCAGCATGGTAGTGGCGGGCAATTGACCACTAGCCACTTGCTGTTGAAATTTCGTCATCGTGCTAAAACCTTGCGCTCGCAGTAAAGACACACCAATCAGCGCTGTGGCAATTACGAGAATGACGGTGGGGAACGCACCGATCAGGCCACCTACTTTAATGAATAGGTAGATTTCGATCAGCGGTATACCTATGAATAATGCGGCAAATATGGGAAAGCCGCGCATTAGTCTATACTGGTTTTTTTAGCCATTCCACATATATAGTGGCGTTTAAACAAATTTCAATAGCCAAAGATAAAGTTATTTAGAATTAAATGCCTACATCAAGTCAGCCAAAAATGCTGTTAATCATCACCACTATCACTGACATTGATAAGGGAAAATTGCTCGAGCGTCAGATAATCGACAACCAACTGGCTGCTTGCTGCAACATAATGCCCAGAGTCACGTCAATTTACCGCTGGAAGGGTGAACTGTGTGAAGATCAGGAATGTCTACTAGTAATTAAAACAGTTGAAACCCGGTTTAAACAAATAAGCGAGTTCATTAAACAACAGCATCCTTACGAAACACCGGAATTAATCGCGCTACCCGTCACCAAAAGCACACAAGAGTATTTATCATGGGTTATCCAAGAAACCAGTTATTAAACAACTATAGTTGGCTATTTATCCTCGTAACTTTACTATTCACTCCGCTTTTTAACTCAGCCTTTGCTTCCAATCCTTTTGGTGATGAAGACGAACAGGAAGAATTTCTTAAAGTTGACGAAGCTTTTCAGCTCACTGCCACTGCCCCATTGGCTGGGCAGGTTAAGTTATTTTGGAATATCGCTGACGGTTATTATTTATATAAAAAACGTATCAGTGTGAGTACAGATGACACGACGGCTACCCTGGGGTCTCTCGAATTACCTAACGGCCGATTCCAGCATGATGAATTTTTCGGAGATGTCGAAATTTATGAAAACAGCCTGAGTCTAAGTGTACCGGTATCGACAAACTCTGGCTCGATTAACCTGGTCGTCTCTTACCAGGGTTGTGCTCATGCCGGCCTGTGTTATCCCCCAGCCACAAAAAAACTCGATATTGCGGTGTCCGCTGGCACCGCGCTTACAGGCAAAGCGACATCTTCTAAAGCCACTTCCACTACGGATACTGACAATAGCGATGCGAGCAAAGCCGCAGGCATAACATCAGCACCGGCTAACGAGCAGGACGACATTCTACAGAACCTTAAAAGTGCCAACCCTCTAGTGGCATTACTGCTAAGTCTCGGGTTTGGCGTGCTAGTCGCATTCACTGCCTGCATGTACCCCATGATTCCCATTTTGAGCTCACTGATCATGGGGCAGGGAGAAAAAATTACCACCTTTCGCGCCTTCACCCTGTCGTTAAGCTACACCCAGGGAATCGCAATTACCTTTGGCGTCCTGGGTGCCATAATGGCAGTGATCGGAGAAGCGCTTGGGATTCAGGGCAGTCTGCAAACTCCGTGGATACTCATTCTCTCTGCTCTTCTTTTTATTGGCCTCGCTTTGTCCATGTTTGGATTTTACGAAATTCAGGTCCCAAGCGCTCTGCAGATTAAATTAAACGAAAAAAGCAACCAGCAACAAGGCGGATCAGTGCTAGGCGTAGGCCTGATGGGAGTCTTGTCTGCATTAATTGTCGGACCATGTGGTGGCCCGGTATTACTTGCCGTGCTGGCTTTTGCCGCACAATCGCAAAACCCTCTGGCGGGCTTTCTTTACCTATGGGTATTTGGTACCGGAATGGGTCTACCGCTACTGATTATGGGCTCGGGTGGCGGGGCCTTACTGCCCAAAGCAGGCACCTGGATGGATAAAGTCAAAGCTACGGGGGGTGTCATCATGATCGCATTGGCGGTCAGCTTCCTGGAGCGCTTAAGTCCCACCTACATTTCACCCGCCATTATCATGCTGATGTGGGGCGCATTATTGATCATCATCGCAGTATATATGGGCGCACTTAAATCTCTGGACGACGATTGCAGTGGCTGGAGCAAGTTATGGAAAGGTCTGGGTATCGTACTGCTGATCTACGGTGCATTGTTCCTTGTTGGCCTCGCTTCTGGCGGCAAAGATACCATCAAACCCCTGACTGGCATTATCAGCTCGGCCGCGCAAACAGGTAGTGAACAGCACAGTAACTTTAAACGGATTAAAACCATTCAGGATCTGGATCGTGAACTGGCTGCAGCCAAAACGGCGGGCAAACCCGTGATGCTGGATTTTTACGCCGACTGGTGCAGTTACTGCAAAACCATGGAGAAGAAAATATTCCCACACCCAGCGGTTGTATCTGCACTTGAAAATGTTATTTTACTTCAGGCGGATATCACTGTTCAGGATGCTGCAGACAAGGCTTTGGCCAATCATCTGAATATGCCGGCACCTCCAGCGCTGTACTTCTGGGATGCTCAAGGAAACGACCTTAGAGAGCATCGCCTGACCGGAAGTGTGACAGCAGAACAGCTTTCCGCGCATGTAAATCAGCTTTTTAACTAAGCGCCTGTTGTTGCGCTGCAAGCTAATAATCGAACATTATTTAGTCTTGCTGATGCCATCAAGACTTTAATCTTGCTCAAACTCGCCGCCAATATGCTGCGAATTTCGTCTAACTTGTCTTTTAATGGACAGTCCTTTGCTTTTACGGCACAATAATCGCGCTTAGATAACATCTTTTAAAACATGGATTCATTCCACTCATGAGCAAGATCCTGCTGCTTAATGGCCCCAATCTCAATCTGTTAGGCACAAGAGAGCCTGATGTGTATGGCTATGAAACTCTGGATCAGGTCGTAGAAGTTGCCAGTGCACATGCAAAATCTTTGGGTCATGAGCTACTGCATTTTCAGTCCAATGCCGAACATGAACTGATTAACCGACTGCATGCGACGCGAGAAGAAAATATTGAATTCATTGTAATTAATCCAGGGGCATTCACCCACACAAGCATTGCTCTACGAGATGCATTTCTGGGTGTTGCAATTCCTTTTATTGAAATTCACATTTCAAATGTTTTCGCTCGCGAAGAATTTAGACAAGTATCGTATTTATCTGATGTCGCTGTTGGGGTGATGACCGGTCTGGGTATTCAGGGGTATCAGCTCGCCATAAGCGCAGCACATCAACAGTTAACCAAATAATTAAAGAACAGAACTCATGGATATAAGAAAAGTAAAGAAACTTATTGAATTACTGCAAGAATCTGGCATAGCCGAAATCGAAATCAAAGAAGGTGAAGAGTCGGTACGCATCAGCAGGGCGAACTCCAGTGTACCTGCCATACCTATGCAATATGCTGCAGCACCAGTACCTATGCCAGCCGCTGCACCTGCGGCGCCCGCCGCTGATAGTGATAGCGGCGCACAAGCACCCGTTATTAGTGGGCATAAGGTCACTTCTCCCATGGTAGGCACTTTCTATGAAGCTTCTTCACCAGGCGCTACACCGTTTACGGAAGTCGGCAAGAAAGTGAAGGAAGGCGACGTGCTTTGCATTATCGAAGCGATGAAAATGCTTAACCAGATTGAAAGCGACAAGTCTGGCACTGTTAAAGCCGTGCTGGCTGAGAATGGTCAACCGGTTGAATTTGGCCAGCCCCTTTTTGTTATTGAATAATCCAGTAACAAAGTATTTGGCCCTTCAATTGTCACTTAATTACTTAGGTGTTTTGTGTTTTGCAAAACGCCACTATATAAAGAAACACTGAGCTATGTTAGAAAAAGTTGTTATTGCCAACCGCGGTGAAATCGCCCTGCGTATTTTGCGCGCATGCCGTGAGCTTGGCATCAAAACCGTTGCGGTACATTCCACGGTTGACCGCGAATTAAAACATGTAAAACTCGCAGACGAATCCGTCTGTATAGGTCCGGCACCATCTTCAGAAAGCTATTTAAATATCCCTGCTATCATCAGTGCCGCTGAACTAACCGATGCCTCCGGCATTCATCCAGGCTATGGATTTTTGTCTGAAAACGATGACTTCGCTGAGCGTGTAGAGTCCAGTGGTTTTGTTTTCATCGGACCTACTGCTGAAACTATTCGCCGCATGGGTGACAAAATTGCTGCCAAAAAAGCCATGCAGGAAGCCGGTGTGCCTTGCGTACCCGGTTCCACTGAACCCTTGACCGATAACTTTCACTCCAACTCCAAACTGGCCAATGAAATTGGCTACCCAGTGATTGTCAAAGCGGCCGGCGGAGGCGGAGGACGTGGTATGCGCGTTGTTCGCAGTGATGAAGAGCTGGCAGACTCGGTAGCTCTGACTCGCGCTGAAGCCACTGCCGCATTTGGTAATGGCACACTGTATATGGAGAAGTTTCTGGAAACTCCTCGTCATATTGAAATTCAGGTACTTTCAGATACTCATGGCAATGCGATCTATCTGGCAGAACGCGACTGTTCCATGCAACGCCGCCATCAGAAAGTTATTGAGGAAGCTCCAGCTCCGGGCCTTAGCGAAGAAGAACGGCGTTTTATTGGTGAGCGCTGCACCGATGCCTGCAAGTTAATTGGTTACCGTGGTGCCGGCACATTTGAGTTTCTATATGAAAATGGCGAATTTTATTTCATAGAAATGAATACGCGGGTACAGGTAGAACATCCTGTCACTGAATACATTACCGGAATTGATATTGTTAAACAGCAATTGTTAATTGCTTCAGGTGAACCGTTATCCATTCGCCAGGAAGACGTGAAAATCACTGGACATGCCATGGAATGCCGCCTGAATGCTGAAGACTCTGACACATTCATTCCAAGCCCAGGAAAAATTACCCGCTATCACAGTGCCGGGGGGTTTGGTGTGCGTGTGGACTCGCATATTTACTCGGGTTACACGGTTCCTCCTAATTATGACTCCATGATCGGCAAACTGATTACTCACGGAGAAAATCGCGCCACGGCGATACGACGCATGCAGGGAGCATTACAGGAAATGATTATTGATGGCATTAAGACCAATATTCCTCTCCAACTGCGATTAATGAAAGACGCAGAGTTTGGCAAGGGTCAAGTGGACATTCATTATCTGGAACGACTCCTCGCAAGCCAGAAGTAAACCTGCTTTTACATGCATCAGTTACGTGTACAGGTCCAGGCGCAGACCTCAGAGCATGTGGAAAAATTATTATTCTCCTGCGGCGCCGTCAGTGTTTCCTATGAAGACGCCGCTGATGAACCTATTCTGGAACCTGCGATTGGTGAACATCCATTATGGTCAAGGCTATGTCTTCAGGCGCATTTTACTTCCGAACAGGCCATGCATCTGGCTGCTAAAGCTTTGCAGAATGATTCCAGTATCAACCAGCAAATTCATCTGACACAGGTCGAAGAACAGGACTGGCAAGCCAGTTTTCAGCAGCAATTCAGCGCCATGCAATTTGGTCCGTTATGGATTTATCCGTCCTGGGAAAAAAATCCCGCCCCAAACGGTATCAGTCTACAACTCGATCCAGGACTGGCGTTTGGCACCGGCCATCACGCCACCACCAGTTTATGTTTGAGCTGGCTGGGTCGGGAATCTCTGAAAGATCTGAGTATTATCGACTACGGATGTGGTAGCGGTATTCTAGCACTGGCGGCTTCGCTTTTGGGGGCCTCACATGTGTATGCAGTGGATATCGACCCGCAAGCTGTGATCGCCACACATGAAAATATACAACGCAATCAACTAGACCCTGATAGTTTCACAGTTGGTAACCGCCTTTGTCTGGCTGGAATCAAAACAGATTTATTAATTGCCAATATACTGGCCGCCCCTTTGCTGGAATTACGCGATGAGTTTATCCACCATTTAAAGCCTAACGCCAGACTAGTGGTTTCGGGAATTCTAAGCACTCAAGTGGAAACCATTCGCCAACATTATGCAAATTCTTTCAAATGTGACGAGGTGACCCAGCAAGAAGAATGGGGCTGTATTGCCTTCACAAGAACCTAAGCTGCGCGTGATTCAAGTTCACACTTACATCGACGTGAATAGGATTGTCGATTAATAATCGGTAAACTCCCGCTATGTTTACACGTTGTCCAAGTTGTCGTGAAGCTTTCAGCATTTCGGACCAGCAATTGGAAATTGCGGCTGGTATGGTGCGTTGTGGCATGTGCGAGCATGTGTTTGATGCCCGGCTTTATCTGTTTGACCAGCCTCGTGACGACATGTATGAAAGCGTAGATGTGGTGCTAGAAGAAGATACCACCGCAATCGATATCGAATTTCTCGATCGAGAGCTTCAGGGCACACATCCACATATTCCCAAATCACCCAGGCCAAATCTGCCTTCGGCTTTTGATGCCGCTGTGCATAAAGGCCCGCCTGAAGAAGATCCCGTTGAAGATCGTCAAGCCACTGAAGAACCCGTGGTTCCAAAAGTAATTGCTGAAGAGGTATCGAAACTAGATAGCGAAAGCCACAACATCTATTGGGGCAGATGGCTGGCCGGGTTCACAGGCCTATTGTTACTTGCCGCACTTGCATTGCAGATTACCGCATTTATTCAACCACAACTGATTCCGCAGAGGTACCAAACAACACTATGCCGTTGGTTAAAATGCTCACCCAAGGTGCCTCGAGCTGTTGACAAAATAGAAGTGCTAAACAGAAGCATTTATACTCACCCAACAAGAAAACAGGCATTAATGGTCACGGTTACTATTATAAATAAAGCTGACTTCGCCCAACCGTATCCGATAATTAAACTCCGATTTTTAAATGTCAGTGGTGAGGTAATTGCTGCGCGGCAATTTGCAGCCAACCATTATTTGAAAAACAAGCCCACTCAGGGTCAGCTCATGGAGACTGACATTCCCCTGTCAATCAAACTTGAAGTCTATGACGTGGGAGAAGAGGTCGTGAGCTATGATTTTGATTTTTTGTAAATTTGATATATGAAACTGAATTCATGATACAAATCGGCTCACACACTATTACAAATAATTTATTTCTTGCGCCCATGGCCGGAGTATCCGATCTTCCATTCCGCAAGCTATGCCGCCAATTGGGTGCAGGCTATAGCGTCACTGAAATGGTCAGCGCCAATAGCCGTCTGTGGCATACGCACAAATCAAAGACACGGCGCTTGCACATGGATGAGCCTGCACCGCGCGTAGTGCAAATCGTGGGTTCTGATCCACGGCAACTTGCTGAAGCAGCTAAGTTTAACGTGGATCAGGGCGCGGACATTATTGACATCAATATGGGATGTCCGGCCAAGAAAGTATGCAAAGTAGCTGCCGGTTCCGCTCTCCTTGCGGATGAAACATTGGTAGAAAAAATTCTTGTCACAGTTGTCAATGCAGTGAACGTACCCGTGACGTTAAAAATTCGTACTGGAACGAATGTTAACAATCGTAATGGTGTCCAGATTGCAAAAATTGCCGAAGATTGCGGTATTCAGATGTTAACTGTACATGGTCGTACGCGTGCCTGCCGTTTTAATGGACAAGCAGAATACAAAACAATTTGCAAGATAAAAAATTCTATTAGAATTCCTGTGGTTGCTAATGGAGATATAAATTCTGCTGAAAAGGCAAAAAAGGTCTTGGCAATTACCAACACAGATGCGATTATGATCGGACGCGCGGCACAGGGTCAGCCGTGGCTTTTTCGCCAAATTGATCACTATCTAAAATTCAACAAAAAATTGGAAAAGCCGTCTCTGGCGGAGATACGTACTATTATATTGAATCATTTAAACGAACTGTATTCCCTGTATGGAAAACAACAAGGAGTGCGAATAGCACGTAAACATATTGGCTGGTATTTAAATAATATGCTTGGCTCACAACAATTCAAACAGAAAGTGTTCTCTGTTGCCGATGCTGATATTCAGTTCAATATGGTACGCAGTTACTTGCAAGACGCAGAATTAATAATGGAGAATGTTGCATGACAAGTTCAGTTACCAACCTTAATGTTTCAGAGTTACATCCTGTAACCCCAACTCAAACTCTAAGAGAGTCTGTTGCAGACTCGCTGCGCAGTTATTTCAGTAAACTAGATGGGCACGCACCTGACGATTTATACCGCATGGTTATCGAAGAAGTTGAAAAGCCACTGTTAGAATCTGTTATGAATTACTGTGGCGGCAACCAAACCAAGGCCGCGAAATGCCTGGGTCTAAATCGCGGAACTCTACGAAAAAAATTAAAGCATTACGACGTTCGTTAAACCTATGCCGCCAGACACGGGCCGACGGGTTCAACGCGCACTCATCAGCGTTTCAGATAAATCCGGCCTGGAACAATTCGCGTCTGAACTACATAACGCTGGCATTCATATCCTTTCCACCGGGGGTACCGCTGCACAACTGAGTGCAGCCGGCATCCCTGTGACGGATGTCAGTGAACACACCCAGTTCCCGGAAATTATGGGCGGGCGAGTCAAAACCCTACACCCCAAAGTCCATGGCGGTATTCTTGGTCGAGCGGATATTGATGATGAAGTCATGCAGCAACACGGAATTGTTGCGATCGATTTGGTGGTCGTCAATCTCTATCCTTTTGCCCAGACCGTAGCTAAACCGGATTGTACTCTGGACCTGGCTATAGAAAACATTGATATTGGTGGACCCGCCATGATACGCGCAGCCGCAAAAAATCATGCCCGTGTGGGTGTGGTGGTGGACCCTGAAGATTACATATCTATTCTGCAGACACTGAAAGACAATAATGGATGCCTGACACAGGAAATGCGTTTTAATCTTGCCCGCAAGGCCTTTAGTCATACTTCTGAATACGATGGCATGATCGCCAATTATCTTGGTCAACAACATGGTGATGCCTATCCAGAAACACTGCATTTCACGTTTAATAAAAAACAACAAATGCGTTATGGAGAAAATCCTCATCAAAGTGCGAGCTTTTATGCAGAACCCCATCCTGCGGCAGGCAGTATTGCCGCGGCCGAATTTATTCAAGGCAAAGAATTATCATTTAACAATATTGCCGATACCGATGCCGCTTTGCAGTGTGTTAAACAATTCAGCGCCCCGGCGTGCGTAATCGTAAAACACGCCAATCCATGTGGTGTTGCTGTCGGCGCGTCAATCAGTGATGCCTATCAAAAAGCCTATAAAACAGACCCCACTTCTGCGTTTGGCGGAATTATTGCCTTTAACCGCGCACTGGATTCCACCACGGCAAAACAGATTCTGGATCAGCAGTTCGTTGAAGTAATTATTGCACCAGGCATGGCCGCCGGTGTAACAGAAATTCTGGCAACCAAACCCAACACGCGCGTACTGAATTGCGGTAACACAGATTCTATAAACGGCGGATTTGATTTACGCAAAGTCAGCGGCGGAATTCTTGTGCAGGATCAGGACAATGCGATTGTCACCGAATCTGACTTAAAAATTGTTACCCGACGTCAACCCAGCGAACAGGAAATTAAAGATCTGCTTTTTGCCTGGAAAATTGTCAAATTTGTGAAATCAAATGCCATTGTTTATGTGCGCGATGAACAATCCATTGGTATTGGCGCCGGTCAGATGAGTCGAGTCTATTCCGCTAAAATTGCAGGCATTAAAGCCAGTGATGAAAATCTGGTAGTCGAAGGATCAGTGATGGCTTCTGATGCTTTCTTCCCTTTTCGCGATGGTCTGGATGCGGCACATCAGGCGGGCATTACGGCTGTAATACAGCCGGGCGGTTCACGCAACGACGATGAAATTATTGCCGCAGCCGATGAGCATGGCATGGCCATGGTATTTACCGGCATTCGCCATTTCCGTCATTAAAAAGGTCGTTCCAACCTTATACCACTTTTACTGCCACAGGCCGATCACATGTCCATAGCCATACAGATTGGGCAGATCATGTTTCCCCTGATCGCTATTGTGACCTTGGGTGTACTGGTCGGCTTGCGCAAACATCCACAGCTTGATTCCATTAGTGAAATAAACCTGCAGGTTTTCATCCCGGCGCTGGTTTTCTCCTCATTACTTCAACAGCAGTTTCAAATCAGAGAATACGCCGTATTGGGAGCCAGCGGTTTATGTCTGGTACTATTCACATCACTGTTTGCAGTTCCTGTCGCACGCATACTTAACATCGAGTATCGCACCGTGGCCCCGCCAATGATGTTCCATAATGCCGGCAACATAGGATTGCCTTTAATGAGTCTCGCACTAGGTGCAGAAGGCCTTGCTGCGGGATTAATACTATTCCTGATTGGTAATCTTACTCATTTTGGTATCGGGTCCTATATGCTTGAACAAAACGCCCGATGGGTACGCAGCATTACTTCTCCCGCGATACTCGCCGCACTCCTGGCGTTACTGCTACAGTCGCAGAACATTCAACTTGAAAGTTTCATTGCATTACCTATTCACATGTTAGGCAGTATTGCAGTTCCCCTAATGCTGTTCTCATTGGGTGTTCAATTGTCCCAAGCGAATCTGGATTATTGGAAATTAGGCATGCTGGTTGGGCTAATTACTCCCGCAATAGGGGTTATGGCAGCCCTGATCATTTCAGCATTGGTACCTATGGAGAAAATACAAACCGCTGCGCTGATTTTATTTGGCGCTCTGCCACCTGCGGTAATGAATTTCCTTTTTGCAAAACGATATCAACAAGAGCCGACCAAGGTTTCTGCTATAGTAATGGTGGGCAACGTGATGGCAATTATTACTTTGCCGCTAGCACTATTTTTTGTATTACCCAGATTCAGCTAAGTCAGAGATACTTATGAAAAATATTTTAGTGGTGGGCAATGGAGGCCGGGAGCATGCCTTGGCTTGGAAATTTATGCAGTCTCCGAATACTGAAAAAGTTTATGTAGCACCCGGAAACGCCGGAACCGCTCTGGAAGCAGGCATAGAGAATGTCGCTATTTCCAGCGAAGATATTGAAAGCCTTATTACTTTTGTCCGCGAACATCAGATTGAATTAACCGTTGTTGGCCCTGAAGCACCTTTGGTTGCCGGTATTGTTGACCGGTTCACGTCTGAAGGATTGACCATTTTTGGTCCCAAACAATACAACGCTCAACTGGAAGGCTCTAAGAGCTTTGCCAAACATTTTATGCAGCGTTGCGGTATACCCACAGCAAGCTATCAGGAATTTACGGAGGTTGCCCAGGCAATAAATTATTTATCCAGCCAGTCATTCCCGATTGTCATCAAAGCTGATGGCCTGGCGGCAGGTAAGGGAGTTGTTATTGCGCAAGACCTGGCTCAAGCCGCTGAAGCCGTAGAAGCAATGATGGTGGATGCTGCGCATGGCGATGCCGGTAGAAAAATTGTAGTAGAAGAGTTTATTCAAGGTGAAGAAGTCAGCTTTATCTGTATGGTTGATCACTTCACAGTGATTCCTCTTGCCAGCTCGCAAGATCATAAAGCACGTGACAATGGTGATCTGGGACCCAACACTGGAGGAATGGGAGCGTATTCACCCGCACCTCTAGTGACTGCGGATCTGCATGAAAAAATTATTGAACAAGTGATTCAACCGACTGTGCAGGGATTTATTAATGAAGGCCATCCTTACCAGGGTTTTTTATATGCCGGGTTAATGATTACTCCACAGGGTGAACCCAAAGTATTGGAGTTTAACTGTCGCTTTGGTGACCCGGAAACCCAACCCATTTTGATGCGCCTTAACAGCGATCTCTCCCAATTATGTTGGGATGCGGCACGACATGAATTAAAACCCATGGCCCTGGAGTGGAATCCGCAAACGGCTTTGGGTGTTGTTATGGCTGCGGGAGGTTATCCTTTTGATTATGCCAAAGGTGCTGTGATTAAAGGTTTAGACAACATTGACACTCGCGACACTAAAGTCTTTCATGCTGGAACCGTACTCGGCGATGAGGGCATTATCACCTCAGGTGGTCGAGTATTATGTGTTACCGCTTTGGGAGACGATATTCGTTCTGCACAGGAAAACGCCTATCAAGGAGTCAAAGCAATTCACTGGAAAGATGTTTATTATCGGGACGACATTGGTTTTAAGGCCATTCAGTAAAACAAAACAATCTGGCTGCGATAAATTATAGTAATAATTTATCGCAGCTTATTATCCTTTCTCTTCTACCTTTTCATGGCCTCAAAGAATTCGATATTGTTTTTGCTTGCCTGCATACGCGCCAGCATGAATTCCATCGCTTCGATTTCGTCCATAGAGTGCAGGAATTTTCTTAGAATCCACATCTTCTGCAGCACCTCAGGTTCAATAAGTAATTCTTCGCGTCGAGTGCCTGAGCGATTGATGTTCATAGAAGGATAAATTCGCTTCTCAGCCACACGACGATCCAGATGAATCTCCATATTGCCGGTACCTTTGAATTCTTCGTAAATCACTTCGTCCATTTTGGAGCCGGTATCGATTAACGCAGTGGCCAGAATAGTCAAACTTCCACCCTCTTCAATATTTCGCGCAGCACCAAAAAAGCGCTTGGGTCGGTTTAGCGCATTGGCTTCAACCCCCCCCGATAAGACTTTGCCTGAAGACGGCGCCACAGTGTTATAGGCCCTGGCTAATCGAGTAATTGAGTCCAGCAGAATGACCACATCACGTTTATGTTCAACCAGACGCTTGGCCTTTTCTATGACCATTTCTGCCACTTGCACATGTCGGCTGGCCGGTTCATCAAAGGTACTGGAAACTACTTCACCCTGCACCATGCGCTGCATCTCGGTGACTTCTTCCGGGCGTTCATCTATCAGCAATACAATCAGGTAACATTCAGGATGATTGGCGGTAATACTCTGGGCAATATTCTGAATCATGATTGTTTTCCCCGCCTTGGGTGGTGAAACAACCAAACCCCGCTGTCCTTTTCCTATCGGTGCACACACATCAATGATACGCGCTGTAATATCTTCTGTACTCCCATTACCGCGTTCCAGCTTGAGCATTTCATCCGGGTGTAATGGTGTCAGGTTTTCAAAAAGAACTTTGGTTTTGGCGTTTTCCGGCGTATCGAAATTAATCTTATCTACCTTAAGCAAGGCAAAATATCGCTCGCTGTCTTTAGGTGGGCGAATCTTTCCAGCGACCGTATCACCGGTACGCAAACCAAATCGTCTTATTTGGCTTGGAGATACATAAATATCGTCCGGTCCTGCCAGATAGGAACAGTCGGCAGAACGAAGAAAACCGAATCCATCCTGCAGTATCTCCAGAACGCCATCACCAAAGATATCTTCACCACTTTTTGCATGCGCTTTTAAGATTGTGAAAATAATGTCCTGCTTGCGCATACGAGCGATATTATCAATGCCCATTGTACCGGCCAGCTCAACGAGCTCGGCGGCGGATTTAACTTTAAGTTCGGTGAGATTCATGAGTCCGGTTTTGCTTTTATGGTGAAATTAATTGGAAAAATACTTAAGGAAATTTTTATTGAACGAGCTCAAACGAACGTATGTGTCATTTAAAGCTAGGAATTTTGTTACTTGCCGAGTCTGGCCGGTTCTTTATGCGACAGAAATGCTGTTTTCTTAACGTATTATTTTGAAATCGGTCTTTGGCAAGGCGCTATGAAATAGCGTATGCCCTTCAAGTTAGCACTAATTTTTAAGGGCGTCTAGTATATTTAGCGCCCACCAGTCTGAATTTTAAATACTCTGATCTATAAACGCCGTTAACTGGGACTTGGATAATGCGCCGACTTTGGTAGACTGCACATTACCACCTTTGAAGATCATCAGCGTCGGTATACCACGGATACCAAACTTAGGTGGTGTCGCGGGATTATCATCAATATTAAGTTTTGCAATCTTTAATTTACCTTCGTAATCCGCAGCAATTTCATCAAGTATCGGTGCAATCATTTTACATGGGCCACACCACTCGGCCCAGTAGTCTACCAATACCGGTAAACTGCTTTGTAATACTTCTTCTTCAAATGATGAATCTGTAATGTGCGTGATATGGTCACTCACTTATGAACGCTCCTGAGTAATTTTTTCAGACTTTATTAGTATTTAATAGTATATTAAACGCATATTATTCATGAAAACAAGCTTAGATTTAACTATACAGTTCGTGACTCTTCACAGATCAGTGGCTGAATACCAAGTTATACTGCCAAGTTATGAAAAATAAAGGATTAATCGGAATTTTAGGGGGCAGCGGTTTTGTTGGCAGTGAGTTATGTGGCCAATTAATCACCGCAGGCTACTCCGTACGACTGCTTACACGCAATGCTGAAAAATGTCGTCATCTTAAAGTATTGCCTGCGCTTTCCATCATTCAGGTCATGGATTATCAGTCCAACACTCTGTCCAGAGAGTTAACTGACTGTCATGCACTCATCAACCTGATAGGAATCCTCAATGAAAAAGGAAACGACGGTAAAGAATTTCAGGATGTACACGTAGGAATTACTCGAAACGCGTTAAATGCCTGTGAAAAATGCAGAATTCCTAGACTGCTTCAAATGAGTGCGCTCAATGCGCATCCCGATGCGCCCAGTCATTATTTGCGCAGCAAGGGCAAAGCTGAAAATTATATAAAAACATTTTCTGACGAACATCTGGATTACACGATATTCAAGCCATCTGTCATATTTGGTGAAGGAGACAGTTTTTTAAACCGGTTTGCGGGCTTAGTGAAGTCGGTTCCGGGAGTGTTCCCGCTGGCCTGCGCAAATAGCCGTTTTGCTCCGGTTTATGTTGGAGACGTTGCGAAAAAATTCGTCGCTGCAATTGACGATAAAACAACATTTAACCAATCGTTTGAGCTGTGCGGCCCTAATATTTACACTTTGAAAGAGCTAGTACAATACACCGCAGCCATCTGTGGCTATAGACGTGTTGTTGTCTCATTGCCGCAATACTTATCACAACTTCAGGCAACTGTTTTTGAACGCCTGCCAGGCAAGCCTTTTTCTGTGGATAATTTTAATTCATTAAAGCTGGATAGCGTGTGTAGCCAAGGGGAACCCTGCTCAACCTCCTTACAGGCTATTGCACCCACATATCTAGGCCGAAGTTAATCTTGCCCATTTTCTGCCAGTACGCACTGATGATTTTGTAAAAAGTCTGTGCGCTGCTGTTTATTTAACTTTTTACTTGCCTCTACCACTCTGTAAAAGTCGATTAACTTCTCTTCGCAGTTTTCAAACAACGCCATGAAATCTGGTACTTGCGCCTGGTAGGTTGAAAACGCATTTAATTTGGCATTGTTCAAATCCTTCAGCAGCCATTGCCTGTATACTTGCGCGTGAGGCCAGTGACTGATTTTAGTCTCTACCGTTTGCTTGTAATGCGAAAACGCAGCCTGCTTCTGACGCAGTTTTTCCTCTCGACTTGCACTTAAGGCATATATCCTGGTTAACTGTTCTCGCAATTGATTTATCAACGGATATAACTGCTGCTTTTGCTGTATTGATTTCAGGTACTGCTGTTTTTCCTCAGATTTATTCTCCGACTCCATCCATCTTAAAACACCTATTCTGGCTAGCGCAGTAGCAAAAGCTTCATTGAATTCAGCGTCATTTTCTATATACATTTTCTGATGCGCCAATTCATGAAAAATATATTCTGCAGCCACTCGTTCGCCTCTATTCAGCATGGTGCTTAACACCGGGTCGCTAAACCAGCCCAGGGTTGAATACGCAGGAATAGGTGCAATATAAACATCGAGTTGCTGATCAATCAGCTGCTGCGCAAACTGTTCCGCTTTGGATTGCTCAAAGTACCCTCTGTAAGGCACACAACCGACAATCCAGAAACACCAGGTTTTAGCACGCAGCGAAAGCTCCGGTGTGGCGAAGACGGCGAAACTGACATTGTCACGTTTAACGTCTACATAGCTGGTATAACTTTTATTGTCCGGCAGTAACAATTCCCGCGTAGCAAAGTCACGCATTTCCAATACGCGCTTAAATTTTTCCCGTTGTGTTTCATCCAGGCTTTTACTTTCGATTAAATGCTCAATAGACTGACGATCACTCATTAGCCTTAAGTGACCACTGCTTGTATGCGCAAGATATGAGATGGATGAACATGCATTTAGCAGCAACAAACTGCTGATGATAATTATTCGGGTTAGAATGCCTTTATCAAACACGGTATAGTAAACAGTAAATGATGCAAAAGTATCTAGTTGGTGGCGCGGTGCGTGACCGATTATTAAGTCTACCAGTCCACGAGAAGGACTGGGTAGTAGTTGGTTCCACGCCTGAAGAAATGCTTGACCTGGGCTTTCGACAAGTAGGTAAAGATTTTCCAGTGTTTTTACATTCAGAAACAGCTGAGGAATATGCGCTTGCACGCACAGAGCGCAAATCCGCTAAAGGACACACTGGCTTTGAGGTGTTTAGCTCGCCTGAGATTACCTTGCAAGAAGATCTACAGAGACGTGATTTAACCATCAACGCCATTGCTCAGGATGAGTATGGAAATTTAACAGATCCTTATGGCGGCTTGGATGATATTAAAAATCGAATTCTGCGCCATATTTCACCAGCGTTTTCTGAAGACCCGCTGCGGGTACTTCGTGTCGCCCGTTTTGCCGCACGCTTCTGGCACCTGAATTTTACCATTGCACCAGACACGTTAGCACTTATGTCTGAAATAAGTCAGAGCGGAGAGTTAGAACTGCTGTCTAAAGAACGTGTCTGGAGGGAGACTCAATCTGCACTGGCTACAGCCAATCCTGAAATTTATTTTCTGGTACTTTTACAGACTGGTGCATTAGCTAAAATTGCTGCCGAACTGAATTCGGCCTTGGGAAACAAAAGCGGTTTATTACATCTGGCCAAATTAAGGCATATTGATAACTATGAATTCCGATATGTTGGGCTGGTGATGCTTGCCAGTAATACAGATAAAGGCTTTGATACAAACACTCCACAAGCAATTAACCACTGTTTCGCATGCCCGAACAATTTGCAGGAACTGAGTGTTTTATCCACTCGCTATTTTCTGGATTGTCATCAGTCACTCAGTCAAAACAGCGACGATATCTATGACCTTCTGCATAAACTGGATGCATTCCGTCGCGAATCTCGCTGCCTGAATCTGCTTGCTTGTATGTGTAAGATGGTGACACTGTTCGATTTGCCAGATAACTCGTCATTACATTTTTTAATTGAGCTGGTTCCCCTATTAAACTCGATTAAGCTATCCGCACAACAACTCGAAACGCTGGAAGGTAGGGCAATAGGCGAAGCATTGGCTGCTGCACGCAAACAGCTTATTGACGAAAAGCAGAAAAATTCTCGTACTAAATAAAAATAAAAAGCAGCACACCTAAAATAAGGCGATAAATGACAAACGGCATCATGCCCACAATATTGACCAGACGAATAAACGCCTCTATACAAAAGTAAGCAACCACGCCTGATATAGCAAAAACTCCCAGCGCCGGCCCCAGTTCCATATGTATTTGAGTTGTAACCAGTTGCGTGGACTTATATACAATCGCCGCGAGAATGGTTGGAATGGATAATAGAAATGAAAAACGAGCGGCAGCTACTTTAGTTAAACCGATCATAAGTCCGGCGGTCATGGTGACGCCCGACCTCGATGTTCCCGGAATCAACGCAAACACCTGGGCACATCCAATAAAAAGAATGGCTTTCCAGCAGAGCTTGTATTCATCATGAAGCTGTCGGCCAGTCTTATCTGCATAAGCCAGGAATAAAGCAAAGACTAGTGTAGTTATTGCAATGACGTGCGCGCTGCGTAAATATTGTTCAATAAAGTCAGCAAATATTAATCCCGCCACAACAATAGGAATGGTTGCAATGACAATTGCGATTATTAACCGGATCGTATCTTCATTCTGGGCTGCTTTTGGATTAAACAAGGCGCGCGCCATCTCAATCAATTCTCTCCTGAAATAAAACAACACGGCGACCAGGCTGCCTGCATGAGCGGCCACATCCATCAATAGCCCCTGATCTTTCCAACTCATAAAAATTGAAATCAGTACTAAATGGGCAGAACTGGAAACAGGCAAAAATTCTGTCAGCCCCTGAATAAATCCCAACGCAATGATCTGTATTAAATCCACTTTATTTCTCTATAAACGATGCAACATATTTCGCGTAGTCAAAGAGTGACAATCTAACGCCATGTTTTTGCTCAGTAGAATAATCTGAAACCGTTCTCCCATTTCGGCAGGCATAATTAATCTTTTTATTTCTGCCTGTTGCTGCAGTTTGACCGGATCCTGATTATCCGCGAGGATATTTTCAAGCGTATGACTCGCCAGCAGAAAGTTTCCCTGAGTACTGTATATTTCAACATTTAATCCACATTCCACACCGGCTTCAGCCACGGCCGTGAAGTCTACATTGCATGAAATATCCTGCAGACCCGGCCAAAGCAGAGCCAGCTGATTGGCACTATTTCGGTAGTGACAAATCAGAGTCCCCATTGTGCGTTGTTCATGATAGTACTCGTGGCGAGCATAGCCATAGTCGATATAAAAAAATATACCCTTATTCACAAACGCAGCAATTTCCTGAATGAAGTCATTCAATATCAGATTAACTTCGCAGTGGTATGTGCCATCACCCTCATTCAAGACCGACTCTGGCAGCATTGTTTGCATCAATGAAAACAATGGCTCTTCGGCTTCAACTTGCACAAATTCCAATTCGCCGTCTTCACCTACGTTCACACAGCGTTCATATATTTTATTTCGCTCTACACTTAATAGCTTAACTGGCAATGCATCCAGGACTTCATTTGCTATAACAATGGCACAATCAACGGGCGTAGCTAATGCCTCTATCCACTCAATTTCACACATCGATTGATACTCGGCCAAATATGTTTTTTGACGACGTTTTAATTCGCTACTTTTTTCAACAATATAATAACGCTGTGGTAAACACGCGATGTGTTTCAGTGCGCGTATAAGATCACCTGCAAACTTGCCACTTCCCGCGCCTACTTCTATCAGCGAATAGTCGCCTATTTGTGCTTTTATGTTTTTAATATGCGCTGCAAATGCATGTGCAAAAAATTCACTTCTTTCCGGGCTGGTAGTGAAATCACCCTGAGGACCAAATATATCACTGCCACTTTCATAATATCCTATCTGACTGGCGTACAGACATATCTGCATATAGCGCTCAAAATTCATCGGACGTTGATGACGATGAATTTCTTCGACAATAATCTGTTGGCAACGCTGACTACGCTGTAACTCTTCATCAGATGGTGCAGGCAGTTTAAGTTTCATTTATTACTGCCCTATCCAAGTCGACGTCAAATACAAGCGAACTATATGGTACATTAATCAAAAATCTAACCATCAGGATTATTTATGGATGATTCAGCTAATCGTGTTGCCCTGGTGACCGGGTCAGCCAAACGCATTGGCGCAGAAATAGTGCGTCGACTTCACTCAGAAGGTCTGCGCGTGATACTACACTACAATGGTTCTGATGAGGCCGCCAGCGCGATTGCGAGTGAACTGAATGCAGCGCGTAAAGACAGCGTGCGAACCATTTCATTTAATTTACTCAAAGTTGATCAACTGAATGATTTTACTTCTCAGGTACTTGGCGCATGGGGAAGGCTTGATGTATTGGTTAACAATGCCTCCACTTTTCACCCTACACCCATTCAGGATATCAGCCTCCAACATTGGAATGATTTAGTCGGTGTTAACCTTCAGGCTCCGCTCTTTCTGAGCAAGTCATTGGCTTCGTCACTGGCTGCGCAAAAAGGCTGCATCATTAATATTGTCGATATTCATTCGGATCGTCCGCTAAAAGGTTATACAGTTTACTGTATTGCCAAAGCCGGGCTTGCCATGTTGACTAAGTCACTGGCACGCGAACTGGCACCTGATATCAGGGTTAATGGTATTTCTCCCGGCGCCATTATGTGGCCGGAAATTGAAGAGTTCGAACCCATGCATCAGGAAATTATTGAACGCACCGCATTAAAGCATGAGGGGCAGCCATCCGATATCGCGGACACTGTCTGGTTTCTCACCAATTCAGCGAACTATATTACAGGACAAATTATCGCCGTGGATGGAGGACGCACTTTAAGCAACTAGCCGCTAAGACTGATGGATTTCAGTTACCCGCTTTAACTCCAACTTGTCCTTATCAAAATTTTTCCATAGCTGAGCAAAAGATGTTCTTAGAATGGGATGGCGCATTTCTCCGGCGATATCTACCAGCGGCTTGAGTACAAACGCGTATTTGGTGATATCCGAGCTTGGCACATGCACGCCGTCCCGATTGATCTGCTGACTACCATACAGCAACTGATCCAGATCGATGGTTCTTGAAATAAACTGGTTCTTACTATCCCGGATGCGACCGTGACTGGCCTCTAGCCCTCTTAAGTATTGGCGCATTTCCTGTGCGGTCATGTCAGTTTCCAGACCCACTACCAGATTATAGAAATCTTCACCGCTGAATCCTTCTGATGCCGTTTGGTAAATGGGTGAAACATGCAATTCACCAAACATTTCCTTCAACTCCTTAAGGACTTTAGGTATATGGATGTGCTTATCGATATTGCTACCGATGCCAATATAAACCCGAGTCATTTCTAGTCACGGTTTCCGCGTTCGATAGTCACACCTACTGCTGCTGAACCACGCACCGCTCCAGGTTTGGCGATGGAGATACGTAACCAGGGAATATTGAATTCTTTCATAACCGTAGAGGCAATCAACTCGATCAAGGTTTCCACCAATTTTGGCTGATTTTCATCCACCAGAACACGAATACGCTGAGAAATTGCTTTATAATCAATGGTATACTCAAGGTTATCTGTCTCCGCCGCTTTGCGGATATTGGTCGCCATTTCGAGGTTTATAGTAATTTTTTGGCGCACCTGTCGTTCCCAGCCAAAAACGCCTATCACTGCGTCCATGCTCAAATCACGTATAAATACTGTGTCCATTATCCCGTTAACTTTCCTTAATAATTATCTGATCAGCAAATCACTATTCGATTGCGTCTATATATTGTCTAGCATATACCTTTCTGTTAAGGTACGCCGCCCATACGTAATACACAAACACAAGAATATTTACCATGTCTAGAGTATGCCAAGTTACCGGTAAGCGACCTGTTGCAGGAAACAACGTTTCGCACGCGCATAATAAAACGCGCCGTAGATTTCTTCCAAATTTACATACCCATCGATTCTGGGTGGAAAGCGAAGGCCGTTGGGTCAAGTTACGCTTATCTACCAAAGGAATGCGAATTATCGATAAAAAAGGGATTGATGCTGTACTTGCAGACATTCGTTCCCGCGGAGAGGCTGTTTAAGCCTAAAGCCGTTTAATAACGACTGAGATTACATCATGCGAGATAAAATCAAATTAGTATCTACAGCAGATACAGGTCATTTCTATACCACGACCAAAAACAAGCGCACTATGCCGGATAAAATGGAGATCAAAAAGTACGATCCCGTGATTCGCAAGCACGTACTGTACAAAGAAGCAAAAATTAAGTAGTCAACAACGCCCGGCTACACGCTATATACCTGCCGGGTGTGATTATAAATCGGTTGCAGAGAATAATTTCGTAGCGACCGCGCAAAGTCCTCCAAGACCCTTATCCCTGTTGCTTCTGCCTCCTGGCACCATTCTGCAACAGCTTTCAGCATCCCTTCATTATTTCTGTATTTACGCGTCCACACTTCGGTCAGACGTTGCTGATACTCGTAAACGGTTTTTAACTGTAGATTTTCATGCAAGATCTGGTTGAGATATTCAATCTGTGGATGCGTCATAAGACTACGCTCCCGAATAATCGCTTTTTGCACACGTTTCAATGCGCTTCGATAATTTCCTTCAGCCCTGGCGATTTCAGCCTTGAGAACAGGCCGAGTCACCTGTCGGGCGTAATCTGCCATGATATGCAGTTTGCTCGTGACCATCGCACGTACTGACTCCAGATCAAGCTTGTCTTTTTCGGCTAAGCTGGAATTCTGTTTGGGTCTTGGCGCAACTTTCTTCACCTCTGCCAGGCCCACCGCGCTTAGCAGACGAATATACATCCAGCCAATATCAAACTCCCACCAGTGCACGGAGAAACGTGCCGAACTAGGGTAGGCATGGTGATTATTATGCAATTCTTCGCCGCCGATGATGAGACCAATATTAATCAGGTTGGTTGAACCGTCCTGTGGCTCAAAATTACGGTAGCCCCAGTAATGTCCTGCGCCGTTGACCAGGCCCGCCGCAAAAAATGGAATCCAGGCCATGTGTATCGCCCAGTATGTCAGCCCTATCGGGCCAAACAGCAGCACGTAAATAACCAGGCAGGTACCAATTCCGACATTGGTGTATCGCTTGTATATATTATTTTCCAACCAGTCATCAGGGGTACCGTGTCCGTATTCTTCACTAACTTGAGGGTCGACAGCGGACACGCGATACAACTCAGCGCCTTCCAGCAACACCTTGCGTATGCCGTGTACATGCGGGCTATGAGGATCATTTTCCGTTTCCGTAAAGGCGTGATGCTTGCGATGAACAGACACCCATTCCCGGGTGGTCTGTCCAGTGGTAAACCATAACCAGAAACGGAAAATATGACTTACCCAGGGATGCAGGGTAATTGCACGATGCGCCTGACAGCGATGCAGATATAGTGTGACTGAAACAATCGTCAGATGAGTTGCGAGTAATACGGCAATCAAATCCGCCCACCATGGCATATGTAATAATCCATCCAGCATGAAATTATTCCTTAAGACGTTGGTTAACTTTATCTATCGACAAATCATACGCGGACTTGTAGAAAAACCACGATTACTGCGCAATATTTAAGGACAATCTTCCTGCATTTGCAGATGAATATGCCCTTCCGGGGTTATTCGCCCACGCCACAGTTTCTCCACATAATGAGTGCCGGCATCGTCCAGTATTATACATGGGCCGATCACAGCTTGCCCAGCGACCAGCTGCCCGCGCAAATACAGCGGGACCGGTGTGTCCTCTTCATACAGACATACGTAATCTACGGCTTGCGCAGGCATTCCTTGATTCACTCCTTCCAGTTGAAGTGCCGGCCTATCATGATATGCCCACACCTTTAGTGTCACGAGTTCAATCAGCTCCACCGACAGGCAATAACCAAAACGTTTTTCATGTTCGCGCTGAAATTGCGTTAACAGGTCCTCACACCAGAGCAAACTGATCGTACTGGACTGCCCCCGATAGCGCATATCCAGCCATTGACTGGTACGCGTGCATGACAATTTCAGACTTTCCAGTTGCCGCACGGCCCGCAAGCGTAATTTTTCGATTAACTGCCCGACGCTATGTTCTGTTAATTCTGACCACAGGGCGCACAGGGACTGAGTAACACGCTGCCCGGCAGGCGCATTTAACATGCCCTGGGCAGACAATATTCCCGAGTTCACAGGCACGACAATGGAACGGATGCCCAGCTCCCTCGCTACAGCACACATATGCAGGCCGGCAGCGCCACCAAATGGAAGTAAATTAAACTCTGCCGGATCATAGCCGCGTTGAATGGAAATCACTCGAAGCGCCTGCACCATATGCGCATTGGCCAACTGAACAATGCCTACCGCTGCATCCCGTGTTGAGCTGTTTAGCGCATGAGCAATCTTCTCCATGGCCTGTTGAGCGGCCGCCATATTTAACGACAGACCACCTGACCAGGCTCTGGAAGCTGGCAAGCGACCCAGCACCACATTCGCATCCGTAATGGTTGCCTGCTGTCCTCCATGCCCGTAACATGCCGGCCCAGGCACAGCACCCGCAGATTCGGGGCCCACATGCAATCGGCCCGCTTCATCTACACGAGCAATCGATCCGCCTCCAGCGCCGATGGTGTGAATATCGAGCATGGGGATCGCCAGGGGAAATTCTGCCAGTTGGCCTTCATTGGTAAAGCTTGGTTGCTGATCAATCAGGGATACATCCGTCGATGTTCCACCCATATCCAGTGTCAATAATTTTTTATATGGACTGTTTTGGCTGATTGAAGTGGCCGCCAGCACGCCTCCGGCCGGCCCGGATAATAATAAATGCACGGCCGTCTTTCCTGCTTGGACGGCGGGCAGACTAGTGGCATCACTTTGCATGATATGTAATGGCGTGCTCACATTGGCCTGCATTTTTTGCAGATATCGTTGGGTAACAGGGCCCAGATAACTGTTCAGCCAGGCCAACACGGCGCGTTCGTATTCGCGTGGTTCAGGCAATATACGGCTGGAGCATGTGACAAAAAAGTCTTGTTTAAGCAGCTCCTGAATATCACTCTCATGACGATTGTCCATAAATGAAAACAACATGCATATGGCCACAGCTTCCACGCCCTGGGCCTTCAATGTTTGTTTAAGTACCTGTATCTGAGAATGGGATGTGGGCTCAAGCTCAGTGCCATCAGCCTGCAATCTACCTGCCGTTTCAAAGCAAAGTGATTTTTCAAATAATTGACGAGTTTTTTGTGGGCTCAGACTATAGAGTTGATCACGCGTCTGTCGACCAATATGCAATATGTCTTTAAGCCCCGTATTGGTAATGAAAGCGGTTTTCGCACCTTTTCCTTCCAATAATGCATTGGTGGCCACTGTCGTGCCATGGATAATATGTGCCGTTTCAAGATTGACATTTAGATGTTTTAGGCCCGCCAGAATAGCCTGTTCTGGCGCGTTTGGTGTTGATGGAATTTTATACGTAACAAATGTGCCATTTTTATATAAAATGAAATCAGTAAATGTCCCGCCTGTATCGATACCAACAAATTCGGACATATCAATTCTCAACAATTAGTTTAATCTTGCACACATGGAACCCGTTATTCAGGCCAGTAACATAAGCCATCATTACCGCCAGCAGCCTTCGTTACAGCAGCTTAGCTTAACCTTGGTACACGGCGAAGTCATGGCATTACTGGGAACTAATGGCGCAGGCAAGACAACCACTCTGCGTTTGCTAACCGGAGATCTGGTACCTGATGCAGGCCAAATCACTATTAACAATATTGATTTGAATTTATATCCGCTTAAGGCAAAAAAAAATCTGGGATATTTACCCGACACAGCACCTTTGTATGAAGACCTTACTGTGGATGAATATTTGTATTATTGCGCTCGCATTCACCACATGACACGGGAACAGTCTCGACAACGCGTGCAGACAGTTAAGCGTTTCTGTGAGCTGCAATCAGTTGCCAGACGCTTAATTAAAAAGTTATCCAAAGGTTACCAGCAAAGAATTGGCATTGCCCAGGCAATTATCCATCAGCCTCGAGCAATTATTCTTGACGAACCCACCAACGGTTTAGATCCCACCCAGATTCACGAAATGCGCGACCTGATACTGCACTTAAGAAATGAAGCCGCGGTTCTATTATCGACTCACCATTTAAATGATGTGGAGCAAATCTGTGATCGAGTGCATATGCTCAAACAGGGTCACACAGTCTTCTCCAAAAACATTGATGATCTTCAGCAGACTATGAAAATCCGCATGCGTTTTCTCGACACTGCACCCATCGAAGCATTAAATAAAATCCATAGCATCGACAAAATTATCAGCATAGATACATATACAATTGAATTACATACTAACGCGGATCTGGATGAAGTGAAAAAAGATTTACTGCAAAAGTCTCAAGCGCATGCGTGGAGCCTGGTAGAAATCTACGACATAAAAGACACGCTTGAAAATATTTTTGTCAGCGAAGTTTTACGAGGTACTCATTAAGCATGGTTTTCACGCATATATTTTTAAATGAAATGCGCCGTGTATGGATGCAGCCACCGGTTTGGATAATACTTGGACTGACATTTGTTATTATTGCTCTGTTATTTCTTGTTCTTTTAAATAATTTTTATCTGGATATTCAGGTTAATCTTGCCGGCGCGGAAAATGCTCCAGGCGTCACGGATGCCGTTTTTTATCCGATGCTGTTTTGGAGTTCTATTATTGGCGCGTTAATGATACCCGTGTTTACTTTGCGCGTGATAACCGAAGAAAAAATTCGTAACCAGGATAGTTTGCTACGCAGTGCTGCCGTTCATGTATCCAGTATCTTTACAAGCAAACTGCTTGCAATCATTTCAGTGGCGCTAGGGTTTGCACTGCTAAATCTTGTGTTCCCTTTGACTATTTCAGCAATCGTGGATCTGGACTGGGGCAAAATTTTTTGCGCCATACTAGGCATGCTATTGTTTCAAACAAGTTACGCCGCGCTCTGCGTGTGGCTCGCGACATTAACTCAAAATATAATTTTTACCTTGTTGAGCTGTCTTGGCGTGTTACTGCTCTCATTCATTTTATTTTATTCAGCCACTTCCGAGGGCAGCAGCAGCAATCTGTTCCTGTACCTCTCTGGCTTCACGCACTTACTGGCGCCTTTATCCGGTTTGATAACTAGCCAGGATATTTTTTACTATGTCACCGTTACGATGTTATTCAGCGGATTGTCTATTATTCATCTGCGGTTTAAAAAAGAATAGACGCCTTGACTACTTGCAATTACAAACGCCTTTACCGATTTAAACTCTATCTGTACTCACTGCTGAGTATCGCCGCGAGTGTTTTCCTTTTGTGGGTTAACAGTCTGTATAACTGGCAGGCAGATTGGACTTCCAATCATCGTAACACGCTCAGCCCTAGCAGCATTGAATTACTTCAACGCATGGACCAGCCTGTTTCTTTACAGGCCTATTTTACTAGCGAAAATAAAAATCGTCTGCAAGTCAGTCGCTTCATAAATAAATACCAGCGCTTCAAGCAGGATATCTCTCATAAATTCGTCGACACGCAACTGCCCACTGAAGAACTCATCAAGTTGGGTTTCACTCAGCTTGGTCAACTAAAGATTAGCTATGCTGATCGGCATATTTTCATCAATCGCCTGACTGAGAAGGAAATGACGGCGGCCTTGTTTCAGTTAGCAAGAAATAATGACACCTGGATTGCAGCAATACAGGGGCATGGTGAGAGAGATCCTTTGAATACAGGCAATAACGGCTTAAGCAAACTAGTTGCCAAACTTAATGCCTCGGCAATTAAGGTGCAATCGATCAATCTGGCCATGCAATCATTCATTCCCGACAACACTCGGATTCTGCTGATCGCAGGCCCCAGAAATGCGTATCTAGGCAGCGAACTGAAGTTAATCGAAAATTTTTTAAATAATGGTGGCAATCTGCTTTGGTTGCGTGATCCCATAAAACAGAATTATTTCAGCAGCCTGGATGAGCTGCTGGGCATTGAACCCATACCAGGCATAGTGATTGATGCAAATACCACTTTACGTATTCTTCTCGGAATTAAGCATGTCGCAGTGATTCCGATAACAGAATTTAATAAACATAGCATCACTGCACAACTTGAGTCACATTTGCTTTTTCCGTTTGCGGCGGCATTACAACATCGCACCCATTCTGACTGGAAAACACAAACTCTATTCAATTCACTGCAGCGGTCGTGGGCAGAAGTTGGTGAGATAAATACAGATAAGTTAACATACGAACAGGAGCAGGGGGATACTCAGGGGCCACTGGCATTGGGACTGGCGCTATCAAGACAAGTGAATGAAAAGCAGCAACGAGTTGTCATTATTGGTGATTCAGATTTCATTGCGAATGGTTATATTGGCCACGGCGCTAACTTTGCTCTTGCTCTGAATATTTTTAACTGGCTAAGCGAAGACGATAAATTAATATCCATCACACACCAAGCGATAGCTGACCAAACGATAGAACTTGAAGATAAGGATGTAATGTACATTGCCTTAATCCTGTTATTACTGGTCCCTGGTGCACTCATTGGAACAGGCTTTGGCATTCACTGGTGGCGACACAAGCACTAAATACACTCATGAATAACCCTGCTATTACAAATGGATCGGCTGAAGAAATGCTTAATGTAAAAGTGAGCACAGATGTAATTGCTGATTTACATGAATTTTTTACTGTCAGATACAGTATCAAGCCTGCTGAAAATATTATTCACCAACTCCCCACTATTGCTATTCCTTCATTACAGCACGAACAAATGTTTGAATCCTGGAAGGGGCTAGTAAATCACTCAGAGCGCACGGATGACTGGCAAATATATCTTAATGAACAATATTTAATGGCTCGTGTACCCGATGCCATAACTGCATATGCACCAATCGATCAGGCCAGTGAACAAGCCTATCAAGCTATTTTTGAAATTATGCAGGCTCATGAATATCCGTACTTGATACGCACCTGGAATTATTTTCCTGAGATCACTCAAGACATTTATCCGAATTCAAATAACTACCAGTTATTTTGCAGCGGCAGAACTCGCGCCTATCAAAATAACGCTGTCAACGATCAATCTTATCCTGCAGCCACTGTGATTGGCAGCCAGTTGCCAGAAATGCAAATATTTTTTATTGCGGCCAGAAAACCTGGAATTGGTATTGAAAATACACTTCAGGTCAGCGCATTTGAGTACCCGCCAATTTACAGTAAGGATCCTCCTTTGTTTTCGCGCGCATTACTTCATCGCAACAATCAGCAAGAGATATTATTTGTTTCAGGTACCGCCAGTATAACGGGACACAATACTCAGTTCGAGGGCGATATAAATCGCCAAACCGAACTGTGCCTTTCCAATATTGAGCAGCTTGTTTCTACTGCAGTGTCTGAACATCAAATGACATCAATCTCGCTACAGGATTTTTCGCAGTTTAAAGTCTATATAAAAAATCCTGAACACCTTGATACGGTACGCACGCATATACAATTAAGGTTAGGACATAGTGCAGCTGTATATTATTTACAGGGTGATATGTGTCGTACTGATTTATCGGTTGAGATAGAAGCCCTCGCGATTATTCCTATTACGCGCCTGGTATAATGCCCGAGCTTCCCGAGGTTGAAACGACAAGGCAAGGTATAGAACCTTATATCTCAGGTCATAAAGTGCTATCTGTAGTTACTCGCGTCAAAAAGTTGCGTTGGCCTATTCCTCGCCAACTGAATAAACAGCTCAGTTCACAAGTATTTACTCATGTAACAAGACGTGCAAAATATTTACTGTTACATACCAACACAGGCACGTTAATAATTCATCTTGGTATGTCAGGCAGTTTGCGTATTAGCCAACATAGCACGGCAGCAGAGAAACATGACCATTTTGATCTTGTGTTTAACAATCATATTTTGCGCCTGCGTGATCCTCGGCGTTTTGGGGCTATATTATGGACCCAAAAAGATCCATTAAGTCATAAACTACTGGTTAATTTGGGCCCTGAGCCTCTGGATGAAACATTCAATCCCGAGTACCTATATAACGCTTCACGTAACCGACGCATTTCGATTAAGGAATTTATTATGAATTCACAAATCGTTGTCGGAGTGGGAAACATCTATGCCACCGAGGCCTTGTTTATCAGCAAAATTCATCCTGGTCGCGAGGCAAGTAAAATATCCCTATCTCGTTACATTCTTCTAACGCAGGCCATAAAACAAATTCTGACCGAAGCCATTCAACGTGGCGGCACAACATTACGCGATTTCACTCAGGGCGATGGGCAACCAGGGTATTTTCAGCAACAACTTAAAGTTTATGGCAGAGGCAAACAGCCTTGCATTGTCTGCACACGCCTGTTACGTTCTATTCGTCAGGGGCAACGCACTACAACTTACTGCACGCAATGCCAGCATTAATTAGTATTTACAACGGCTAAACCTTCACCACGCGGATCGGATGCCGCTTCAACTATATTATTCTTGTGATCCCAAATTATGGCGTGCATATCCCCATACTGACGAGACATTTCATTTAAGTGATGCCCTTTAGCAGTTAAAATCTGTTTTTCTTCATCAGTTAATGAATCTTTTTCAAATTGAATTTCATCGGGCAGATACTGATGATGGAACCTGCGCTGGCTGACAATATCCAGGCTATTGGCGCCTTGCTGATATTTTATGATTGCCAGCGCCAGCATACTGATAATACGGCTTCCCCCAGGTGTTCCCACGATCAGGGTTCGTTGTCCATCGCGTGCAAACATGGGAGTCATACTAGAAAGCATTCGTTTTCCTGGCTCAATTGAATTTGCTTCTGAACCTACCAGACCCCATACATTGGCAACACCATTGGCCAATGAAAAATCATCCATTTCGTCGTTCAAGAGTATGCCTGTACCAGGAACCACAAAGCCGCTGCCAAACGGATAATTAATAGATAACGTCGCCGCCACATAATTCCCATGACTATCCAATACAGAAAAGTGTGTGGTGTCTTCACCTTTCGCTCGTAATTCTTCTGCCAGCACTTGACTGGAAGTTGCTTTCGCCTGATTGAAATTGGAAAATTTATACTGCGCGTATGACTTGCTCAGTAATTTATCTAGCGGAATACTCGTAAAGGCCGGATCTCCCAGATAAATCGCTCGATCCTGATAGGCTCGTCGCATCGCTTCAACAACCGAGTGTATAGATTCTGCATTATTCAGATCTAATGCACTTGATTTTTCCAGCATGGCCATAATTTGCGTCATCACGATACCGCCCGAGGTCGGTGGTGGCGGCATTATGATTTCAATACCATGATAGTTAGTCTTTAACGGCGTTCTAGTGATTACCTTATACCGTTCCAGATCCTGCATGCGCCAAATGCCACCCGCAGCACGATTACCCGTAACCAGCTTTTTAGCAACCTTTCCCTGATAAAAACCTTTCGCACCCTGTTGCGCAATTATTTCCAGTGTTCTGGCTAAATCTTTTTGCCGTACTACAAACTGCTCTGTAGGAAGTTCGCCCTGATTTAGAAAAATTTTTTTTGCATCGCCAGAAGCCAGTAATGCATGTTGGCGCAACTGGGCAAGCTTTATAAAATGTGGTCCGGGATGAAATCCGTCTTTCGCATAAGCAATGGCAGGCAGTAAATTATCTTTCAGGTCTCTCACACCGTACTCTGTGTTTATTTTCTCCAGTGCCGCCACCACGCCTGGAATTCCAGCAGCTAGCGCACCGTCAATCGATTGCCTGGTTAAAGCCCCCTGTTCATCTAGATACATATCATGCGTGGCCTCCAACGGTGCTATTTCACGTCCATCGATGACTACATCCTGATTTTTTTTTGCATCATGCAATAACCAGAAACCCCCGCCCCCAAGACCACTTGCATAGGGCTCCACCACAGCCAAAGCTGCGCTGATCGCCACCGCTGCATCAAATGCATTTCCACCCGCCTGCAAAACCTGCTCACCGGCCACTGTTGCCAGCTCATGCGCACTGGCGACGGCATAGGAGTTTCTGCTGTCATGCGCAGATACCAGCAGCAAAGAGGAAAATAGATAGAAGACAATGACCCGTAACATCATTGTTGCGAACTGCATATTTGTTGGTATTTTTGCAATAGCTGTTGCTGCGTTTCAGTATGTTTCGGATCGACCAAAATACAGTTGACCGGACAGACTTTTACACATTGTGGTTCATCAAAATGCCCCACACATTGGGTACACTGCTGAGATTTAATTTGATAAATTTCTTCGCCTTCGTAAATGGCATCATTTGGGCATTCAGGCTCACATACATCACAGTTAATACACTCATCTGTTATATAAAGCGCCATGACTATTTATCCAGAAATTTACTTTTCAGTGCCCGTTCAACTTCAGGGTGTACAAATTTTGAAATATCACCACCCAGTAGTGCGACTTCTCTGACAACGCTGGATGAAATAAAAGAAAACTGTTCGGCAGGTGTCAGAAAAATCGATTCCAATGTGGGATCAAGATGACGGTTGGTGCTAGCCAGCTGAAATTCAAACTCAAAGTCAGATACGGCACGTAAGCCACGTAATATGGCCACCGCACCCTGTGTCTTGGCAAAGTCCACTAACAAACCATTAAAACCAAGTACTTTAATACCTGCAAATTCCGCAAGCACAGTCTGTGCTAAAGACATTCTTTCATGCAATTCAAATAATGGCTTTTTATGCGGGCTATCGGCAATACCTACTATTACCTGATCAAACACATGCGTAGCTCGACGTACCAGATCGGCATGTCCATTGGTAATGGGATCAAAGGTTCCAGGATAAACAACTATTTTCGACATGGTTGATGTTGGCTCGCTGTTAAAAAAACAAGTGACTTCAGTTAGCCACCAGTAGCCCACATTCTACTTGACCTGCTTTTAACTGTCTTCGCCATTGCCACGACTTTGGCGGTATTTGAGGAAATTTTTCTGCAGCTGTCTCAAGATAAATGCATGTGGAGAGCTTGATACATGCACTATTAAGCAATTGTTGAAGTAATTGCTCAGGATGATATATTGAAAAAGGCGGATCTAAAAATATGATATCAAAGGCGTTAGAATCCTTTTCCAGATAAGCATAAGCATCATCGTGACAAATTCGAACATCTCTATGCGCCCGCAGTTTTTCTACTTGCTGTGATAACAAAGCAATAATTTGTGCATCGCTATCTACCAAGGTAGCCTGTGTTGCACCGCGTGATACGGCCTCCAGTCCTAACGCGCCACTCCCAGCAAATAAATCCAAACAATGACTGCCTTCAATTTGTGGCTGCAACCAATTAAAAAGCGTTTCTTTTACTCGATTGGGCGTAGGTCGCACACCTTCTTTTAATACAACCGGAAGTTTTGTTCCGCGCCAGCGCCCGGCAATGATTCTGACTTGCCGTGGTGCGGACTCTAAATCAAGTGTCTTTTTGCTCACTTCCTACCACTACAGTAACAAAAGATTTCAAATCCAAATGCTTGCGAAAAGCTGTTTTAACATCATTCAGTGTTACTTTTTCAATATTAGTTTTGAAATCACTCAAATAATTCAAAGGTAATTGGTAATAACCAATTAAAGACAAATACTCTAGAATATCCCTGTTGCTATCTACACGCAGCGGAAAACCGTTGATGATATTTTGTTTGCTTAACTCCAATTCTTCTTGTGTAGGGCCATTTTCGATGAATTCGTTTAATACTTCATTACACACCTGCACAGCTTCATTCACTTGGTCAGAACGAGTTTGCAGTCCTAGCATAAATGGTCCAGGTTGCTTATAGGGAAGGAAATAACTGTATACGCTGTAGGACAATCCACGCTTACTACGTACTTCCTTGACCAGACGCGAAGTGAAGCCGCCGCCACCCAATACATGATTACCCACATACAAACTGAAATAATCAGGATCGCCACGTTCAATGCCGATTTGTCCCATGCGAACATGCGCCTGCTGGGAAGGAAAATCTACATAAAGCTTCGCTTCTGAAGAAGAACGAGCAATTGTTATTTTTTGCTTGGCTTTTCCTTTGGGTAGAGACTCACTTATCTTGTTGGTGATAGCTTCCGCTTTTTGTTTTGATACGTCTCCAACAATGGCCAGCACACTATTACTTGCGACCATATACTGCTTGTGAAATTGTTTGATATCCTGCAGTGAAATTTTGCTTACCGAATCTTTTGTACCACTAGTGGGCTGCGCATATGCCTGCTGCTGATAAAGTAAATCAAAGAACTTTCGGCTCACAATATCATCTGGGCGTTGATCACTATCTTCTAATGCAACAAGCAACCGTTTCTTTTCTCTGTCAAAGTCGCGTTCAGGGAAAGATGGTTTAGCGACAACATCAATAAACATAGCAAGCGCATCCGGAAAAAAATCATCATTCGTCAGGCTGCGCAATGAAACACTTGATCGATCCAGATCCACATTAGCACTGAACTGTGCACCCACGTCTTCAAATCGCGATGCCACCTCATCTGCAGTCAGTTTTCTAGTCCCTTTATCCAGCATGGCGTGCATCATTGAAGACAGGCCTGCCAGGTCACCATCACGTGCACTTCCCGCATCAAATGACAGTTCTATATCAGCCATGGGTAATTCCGGAGAATATACATACATAACTGTTATGCCGTTTTTGGTGGTCCATGTGTTTATATCAGGTAGCGCAAAAGCTACCGAACAGCTGACTAACGCAATAAACACAAGCAACAAACGAATAATTGGTTTCATTTTAATATTCACCTGATTAATTCTCATCTATCTAATTTAAGGCTGACTGTTTTGCCCAATCCTTTGGGCTCAATCGGTGTTAACACAGCGACTGTTTTACGATCATCTATCAAATATTTTCTGGCCACTTCACGTACTTCTTGGGCCGATATTTTCTGAATATATTCAGCATATTCCTCCATGGTCTGCCAGCCCAGGCCTACCGTTTCCAGGCTTCCTATCAGGTAAGCCTGCCTTTGTACGGAATCCAGCTGATACACTTCATCAGCTAGCACTTGTGCCTTAACTCGTTTTAATTCTCGCTCACTCACCAGCTCTGTTTGTAATTTCTCAACTTCCCGGTAAATCGCCTGCTCGAGTTCTTCCAGAGTCCTGCCTGAATTAGGCGTTCCATCAAACAAAAACATATTATTTCTTGCTGAATAAAGGTCATATCCCGCTCCAGCACTGGCTGCAATTTCCTGCTCTCTCACCAGATTTTTACTTAAGCGCGAGCTCCTTCCACCATCGAGTATTCCAGACAGTATATTTAAAGCATAAGCTTCGCTTACATCTTTAACCGTCTTCAGTGATGGCACTTTATATCCAATAATCATATAGGGCAGTTTGGCCACTGCTTTAATTTCCACACGTCTTTCTCCCGTCTGCTCGGGTTCCAATCTGGGCTTTAAGGGTTTTACTTCGCGTGACTCAACAGGACCGTAATATTTTTCTGCAAGTGCAAATACTTCATCTGGATAGACATCACCGACCACTACCAGAGTTGCATTCTTTGGTGTGTACCATTGTTGATACCACGCTCGCAAATCAGATACCTGCATATTATCCAGATCGTTCATCCAGCCAATCACCGGATGATGATAAGGACTGCTGTTATAAGCTGTTGCATTAAACTGTTCGTAGGTCAACGCGTTGGGATTGTCTTCTGTACGCAGGCGTCTTTCTTCTTTAACCACTTCCAGCTCTTTTACAAATTCTGATTCATCCAGATTCAATTGCGCCATTCGATCGGATTCCAGTTCAAAGCTAGTCTCAAGTTTGGACACATCAAACAACTGGTAGTAGGCTGTGTAATCCTGCCCGGTGAATGCATTATCGCGTGCACCGATGCTGGCCAGTATTTCAGAGAATTGGCCCACGGGATATTTGGGCGTGCCTTTAAACATCATATGTTCCAGTACATGCGATACACCGGTGATACCACCATATTCACTGGCCGAACCTACTTTGTACCAAACTTGCGCGGTTGCAACAGGCGCGCGATGATCTTCTTTAACAATCACTTTTAAACCATTATCCAGTATCTTTTCATGAACGGCTGACCAACTGTCAGTGGCCAATAAAAATGAAACTAGAATGGCATTTATTGATAAGATGATTTTTTTCATTCGCATGGACTAGACTTAGTGTAGTTTAAATTACGATAAGATCAGAATCTTACGACAACGCATGATTTAGATTGTTCAACCCAAGCATAGCATTATATTTATTACTGTTATTTAGCAAAACATATGACTGAGCAAAATTTATTCGATCGCCTCAAAAAAGGATTATCTAAAACCCGTGGAGTACTGACTGAAAGCATTGATGAAAGCACCTCTAAATCACCACAGGAAATTATCACAGATATTGAAGATGGATTATTGATGGCGGATGTAGGCATTGAGACAACCGACAAGCTAATTACACAGTTAAAGTCGTTGGTGGAAAAAGAGAAAAAGTCTAATCTTAATGCAGATTATTCCGCGTTACTGTCTCAATGCATTTTTGAAATCCTTGAACCCAGTAATAAACCCATGTTACTTGGTCGCATCAAACCCTTCTCTATTCTGGTAGTAGGGGTTAATGGTGCTGGCAAAACAACCACTATTGGCAAACTCGCCCGCCGCCTAAAGAAGAACCGTAAATCGGTCATCCTGGCTGCAGGCGACACATTTCGTGCCGCTGCCGTTGAACAGCTGATTACCTGGGGAGAGCGCAACGATATTCCAGTCGTCTCGCAATCAACCGGAGCGGATAGTGCATCGGTAGTATTTGATGCCCTTGAGTCCGCCACAGCACGCAAAATTGATGTGTTAATTGCAGATACGGCGGGGCGTCTGCATACTCAGAATGACTTAATGACTGAATTGCAAAAAGTTAAACGTGTGATGAATAAAATTGACCCACAGGCTCCGCATGAAACACTGCTGGTGCTGGATGCCAGCATGGGACAAAATGCTTTACGACAGGCCGAGGAATTTCATCAGGCTATGAATGTGACCGGTCTGTGTATTACCAAACTGGACGGTACCGCCAAAGGTGGCGTTGTACTGGCCATTGCAGACCGTCTGGGTCTGCCAATACGTTACATCGGCGTAGGTGAAGCCATTGAGGATCTTCAGGTATTTGATGCAAGAGAATTTTCATCGGCTCTAATTGGCAGTTAATGATTCGACTTCAAAACATCTGTAAACGTTACCCCGAGAGCGGTGAAGTACTCTCGCAAATAGATTTACAACTGGAAGATGGTGAGATGTGTTTCATCACCGGTCCTTCCGGATCCGGTAAAAGCACACTGTTAAAGCTAATTGCCCTGATTGAGACACCGACCCGTGGAAAGCTGTATTTCGATGAAAGAAACGTAACCCACGCCAGCAAAACCATGGTTTCCGCTTTTCGGCGCAAAATGGGATTGGTCTTTCAGGATCACCGCCTGCTTAATGATCGTAATGTATTTGAAAATATTGCATTACCTTTGCGTATCAATGGCTTTAGTCCAAAAGAAATACCCAGAAGAGTGAGAGCCGCACTGGACAAGGTTGACCTACTCAACAAGGAAAAAGCCAATCCGATATCGTTATCCGGTGGCGAACAACAACGCGTTGGTATTGCTCGTGCTATTGTGCACAGACCACGCTTGCTGTTGGCTGATGAACCCACCGGCAATCTGGATCCTGAATTGTCCTCAGATATCATGAAATTATTTATGGACTTTAATCAGGTCGGCGTGAGTGCATTAATTGCTAGCCATGACGTAAATTTAATATCAGGTTTCCACAAGAAAATTTTAAACCTGGACCATGGAAGATTAGTGAGCTAATCCCGTAAATATGCGCAAAAAAAAATCTCAGGCCAATCTAAACACTCGCGCTGTCCTATGGATAGAGCATCATATCGAGAGCTTTAAACTGAGCTTTTCACGTCTCAAAAAAAGTCCTGCTGCTTTCATTTCCACCACGCTCATGATCGCCATTGCTCTTTCAATTCCGATTAGCCTGTATCTGTTATTTTCAAGCGTACGGGCGTTAACTTATGATTGGAACAGCGATAAGCAGATTACATTATTTTTAAAAGACAACGTTGATTTTGCACAAGCACAACAACTGACACAAAGCATTTCGAGCATGCAAGGCATTGCCAATGCGATGGCAGTAAACAAACAAACAGCCCTCGAAGAATTCCGTCAACAGATGGATTTAGGCTCACTCACAAAAAGCCTGCCTGAAAACCCGTTGCCTCATTTAATCGTTGTAAACCCTGAATCTACTCTTACAGACTTACAGTCATTAATCACTCTGGAAAATGACTTGCGCGGCCTGAAACAGGTGGAACAAGTGCAGTTTGATTTAATTTGGTATCAGCGCTTACAAGCGATACTTGCGGTGATTCATCGTGTTCAGTGGATAATCAGTATTATATTGCTGCTTGCTATTGGTTTAATTATTGCCAATGTGGTTCGCTGGGAAATTACCGGGCGCCATGCAGAAGTGGAAATTATCAAGTTAGTCGGGGCCAGCGACGCCTATGTGCGACGCCCTTTTCTATATTCTGGATTCTGGCTGGGATTTACCGGTGCGGTACTGTCACTTTTTGTAGTCAGCTTGTGTAGCTGGCTTGTTCATCAGGCCACCTCAAAACTGGCCGCTTTATTTGGCAACGATTTTGACCTCAGCAGAATCAGCTTTGGCCTGGCCAGTAGCATTATAATATCTGTCAGCATGCTCGGCGTTGTGTCTGCATGGATCGCCGTAGCTCATAAGCTCAAAGTCTATCGTTAGCCTCTGCTAACCAGACTCTACCAATCTTCGGCGATGTTATGTGCAGTTAATCGCCAATTGATGGCATCTGCCGTATCGAAAATTAATTCACGTGTAAATGACTGTCGATCCCTGTCTTGAATACGTTTTTGCATATGGGGCAAGCCTTTTTCCAGCCAGCCATCTATTGTGGGTTGATCCACTCCAAAAATATGCGCGAGATCCGCTTTGCTTACTTGAACTCCTGGCATGAATTTATCTCTTTATTTGCATTTACCGTATTACGGAAAATTCGGTTAATAAATATAAGTACATTTAGCGATATTTATACTAATTTTTATCTTTCGCAGACGTGTCTATTACTGATAATTGCATGACATGACATTGATTTAATCATGACAAAAGCAGTATAAGACACAATTCACGATGTAGATTTGCCGAATATTCCTGGTCATCGACCGTTCATCGATATGGCGATCAACGCCCTGTGTACTTAAACGGGCAACCCTTTCCTCTAGTTGGGGTATAAATGAACGGTACCTGAATAGATTGAAAATACCCACAAACTTCTCCCTCTATGGATAAATCTGGTCGATAAACTAAATGTGCCAAACAGACCAGCCGGAGCGGGAACTATACAATCGGTTAGCACTCTAACTGTAGGAGTGCTAAACTTACTTTATGTACGAATGAGGAGATAAAAAGTTATGAGCAATAGTCTGGTTATTTCGCAACCACATGAGCTGACTTTAACAGCAGGCAGCCTGGACGCCTATATCAATGCAGCTCATCAATTGCCCATTCTGTCTGCTGAAGAAGAGCAGAATCTTGCCCTGCGCCTGCGCGATCATCAGGATCTTGAAGCAGCGCGCACATTAATTACTCACCATCTTCGCTTTGTAATACGTGTTGCACGTGGTTACAGCGGCTATGGACTGGCGTTGGCCGACCTGATTCAGGAAGGTAATATCGGATTAATGAAAGCGGTGAAAAAATTTGACCCAACCCTAAATGTCCGTCTGGTTTCATTTGCCGTTCACTGGATTCGTGCCGAAATACATGAATTCATTATTCGAAACTGGCGTATTGTAAAAGTGGCCACAACCAAAGCGCAGCGAAAGTTATTTTTCAACCTGCGCGGTAAAAAGAAAAAACTCGGCTGGCTCAATCACGATGAAGTCGAATCTGTAGCCATGGAACTGGGCGTAAAACCCAGTGAAGTGTTGGAAATGGAATCACGTTTGAGTGGTCAGGATCTGGGTTTTGACGCACCCGCCAATGCCGATGATGAAGACAATATTTCTTCTCCTTCTGCTTACCTGACTAGTGAGAGTGATGATCCTGCCAACAGCATAGAACAGGACAATTGGAGCGGACATCAAACAGAAAAGCTGTTAACCGCTATGAATGAATTGGACGATCGCAGTCGCAGCATCATTCAGGCGCGCTGGTTGTCTGAAAACAAACAGACTTTGCAGGATCTGGCCGAGCAGTTAGGTGTGTCAGCAGAACGTGTCCGTCAGCTGGAAAATAATGCAATGAAAAAGTTGCAAGGGTATATCGCTGCTTAAATTAACGGCAGATATCGGTCAAACAGCAAGACTGCAAATAACACCATCAGATAGATAATAGAGTAGACGAAGGTATTAATCGCCTTCGTCCTGCTTTTGGTTATCTGCAGACTAATTGCATAATATAAAAATCCTGCATTCAGCAGTAAAACACTTACCAGATAGACCAGACCGGACATACCGGTCAAATACGGAAGTATGGTAATCACACACATCAGCAATGTGTACAAAGTAATTTGCAGTCGTGTGAAGTCATCACCATGTGTCACCGGCAACATGGGAATATCCACTTTAGCGTATTCCTCTTTACGGTATAACGCCAATGCCCAAAAATGCGGTGGCGTCCAGGTAAAGATAATAAGCAACAACAGCAATCCATCCGCATCAATCTGACCAGTAACTGCAGTCCAACCTAATAATGGCGGTGTTGCGCCTGCCGCGCCGCCAATCACAATGTTTTGTGGTGTGGCGCGCTTAAGATACATAGTGTAGATCACGGCATAACCTACCAATGACGCAAAAGTCAGCATGGCTGTGAGCAGATTAATCTTTATGATTAATATTGCCATACCCGCGATACCAATAATGGCGGCAAATGCCAACACGGACGCTTTGCTCAGCGAGCCGGCAGGTAAAGGGCGCAGTTTGGTTCTGTCCATGGCAGCATCTATGCGACTGTCGGCCACGTGATTTATTGCCGCCGCTGAACTGGATACCAGCGCAATCCCTAATGTCGCGTAGATAAAGGTCGACAAGGACACATTGCCGGGATCTGCCATAAGCATTCCCACAATCGCGGTGAATACCATTAAGGCAATCACTTTGGGCTTACATAATTCCAAGTAGTCACGCCAGTGGCTCAACGGGCCAAAGGCCGAGCTGAAATTAGATGTATGTGTCTTGCTAGTCATAGATAAGGAAAAACTAATCGCCAGATCGGGCTAATTTTAGCATAGATATACTGCTGACAAGGCTTGCCAATAGGAGTAGAGCGACTCCGTTATGCATCACCGCAATAGGTAATGGCAGCTTAAATACCACATTGGATATGCCCAGACTCACCTGTAGCAACAACAACCCCATAATAATAAACACATTAGTTCTGAATATTCCTGACTGATTGGAGCATTTTAGTAATCTGAAGGCATAGTACAAAATCACCAGCGTGGTCACCAATGCACCGATTCGGTGGACATAGTGAATAGCCACACGTGCCGGATGATCCAGCACACCAAATTCATAGTCAATGCCCAGACCGCGCCAAAGAATAAACGCGTCTTTAAAGTCCATCATCGGCCACCATGATTGCTGACACTGGGGAAAATCTACGCATGCCAACGCCGCATAGTTAGAGCTTACCCAGCCACCCAAAGCGATCTGGCCGACCAAAACCATAACAGTGAAAATAGCTAATTTAAATAGAGTGTTGGCTGAAGCCAGATTGATTTGTGGTTGCAGCGAACTGGTTCTCCACCATTGCCAAACCAGTAAATTAAACAAAGTAAAGCCACCAAGCAGATGCCCCATGACGATCAGGGGTTTTAGCTGCAAGGTCACCGTCCACATACCTAGCAACGCCTGAAAAATTAAAACGGCTGCCAGTAATGAACCCGCTAGTGCATGTCTTTCACCTCGATGATCTTTTTTGAACAAGGCGATAGCAATAATGAAAATCAGTATGCCCAGGGTTCCAGCACAATAACGATGAATCATTTCTTTCCAGGCTTTACTGGCCTCGACCTCGCGCTCAAAATTATTTTGTGCATGCGCCAGCTCGGAATCGGTATCAGGTACACCAATTAAATGCCCATAACATCCAGGCCAATCCGGACAACCCAAACCCGCATCTGACAGGCGCACATACGCCCCCAATACCACTACAACAAAAGTTAGCAGCAACGCTGCCAGCAAAATTTTTCTAGCTGTTCCGCTCATTCTTTTATCCGATATTCGATATCTTTAATAATTTTTTTATATCTTTCAGCATCCCACGCGAGGTAGAAGATTGATCATATTTCATCATTAGATTCCCGTGGGGGTCCATCAGGTATATCTTTCCAGGTTCCAGTTTCAGGCTTGCCCTATCCCCGTTTTCTAACTCCATCTTGATCAACTCACCCATCAGTGTTCTTGGATTTCTGTTTTGAATTTCTGTCTCTAGTTGACCTGCTTTAATAAGCAAAGCGGATTGCACACGGTTGGCTTCTCTTCCTGTGGCTTTTTTAGTTTGGCGTAATTTGAATAACGAGGCTTCACACTCTAAATCACAAGCCTGTGGTGAGTAGACAAGGTATGTCCATTTGCCTTTTAGCGTTTCAAGATCAATACGGGAATTTTCCCCGGATTCGATTTGAATACGTGTTACGGGCTGCGCAGGATATATTAACTCGCCATGTGAAACCGATTTCACAGCATGCATACCATCTCTCATAAAGTACATGCCCATGGCAATGAACAAGGGGACGACGAAGACAGCTATCAATAAATAGCCCTGTAGTTTTGAATTCTTTTTTGTAGTCATTTCTTTTCAGATAATGGTTTTATACTGTAGAGCCACCAGAGGATTACTACGGCGCAAGCCATTGCAAACCACTGGAATGCATAACCATAGTGCTTACTGGAAGTCATGTTATTCAGCATCCAGTCCCGCCGAAACCCGTAAGGTTCATCGGCGGCAAGTCTAAGCGTAAATGGTTGAAGTGCCTTTCCAATTCTTATACTTAACTGATCGTAATCAACAAATTGAATTCTTCTTGGCCATCCGCTGTCCTCACCTTCCGCGATATCCCCCAGACTGTATGCCGCACTATAGGGAACATAAATTCTGCCTGAGATCTGTTGTGTTTCAGTACCGGCATTTTCCACATCAGGCAATGTACCTCTATCTATACCCTGCGCAATCCAGCCTCTATCCACCAACACCCATACATTGTCGCCGTCAATGTAGAAAGGCGTTAAAACATTATAACCTGAGGTTCTATCCCTCACTTGATTATCCAGCAAGAACTGTTTTTTGATAGCGTAATGTCCGGTTAGATGTATTTGCTTGTAGCGCCAGCTTTCGACATCCTGTATGGGCAATCTGGGATTTTCAGACACAACCTCATTCTCGTTTATGGCTGCCTCTATTTCACCTTTGGCCGTGCCGCGTCCAAGTTGCCACATCCCAAGGGATAAAAACAAACCCAATGCAGTTATTGCCGCAAGCTGTTTTATCCAAAACTTGAATGAAATTTGTTTGCTTAAAGCCATTTATTTCCAATAACAGTTATACTTAAGGCTTACACAATTCATGTATCCCGACAAAATATGCTAATTAAAATTGCCGTCATATTAATATTTTTTCTTATCCTTTGGAGCCTGGCGTCGGCATTATTTCATTTGCTAGTAAGCAAAGAATCCAACAATAAGACTGTTAGAGCGTTAACTTATCGAATAGGTCTGTCTGTCTTGGCCTTTATCATTTTGATAATCAGCGCCATATTTGGATGGATAGAACCTGGAGGTTTTTAAACAAATCTGTTCATTTAGCCTAACGGGAAAAGGCGTCTTTTAGACGCCTTTTTACATAGCACTCGTGCGAGTGTTAGATCATATACACAAATATAAATAATCCCAGCCACACAACATCCACAAAGTGCCAATACCAGGCCGCAGCCTCAAATGCAAAGTGTCTTTCAGGAGTAAAATGACCTGCAATGCATCTAAACAGGATCACAGCTAAAATGATGGCTCCAATAGTCACATGCAAGCCATGGAATCCTGTCATCATAAAGAAAGTTGATCCGTAGATGCCCGAACCCAAAGTTAATCCCAGCTCATGGTAAGCGTGTACGTACTCAGTTCCCTGGAAGTACATAAAGGTCGCACCCAGTAAAACAGTTAAAAACAACCCTATGATTAATTGAGCACGATGGTTTGCTTTTAACGCATGATGCGCCCATGTTATCGTAACCCCACTGGTCAACAATAAAGCGGTGTTGATGGCAGGAAGTCCCCACGCTGGCATAAACTGGTAGTCGCCACCGATATTTCCTGGTCCGTTGGCTTCACTTGGCCAGGTACCTTCGTATCCATTCCATAATATTGAATTAGTGATAATGCCCTTACTGCCTTCACCACTTAGCCACGGAAGCGAGTAATGTCTTGCATAATACAAAGCACCAAAGAACACCGCGAAAAACATAACTTCTGAAAAAATAAACCAGAACATACCCCAGCGAAATGACATGTCGACCTGCATGTTATACAAGCCTTTTTGGTGCTCTTTAATAACGGCACCAAACCAGCCAAAGATCATGAATAATACTATTGCCAGTCCAACCATCATCACAGGCGAACCCCACGATACATTATTCAGCGTGTTGCCAAGACCAACCATTAAAGTACATACGCCTACGGAGGCAACGATCGGCCATTGACTTCCGTGTGGAACGTAATATGTGTTATCAGCATGTGCCATTATTTAATCCTCAATAAAAATACTTATACAGATTCTTTTGAATCAGGTTTATTTATTTTTGCGCTTTTGGTTATATCGAAAAATGTATAAGAAAGTGTGACGACTTTTACATCCTTCGGCAATTTAGGGTCGAGCATAAAACTTAGGGGCATGTCGACCTGTTGTCCGCCAGCAATCGTTTGACTATCAAAGCAGAAGCATTCAGTCTTAACTAGGTGCCGACTGGCCGCATACGGTGTGATACTTGGAACCGCCTGACCAATCATTTCTGACTTGGTTTTATTTTTTGCTATATAGCTCGTTGTATACACTTTACCAGGGTGAACTTTTATGTTGCTTACGGCCGGGTGTACTTCCAAGGGCATGGAGCCATTTAGTGACACGTCAAACTGAACCGTTACCAGACGCGAAGTGTCTTCTTTTATCTCCTGCGAAACTAACTGTTTAGACACATTAGTAATGCGCAAACCAGTAAGATCACAAAACACGTCGTATAGAGGCACAAGCGCATATCCAAAGCCAAACATACACACGCATGCGATCGCAAGTTTAGTAGCTACACTACGGGATTTCTTGTCCTGTGTTTCCATGATGAAGTATTACGACTTACCAACAATAAAATAAAAGCCGACATAGATAACAAGGGCAACCAACGCCAGTATGGCTACTGTTCTGTTGGCTGCCTTTTGCTGTTTATGCCTGATACTCATTGCTCAACTCAGACTCAAACCAATTACTTAACAATCGGTGGAGTCGTAAAGCTGTGGTGCGGCGCAGGGGATGCCAGTGTCCATTCCAAACCTTCTGCATTTTCCCAAACCTGGCTTGTCGCTTTCTCGCCGCCGCGAATGGTTTTTATAACCATATACAGGAACAGTAGCTGTGAGAATCCGAAGCCAAATGCGCCAATCGAAGCAAGCATATTGTAGTCGGAGAACTGTAGAGCGTAATCCGGAATACGTCTAGGCATACCTGCCAGCCCCACAAAGTGCATCGGGAAGAAAGTCAGGTTGACAAATATGGTAGACAACCAAAAGTGCGTTTTACCCAATTTCTCGTTGTACATATGACCACACCACTTCGGTAACCAGTAGTACACCGCCGCGATAATCGCAAAGATAGAGCCTGGCACCAACACGTAGTGGAAGTGTGCCACTACAAAGTATGTGTCATGGTACTGGAAATCAATTGGCGCCATCGCAAGCATTAAGCCTGAGAAACCACCAATACTGAACATCACGATGAAGCCAAGAGCAAACAGCATAGGTGTTTCGAATGTCATTGCACCACGCCACATAGTAGCCACCCAGTTAAATACCTTCACTCCGGTAGGCACCGCGATCAACATTGTGGCAAACATGAAGAACAGTTCACCCGCAAGCGGCATGCCAGTTGTAAACATGTGGTGTGCCCATACAATGAAAGAAAGGAATGCAATTGAACCTGTCGCGTAGACCATTGAGGCATAACCAAATAGTGGTTTGCGTGCGAAAGTTGGAACAATACTTGAGACCACGCCAAAGGAAGGCAAAATCAGAATGTACACTTCAGGATGACCAAAGAACCAGAAGATGTGCTGGAACATGACCGGATCACCCCCGCCCGCAGCATTAAAGAAACTGGTTCCAAAGAACTTATCCGTCAATAACATGGTAACGCCACCTGCCAGTACAGGCATAACTGCAATCAACAGATAGGCAGTAATCAACCAGGTCCATACAAACAGAGGCATTTTCATTAATGTCATGCCTGGCGCACGCATATTCAATACGGTCGCAATAACGTTAATTGCACCCATAATGGATGAGATACCCATGAGGTGAATTGACAAAATCACAAACGGCAATGCGTCACCAGTTTGCAATGTTAAAGGAGGATATAAAGTCCAACCACCCGCGGGACCACCGCCATCCATGAATAATGTAGATAACATCATGGTGAATGCAAAAGGCAATAACCAGAAACTCCAGTTATTCATGCGAGGAAGTGCCATATCCGGTGCGCCAATCATCATCGGTATCAGCCAGTTAGCCAGACCAGTAAATGCCGGCATCACCACACCAAATACCATCATGATGGCGTGCATGGTTGTCATGGAGTTGAAAAATTGCGGGTCTACAAACTGAAGACCGGGTTCAAACAGTTCAGCTCGAATCACCAGCGCCATCATTCCGCCAATCAGGAAGATGATGAATGAGAACCACAGATACATGGTCCCGATGTCTTTATGGTTAGTACTAAATAACCAGCGCTTTATGGAATAAGGACTTTCCTGGTGATCATCGTGATGATCGTCGGTAGCAACCGTACTCATGATGTACTCCTTAAAAAATGATGCAAATTAAATATGTTTAGAATTTTTTTATTGTGTTACAACTTGATCTGCAGCCGCATATTCTGCGCTGTCACCTTTATCATGCTTTGTGTTTTGCGCCAGGAACTGGTCAAACTCGTCCTGCTCAACAGCGCGTACAACCACAGGCATAAAGCCATGGTCCCTTCCACATAACTCGGCACACTGCCCACGGTAAATGCCAGGTGTCTTAATCTCGGTCCAAGCTTCGTTGATAAATCCCGGTATTGTATCTTTTTTAACGGCCAGTTCCGGCACCCACCACGCGTGAATCACGTCATTTGAGGTAAACAGAAATCTTACTTTCTTTCCAACCGGCAACACGAGCTGGTTATCCACTTCCAGTAAGTAGTTTTCATTTTTAGGTGCCAAGCCATTCACTTGGTCACGAGGTGTTTTTAATACACTATAAAAGTCCACACCCTGATCCAGATACTCATAGTGCCACAACCATTGGTGGCCGGTCACTTTAACTGTTAGGTCATATTCACTGGTGTCTTCCATAGCAATCAGTGTTTTTGTAGCCGGCATAGCCAAAGCCACCAGAATAACGAATGGGATTATTGTCCAAACTGCTTCTACTGTGGTGCTTTCATGGAATGTTGCAGGTGTCACACCTCTCGACTTACGATGCATTAAAATCGAGTAAAACATTGTGCCAAATACCAATACTGCAATGACCACACATAACCAGAGTACGATCATATGCATATCGAAAACTTTGGCACTTATGTCGGTGACGCCAGGCGTCATGTTAATTGGCTGACCGGCACTTGCAACCTGCATTGCAGCAAACATACCGCCAACGGCTGATAGCCATTTAAGCCAGTTTTTACCACTCATTTTTTATACTCCCTAATATAAGATAAACTCACTAAACTGATAGCAAAAGGGCTTTTCTGATCGACTTCGCCAGACTTTCCCGTTCTTGATTAGTCAGGCATGAACCCACTTCCAGCTCTTTTCCTTTCGATCTCATTACTAATCGACTTTGCCTGTTTGGCATAGCCGGCACGTACAATTCCACACTCGTCCATGCTGTTTGGAAACGATGCAACTGTCGCATTTTACGGCGACCTACTTCAATAGTTACATAGTTTTCATCGATTGAAATCACTTCGCACCGGGTCGCTCGAAGGCCACACCAGTACAATATTACTGTTAATAGAATAATCTCCAGACCTGCAAAAGGCAGAATGACCCAAAGTCCCTGCATCGCAAAAGCACCCGCGATTCCAAATGAAACAATCGCCAGACTGGCGATCACTATCTTATTTTCCCGCCATGACATGGAGTAATTTGACGTTACTACAAAGGTAGAGCGTGAGTCTTTAACAGTCCCCGCACCCATCTTAGCGGACGTCAACATCAACTGATTTCATGCGCAGAAAGATAATCTCACCCAGAACATTCAATTACAGTAAATACTTATACACTAATGTTAGCAATTATTGATACGGAATTCATAGCTTCTCTTGTGGGTATTTTGTTATAGATTTGACTGTAATTGATCTATATCACCCCATATTATGTATACATTTTAACCATTACGGGTAGAAAATGTTTGTCGCAATTTGTCTGGAGGCAATTTTGGATTTGAATCCACCGCTATCCATGCACCCAGATTCTAATCCTTGTGAAAATGGATAGTCTCCCAATCATCTTGATAACTCGGGCGGGCGGGCTGCTTTCTCAATTTCTTGCCGTGTCCATAAAGTACTTCGTAACTGGCCGGATATTTACCATTGGGCAGTACAAATTTTTCATACTCTCGAAGCGCGTCATCAAGGCGCTGACGACTCATTAAGCCGCGTAATTTTTCCTGATTATGGTTAGTCGCGCCAGTTGCCTGCAGATCTTTTAACAAATGCATCGGATTTGTGTATTCCACGGTAATTATTTCTGATTCCATCACAGGCGAGCTGAACCCACAGGCAAGCATGGAGTCACCCAATGTTTGTATATCCACAAAATTGCTGATATGCGAGTGGTCGTCTACCTGCTCAAAGCTGTATCGGAGCTCTTTTAATGTCGCCGGACCAAAACTTGAAAATATCAATGAACCCTGCTCTTTCAACGCTTGATAACACTGTTGAAAGACTTTTTCGGCATCATTACTCCACTGAAGGGTCGAAGCTGAAAATATAATATCTAGGGAAGCTTCCCTGAAAGGCAGCTGCTCAACATTTGCGCACACAGCATTTAACGAATGACTGATTGCCTCATTTTTCGCAAATTCAAGCATCGGAAACGCAAAATCCAGCGCGAAATAACACAACTCGCCATAGTGTTCGCTTAACGATTCTCTTGCCAGCCCTGTACCGCTGCCTAGATCTAGTAAGGTATCCACCTTTCGCGTATGAATGATTTTCAGCTTTTCCACAAGCCGGAACAGGATCTCTTTTTGCACAACCGCGGCCTCGTCATATGTTCTTGCGGCACGGGCAAAGGCGGCCTTGACCTGTTCACTGGAGAAACTCATAGGAAAATTTTACTGCAGATAATTCAAAATAATTTCACTGATTTCATCAGGATGAGAGACATGCGGTGCATGTGCCGCGCCAGCCAGCAGTTTAATATTTGCGTGAGTCACCGAAGCCACATGCTGTGTGATTTCAGGATTGACCACTGCATCTTTATCTCCCTGCACAAACAGACACGGACACTTAAGGGTTTTCATGGTCTCCAGCAAATCCAGTTGTCGCAACAGATTCAATCCCCTTCCACATTCCATTAAATCATAATGTTGAAAGTGGCTCACATTCTTTAAAAAACGCAGCGCGGCTTTAGCATTGGAATCGCCGCTGACCTGCAGGGTTAAAAACTTGCTCAGAGTGGCAAGCGGTTCCTTCTGATACTGCTTGGTGAACTGACTGAACCAAGAATAATCAATTGCGGAACAAGTTTTATCTTTGCTAACAAATTTCGGCACCGAAGCGATCAAACATAACTTACCGATTCGTTCGGGAAAGCGCGCCGCCAGTTTGATTGCCAGCAATCCCCCCATTGACCAGGCAATGATATGTGTCGGACTTTTCAGGCGATTACCTAATGTTTCTATGTAGTCATCAACATTGGCTAATGAACCATCATCGGGCGAGTCAATTATCCATGAAGGTGAAATGCAATTTATCTGGAAAGCATTTGTTAATGCTGGAATAATCGGATCCCATACGGCGCAGGTTGAGCCCCAGCCGGTTAACAGCATTATGTCTTTATACACTTCGTTCCCTGTTTGATTTGCCTGAATGGACACTCTGGTTATGTATCCTCCCGCCATCTTTATCCTCGCGATTCTAATCGCTTACCTGGTTGGCGCCATTTCCAGCTCTATTATAATTGCCCGACTGTTTAAACTGCCCGATCCGCGCACTCTAGGCTCCGGCAATCCGGGCGCTACCAATATGCTTCGCACAGGCAGCAAAAAAGCGGCAGCTCTTACTCTGCTGGGCGATCTGTTAAAAGGCCTGATACCGCTTTTAATTGCACGCAGTCTGGGATTTAGCCTGGAGACATTATGTATTATGGCTATGGTGTCCGTCATCGGCCACATGTACCCTCTTTATTATCAATTCCGCGGGGGTAAAGGCGTTGCCACAACTCTGGGTGTGTTATTAGGTGTTCATTGGTTGCTTGCGGTTATCTGGATGGCTGTTTGGCTAACCATCGCAGCTATAACCCGTTATTCATCCCTAGCGGCACTCACAGCTACCGCGTTACTGCCAATTGTTGCCTATGTCCTGCGAACTCCTGTGGTAATTATATATTTATGTTGCGGTATCACCACACTGGTATTTTGGCGCCATCGCTCAAATATTAAAAACCTGCTCAGTGGAAAGGAATCCAAGCTTGGTGCCGAGGATTAGTTTTTACCTGGCAACGACCAACGTGGATGGACTGTAATCTGTTTTGCCTCCCCAAACCGACCTGCAAGAGCATACTGCAAACCCGCGTAGGCGATCATCACGCCATTATCAGTGCACATTTTCAAATTGGGAAAAATCACATTTACATTGTTTAACTGGTTAAATTTTTCTCGCAATAACTGATTCGCGCTCACACCACCTGCCACAACGAGTGTAGTTAATCCTGTTTGTTCGATTGCACGCTGACACTTTATGTATAGCGTATCGGTCACGGACTGTTGGAACGCATGGGCAATGTCCGCTATGTCGGCTTGGCTTTGAGAAGTACTCTTATATTGTAGAAGCGTATGTGTTTTAAGACCGCTAAAACTAAAGTCCAGTCCAGGGCGATCTGTCATTGGTCGTGGAAAATCATCGCGTTTGGATATCGAAGTGCTGGCAATTTTCTCAATAGCCGGGCCACCGGGATACCCCAGCTTCAGTTGCTTGGCTACCTTATCAAACGCTTCACCTACAGCATCATCTCGACTTTCACCCAATACCGTATAATCGCCAAGTCCTTTTGCCTGCACAATCATGGTATGACCCCCTGAGACCAACAGACACAAAAACGGGTACTGAAGTCCCTCGTCCTGCTCAAGAAACGGTACCAGCAAGTGCGCTTCCATATGATGTACCGGAATTGAAGGAATACCCAGTGACCAGGCCAGCGACTGGCCCACACTGGCACCGACAAATAGCGCGCCCACCAGGCCAGGCCCCGCCGTATAAGCAATCGCATCAAGGGAGTCCAGCTGGACTTCAGCCTCGGTCAGTACTTCTTTTAGCAGCGGGGTAATTTTGCGAATGTGATCGCGGGATGCCAGCTCCGGCACTACCCCACCATATTCACTATGCAGGATTATTTGACTATAGAGTCTCTCAGAAAGGATTTTTCCGCTTTCGTCAATGATCGCGACCCCGGTTTCATCGCAAGAAGATTCAATTCCAAGCACTTTCATAAGATTTTTTGCACTTCCCTGTGGAAAAGTATGGAAAAAGTCAGTTTTTCAGTTGTAATCGAGCATAGCGTAATTATAATCCTCCGTCTTTTTCACAATTCATCACGATAGAGTAACGAGGATTTATGCCTGGAGTACGAGTAAAAGAAAACGAGCCATTCGACGTGGCACTGCGCCGCTTTCGCAGATCCTGCGAAAAAGCCGGCGTTTTAACTGAAGTCCGCCGTAGAGAATTCTACGAAAAACCCACTTCTGTACGTAAACGTAAAGCTGCTGCCGCAGTCAAGCGCAATCTGAAGCGCGTATTTCGCACCACGCTTAAGCGCAGACGCCTATACTAAGTGTCTGATTTTAATAAACTTAAAGAACAAATCGTGGCAGAAATGAAGTCTGCCATGAAATCTGGCGATAAACAACGACTGGCAACTATTCGCCTGATTCTATCCGCCGTAAAGCAAGTTGAAGTCGATACCCGCTCAGATGTCAGCGACCAAGATATGATTAGTATTCTGGACAAAATGGCCAAACAGCGACGCGAATCCATAGAGCAATTCGAAAAAGCGGGTCGAGAAGACCTGGCAGACACTGAGAAATCCGAACTGGCCATCATTAGTGAATATTTGCCGCAGGCGCTCAGTGAGGAGGATATCAACCAGTTAATTGAACAGGCGCTGGTAAAAACTTCAGCCACCTCCATGAAAGACATGGGTGCTGTTATGGCCGAACTTAAGCCGGAATTGCAAGGACGTGCCGATATGAGCCAGGTCAGCAAACTTATCAAATCCCGCTTAAGCTAATAATTATCGCTTCGCTTGCCACTCATCTTCGGCTACGCTTTGCCTATCAAGAAAGCCAATAACCTATTCGTATTTTTTTCATGTCTGCATTAAAAAATGATCGCTTCATTCGCGCTCTTTTGCGCCAACCCGTCGACAAAACACCCATCTGGATTATGCGCCAAGCCGGTCGGTACCTACCCGAATATCGGGCGACCCGACAAAAAGCGGGAGACTTTCTGACCCTTTGCAAGACGCCTGAACTGGCCTGCGAAGTGACGTTACAGCCACTGGATCGTTTTGAACTGGATGCCGCAATCTTATTTTCTGATATTTTGACCATTCCCGACGCAATGGGATTGGGGCTGGAATTCCGGGAAGGTGATGGCCCTGTTTTTACGCGTCCCATCAACTCTGTAAACGATATTGATAAACTTGCGGTCCCTGATCCTGACGGCGAATTGCGTTATGTCACTGATGCCGTGTCGCTGATACGAAAAGAACTGAATGGACGCGTGCCTTTGATTGGTTTTTCAGGCAGCCCATGGACTCTGGCTACTTATATGGTGGAAGGTGGATCATCCAAAGATTTCAGCAAGGTCAAAGGTATGCTGTATGACAGACCTGCTGAAATGCAAAAATTGCTGGATATTCTAAGTGACAGCGTAGCGACCTATTTGAACGCACAAATCGAATCCGGGGCCCAGGCTGTGATGGTGTTTGATACCTGGGGAGGTGCGCTGACCCCTGAGGATTATCGCCAATTCTCATTGGGTTCCATGACACGTATTGTTGAAAAGTTGCATCGTGAATACGATGGGCAGACCATTCCTGTGACCTTATTTTCCAAAGGTGCCAATCACTCACTGGCAGAGTTGGCGAATAGTGGCGCAAATGCTGTTGGACTCGACTGGACCGTAAATATCGGTGAAGCCAGTCGTATAATTGGAGATAAAGTAGCTTTGCAGGGCAATCTCGATCCGGCTGTTTTATATAGCTCGGAGACCTCTATAAAACAACATGCCAAACAAGTCCTGGATGATTACGGTAAAGATACCGGCCATGTGTTTAATCTGGGTCATGGTATTCACCCGGCCATCGAGCCGGAGAAAATGAAAACGCTGGTCGATTATGTGCATGAATACAGCGCATCGATAAAACAAAACTGATTGCAAATTCTAGAATAACTGCTCCGGAATACTGATGGGGCGAGTAGTGTCCAAATTTTCTGGGTCGTTGTTCTCAACATGAATCTGCCTTGAGGGTACAAAACGTTGCAGACCTGGCACCTGATCAATATGGAAGGCTTCCTCAATTCCGTAGCCGCTTTCCTGGTCCACAATCGCGCCGGTATCCGGATCTACGCGAAGAATGACCATATCCTGGGGCAATGCCCGTTCAATCAAGGGTTCACCCTGCAGCGCCACACGCATGTAATCAATCCAGATCGGGAGTGCCGCCACGCCACCGACTTCATTGCGTCCCAATGGGCGGTTTTCATCAAAACCCATCCAAACCACGGTCGTCACATGCGGATGATATCCAGCAAACCAGGCATCATGCTGGTCATTGGTGGTGCCGGTCTTGCCGGCCAAATCTTTTCGATTCAGGGTCAAGGCACGTTGCCCGGTACCAAATTTAATAACATCTTTAAGCATGCTGTCGATTTGGTAGGCATTCGATTCAGAAATTACCCTTGGGGCAATACGAATTTCAGCATTTTCCGAACCAATCGACTCCGTTAACCCCAATTCGGCACGTTCTTCAGCATGTACGGAAATCTCAGTGGCCAGGCGTGTGCATTCCTCATCACATACACGAACTGGGTTGGCCCTAAATAGAACTTCATCGTCAGGCCCCTCAATTCGATCTATGAAATACGCATCGACCTTATAACCACCATTTGCCAGTACCGCATATGCATTGGCCAACGTTAGGGGTTCCACTGCACCACTGCCTAGCGCCAATGTCAGATCTTTAGGTAATCTTTCTGTGTCAAAACCAAATTTACCCGCATAATCAATTGCAAATTTGCGGCCGATATCTCTAAGTAACCGAATCGACACCATGTTCCTTGATTTGGTCAGTGCCAGACGCATTCTAGTAGGCCCAAAAAATTTACCGGAATAGTTTTGTGGCCGCCAGGAATCTTCGGTTACCTGATCTTCAAACACTAACGGCGCATCATTGATCACACTGGCCGGTGTGAATCCGGCTTCAATCGCCGCCGAATAGATGAAAGGCTTAAATGAGGAACCGGGCTGTCTTCTGGCCTGAGTCACGCGGTTAAATTTACTGGCATAAAAATCGAACCCGCCAGTTAAAGCCAGAATGGCCCCATCCTCCGGTTGCAGTGATACCAGGGCACTACTGACTTTAGGAATTTGACGTAGCTGCCAGCCTTTGGCGGTATTTACCACTCGAATAATGTCACCCATCTTCAACACATCGGTGATAGCCTTGATTTTGGGGCCCATGCTGTTTTGGGTTTTGTATTGTCTGGCCCATTGCACACCACTAAGGTCAAGCTGAATAATCTCTTTGGCCAATGCCACAATGGCTGTGCCCTCCTTGATTTCAGCCACTACACCAGGTTTCAACCCGCCCACTTCGGGCATATTGGCCACCAGCTCTGCCAATACCTGAACATCGTTAAGCCTGTCTACTGGAATACTGCCTTCCGGACCACCATATCCGTGCCTCAGATCATAGGCTATTACACCACTTTGAACCGCATCCTCCGCAGCGCGTTGCTTACTGGCCTCAATCGTAGTGTAGACATTGTATCCTGCGGAATAGGCGTCATCGCCATACAATTCAATCATATGCGCACGCACCATTTCTCCTATGTAAGGTGCGTTTACTTCTATTTTGACCGCATAGCGTTTGGCTTCCACCGGCGTTGCAATCGCGGTCAGGTATTCTTCCTGTGTAATTTTTTCAAGTTCAAGCATACGTCCCAGAACATAATCCCTACGTACCGCTGCACGTTCGAGGTTACTAATGGGATTAAATTTGGAAGGTGCTTTGGGTAAACCAGCAATCATCGCAATTTGTTCCAACGAAAGTTCATCAACACTTTTACCGTAATAAACTTCCGCCGCCGCTCCCACCCCATAAGCTCTTTGGCCAAGATAAATCTTATTCAAATACAGTTCGAGAATTTCCTGTTTAGTCAGCTCATCCTCGATTCTTAACGCCAGGAGTATTTCCTTGATTTTACGTGTGTAGGTTCTCTCTGGCGTGAGAAAGAAGTTTCGCGCCAGTTGCATGGTGATCGTGCTACCACCCTGTGCCTTTTGTCCGGTGAGGGCTAGATTAATCACCGCTCTTAGCAGACCTTGGTAGTCAACTCCGGGATGTTCAAAGAATCGATCGTCTTCCGCAGCCAGGAACGCATCGACCATAGTTTGGGGAAGTTCCTGATAATGCAAAGGAATTCGCCGCTTCTCACCAAACAGCGCGATGAGCTGGCCTTCACGGCTATAAACCTTCAAAGGTGTTTGTAATTGAACGTCTCTTAAAGAGCTTACCGGAGGAAGTTGAGGTGAATAAATTAGGTAAGCAGTAGCGATAACAGCGACCACTGCGACGGACATCACGATTAATCCGATAAAACCCAGTTTAAACAACTTTATGTTCAATGACATATGATTAAAATGTTATTAATTCTGTAAGTTACGAATCTAAGGCAAGAAAGATATGAAAGAGTTCTCTGGTAGGTTAAATTGTCAAAAACTCACATCTTGTTCACACATCTTGTTATAGAGTTCGGCTCATAATTTTATAAAGAATACAATTACACTAAATAACTAACGGAAACTAAACGTGCTTCCATTTACTTCGCGAAAAAATCCAGTTATCGGGATTGATATTAGCTCAACCTCAGTAAAGGTATTAGAGCTATCTCATAGCGGTTCTGGATACCGGGTTGAACATTATGGTGTAGAACCTCTCCCGGCAAACTGTATCACTGAAAAAGTTATTTCAGATATAGACGCGGTTGGCAACTCTATACGAAAAGTACTCAAGCGAACAGGCACCAAGGCTAAAAAATGCACATTAGCGGTTGCCGGCTCCGCCGTTATTACCAAAGTGATCACAATGCCTTCCTCGCTATCGGATCCGGAGATGGAGGGCCAGATTCAAATCGAAGCTGACCAATATATTCCCTATGCACTGGAAGAAGTTAATCTGGACTTCAATGTGCTTGGCCCAACCGAGGGCAATCCTGATACTGTGGATGTGCTTTTGGCTGCTTCACGCAGTGAAAATGTTGAAATGAGAGTGGCAGCTGCCAAAGTGGCCGGACTGACGCCGGTCGTGGTCGACGTGGAAGCGTACGCAATTGAAAGTGTTTATCCTCTATTGGCCGATAAGATTCCAGGGCAGGGCATTGATAAAACCGTCGGTATATTGGATATTGGTTCCACTATGACCAGTTTGAACGTCATACAAAACGGCACCATGATCTATACGCGTGAACAGCCTTTTGGTGGCAAGCAATTGACTGAAGAAATCATGCATCAGTACGGTCTGACATATGAAGAAGCAGGTCTGGCCAAAAAAGAAGGGGGATTACCCGATAATTACATTACTGATCTGCTGGAGCCTTTCAAGCTGACGGTCGCGCAGCAAGCCAACCGTTTTTTACAGTTTTTCTACTCGGCCAGTCAACATTCGACCGTGGACCACATTGTCCTTGCGGGTGGTTGTGCTTCTATCCCGGGACTGGATGAAAGAATCCAGAAAGAATTAGGTATCTCAGTGACCACCGCGAATCCATTCAATCATGTTTCGCTGGGTGCAAAAGTTAACCCTCAGGCATTGGGTCAGGATGCGCCAGCTCTACTAATCGCTTGCGGTCTAGCATTGAGGGCTTTTGATTAAACATTATGGCTAAAATTAATTTACTTCCATGGCGCGCAACACTGCGAAAAGAAAAGCAGCAAGAATTTTTTATTATGTTGGCTGCCGGTGCAGCGGTTGCAGTCCTTGCCGTTTTGCTAGTTCATTTTCAAGTGGACGCAAAAATTAAAGGCCAGGAAAGACGTAACGCTTACTTGACCAATGAAATTGTCGTGCTGGATGAAAAGATCAAAGAAATTCAAAAGCTGGATGCAACAAGACGCGCGCTGGTTGAACGCATGGAGGTAATCCAAAACCTTCAGGCCACACGTCCAAGCATTGTCCATTTGTTTGATGAAATTGTAAAAACACTGCCGGACAGTGTGTATCTGTCTGAATTAACACAAAATGGCAACCAGATTAATCTCGAAGGTAAAGCAGAGTCCAACGCACGCGTATCATCTTATATGAGAAACATTGAACAATCAGAATGGCTGACCAACCCAAAACTAAGTGTGATATCCACTGACGAAACAGATAATGGCCTTAGAGTAAGTTCATTCTCATTACAACTTGCACAAACAAATCCAGAAGAAATACCAGCAGAGGAATAACTCAGTATGACATTTTCCGATATAAATAATCTGGATTTTAACAATATTGGCACCGCACCATTAACTGTAAAAATTATGCTTGTAGCCTTGCTTGCTGCGGCCGTAATTGGCCTGGGATTTTATCTGAATACCAAGGACCAGTTAGCCAACTTCGATGTGGCAAAAGCCAAGGAAATGGAACTGCGTAGCACATTTGAAGTTAAAGTTAAAAAAGCGGCTAATTTAAAAGAGCACAAAGCCCAGCTGGAAGAAATGCGCAGAACATTTGGTACTCTGCTGCGTCAGCTACCCAGTAAAACTGAAATTCCTGCGTTGATTGTAGATATCTCTCAAACAGCGCTTGCCAGCGGACTTGAAGTCAAACTATTCAAACCGGGGCCGGAATCCGAAAAAGAATTCTATGCGGAAAAATCCATTGAGCTTGTTATGCAGGGTGATTTTCACCAGTTTGGGACATTCGCCAGTGAAGTTGCCGCATTGCCACGCATTGTGACGCTTCACAATATACAACTTAAGCCGGACGATAAGGATGGTGGAAAGATGACAATGAACGCTTCTGCCAAAACATATCGCTATCTTGATGATAACGAAGAAGAATAGGACTTGCGCGTAGACAATGAACACACAAGTGAATAATCAGGTTATTAAAAATTATAAAAAGCAGGTATATGCTCTGGCCTCCTGCTTTATCCTGCTTCTGTCCGGAGGATGTTCTCAAGGCACTGCTGATCTTGAGGCATGGGTGGCTGAGGTTAAGTCAAGACCACAGAAAGGCGTAGAACCTTTGCCAGAAGTGATTCCTTACAAAACGTTTATCTACAACAATGCGGACAAGCATGATCCATTCGATTCGAGCATTTTTCGTCCCAAAATTGGCCAGTCCAAGCCCAAGCATTTTTCAAGTATCACACCGGATAGCAATAGAGTTCCAGAATATCTGGAAAGCTTTCCATTGGACACTTTGCGCATGGTAGGCACCATGCAGCAGGATAATCAAACATGGGCGTTAATCAAGACGCCGGATAACACAATTCAAAGAGTCCTCGCAGGAAATTATCTTGGACAAAACAATGGCAAGATCATTTCAGTCACGGAAGATGAAGTCGAGCTTGCTGAAATTGTTCCGGATGAATTTGGGGGTTGGCGAGAACGCTCTTCATCGATTGCGCTCAGTGAATAATAAAAGCAATGACTAAATACAAACTTCAATCAAGATTGATTAACACCTTAATGGAATGGTAAGCATCATGGATATCAATTACTCAAAACACAGTAAATACTCATTAAAAAACGTACTGGGTGTGCTTTTGTCGGGAATCTGCTTACTATTCTTCAGCACGACAGTTTTTGCCGAGAATCAACTGAATGATGTCAAGGTTGCTGCATTACCTGACAACCAGATTGAAATTACTCTTGTGTTTGATACTGTTCCCAGCGAACCACTAGCTTTTACTACAGATAATCCAGCCCGTATCGCTCTGGACTTTGCGGACACTGACCTTGCAGTAAAAGACCGCTTTCAGGATATAAATATCGGCCAGGCCAAAACGATTAACACCGTACAATCAAATGGCCGTACTCGCGTGGTTGTTAACTTAAATTCACTGCAGGAATATCAAACTCAAGCTAAGGGAAACAATTTTATTCTAACAATCGGCGACAGCGATCCCGCAAGCAGTCACCCAGTCATGGTACAGAAAGCGCCAACTAGAGCTTCAAGCAATCGCACATCGACGGCCAGCGTTGACAATAGCATCAGCCTGATCGACTTCAGACGTGGCGATAACAATGCGGGTCGCGTGTTGATTAGTTTATCCAACCCAAACATACCTGTAAGCCTGGCTGAACAAGGTGGAAAAATAATTCTTAGTTTCGAAGACACAAAACTACCCCCAGCCTTACAAAAACGTTTTGATGTAAAAGACTTTGCAACTCCGGTTGAATTCATATCCCCATCAGCACAAGGTAAAAACACGCAAGTCGTAGTACAGCCGAATCCAAAATCAGATTATGCGCATCTGGCCTATCAATCGGATAATCTCTATGTGCTGGAAGTGCGGGAGATTCCGAATGAACTGGTCGAGGCACGAGGCAAGAAAACCTACGAGGGTGAACGCTTATCTTTAAACTTCCAGAACATCGAAGTCCGTTCTGTTCTTCAGCTGATTGCTGACTTTACCGGACTGAACCTAGTTGTCAGTGACTCCGTTGGTGGCTCTTTAACGTTACGCTTAAAGAACGTTCCCTGGGATCAAGCACTGGATATTATCCTTAAGACCAAAGGCTTAGGTATGCGTGAAAATGGCAATGTGCTTTATATCGCGCCTAATGAGGAAATAGCGGCACGCGAAAAGCTGGAACTTGAGTCCCAGCAACAGGTTGAAGAGCTAGCACCGTTACGCTCCGAGTTCATGGAAATTAATTATGCCAAAGCTGCAGACCTCGCTAGTCTTTTAAAGGACACAGACAACACCTTGCTGTCAGAAAGAGGTCAGGTGAGTGTCGATGACCGAACCAACACTCTGCTTATTCAGGATACTGCACAGAAACTAAATGAGATTCGCCGTTTAATTGACCGACTCGATATTCCCGTCAAGCAGGTCCTTATCGAATCACGAATTGTGGTGGCCAATGATGACTTTAGTAAAGATTTGGGTGCTAAATTTGGTGTATTTAATGTTGATGGTAAAGACTTGGCTCAAAACAAAGTTGCAGATGTTACCGGTGGTAATCTGGATCTTTTAGAACCTTTGACTTCAGGCGATACAATTCCAATTGAAGATACATTGAACGTTAACCTGCCTCTAGCTGAAGCTACAAGGGCGGGTCAGTTTGCCCTGTCGTTCATAAAGCTGCCTTTTGGCTTTGCTGTAAACATGGAACTTTCTGCCGCACAAGCTGAAAGTAAGGCAGAAGTGATGTCGAATCCTCGCATTATTACCGCCAACCAAAGTACAGCACGAATAGAGTCAGGTACCGAGATCCCTTATGTATCACAGACATCTAGTGGTGCTACGGATGTTGAATTTAAAAAGGCGGTACTGTCTCTGGAAGTCACACCGCAAATCACCCCAGATGACCGCGTCAATATGGAAGTCTCAGTGACAAATGACAGTGTGGGCGATGTGGTTTCCGGTGTTCCAAGTATTAACACCAATGAAGTGACCTCAAATGTGTTGGTCGACAATGGTCAAACTATTGTCCTCGGCGGCATATATGTTGAAGAAAATACAGAATCCTATACTAAGGTTCCATTCTTCGGTGATATTCCGGTAGCAGGAAGACTATTTCGACGTGACAGCCGTACCGAAGACAAGCAGGAATTGCTAATCTTCATCACACCGAAGATCATTGACGAACAACTCAACCTGACGCGATAGACTAGCTGAATTTTGCATAAAAAAATTAAAGCAATCTCTCCTAACTTTGCTTATGCCAAAAAATATTATTCTCATCGGTCCAATGGGAGCAGGTAAGTCTTCCGTCGGCAAACGATTAGCCAAACAATTAAATCGTAAATTTTATGATTGCGATAAAGTTTTGGAAGACCGTACCGGTGTTGCTATTACTACTATTTTTGAATTGGAAGGCGAACAGAGTTTTAGGCAAAGAGAGACTAAAATTCTTAGAGATCTGGTAAGTCACAAAAATGCAGTGATTGCTACTGGAGGAGGCGTAGTCCTTGTGCCGGAAAATCTGAATCTGATAAAACAAAACGGTATTGTTGTATACTTGCAGGCATCAGTAAACTCACAGATCAAACGAACCCGGCACGATAAAAAACGCCCATTGCTTCAAACCCAGGATCGCCATGCTACACTGCAAAAACTGGCTAACGAACGCAATGCAATTTATGAGAAAATCTCAGACTTGGTTGTCGATACCAATACCCAGAGTATTAGTTCTTCCATAGAACAAATCTGTACACAGGTAAACAGCAGTAAAAATTCATAAACAATCACATGCGCACTCTAAAAGTTGATCTTGGCACTCGCTCTTACCCGATACACATTGGTGAAAACCTGTTATCCCATGGAGAGCTATTAAAGCCACATATTCATGGAAAACAGATTGTTGTAATTTCCAACGAGACCGTCGCGCCTTTATATCTTGACAAGCTTAAATCGTCACTTTCTGATTACCACATCCATGAAGTTATATTAACTGATGGAGAAAGCTATAAAACGCTTGCCACTATAGAATCTATCTTCGATCAACTTCTGCAGCATAAATGTGCCAGAGATGTGACCGTCATTGCGCTGGGCGGAGGTGTCGTGGGCGACATCACCGGATTTGCTGCAGCCTGTTATCAACGTGGTGTCAACTTTATTCAGGTCCCGACTACTTTACTATCACAAGTTGATTCTTCAGTCGGTGGCAAGACCGGAGTCAACCACCCCATGGGCAAAAACATGATAGGCGCTTTCTATCAGCCTCAGTGTGTGTTGGCAGATATCAGCACCCTGCATACATTACCGCAGCGTGAGCTCAGCGCTGGTCTGGCAGAAGTTATTAAATACGGTTTGATTTCCGACAGTCCTTTTTTTGATTGGCTTGAAGATAATATTCAAAAGCTTTTGGCGCTGAATACAGATGCAATTGAATACGCAGTAGAACAATCCTGTCGCTGTAAAGCAGAAATTGTAGCAAGCGATGAACATGAAAAAAGCGGTCGCAGAGCTTTACTGAATCTAGGTCATACATTTGGTCATGCGATAGAAACGGGCATGGGCTATGGCAACTGGTTACATGGAGAAGCTGTTGGCTGTGGGATGGTTGTTGCCGCTGAATTCTCTGCCAGACTTGGCTGGCTCTCTAATCAACAGGTCGAAAAAATTGCTTCGCTAATTTCTTTCGCCAAATTGCCAACGAAACTACCTGAATCCCTTTCCGCTGAAAAAATCATTGAACTGATGGCTGTCGATAAAAAAGTAAAAAATGGTCAGTTACACCTCATATTATTGAAAGACATCGGTGAGGCAGTTTTAACCAGTGACTTTGATGATGATTTACTTTTCAGTACATTGATAGAATTACACAATAGCGCATAGCTTTTTATCTGCCATAAAGATGAACACTGTGGATTCCAAACCTACCAATACTAATCTGGCAGAATATGCTGTCACTCAAAATTTATCGCCGGGCAGAAAATTTTCAGAGCCATCTTGTTCCTCTCGCACTGAGTATCAACGTGATCGCGATCGCATCATTCATAGCACTGCATTTCGAAGACTGGAGTACAAAACACAAGTTTTTATAAATCACGAAGGTGATTTGTATCGCACTCGCCTCACTCATTCTATTGAGGTTTCCCAGATTGCTCGCTCAATATCCCGTGCCCTGCATTTAAACGAAGACCTAACAGAGGCAATTGCGCTCGCACATGATTTGGGTCATACCGCTTTTGGTCATGCTGGGCAGGACGCCTTAAATCACTGTATGAAAGAATTTGGTGGATTTGAACATAATCTACAGTCATTACGCGTCGTCGATTTCCTGGAAGAAAAATACCCTGATTTTGATGGATTAAACCTAATGTTTGAAACCCGCGAAGGGATTTTGAAACACTGCTCAATCAAACATGCCCGCAACATGGGGACAGTAGGCCAACGTTTTTTGGATCGCACTCAACCTAGTCTTGAAGCACAGCTCACAAATATTGCAGATGAAATTGCCTATAACAATCATGATGTGGACGATGGTCTGAGATCAGGCTTAATTAGCCTACAACAACTTAGAGACATTACTCTTTTTGAGCATCACTATTTTGATGTAGATGCGCGATTCCCCGACTTGCCAGATAAACGAAAAGCCCAGGAGACTATAAGGCGCATCATCAATCAACTTATCTGTGACTTAATTGATAATACCTTAAAAAATATCCAACTTGATAATATTAAGAACATCCACGATGTCCGTACTTGCAAGACACCTCTGGTTGCTTTCAGCGACGATGTAAAAAAACAAATGGCAGAATTAAAATCTTTTTTGCATGCTAACTTGTATCAACATCAACAAGTGAACAAGATGAGCACTAACGCAAAAAATATTATTTCATATTTATTTACAGGCTTTTACAATAATCCTGAGCTACTTCCAGAAGAACACAGGGCAAGAGCACTTGCCAGAAAGAAAATTGGCGGCAGTGATGAATTTGCACGCGTTATCGCAGATTACATTGCGGGCATGACAGATCGATATGCTCAAATTGAATATGCCCGAATTAACTAGCCTAATGGCGATTTTTAATATGCAGTGATGACAATAGAACATGAACAGACCGAATCCTATCAACTGACTGAAGAAGAGCTCAGCGCACTAGGTTTAAGAGAGCATCCTTTCACCGAACATGCAGAGGATGCCTATTTATACACTGACAGCCAGTTAGAGATGACCAATAACATCATCATGGAGTACCTCACCAATTCCGCCACCACAATTGTGTTAACGGGGGAAGATGGCGTTGGCAAAACAACTTTTCTGCGAAAAATATTACGTCTGGGTTATCAACAATATCAATTCTGCACCCTGCGTGCTGGCAGTGATACAGACTTCGACTTTATTCAAAATAAAATCAAACAGCGCTGGGTTTTAGCTGAGGATAGCATTCAATCATCCGCAAGTGATTTATCAATAGAAAATTACGTTATCTGTTATCTGCGAGAACACACACACGCCGCATTAATTATTGATGATGCGCATCTGCTTAACTCATCAACATTAGACAGGCTGTTTACGCTTAAACACAGAATAGGACTTGCTTGTCCACTCAGTCTTGGTTTCATACTGGCTGGAGAAAGTACCTTAAAACTTGGTATCTCCGAACTTGAAGAGTCCAACCCGGCCTGCACACAAGTGTATCAAATAAATGTTCGGCCGTTTACACGCGAGCAAACGGGGCATTATATTCAACACCGTTTACAAGCAGCTGGTCTTGAAAATGAAATATTGCTTGATGAACCACAAGTAACTGAAATCTACAAAGCCTCTTCAGGCAATGCACGCCAAATTCATGAAAATTCGATCTTTGCATTACAGAATCAATGCAGGGAAGGTTCACTGCATGATGCTTCTGGATCGCACATAACCATTCGTAATCGCAAACCCAGAGTCCCAGTATTTTTACTTTCTATTTTAGCAGTGATAGCCGCCGGATTTTATTTAAACAGCCGTCTTAACACAGATGATTCTAAAGAAGAAGTCATGGTGCCCCTGGATAAACCTTTGATTAATGAACCCACGCTTTCACCGATCGCACAGGAAGCAGGTAAGCCATCAAATGAACAGACGCCTTCTCTACCACTTCCAACCCCACCCATTACTGAAATTAATGTGGGCACACTGGAATCCTCTACTCTGCAACTCCCAGAACAGCCCGACGCAGATCAATCTCAACAAACCACTACCTTACTTTCGGAATCTCTCGAAGTAATGGATAAGAAACAACTACTGGATGAGAATGAGAAATTAGTTGAAAAATCAAAAGTCGCCAACAACGCTGAAATTGAAACAGAATCAAATAATACAATTGCCACAAATACTAGCTCAAGTACTGCTAAATCTTTATCCAGTGTAACCAAACAATCTATTCCGAAAAAATCTTACGGTGAAGTCTGGCTCAAAGAACTTGATTCCTCTAGTTACACATTACAGGTTGTCGCTACGAAAGAAGTCTCTCAACTTGAATCTTTAATCAAGAAAGAAAATCTGAAAGATCATTACGCCTATTTTGGCAAGTCAGTTAATGATTCCATTATTTATGTACTGGTTATAGGCAATTATAAAACTCGTGATCAGGCTTTAGCTGCCATAAACTCATTGTCTCCCAGCCTGAAAAAGAATAAGCCCTGGCCTATTCCTTTAAAAAATGTTCAACAATACTTAAAGTAGCGACCGGGTCCTCAAGCCCATTTTTCTCCTGAACCTTCCAGTTATATTGACTTCCCCGTTGCAAAGGGTAGGCTTCTGCATACATTTTATTCACTCATCAGGAATCTAGCGAAACATGGCTGGAAAAATTCCACAGTCTTTCATTGACCAGGTACTAAATCAGACCGACATTGTTGATTTGATCAGCAGCTATATTGATTTAAAAAACCAGGGCAAAGAGTACTTGGCCTGCTGCCCTTTTCATGGTGAAAAAACACCTTCTTTTACGGTAAGTCCTGACAAACAGTTTTATCACTGTTTTGGTTGTGGTGCTCATGGTACCGCAATTAATTTTTTAATTGAGTATGAAGGTCTGCAATTTATTGAAGCGATAGAAGTCTTAGCCAATAGACTCGGCCTGAAAGTAACAACAGAAAAAGGTGCGGCTCTGCGCAATGATCATCACATGCTCTATCAAGCACTTGAACAAGCAAATCAATATTATCAACAACAATTACGTTCTAATCAAAACGCGATTGATTATTTAAAATCCCGCGGCATCACAGGCGAAATAGCGGCAAGCTTTAGTATTGGTTATGCTCCTGCCGGCTTTGATAATCTAAATACAGCACTGGGCAATAAGATTAGCAAAGAAGAAATGCTCAACTCAGGATTGCTATCAGAAAAAACTGTTAATAAAACTTATGATCGATTTCGAAATCGCATAATGTTTCCTATTCGTGACTTACGAGGCAGGACTATAGGCTTTGGGGGCCGATCTGTTGATGACACCATGCCCAAGTATATGAACAGCCCAGAAACGGAGCTGTTTCATAAAAGTAACACTTTGTACGGCCTGTACGAAGCAAGACAGGCACTGGGCAAGTTTAAACAACTGATTATTGTAGAAGGTTATATGGATGTGGTGGCTTTGTTTCAACATCACGTTAAGAATTGTGTGGCCACGCTTGGAACGGCCACAACTGCTCAAAATATTCGCAATCTGCTTCGCTTCAGTACAAATCTTGTTTTTTGTTTTGACGGGGATCGTGCAGGTCGTGATGCCGCTTGGAAAGCACTTGAGCAGATCCTGCCGGAATATAAAGATGGTATCAGCGTACGTTTTGCATTTATGCCTCAGGGTGAAGATCCGGATTCACTTATTCGCACCCTGGGCCCTGATTCTTTTACCCAGCTATCAAGTAAAGCACCCACTTTATCAGAATATTTTTTTACCAACCTGAGCAAGAATGTCGATTTAACTACACCTGATGGTCGTGCAAAACTTGCCAGTACTGCCCAGCCGTTATTGGCCAAAATTCCACGTACGGTTTTTCGCGACCTCATGATTAAAGAACTCAACGAACGTGTCGGCACCTCGATCAATGTGGCTCCCTCTGCAGTTCAACCGGCCGCCCCACCCATCCGGGGGCAAAAACAAAAACGTTCTCTAAAATATACAAAAACGCGTCTGGCCATTGCCTTACTTTTACGTGATCCATCTCTGGCACAACATGCTCTTCCAGTTGAGGAACTCAGCCAATTACTCAAGGATCCCGGTATAAGTTTGTTTACGGAGCTACTTGAAATAATCGAGGCTGATCCTAATATAAGTGCCATTGCTCTGGTTGAAAGGTTCCATGGCCAAAAAAATTATTCCTCGTTACAAAAATTACTTCTGTGGGACCCGCCAGATATGGAAAATCGCGAGTTATCCTTCATACAGACCATGCAGCGATTTAAGGACGATATACGCCGAAATGAGCTGGATGCCATTATTCGGCAGGAAAACTAATGTGTAAGGAAAAGGTCTAACCAGGCTGGGTTTTAATGTTAATTCACTCACTAAATGCAAAAACATCTCATTTGGCGGGTATATCTATAGCTTTTATTTGCCTATAATGGGCGGTTTGATTAATTGTTATTCTAGCGGGTAGCTTAATGGAAGCAGATTCAAATTCAGATCAGCAAAATCAGGAATATAGCCTAAAGGACCTCATTGCCAAGGGCAAGGAACAGGGTTATTTGACTTACGCTGAAGTCAACGATCACCTTCCAAACTCTATCGTTGATCCTGAGCAGATCGAAGATATTATCGGAATGATCAATGACATGGGCATTCGAGTCCATGAGCAGGCTCCGGATGAAGATTCCCTGCTGGATGAAGAGACAGCTGCGACTGCAGATGACCTGGCTGAAGAAGCTGCTGCGGCGCTGGCTTCTGTTGACAGTGAATTTGGCAGAACGACAGATCCTGTTCGTATGTACATGCGTGAAATGGGAACCGTTAACCTTTTAACCCGTGAAGGTGAAATCAAAATCGCCAAACGTATCGAGGAAGGGTTATCCCAGGTTTTATTCGCCATCGGCCATTATCCGCGATCCATCGAAACCCTCTTACTTCTCTATGCCAAAGTCGAAGCTGAGGAAATGCGTTTGACTGACCTTATTTCGGGCTTCATAGACCCGGACGCCGAGGATGAAATTCCCACGCCCACAGTAGTTAACAGTGATAGTGAAGATACCACTGACGTCGACTCTGACACGGATGAAGATGCAGATGACGATGAAGAAACCGCTGAGGAGATCGACACTGGCCCAGATCCAGAAGAAGCCAAGGAACATTTTGAAAAGCTTGCCAAACTCTACAAGTCATCACAATCAGCCACGGTTCTGAAGAGTGCTAAAAAAGCTGCTACCGCCCGCGAAGAAGTCGCGGAGTTGTTTATGCGCCTTAAGCTTACCCAAAAGGTGATTGATGCGCTGTCGGAAAACTTGCGCACAACCGTCAGTAGCATTCGTAACCATGAACGTCTTATTATGGCTTTATGCGTAGATTATGCACGCATACCCAAGAAGAAATTTATTGAATCCTTTACTGAAAATGAGACTAATACTGAATGGGTCAGCAGCCTGATTAACAAAAAGGCCGCGTATTCGGATTCACTTCGGGAGGTACAGGGAGAAATCCTTAAAGAGCAACAAAAACTCGTCTCAATTCAGGAGGCATCCAAGCTATCCATTGCTGAAATAAAGGAAATCAATCGCCGCATTTCAATTGGTGAAGCCAAGGCGCGTCGTGCCAAAAAAGAAATGGTCGAAGCTAACCTTCGACTGGTGATCTCGATTGCCAAAAAATACACCAATCGAGGATTGCAGTTCCTGGATTTAATTCAGGAAGGCAATATCGGACTTATGAAGGCTGTGGATAAATTTGAATATCGTCGTGGCTATAAATTCTCGACTTATGCCACCTGGTGGATTCGCCAGGCCATTACCCGTTCAATTGCAGATCAGGCGCGTACCATACGTATACCTGTACATATGATTGAAACAATAAACAAGCTAAACCGCATTTCACGTCAAATGCTCCAGGAAATGGGAAGAGAAGCCACTCCGGAAGAACTGTCTGAGCGCATGGAAATGCCTGAAGACAAAGTTCGCAAAGTACTCAAGATTGCCAAAGAACCCATTTCCATGGAAACACCGATCGGTGATGATGAAGACTCACATCTTGGCGACTTCATTGAAGATTCCAACATTGAGTCTCCTGTCGAAGCCGCAGCCGGCGTCGGTTTAAGTGAAGCCACTCGTGAGATACTGGCATCATTAACACCTCGTGAAGCCAAAGTGTTGCGTATGCGATTTGGTATTGATATGAATACCGATCACACACTGGAAGAGGTGGGCAAACA
>CAZWQM010000006.1:115234-119650 GCA_964636225.1 uncultured Thiotrichales bacterium | reverse complement strand
GCATTTATCCCATAACCCTTCGGGAACTTTTCGCTTGGAGGTACTCTCGGTACGAATCTGCGAAGGCATTAATTTCTCTAACCAGCTCATAGTTTTGTATTGTACTTATTGTTGTAGTGTCGTTGGAAATCTATCTCGAGAAATGTCTCTTGGTAAATTTCTTTTAAGATACCTATAAGATTTTCAGTCAGGCAGTATTCTGTATGGACTGACTATTATCCAATGCATCCTTTATTTCATGCAACAGAGATTTCACTTTAGCAGTAGCCGCTGGCATATCGTCTCCATGCTGCGCGATAATTGAAACAATCGCACTACCCACAACCACCGCATCCGAGCAACTGGCTACCTGACAGGCAGTGTCCGCATTCTTTATCCCAAACCCAACGGCCACGGGGATTCGGGTACATTTTTTAATATCAGCAACTTTTTTCGTCACACTCGCAACATCAATCTGACTCGCACCCGTAATTCCTTTGAACGATACGTAATACAAAAAACCGGAAGCCTGTTCGGTAATCATTTGTACACGTGCTTGTCGAGTTGTGGGTGCAAGTAGATAAATAGTGTCAATATCATGTTGTCTGTAGAGCGGCGCAATTTGATGACTTTCTTCAGGTGGCAAGTCCACTGTAATCACACCATCGACAATGCCGTCTACTGCACTGGCAAACTTTTCAATGCCGTAAATTTCAAAAGGATTTTGATATCCCATTAAAACGACAGGTGTAGTCGAATTTGATTCACGGAACTGCCTTACGATATCGATCACATTTTGTAAAGAAGTATCATGTTTGAGTGCGCGTTCACAGGCCAGCTGAATCACCGGACCATCGGCCATCGGGTCAGAAAACGGAACACCCAACTCAATTATATCGCTGCCCCCTGCTACCAGTGTATGCATAATTTCCAGCGTATACGCAGGATGCGGATCTCCTGCAGTGACGTAACTGATCAGTGCTTTTTGATTACTCTGATTTAATTTTTCAAAGCAGGCCTGTAGTCGACTCACAATTGGATTCCTTCAATGCGTGCCACAGTATTAATATCCTTGTCACCGCGGCCAGATAAATTAACAATAATGGATTGATCTTTATCCATCGTCGGGGCGAGCTTTTTCGCATAAGCTACGGCATGACTGCTTTCCAGTGCCGGAATAATACCTTCAATGCGTGTAAGTTGATGAAATGCCTTGAGCGCTTCTTCGTCGGTGATTGCGACATACTCCACACTGCCCTCATCCTTTAACCAAGCGTGTTCAGGTCCCACACCCGGATAATCCAGACCTGCAGAAATTGAATGCGTCTCAATAATCTGACCATTCTCATCTTCCATAAGATAGGTACGGTTACCATGCAGTACACCTGGTTTGCCGGCATTTAATGGAGCGGAATGACGTCCGGTTTCAATTCCGTCACCTGCCGCTTCCACCCCGTATTTTTTGATTTCCACGTCATTAAGAAAAGGATGAAAAAGTCCAATGGCATTTGAACCCCCACCCACACAAGCGACTAAAGCATTGGGTAATTTGCCAGTTTGATTCAAATGTTGTTCCCGCGCTTCACGCCCAATCACGGTTTGAAAGTCTCTTACAAGTCGAGGATAAGGATGTGGACCGGCAACCGTGCCAATCACATAAAAGGTGTTATCAACATTTGTAACCCAATCGCGCAGCGCTTCATTAAGCGCATCTTTTAGTGTTTTAGAGCCTGAAGTTACCGGCACAACGGTAGCCCCTAAAAGGCGCATACGATAAACATTCGGCGCCTGACGATGTATGTCTTCTTCACCCATATACACTACACATTCGAGCCCTAAACGAGCCGCAATAGTGGCACTGGCCACGCCATGTTGACCGGCACCGGTTTCGGCAATAATCCGCGTTTTTCCCATGCGCTTGGCCAGCAGCGCTTGACCAATGGTGTTATTAATCTTATGTGCCCCGGTGTGATTAAGATCTTCACGCTTGAGGAAAATCTGCGCGCCACCCCATAGCTCTGAGAGCCTATGCGCATGGTAAAGCGGACTGGGCCTGCCCACATAGTGGGTCAAGTCTTCATCAAATTCTTTTTGAAATTGCGGGTCATCCTTACAGCATAAATAGGCAGCTTCCAGTTCTTCCAGAGGTGTCATTAAAGTTTCAGCAACAAACTTCCCGCCATAAATACCAAAATGGCCTGCTTCATCAGGCACGTCACTGCCAACATAGGTGTTGTCGATAACTTTAGCTTTCATCGGCTTCTCGTACAGATTTTACAAATTCACTCATTTTATTTATATCTTTGATACCTTTGGCAAACTCAATCCCACTACTGACATCCACTGCATAGGGGCGTAGCTGTTTGATCGCATCTCCTACATTGGTCGAATCAAGTCCGCCCGCCAGAATTAAAGGCCTGTCCAACTTCGGGACTGTCTGCCAGTTAAACTGCTTTCCAGAACCTCCAGGTTGACCCAACTCGTTGCTGTCCAACAATAAAGCGGAAGCGGATGGATAACTGGACTCTGATAACTCATTAGTAAGGCTGCCCATCGCAATACTTTTGACATAAGGTCGTCCAAACGATGCACAAAACTGTTCAGATTCCGTACCATGAAACTGTAATAGATCCACAGGCACCTGCTCCAACACGCCACTGATTGTACCCGCATCTTGATTCATGAATAACCCTACACTGGTAATAAATGGACCGCAGTGATCAATTAATGTTCGCGCCTGTTGTACATCAATTGCACGCGGGCTTTGTGGACAGAAAACCAGTCCCAGCGCATCAACTCCCAGAACCTGTGCCGCCTGAAAATCTTCTAGTCGAGTAATTCCACAAAATTTTATGCGAGTACGCTTCATACTTTCCTGTAATGAATAAACATTCAATCCTCTGATAACTGATACTTAGTACCATACTCAACCGCCATAAAATACAGGCCCTGAGCCGGTGCCGTCACCCCACCTAAGGAGCGATCTCTATTTTGCAGCACTTGTTTGGCCCATTCCGGAGCATGCTCTTTTTTGCCAATACTGATCAGCACCCCGGCCAGATTACGCACCATATGATGTAAAAATCCATTCGCAGTTACATCCATCATCAACATCGAACCTTCTCTGTGTATACTTAATTTCGAAATATTTCTTACCGGACTTTTGGCCTGACAAGCCAGAGCGCGAAAGCTTGTAAAATCGTGCTCACCTTCAAGATAGTCCGCGCCCTGTTGCATTAGCTCAGCATCCAGCGGTGCATGTATCCAGGCCACTCTTTTGGCCAGTAAAGCCGGTCTAACTTTTTGATTGGCTATAATATAACGATATGAGCGAGAAAGTGCTGAAAAACGCGCATGAAATTCATCAGGCATCAGCTTAATCGATTTAAGTACAATATTGGACGGCAGGTTAGAGTTAATACCCAATAGCCAGGAACGCATATCTCGCTCGACGTTGGTGTCGAAATGTATAACCTGTGCTAGCGCATGGACCCCTGTATCGGTACGTCCCGCGCAAGCAATACCCACTTCATGATTGGCAACCCGACTAATAGCACGTTCCACTGCTGCCTGAACCGACGGTGAATGTGACTGTCTTTGCCAGCCACAAAAGTCACTTCCATCATATTCAACAATACCTGCAAATCTCATATCTTTATCATGCACTAAACCAAGAAAGCCCCAGTGTAAACACTGAGGCTTTCTCTTTGAACTGTGGGTAAACTCACCTCTAATTCAGCTTATCTAGTTCAACTTATCGAGCAATTCCTTGGCCTGTTGAATTTGAGCTTGATCCCCCTGTTCCATGACTTCTGTCAGCGTCTCTTTGGCTGCATCTTCGTCACCCATGTCGACGAAAGCCTTGGCCAAATCGAGTTTGGTACCAACTTCCTCGATAACCGAAGGATTAGCAAACTCGTAATCATCAGCAAAAGTGAAATCCAAAGAATTATCATCATCCAGATCATCTGTATCAAAGTCTTCCATATCTTCAGAGGCGACTCGGAAATCACTGATAACGCCACTATCGATGACTTCTGTGGATGATTTGTCACCTTCGCTGATACCCACTTTTTGTACTGAATCGTCGTCAAGTTCGGATGCATTATCACTGGCAAATAAAGCATGAGTCGGAACCAATGCTGCTCCCACGGCAGCAATTTTTCCCCACTCAGGTGATTTTTTGTTCATGTTTGAAGCAAAACCTTCAAGATGACTGATAAAATCATCAGATCTTTTATCAGCAGAATATATTTCAGCCAGCTTAACCTTGTACAAAAGGTTATTCGGATCTTTACTCAGGCCTTCATTAAGGAGCTCCTCAGCCTGCTGATAAAAACCATAAGAGATGTAAACGTCAGCTTCAGCCAATATATCGTCCGCCTCGGCAGAAGACTCAGACGCGGCAGCCATTTCATTTTCTTTATCGACTTCATC
>CAZWQM010000006.1:0-115134 GCA_964636225.1 uncultured Thiotrichales bacterium | reverse complement strand
CCTCGGCAGAAGACTCAGACGCGGCAGCCATTTCATTTTCTTTATCGACTTCATCCGCTTTCACCGCTTCCAAGTCATCCAGCATTTCATCAATTGAAGGCTCCTCTTCAAATGCTGGCAAACCATTCGCAGCAAGCTCGGCATTTTCGGTATTTTCTCTGCGGCGTTTAACGCCAATCCAAACCAGCAACAGCCCCAATAGGCCGGCGCCGGCTGCAATCAATGTTTTACCTTGATCACGCAGAACTGAGGTAATCTTGTCTAGCATCGATTCACTAACTGGAGTTTCCATCGCGGGCTTTTCAGGATCCGCCATGGTCTCACTGGTCACTTCCGCCTCCGCGACTAAACTTTCAGGCTCGGCATCGGGAGCTTGTTGATCTGCCTGTAAGAATTCTTCTGGAATGGGCTCTGAAAAATCTGGCAGTGGCTCGACTTTAGCTGGTTTAATTACCTGCTCTGAATCAGCCTGCATTTCTGCAGCCATTTCTTCTACTTGTTGTTCTGCGGATGCCAGCTCTTGAGTGGCAGCCTCCATGGCATTTTTTTGATCCGATGTTTCATTCTGAACAGCAAGCGAATTTTGCAATTGTGCCAGCTGCTCATTTTGCAGTTTGATAATATTTTCCTGCTTGGAAAGCATCGACTCCAGTGATTCTATTCGGCCTTTTAGTTCGGCATTTTCCTGGCCTTTTGATTGAGAACTTTCTTTAAGCAGACTGACTTGTTTGCGCAGCTCTTTAAGTGTGGCTTCAGCATCGTCACCCGACTTGCCTTCCAAAACGTCACCTTCTCCCAGAATTGAAAGGTTTGAAGAAGAGGCGTCAGGTTTTTGCTGTTCCATTGCATCTGGCGATTTCATCATTTCGCCATCGGCCATTTCACCTGCATCAACATTGACCGCACTATCTTCACCATCCTGGGTACCTTGCTTCCATGCCCGCCATTGGCGCTTGACTTCTGCCAGTGCTTCGCGTGCAGAATATTTGGATAAATCCTCAGCCGGTATACGCAGTACGGTTCCGGATTTCAGGTTATTAATGTTGTCACTTGAGAAGCCTTGCGGGTTGGCCTCCTGAATAGCCAACATCATTTGGTTGACACTTACGCCGTATTCGCGCGCATAGGGCTCAGCAATACTCCAGACAGTATCTCCATTCCTAACAGGTCTGGTATTCGTTTTTTTTAAAGGGGCTGGCTTGGTTACTTTGGTCGGTATCGTCTCCCGCTTGGGTCTTGCACTGGGCGCAGGGACTTTAGGGGCTGGTGCGCTGGCAACATTGTTGCTCGGATTGGAAACCGGCTTTTTTGCAACGGGTGCCGACGTCTCAGGCCGAGTTGCAATTTTAGGTGCCTGTATCGCCGCTTTGGCTTTCTCACCAAACACAGGGGGATCCAGCAGAACAGTATATTCGCGAAGAAGTTTCCCTTTGGCCCAGCGTAAATCTACCAGAAAAGTTAAAAATGGCTCGCGAATAGAATCTGTTGAGGTCACGCGAATAACGGGTTTTCCATTAGAAATAGTGGGAGTGAACTTCAAACGAGTCAGAATATAAGGGCGAGGTACACCAACTTTTTCAAACATTTGCTGATTGGCTAGCTCCACTTGCACTTCATCAATTGTGGCTGCATTGATACCAACCAGTTCAATTTCGGCATCCATTGGCTGGTTTAGCGCAGAGTTAATTTCTATGTCACCAAGTCCAAATGCAAAAACAAGCCCGGGGGTTCCAATAAGCAAGGTGGCTAATAAAGTCAGTGCCACAATCTTCTTATGTATTCCTGTATCCCCCATGATTACTTTTTGTATATTCACTACTTAATTATCAGATTATGTATAGATTCTACTTAAGTACAGCCGAGTAACTCACGATACTAATATAAATTATATATGATTTTCGATTAAAAATTCTGCGATCTGAACGCTATTGAGAGCTGCACCTTTCCTCACATTATCACTGACTACCCACAGATTAAGTCCTCTGGGGTGAGAGATATCTTCACGAATACGTCCAACATAGACCGGATCAGTTCCATCGGCTTCAGTCGCCGCAGTGGGGTAGCCGCCATCACATCGTTCATCTATCACAACAACGCCTGGCGCATTATTAAGCACTTCCTTTGCATAATCGGCCGTCATTGGCTTCTTAAGTTCCAGATGAACTGCTTCGGAGTGTCCAAATTTCACCGGAATTCTGACAGCGGTTGGATTCACAAGGATGTTGTCATCACCCATAATCTTTCGTGTTTCCCAGACCATCTTCATTTCTTCCTTGGTATATCCGTTTTCCAAGAATATATCTATATGTGGCAGTGCGTTAAAAGCAATTTGTTTCGGATAGACGTGGCAATTCGTCGGCTCGTTAGCCATAATCGCACGAGTTTGCACATCTAATTCATCAATAGCTTCCTTGCCGGTTCCGGACACGGCCTGGTAGGTCGCGACGTTAATTCTCTCGATTCCCACAGCATCATGAATGGGCTTTAATGCCACTAGCATTTGAATAGTTGAACAATTGGGATTAGCAATAATTCCGCGGTTTTTATACTGAGCGATGGCATGTGGATTCACCTCAGGCACAACCAGGGGAATATCATCTTCATAGCGGAAGCGCGAGGTATTATCGATCACCACACAGCCTTTCTCCGCGGCCAGTGGAGCATAAATATCCGAGACTGAAGCACCAGGTGAGAACAATCCGATTTGGACTTTTGAAAAATCAAACTTCGCCAGATCCTGAACTTCTAGGCAGCGATCACCAAACGGAACCGTCTTACCTGCGGAACGCTCACTGGCCAGCGCGTAGACATTTCCTACAGGGAATTTTCGCTGCGCAAGAATTGACAACATTACTTCACCCACGGCCCCTGTCGCACCGACTACGGCCACATCATATTTTTTAGCCATTGTGCATCCTTAATGCTTTTCTTAATATTAAATCTTAATTGGATAAAATCTTTTGCAGATTTTTGAGCACCGCATCACCCATCTCGCTGGTGCTGACTGCTTGATTTGCATTATCTGCAATATCCTGCGTACGGACTCCTTGCTGTAAAGTTGTGACGACCGCCTGCTCTATCTGTTGTGCCGCCTTTTCTTCGCTTAATGAGTACCTCAACAACATTGCCACCGACAAAATTGTCGCCAATGGATTGGCAATGCCTTTGCCTGCAATATCGGGTGCAGAACCGTGGATGGGTTCATACATCCCTTTATTATTTTCATTTAATGAGGCCGATGGCAGCATTCCGATGGAACCGGTCAGCATGGCCGCGGCATCTGAAAGAATGTCACCGAACAGATTAGACGTCACCATCACATCAAATTGCTTAGGTGCTCTCACCAACTGCATGGCTGCATTATCCACATACATATGACTTAGCGTGACATCGGAATATTCCTGATGCACTTCCCCCATTACCTCCCGCCACAGCAAAGACACTTCAAGTACATTGGCCTTATCCACCGAGCACAAGCGTTTGTCACGTTTTTGCGCCGCGCGAAATGCCACATGCGCGATGCGACAAATTTCATTCTCGTCATACACCATGGTGTTATAAGCACGGCGAATATTGTTTTTGATTTCTTGTGCGCGAGGCTGACCAAAGTAAATGCCTCCAGTCAATTCACGCACGATGAGCAGATCAAGATCTGCCACCAGTTCCGGTCTTAATGACGAAGCTGAAGCCAGCTCCGCATACAGCAATGCTGGACGTAAATTGGCAAACAAATTCAAATGCGCACGAATATCCAGCAGCCCTTGTTCCGGTCGCAGATGTCTTTCAACATTGTCATACTGCGGACCACCCACTGCACCCAGTAATATGGCGTCACAAGCCTCAGCCTTGGCGATTGTCTCATTCGGAAAAGGTGAATGTGTCAGATCGTAGGCCGCACCACCGATGAGTCCCTGCTCAAGCTCAACCGACAATCCGGCATCACATAAACATTCAAGTACTTTAACCGCTTCGTTGACGATTTCCGGACCAATGCCATCGCCCGGCAGTACGAGTATTTTAGCTGTTTTTGAGTTAGTCATTAGCAAATAACCAGGGTGATGATTGTTTTAGTTTTTCTTCGTAGGCACGGATTTGATCCTGATATTGTAAAGTGATACCTATTTCATCCAGGCCATTGAGCAAACAGTGTTTACTAAATTCATCAATGTCAAAATGATGAATCCCAAGCTCACCTGCATTCACTTGCTGACTTTGCAGATCAATTGACACGCTAAACTCAGGCTCATCCAGACTGGCTACAAACAATTTATCCATCACGTCTTTTTCCAGAACAATTGGCAGTAAACCATTTTTAAAACAGTTGCTAAAAAAGATATCCGCGAAGCGGTTAGAAATAACCGCAAGAAAACCATAATCGAGTAAAGCCCACACCGCATGTTCACGCGATGAGCCGCAGCCAAAATTATCTCTACCCAATAGAATTTTCGCGCTTTTATAGCGTGCATCATTCAGAATAAAATTTAGATTGGGACGTCGCTGATTATTGTCCTCATCCGGCTTTCCCGGATCCAGATAACGCCAGTCATCAAACAGATTAACGCCAAAACCACTTTTCTTTACTGACTTCAAATACTGCTTGGGAATGATCGCGTCAGTATCGACGTTGGGTCGATCCATGGGCAATAAAGTTGATGTCAGCGTTGTAAACGATTGCATAATAAAACTCTTTAGTTGAAATATTTACGTACATCATCAAAGTGACCGGCTACGCCAGCTGCCGCGGCCATCGCCGGACTTACCAAGTGAGTGCGTCCGCCCTGGCCCTGCCGTCCTTCAAAATTCCTGTTTGAGGTAGAAGCACATCGCTCGCCGGCTTCAAGTTGATCAGCATTCATTCCCAAACACATTGAGCAACCTGGCTCTCGCCATTCAAAGCCTGCCGCTTTAAATACCTGATCCAGACCTTCCTGCTCAGCCTGACGTTTTACCAGTCCCGAGCCGGGAACAATCATTGCCAGCTTGATGTTATCTGCAACATTCTTTCCTCGCACCACCTGTGCGGCTTCACGCAGATCTTCAATTCTTGAATTTGTACAGGATCCAATGAATACTTTGTCGATCTGAATCTGGTTAATCGCCTGTCCTGGTTTTAAGTCCATATAGGCTAATGCTTTGCGCATACCCTCCGCTTTGCTTGCATTTACTTCCTGGTCGGGGTCCGGCACGACGCTATCTACAGACACGACCATTTCAGGAGAGGTTCCCCAACTGACCTGAGGACTTAAATCGCTGGCATTCAATTCAACGCTACTGTCAAATTTTGCATCATCATCTGAAACCAGTTGGCGCCATGATTTTACAGCCGCATCCCACATTGCCTGCTTGGGTGCAAAGGGCCGTCCGGCAATATAGTCAATCGTAGTGTCATCTACGCCGATCACCCCGGCACGCGCGCCCGCTTCTATCGACATATTGCAAATTGTCATTCTTGCTTCAATGGATAGCTTTTGTATCGCTTCACCACAAAATTCCATGGTGTAACCATTGCCACCAGCCGTGCCAATTTTTGCAATTAACGCAAGCACGATATCTTTTGAGTAGACGCCTTTAGGCAGTGTTCCAGCAACATGAACACGCATTGATTTGGTTTTTCTTAACAGCAAACATTGAGTGGCCAGCACATATTCTACTTCAGAAGTGCCTATTCCAAATGCCAGAGCCGCCAATGCCCCATGAGTAGAAGTATGTGAGTCACCACAAACTATAGTCATTCCCGGCAGGCTCGCTCCTTGCTCCGGACCAATGACATGCACAATCCCCTGACGCGGATCATTCATGTCAAATTTCTGCAATTTAAAGTAGTTACAGTTATCCTCCAGAGCCTGTAATTGCTTGCGCGAGACGGGATCAGTAATTTCCTTGTCTCTATCCGTGGTGGGAACATTGTGATCAGGCACTGCAAGAATGGATGCTTTGCGCCAGGGCGCACGCCCGGCTATACGCAAACTTTCAAACGCTTGTGGTGAAGTGACCTCGTGCACCAGATGTCTGTCGATGTAAATCAGACTTGTGCCATCCTCTTGCGTATGTACCACATGAGAATTCCAGAGTTTGTCGTATAACGATAATGCGGCCATAATTATTGCTTTGTTCTTTTAAAAAATTAATAAAATCCGTTTTAATCGAATTATAAAATTCGATGCCTCTATTTCACTCACATTAATTTATTTGGAGGCGGGTATATCAGGAAAGTCAGTCTTTACACCTGCGTTTTGACCTCGATGGCGCAAAGCATGATCCGCCAGCACCAGCGCGAGCATGGCCTCGGCAATGGGGACTGCGCGAATACCTACACAAGGATCATGACGGCCTGTCGTCACCACTTCAGTCTGCTTTCCCTGCTGATCAACAGACTCACCGGGAACCCGAATACTGGAAGTCGGTTTTAAAGCAATCGAGACAATTATATCCTGCCCGGAACTGATTCCACCCAGAGTTCCTCCAGAATGATTAGATAAAAACCCGCCTGGCTGAATATTATCCCTATGCTCACTTCCGCGCTGTGTTACGCAATCAAACCCAGAACCAATCTCGACCGCCTTCACAGCATTGATGGACATCATCGCCTTGGCGATATCGGCATCCAGTCGGTCAAAAATGGGCTCACCCCATCCCACCGGCACCCCTTTGGCTCGAACCAACAGACGCGCACCAATGGAGTCGCCATCGCGTCGTAATTGATCCAGCAAGGCTTCCAGGCTAGGCACCTGTTCGGCATCGGCAAAGAAGAAAGGATTGCCTTCCACCACATCCCAGTCAATGTCCTGTGCGCGAATGTCACCAATCTGGGTAACGCAGGCATTAATTTCAGTCTGGTACTCGATTTTCAGAAACTGTTTAGCAATAGCACCGGCCGCGACACGAACTGCTGTTTCACGTGCGGACGACCTTCCGCCACCACGATAATCCCGAATGCCATATTTTTTATAGTAAGTATAGTCGGCATGACCCGGTCGAAAGCTCTGCGCGATATTTGAATAATCTTTAGAGCGCTGATCTTCATTACAAATAATCAAACCTATGGGAGTGCCGGTAGTTACGCCTTCAAATACACCAGATAAAATTTCTACTCGATCAGATTCTCTACGCTGAGTGGTAAATTTGGATTGACCGGGCTTACGTCTGTCCAGATCAGGTTGTAAAATCTCTTCACTAAGCGGAATCCCCGGTGGACAACCATCAACAATCGCGCCTATCGCAGGACCATGACTCTCCCCAAATGAGGTCATACAAAATAAAGTTCCAAAAGTATTACCGGACATTCACCCTTCTCAGTTTATGTTTTTTCAGCCAGCCGCTGATAATCTTCATATGTCATTACACATACTCCTTCACCACCACGCTCAAGCTCATGCCAGATAAAATCATAATAAGGAAATCGTGCTTGCAGAGCGGCGGCTGATTGGCCCACTTCCAGCACCAGTATTCCCGCCTGATTCAAGTATTGACCGGCTCCTGCGATAATTCGCTCGGCGATTTCCAGACCATCATCACCGGCAAATAAGGCATGCTCGGGCTCATGAGAAAACTCACTGGGCAAGTCTGACCGCTCCCATTCAGGAACATAGGGTGGATTTGCAATAATTATATCATACTGATGCAAAGGAAGTTGATCATACACATCTGAAAGCACCGCATTTACACGCGTTTCAAGACCGTGCAGGGCAATATTTCTATTGGCCACCTTGAGTGCTTTTGGGTCAATATCTGTCACATCGACGACAGCGTTCGGGAATTCCAGTGCTGCCAGAATTCCAAGGCAGCCGCTGCCAGTACATAAATCAAGGATTCGATGGACAGCATTACCACTTCGCCAGGGGAAAAATCGTTCCTCTATCATTTCCGCTATCGGCGAGCGAGGAATCAGCACATTCTCATCAACAAAAAACTTCATTCCTGAAAGTAAGGTTTCACCAAGCAAATAGGCCAAAGGCACCCGTGAGTAAATGCGTTCCTGCAGTATCTCCTGCAAGCGATCGATCTCCGACTGGCTTAGTGTTTTGCTTGAATATTGCAAATCAAAATCGGGTGGTAATCCGGCGATAAAACTGACAAGATACGCAGCCTCATCTATTGGTGTTTGGATGCCGTGGCCATAATTTAGTGAGTGCTGCTGCAGAAGATGGGCAATTTCGCTCAAAGCTTCAACAACCGTTCTGCCATTCAATACAATTGAATTATCCATACTCAATAGTTTAATAAGGTTTATATATATTTGTTTTTTTAAGTTAGCCTGCGATTTTGGCAACACTATCAGCGATGAAAAAAATACACAAAGTCATCTTAGCCGTGATCGGCATTTCTATTTCTGTCGGCCTGGGCGTTTATACTGCCAGCCATAATACATCCGGACGGGATATTCATCAGCAACTCAAGCATGCCACTTATTTATATGATCAACATAAAGCCATTGCCGATTACATACTTACCGACCATAACAACAATACCTTTACCCCTAACAGTATAAAAGGCATCTGGACGTTCTGGTTTTTTGGGTTTACTCACTGCCCGGATATATGTCCGGTGACATTGGGCACCTTAAGTGCGGTTGTGAACCGAATTAAATCTGAACATAATAATATCAAACAAGACATTAAAATCGTTTTTGTTTCTGTAGACCCTGAAAGAGACAGTACGGTAAAACTGAAAGCCTATGTGACCTCTTTTAGCGACGATGCTATCGGAGTTACAGCAACCGACGAGCAACTGGCCCCATTTTTAAAGAATATGGGCGTGATTGCCACTCGATTGCCCGCGCAAAATAATTCATCGGAATATTTGGTCAATCACAGTAGTTCAATTTTTTTGATCGCTCCGGACACAGGTATAAGCGCAGTGTTTAGCGCACCACACAACGTTGAAGAAATCACTCAAGACTTTTTAACAATACAAAAATCATATCGCTAATGGACCCGGCAATCTCAACTTCCTGGGAGAAGTTCAAAGGATTAATTTTTCACTGTTTCCCACATCACCTACTATCTCGAGCAACCTTTTGGCTAACACGTCAACGCCTGCCTTATCTGGAAAAATTAATTAAGCTTTTTATTCATCATTTTAAAGTCGATATGCGTGATGCAGAGATTGAAGACCTTTCCGACTTTACTACTTTCAACGAGTTTTTTACGCGCAAATTAAAATCTGATGTACGCCCCATTGATGAAGGCGACAAGTGTATCGTCTCACCCTGTGACGGCAAGATCAGTATGTTCGGCGAAATCAACCATCACACTTTATTACAAGCCAAGGGAAAAACATTCACCTTGAATGAGTTTTTAACCCCGCAATGCAAGCATCTGGATCAGTTTATCCAAGGCAGTTACTACACCATCTACCTGTCACCAAGAGACTACCACCGAATTCATGCGGCTTACGCCGGACAACTATTGGAAATGATTTATGTACCAGGCCGTCTGTTCAGCGTAGCGCCTTACGCCCCCAAAGCAATTGACAAACTATATGCACGAAACGAAAGAGTGATTTCCATTTTTAAAACCGAGGGCGGGTATATGGCGATTACTATGGTGGGCGCCGTGAACGTGGCAGCCATTGAAATGAGCTGGGAAGGGCTGATCACACCTCCGCATTTAAACACCGTTGTTCATTACAACTATCAAGACCGATCCATCTCGCTACAAAAAGGCGAAGAAATGGGCGTTTTTAATATGGGGTCGACAATCGTGATGATGTTTTCCAAAGACTATGCCAGCGCAACTCAACAACTGCGCGTAGAACAGCCTATTAAAATGGGTGAAACCATTGCCACTCGTAACAGTCAACGGTCAGACGCTATGAATTTGACCAGCCAAAACTGAGCACTTCCGACAAACTTTCAGCACCCACAGCCAGCATCATAAGTCGATCAAAGCCTACCGCCACCCCTGCACATTCTGGCAAGCCACGATGCAGTGATTGCATGAAGTGTTTATCAATATCAACCGGCACCTGCCCACGATTGTTTCTTGTCACCTGATCGTTTTGAAAACGCATTTGTAGTTGATCAGCATCCGTCAATTCAACATAACCATTCGCCAACTCCACACCTTGATAGAAAACTTCAAAACGGTCGGCAAGTGTTTTGTCATGATCGTTTAATCGAGCCAGCGCGGCCTGTGCGGACGGATAATGGAACACTACGGTCACTGATTTTGAATCCATGCTCGGCTCAACCCGATGCGAAAACAGAAAATCCACTCCCTGCATATAACTGAAATCATCAGGAATCACCAAGCCATTTTCTGCTGCAAGGTTTTTAATTTCATCTTCTGTCAATGCGTCTAGTGGCGCACCCAATACCCGTTCGGTTAATTCACGATAGCTAACAAAATTAACATCCAATGCCGCATCATTTTTGTTTAGCAAACAGGTAATCAGATCAACTGTTTCCCGCATAATCTGCGCCAGATCGTAAGCATGTCGATACCATTCAATGATAGTAAATTCCGGATTATGCAGACTACCCTGTTCTCCATTGCGAAATGATTTACAGATCTGAAAAATGTCCGGCGCGCCACTGGCAAGCAATCGCTTCATGGCATACTCAGGCGAGGTTTGCAGATAACGCATACTACCATTAGCCCAAAAACCGAAGGACTCAATATTGGGTTCAGTCACGGTATATGAACACGCCAGAGGTGTTTCAACTTCCAGCACATCGCGTTCGTTAAAAAATTTCCGAGCCTGATTCAGTAACTGTGCACGTTTTAGCAAGTTACTAGAATTAACTGTCGGACGCCAATCAGACATCTGGCAATTTAAAAATGGATTAACTGTCTTTTACGCGAGATACATACTCCCCGGTACGTGTATCAATCTTAATCACTTCGCCTTCTTCAACAAACAACGGCACTTTAACCGTCGCTCCTGTTTCAAGTGTCGCTGGCTTGGTGGCACCCTGTGCCGTATCACCTTTCACACCCGGATCCGACTGGGTAATCCTAAGCTCGACAAAATTGGGCGCGCTGACAGACAAGGGCGTACCATTGTATAAAGTAACCTGGAATATATCCTGATCTTTCAGCCACTTGGCACAATCACCTACGGCTGCCTCATCCGCAGCATGCTGTTCAAAATTGGTTTGATCCATAAAGTGCCATTGCTCACCATCCGTGTATAAATACTGCATATCAACATCCATGACATCAGCTGCCTCTACACTATCGCCTGACTTAAAGGTACGATCCACTACCCGGCCTGTTTTGAGATTGCGTATTTTAACTCGATTGAATGCCTGACCTTTACCGGGCTTGACAAACTCATTCTCAACAATAGTGTACGGATCTCCATCAAGCATGATTTTAAGACCCGACCTGAATTCGTTAGTGTTATAACTGGACATAAAAATAATTTCGATAATTTAGAAGACACGCCATGATAACGTGCAAGCCTAGCTCCGAACATCCCCTACACTGGAAAAAATTATTTGCCAAATCCTATATCGGGGCCAAAGAATTTTCGCATCTCACTGAAAATTCTTTGATCAGCGACACTGAACTGGATAAAATAAACTCATTATTTCCTATCCAAATTTCCCGTGAGTACTTAGAAAACCACCCGATTTCAGGCCCGGTGTTACGACAATACTTGCCTGATGCGCAGGAATTACTTCAACATTCAGACGACAGCATTGATCCTGTTGGCGACAATATTGCCGCCTTACAACCCGGTGTGATTAAAAAATACAAACATCGTGTATTACTCATTACTAACAACACCTGTCCTATTCACTGCCGTTATTGCTTCAGGAAGGATTTTTCCTATCCTGCAAGCCATCCTCGTTCGCATCAGTTCAAAGACGCATTAGCCTATTGCTCACAAGATGACAGCATACACGAAGTGATACTCAGTGGCGGAGATCCGTTAAGTCTGGAAGATGATCTTCTCAGTCATCTCTTCAGAGCACTGGAAAAAATTCCACATATAAGAACACTTCGTTTGCATACAAAATTTCCTTCAGTGTTTCCTCAACGTATTACTCCGGATTTACTCACTTCACTGACAGAATGCACTCTGAATAAGGTAATCGTTTTTCATATTAACCACCCTGATGAAATTAATGAAAGCTTTTGTGATGTTGTTCAAAAAATCAAACGCACCAATACCACCACACTCAACCAATCCGTATTACTAAAAAATGTGAATGATGACTCAAAAGTTCTGATTGATTTATCTCACAAATTATTTTCCACTGGCATTCTTCCTTACTATTTACACAAGCTAGACTCGGCCCGAGGAACCCATCACTTCAGGGTTTCCGAGCAGAAAGCCGATCAAATCATGCAACAAATGAAAGTTAGCCTTCCAGGCTATCTGGTTCCTAAACTTGCTCGCGAGATTGCGGGCCAGGAAAGCAAATCCTACTAAGATTTCCTAACTTACTCAGCGTTAGTCATTTTATCCAAACTTCCTAGTTGCCAATACAATCACAAACTGGAAATTGGATAACAATTACACTTATTCGCAGTAATTAGGATAGACGGAGCGCTACTGCCGACCAGCAGCCGCCCCGGCTGCCACATTTTGTTAGCACAAGTTTTAGAATCTCAAGTTGAGAGTTTTTATTTTGCGGAGAAATATTTCGATGTTATTGGATATGCAAATCTACATGCCTTCACAGGATCCGTTGGCACAGCCAGATATTGAATTTACTCCTCGGCAAATCAAGAAATGGATCAAAGCATTGTCCATGATCAATTTTGATGTTGCCAGCAAACAGACTTATCAATTGATTGAAGCAAGCAATCACCAGAAATATTCCGCCAAACACCGATTTGCTTCTATCGAATTACTGCAACCTCTATGCAGAACTTTCCTGGAGCATCATCGCAGATTCTTATCCTGCCAGACATTTCCGTTGTCTGCCAATGCCAACCAAATTTACCAGCTTCAGAAAAATATGAATTCCGAGCTGGCCATTGCCTACAAAATTATCATCTCGGATGTGGTTCAGGGCGATGCTAACTTGGGCCAAAAAAAATTACTTCGTTGTATCTACAAGGCAATCTCGCATTTGCAACAGCAATATGTGTCCAGCCTGTTAATGTATCAGAAATTTCTGAGCAATCTCTGGCATGATATCTGTCAGCTATATCGAGTCGCTGAATATTTTGGACTCCATAATGCACTGATCAATAAGGACCGCTCTAAAGAGAAAACAACTATTTTAAACATCTTCAAGCATCTTTGTGCACTCACTCTCATTTCCTTTAATCAGCTTCGTCAAGGCGAGGCTGGCAAAGTGAATAAATTTCTTGAAAAGAACCATCGACTTATTGACATCAAAGCGAATCCGGATTCCCTGTCAGGCGAATATATTTATATTGCCAATTTAGCTACCGGCAAAATACCCACCTATTACATTCCAAGAGAAATACCCATATCGACAGAAAACCGGTTTATCGAGTACTCCTCCCTGGTCAGCAAGCTCGCAGAGTCTACCAAGAAGTTTGCACAGAGCACTTCCTATTACCTTCAGTCTAATGAAGAGCTTGATCCGGAATTAGCCGGTCGTTTAATTACCATGATTGGCAGCCCCAGTCAGCGCCATAAAAAACGCATCAAGAGTGATCAGGTTGTTTATGCCATTATTGGTTTAAACCGAATTGTTGAGACCATGAGTCCAGATAGAGAAGATACAGAAAGCCAAATATCACAGAATTCGTTTGTGGTTAACAGTCTTTCATTACTTACGATCGAAGAATCCATTCGTCGTGATTCACCTGCCACACTACGAAAGTCTTCACCAAATGAAACTCTCAGTGATGTCTGGAATCCGTTTGCCACGAGATCAAACAGCTTATCGAAATATGCCAGCCCGCAACAACAGAAAAAACATTCAGGCATTATCGCATCACTGGACAAATGGCAGGTTGAAAATTTCAGTGCTGGCGGTTTCTGTCTTCATTACAAGGCTGAAGGAATTTGCACCACTCGCGTTGGGGAAATCATTGCGGTACGTGATGAAAAAAGCAGCAATGAAACCTTACAGTGGCGAGTAGGGATTATTCGCTGGATGCAAGGCCTTCCTAATAAACAATACAAGGTGGGAGTAGAACTTTTCGGCGCAGAATGCGCCTGCATCAAAGCCTGCAACAGCAGCACTACACATATTGAACATCAAGGCTTATTACTTAAGAGAATTGTCGATAAGAGCAAGAGCTATAGCTTATTACTGCCTTCCAGCTCCAATCTGGATTCACGCGAAATCACCCTCAAGGGAGCCAAAAGCAGTCGTACTGTTATGCTTGGCAGGACTCTGGAAAAAAACCAGCTGCTTCACTCATATCGAGGTAATCAAAATTTTCAGCAACAAATAACAATAGATAACACATTGATAGAAAGGACTCTGATTCTAGGAACATGGATCAAATATTAAAAATACTGATAATCGATCAGGACGCAAATCATGCTGACCACATCGTAAGAACGATCAAGTCATTGTGCTATGCTGTACGTGAAACTATTGTTTCGTCTAAAGAACAGTTCGATGAAATCCAGCAACTGGAAGTCAACCCCAATCTGATAATTCAGGCCAGTAATATCAATGAACTTAGCATTTCAGACTCGCGTAATTTTTTTGCCACTGAACCTCACGATACACCTATTATTGCATTATGCGACGACATTACGACTCAACTGAGCTTGTTATTAGGTGAAGGAGCCAATATTGTTATTCCCTACAACGACAATGAACTGCTACAACAAGTCACTTCCAGGATTGCACAGACTGAGTTTTATATTCAGGATTTAAAAGTCCGCGCTGACAGTTACAAGGAACTGGATGAACTTTATAACAAAATACTGGATACCTCACGTGATGCCATTTGTTATATCCATGAGGCCTGCATACTTATGCGAATGCGTCTTGTCTGGAATTATTTGAAATCGACAATGCCTAAGATGCCAGCGTATTATCTATTCTTGAATTGGTTGCCCCTGATGATCAGGCAGCATTGAATGCTATATTAGAAGACGCGAGTAAAAATCACAGCTCAGGCACATCGAGTCTTAACTTCAAGTCAGGTGCAGAATTCTTCCATACAGATATTGCATACAATCCCGTATTGGTGGATGGTGGAACCTGTGTTCAATTCGTTCTGCATATGCAGTCCAGCGAATCAAGAGAATTACAGAAACAGCTCAGTTATATCAGTGAGCGCGATCATGAAACAGGCTTCCTCCACAGAAAGTCCTTAACCGATAAACTAAAAGAAACCATTGAATCTGTTCAGGCTGGCCATGAACCTTCAACATATATTCAGATAGATATAGCTAACCTGGATAGCATGAAGGATCAGTCTGGTATCACCGCTTATGACAAGTTGAGCGCAAACATTGCCAACGCATTAAAACAAGTATGCAGTAATGACGAAGATTTAGGAAAGATTACTGATGAATCGTTTGGTATCCTCACCCCTGAAGTGAACATAGATAGGCTAATCGAGCTTGGCGATAAATTCAGGGAAGCTATTGAAGCAGATCTGATGACAATTAATAACCAGAAAGTCTCACCTGAAATATATATTGGTGCCACTTCCATTGAACCCGAGTTAAACGATGTTGCAGATATTTTATCTGCCGCAAAATCAGCTTGCGACTATGCATGGGAAAATGAAATTCAGGATCTTCATATATTCTCAAGCGAATCACGCAGCCTGACAGGTACTCTACTGGATCAGAAATGGACTCAAGAATTACAGGATGCCATTCGGGAAAATCGCTTGCAGTTGTTATTTCAGCCGGTTGTCAGCATTACCGGTAACTCAGAAGATCGTTACCAAGTCTATACTCAATTGCTGAGTAAGGAAGGCGCAAAAATTTCTGTGGCTGAATTACTCCCAAGTATTGAAAGATCAGGCGTTTCTTCCATGCTGGACCGCTGGGTTGTGTCAAGTGCATTAAAAAGACTTTCCGAGCATACTGCAAAAAGTCCCAATTCCTTATTCTTCATAAAACTCACAACGGGCGCATTGAACGATAAACAATTTGCAACATGGCTTGGATTACAGTGTAAAGATTTCAATATTGATCCGTTCAGACTTGTGTTTGATATGCGCGAAGAAAGTATTGTCAGTCATTTAAAAGACGCACGTGAATTCGCAAACCAGATTCAGCAGGCAGGCTGTCAAATCGCAATCGATGCCTTTGGCATAGGACAGGAACCTGGAGAAATATTATCCATGATTCCTGCAAGCTATTTGAAATTAAGTTTCCAGCTAATGGCTAGCCTGAAAAATGGTGATAAAGAATGTATAGAAGAAATTAAGCAGATCTGCGAACAGGCAAAGGCAAATAACGCCATAACTATCGCACCGTTTGTAGAATCTGCCGAAGCCTTATCCAAAATATGGACGATTAATATTGATTTTGTCAGTGGCGATTTCTTCCGTGAACCTACGGACTCTCTCAGTTACGATTTCACCAGTGCAGCCTAATTAAAACCAAATAGCAGCATCTTTAGCTATTCTCCAATGCAGCGATACGCTCTTCTAATGGTGGATGCGACATTAACAGTTTTTGCAGACCGCTCTTCATAATCGAACCGGATATGCCAAAAGCCGCCAGTTCTCCAGGCAGATCTTGAGGCTCATGCACTGACTGCAAGCGGCGTAAAGCAGCAATCATATTTTGCTTGCCGGCCAGAGCTGCACCACCCGTATCCGCACGATATTCTCGGCGTCGGGAGAACCATTTTGCAATAATCGCTGCCAGAATGCCCAGTACGAGCTCAGCAATAATGCTACCAATAAAATACCCGGGGCCAATACCACGCTCAATCTTAAATATGGCACGGTCGACCAGCATGCCTATAATGCGTGAGAATAAAATAACAAAAGTATTTAACACTCCTTGCAAAAGCCCCATAGTGACCATGTCACCATTTGCAACATGACTGACTTCATGCCCCAGCACCGCTTCCACTTCCGTCTGCGACATAGACTGTAACAAACCTGTACTCACGGCTACCAGTGCATCGTTTTTGTTCATACCAGTAGCAAAGGCATTGGGTTGTGGCGAATCAAAAATACCAACTTCCGGCATACCTATGCCTGCTTGCCGTGCCTGACGTTGCACAGTTTCAATCAACCATCGTTCAGTGTTATTTCGTGGCGATTCGATGACCTGTAAACCAGTACTTCGTTTTGCCATCCATTTGGAAATAGCAAGTGAAAAGAACGAACCACCAAAACCCAGCAATAGGGCCATGACAAGCAATCCATTCACCTGCCCCGCCATGCCCTGCTGTGCCAGCCAGGCATCAATTCCCAACACTCGTGATGAAATACTTAATACCGCCAACACGCCAAAGTTGGCAGCTAAAAATAACCCTATTCGTGACAGCATATTATCCTCTTATTTATACTACCCAACTCAAGTTAAGATAGTGTCAAATTACGACAATTCAACCCGTAATAAGTTTGCCACTTCACTCCACATTAAATTCAACTGACAATCTATCCACTGAACGATAACCTCGGGGCAATTTCAACCCTCGCCGGCCACGCTCTCCAGCATACTCGTCCACTTCATCACCCTTCATGGTTTTATGCTTTTTACCACAATACATAGTAATTGCTTCGCCATCCTGAACCAGGCAAACATGCTCCACGGACTCTTCTCCCGCTTTTAACTTTGCAGAAGGGATGTTGATAAATTTAATACCCTTGCCTTTAGACATGAGCGGAAACTCAGAAAGCTTGGTTACTAACATATAGCCTTCAGAACCCACAGCCACAATCCAGTCATGTTCATAAGAGCGCACCGGCACCGGAGGTAACACTTTTGCCCCCACAGGAACATTCAGCACGCGCTTGCCAGCCTTATTGCGGGAATATAAATCTTCCAGCTTGCATACAAAACCATAGCCAAAGCTAGTAGCGAGAAAATACAGGCGACCAGGATCGCCCGTCATAACACCAACAAAACTCGCACCATCGGTTGGATTAAAACGCGCCATTAAGGATTCGCCCAGCCCACGCGCAGACGGCAGACTGTGTGCAGGCAATGTATACGCTTTCCCCTGGGAATCCAGAAATAATGCCATATGGTTACTCTTGCCAAATGCGTGCGACTGATACTGATCCCCTGATTTATAATTCATGGCTAGCGGATCAACATCATGTCCTTTAGCGGCTCGCACCCAGCCTCGTTGAGACAATATGACGGTAGTTAACTCTGTCGGCATTAATTGTGTTTCATCCAGTTGCTGCGCCGTGGCTCGAGTGACAATGGCGGAGCACCTTTCATCTCCATAGGTCTCGGCATCCTCCAGCAATTCAGTGCGGATTAGTTTTTTAAGTTGTGCATTTGAGCCCAGTGTTTTTTCCAGCATATCTCTTTCTTCTGTGAGCTCTTTTGTTTCAGCCTTGATTTTAATTTCTTCAAGTTTGGCTAAACGTCTAAGTTTGATTTCCAGGATTGCCTCAGCCTGAATGTCGCTTAACTTAAAACGCTTCATCATCACCGGCTTGGGTTGATCTTCTTCGCGAATGATGGCAATAATTTCATCGATATTCAGATAAGCAATCAGCAGGCCTTCCAGAATATGCAAACGTTCATTGACTCGATCCAGACGCCATTGCAAACGACGCGTCACGGTATGTGTTCTAAATTCCAGCCATTCTTTGAGTAATGTACGCAGATCTTTTATCTGCGGACGGCCGTTAATTCCAATCACATTCAGATTGACACGGTAAGTTCTTTCCAGATCGGTGCTGGCAAAAAGATGCAGCATTAATGCTTCTATATCGACCCGATTATTTCTTGGCGATATCACCAGTCTGACAGGATTCTCGTGATCCGATTCATCACGCAAATCATCTACCATCGGCAGCTTTTTGGCATTCATCTGCTGGGCTATTTGTTCCAGTACGCGCGCACCTGACACTTGATAAGGCAAGGCTGTAATGATGACGCCATCCGTTTCCTGTTCATACACAGCACGCATACGAATTTGACCGTTGCCTGTTTCGTATATATTTTTTATTTCTTCAGGAGTGGAAATAATTTCAGCATCGGTTGGGTAATCCGGACCCAGTATGTGTTCGCATAAGTCTGCCATCGTAGCATTAGGTTCATCCAGCAATCTTATACAGGCTGAAACAACTTCTCTGATGTTATGAGGCGGAATATCGGTGGACATACCCACGGCGATTCCCATGCCACCGTTGAGTAAAATATTGGGCAAGCGCGCAGGTAAAACTTCAGGCTCTTGCAAAGTGCCGTCAAAGTTGGGCACCCAGTCCACAGTACCCTGACCTAATTCCTGCAATAAGGATTTTGCATAAGGCGTTAAACGAGATTCGGTATATCGCATTGCGGCAAATGATTTAGGGTCGTCCGTAGATCCCCAGTTACCCTGACCATGGACTAATGGGTAACGATAAGAAAATGGCTGCGCCATTAATACCATCGCTTCATAACATGCAGAATCGCCATGCGGATGAAACTTACCGATCACATCACCTACAGTTCGTGCAGATTTCTTTGGCTTGGAGGTGGCCGACAGCCCCAACTCGGACATAGCATAAACTATTCTTCTTTGTACTGGTTTAAGCCCGTCACCAATTTGTGGCAATGCTCGATCAAGAATGACATACATTGAATAATCGAGATATGCTTTCTCGGTAAATGCATGTAGCGGAAGACGCTCTACGTCGCCATAGTCAAATTCAAGGTTATCGCCCATAACTAATCCATAAAATTTCAATCATTGAGTTTTAAATTAAACATCTGCCAGATTGCCTTTTTGTTCCAACCAGATCTTACGCTCCTGAATTTTTTTCTTACCTAAAAGCATGTCCATAATCTCATAGGTGTCGTCTCCGGCTTCAAGTGTAAGTTGCACCAAACGACGACTGTCGGGAGAGATGGTCGATTCACGTAATTGACTGGGATTCATTTCACCCAACCCTTTAAAGCGGGTCACATTCACCTTGCCGGTCTTTTTCTCTGCCGCAATTCTATCTTCGATGCCTTGTCTTTCTGCCTCATCCAACGCATAAAAGACTTCTTTACCCACATCAATTCGAAATAAAGGCGGCATAGCAATATAAATATGACCAGCCTCAATCAATGCCGGAAAGTGCCGCAGGAATAACGCACAGAGTAGTGTGGCAATATGCAAGCCATCTGAATCGGCATCGGCCAGTACGCATATTTTTCCATAACGCAATTTACTTAAATCCGAGTCGCCCGGATCCACACCTATGGCAATAGCAATATCGTGTACTTCCTGTGACGCTAGCACTTGATCCGATGCCACTTCCCAGCTGTTCAGGATTTTCCCACGTAACGGCATAATGGCCTGAAATTCCCTGTCACGTGCCTGTTTTGCTGAACCTCCAGCAGAATCCCCTTCGACTAAAAATAATTCCGTGCGTGTAACATCCTGGGATGCACAGTCAGCAAGTTTCCCTGGCAAAGCAGGACCGGCAGTGACTCTCTTTCTGACAACCTTCTTAATAGCACGCAAACGTTTTTCCGCATTACGGATCACCATTTGAGCCAGCGCTTCACCGGTTTCCACATTTTGATGCAACCAGACACCGACAGAGTCCTTAACCACTCCGGAAACAAATGCAGCACTTTCACGTGAACCCAAACGTTCTTTGGTTTGACCGGCAAATTGAGGATCCAGCATTTTCACAGAGAGCACATATGCAAGCTGATGCCAGACGTCGTCCGGAGCAATTTTCACACCTCTTGGTGTGAGTTTGCGCATTTCACAGAATTCTCTTAATGCGTCTGTCAACCCGGTACGCAAGCCATTGACGTGAGTACCGCCTTGCACAGTAGGAATAAGATTGACATAACTTTCTGTAATCCAGTCACTGCCTTCTTCCACCCAGGTTAATGCCCATTCTGCTGCTTCGTTTTCCGATGAAAAATTGCCATACACTGGCTTTTGTGGAAGCAGCGACATACCGTCTAGCTCATTTAACAGATAATCGCTGATACCGTCTTCGTAATACCATTCCTGCTGTTCGTTTTTAGCAATGTCCTTAAACCGAATACGCAAGCCAGAACACAACACAGCCTTTGCATGTAACAAATGGGTTAACTTAGGAATAGAGATATTGACGCTATCAAAATATTTTTTATCTGGCCAAAAGCGAATAGTTGTTCCGGTATTGCGCTTTCCAACGGTACCAATCTGCTTAAGTGGCGAAGCCTTTTCACCATCTGCAAATGACATGCTGTATTCTTTACCATCACGTCGCACGCTTACATCAACACGTTTGGACAAGGCATTCACTACTGAAATACCCACCCCATGAAGCCCGCCAGAAAATTGGTAATTCTTATTGGAGAATTTACCTCCCGCGTGCAACGTCGTCATAATCACCTCTACACCCGGTTTTTTGAGTTCAGGATGCTGATCGACTGGCATACCACGACCATCATCTGTCACTTCCAAAGACCCGTCTTTATATAGGCTAACTTCTATACTGCTGGCATACCCGGCAATAGCTTCGTCTACACTGTTATCTATAATTTCTTGTGCTAAGTGATTAGGACGTGCAGTATCTGTATACATTCCCGGGCGTTTGCGCACCGGGTCCAGACCGCTGAGTACTTCAATGGCGGCAGCATCATACTGTTTAGACATAAATTTTAATTAAAGGGAGATGTTTGTTGGAACAATAGTGCATTATGATGACACATTCTATATGAAACCCGCTTACAGAAAAAACTTCCTGCGCTCATATGGCTAGTTTAGACACAACCACACACCCGCAACAGAGTGCCAACGTTTTCGCTTCTGCCGGATCGGGTAAAACCTGGCTGTTAATTACCCGCATCTGCCGACTGCTGCTCTCTGGCGCCGAACCCCAGCACATACTGGCCATTACCTTCACGCGGAAAAGCGCCGCCGAAATGCGCGCACGACTATTTAGCAGGCTAGAAATGTGGTCCGTCATGGACGAGAAAGAACTTGCGGACGAATTGCGTTCTATCGGGGAGGCGAGCAATAAAAACACGATAAAAAATGCCAGGAATCTATTTGAGAAACTTACTTTTTCTGACCAGGCGATCCGTATCAGTACATTTCATGCGTTTTGTGAAGAAATTATTCGCGCCTTTCCACTGGAAAGCGAATTGCCGACCACCTTTGAGTTAACAGAACATTCCCACATCTATGAAAATCTGGCATGGAAACGATTATTACTGGCCTGCGAGTCTCAAGGCAAACACAAATTACGCGAACACCTACACACCCTGTTTGATTTTTGTTTTGGCCTGAATGGTTGCAGAGCGGCATTAACGGCTTTCCTTTATTCGCGCAGTGAATGGCGTGTATACACCCAGCACGCCAAAGACGCTGCAGAGTTTGCATACCGTGAATTAATCAGGCAAGTGGGCGAAGCTAATGTCAACGAACTGGAGGAATGGTTTGAGAGCGATGCTTTTATATCCAAATTAAAGGAAATTCATCAGCTATTACGCACCAGTCCAACTCCGACATATTTGAATTGGGCAAAAAAAATCGAACCCATATTATCGGCAAAGAATCCCACTCTGGATGTTATTTTCCAGTCAATAAAACCTGCTTTTTTGACCAATGATGACAAACCTCGCAATTTAACTATCGGCAAAGCCTGGCAAAAAAACATCAATCAACAGCAAGCCGAATTTATTATTCAAACCCATCAACAAATTTCAGGTCAAATTTTGTCGCTGCTGGATCAGCAAATTCACGCAGCACTACTGAAAGCCAACAAAGCCTGGTTTTATGTGGGCGAAGAATTCCTGAAATTATATCAGCAGGTAAAATTCGAACATAGTGTAATCGATTTTAACGACCTTGAATGGGAAACGTTTCGACTCCTGCAACAGGAAGACCATGCATTGTGGGTACAGTATAAACTTGGGCAACGTATTCGTCACTTTCTGGTAGATGAATTCCAGGACACCAGCCCGATTCAGTGGCATTTACTTAAACCATTAATCGAATCATCCCATGATCAACATCAGCCACAAGTAAGTAGCCTGTTTCTGGTAGGTGATATTAAGCAATCAATTTATGGCTTTCGTGGCGCCAATCCAAAAATTCAAACTCTGGCCTCAGAATGGTCGCAGCAGCAATTAAACAGTCAGCAATTAGAAAATGATCACTCATGGCGATCTTCTCCTGCCATTATCAAGTTTGTTAACACTATCTTCAAACACTCATCAATCGCAGAACAATTTTGCACTTTTCAAGACCACGATTGTGAACATGCCGAACGCTGGGGATATGTAAAAATTCATCCGCTAATCGAAATTGAGAAAACAGTTGATCAACTGGAATTTCGCAATCCCCTGGAAGCATCCCGAAAAGATAATGAACATACTGCACATTATAGGGAAGGGAGACTTATTGCCGAAGAAATATCTCAACTCATTAAAAATCGTACCCCCATCTATGATGATAAGGATATACGTGCAGCAGAATTCAATGACATTTTAATATTAACCCGCACAAGATCACACCTTGATGACCTTAAAGCCGGTCTGGTTAGCCTAGGTATTCCAGTGCAGGCCAACGATGCTACCCGTCTGCTGGATTATCTGGAAATTAAAGACATGCTGGCCTTGCTGACGGTGTTGGTGGATCCTTATGATGACTTGGCATTTACACACTTGTTGTCCAGTCCGGTTTTCAATCTTGATGAGCAGAGTTTAATAACTTTAAACAGGGTTGACGCAGACACCTGGATAAAGAAACTGGATATTTTAGCTGCCAGTGAATCCCTAAATCCGCATCTGGATATAGTAAAGACTGCCTTGCAGAACTGGCATCAGCGAGTCGACCGAATTCCTGTGCACGATTTGCTTAATTATATTTTTTCCAGCTGGAATATTATTAACCGCTATCGAGCCGTAATGTCCGAGGTGGAATCACAACACATCTGTGCGAGACTGAATCAATTTCTGCAACAAAGTCTGGATATTGAGAGTGGACGTTATTCCAGTGTGTCGCGTTTTTTACGCAAAATTAAAGAAATTAATCCTGAAGCATTGTTTGTCAGCAACAATGAAAAAACCAATGCAGTCGAAATTATGACTGTACACGGCTCAAAAGGTCTGGAATCTGCCATTGTGTTTATTGCGGACAGTGGCCCTGGGACGGAACCTCCTGAGCAATTCAGCACTATTATGGATTGGCCTGCTGCGGCCAATGCTCCTGAAATATTCATGCTGGGCTGCAAAAAAAGCTCTATGAGCAACGTTATACAAGCAACCAAAGAATCTTTTACCCCATCTATTAACGAAGAACTTAATTTACTCTATGTCGCATTAACCCGCGCCAAACAGATATTGATTATGACTGGCGTTCAGGCCAGAAGAAGTTCGCATGCAGGTTGGCATCAACAATGTTGTACTACCCTTGAGCTGGAAAAAGACTGTCAAGTTATATGGTCAAACGAACACATGACCCCACCCGAGCTGAACACGGTAAGTGCAGACAGAACTTCAGACCAAACAACTTCAAGCAATATAGCGGCGCTCCTCAAGCCCATGCAACCACTCCCTTCTACCGCAGCGGACGTTGAGCCACTGTCTGCAGAAGCCATGGAAGGCACCATTATTCATAAGCTGATTGAAATAATGTCTCAGACGCCAGGCATGAGCCAGCAGGCACTGTTAAATCGTGTCAATTTGGATATCAGTAGGACACTAACACTTGATCAACTTAAACCTCTGATCAAGCAAGTTGATAATTGCCTAAGTAGCGAAAGTCTGAAATCCGTTTTTGAAAAAACAGACCAGCGACGTGTGTTTCATGAAGTCAGTCTGGCAAGCACGAACGAATCTCAGCCTATTAATATTATCGATTTAATGCGAGTGGATGATGATTGTGTATGGATTATAGATTTTAAAACCCAGGCAGACATTAACCATGAAAACACACAGCAAGAAGCTATCAAATTCAGGCCACAGCTAACTCGCTATGCGCTTGCGGCGCAACAACTTTACCCAGCACACAAAATTCGCTGTTCTATTTTTTATACTCGAATTGCGCAACTTGTGGATGTAAAGATTGATACACCCACAAATCTACAGTAGAAATCCCAGCTAGCGATTATTTTCCTGAAAGTCTATCTAACCGTTTTGCCAGTTGTTTGGCCGGCATATAACCCGGCATTAATGTGCCATCCGCAGTCAGAATAGCGGGGGTTCCGGTGACGCCTATCTTCTTACCCAACTCAAACTGGTCAGCAATCGGGTTATCGCAACTTTCTGCAGGCAGCTCCTCACCATTTTTTGCTCGGGTTAAAGCATCCGCACGATCCTCACTACACCATACAGATACGGCTTTAGTATAACTGGGTGAACTAATACCATTGCGTGGAAACAGCAGATAGTTAATCTGAATACCATTCTCTGCATATTGGTCAATCTCACTATGCAGTTTTCGACAATATCCACAATCAATATCTGTAAATACAGTAATGATATGGCGTGGATTTTTAGGCCCAAATGTGATCGGTTCCTGCTGATCTACCTGTGCAATATATTTTTTTCGCGCACGGTTTTCCGAGGCTTCAGTAATATTATTATTGTCATCCTCAAGGTCAATAATTCCGCCCTGTATGACATAACGAGCATCGTCGGTAACATAAATTATCTGGGTACCATATACCGCTTCATAAAGACCTTTCACTGGTGATTTGGAAACACTATCAGGGGTATGAGTCGGAAATGATTCCATTAGCTTTGCCTTGATGGCCTCTGCCTGATCGGGCGATCCAGCATAACTGGAAGCTGAAATGACAAACAAAATTATGAGTACGGGCAAGCACCTGAACATGATGTTTCCTTGTTTTATGTATTGAAATTAGTAACGGAACCAGAATAAGAGACTTATTTGACCGGGAAATTGACCAATTCATCCCAAAATTCAACCTCGCGGATGATGTTCCCGATGTAACTCCTGTAATCGCACCTGAGCGATGTGTGTATATACCTGGGTTGTTGATAAATCACTATGCCCTAACAGCATTTGTACCACTCGCAAATCAGCACCATGATTCAACAGATGGGTTGCGAATGCGTGTCTAAGCGTATGAGGACTCATATGTTTTTGAATACCCACTGCGCGAGCATGGCGCTTAATCACATGCCAGAAAGCCTGCCGTGTCATACCTAAACCACGATTTGAAACAAAGAGTACATTACAATCATGATATTCTTTTAACAAAGCAGATCGAGCTTCAGAAAAATATTTCTCCAGCCAATCACCCGCCTGTTCGCCGAAAGGAACCAGACGTTCTTTATTACCTTTGCCAATAATTCTTAACACACCCGTACGCATATTGACCTGGTGCAGCTGAATATTGATTAATTCTGACACCCGCAATCCGCAAGCATATAGTACTTCCAGCATGGTTCGGTCGCGCACGCCATGTGGCTTTGATATATCTGGTGCCGTCAATAATATTTCCACATCATCTTCGGTAAGCACTTCAGGCAAATAACGACCCAGTTTGGGAAACTCGATTTTCTCACTAGGATCTTTGTCAATAATCCCTTGTTTAACCTGATAGCGGTAAAAACGACGTATGCTTGAAAGCAAACGCGCGCCTGATCTGGGTTGCATACCCAGCCCTACACGATGCGCCAGATACTCAAGCAGGTGCTGGTGTTTTACATCCGAGATGGATATTTCGGAATCCGCCAACCAGCGCAGCAAGTTAAACAAATCATTTCTGTATGCGCTTAATGTGTTTTCACTAAGACCATGTTCCATCCAGATGTTATCCAGAAACATCTCAATGATTTCACTGTCTTTATCTATTAATTGATTGACTGCATTAATCGCCATTTAAATCACTTATTAAAAAGTCAACCCATGCCGGCAGAAACACGAGGCGTAGACAAATTTATAATCTGCCCAGCCTGAATTAGAAGAGAAGCAACAATCCATACATACTTCTTAATTTACAGACATGGCTCATAGTGTAAATGCTTTTTGAAAATTAATCATCTTTTTTACCGTTTATAACTTATCATACGTTACCCGCTAAAATTTTTAATAACCATTACTCAATTTAAAATGAAAAATAACAATTCAATCCAGCCCATCGGTCTGCTTCGTCGCATCGTGATTATGTTTTACGATTCGATTCTACTGATTACTTTATTATTTTTCGCATCCCTGCCTATTGTTGTTCCTTTGAAAATTACTATCGATCATCCTTACTACTTTTCCTATCAAATATATATGGTTTTAGTTGCATTTCTGTTTTTTGGCTGGTGTTGGACACACGGAGGTCAAACACTGGGAGCAAAAACATGGAAAATAAGACTTGTTACTTACACTGGTGAAAAACTTACATGGAAGCACGCTTTTTTGCGTTATATCGGATCAATTCTTTGTTGGCTCACTCTTGGAATCGGATTTTTATGGTGCTATACAAACAAACAGCGACACGCATGGAATGACATGTTATCTAAAACGCATCTGGTTCGAGTCAGCGAGAAAACCTGAATACCAACACTGATAATAAAAGAATAATCGTCACTGGCAGAAAAGCCACCAGTACAGGCGAGAGTCGATACACCACCGCGCCATTCGTGAGTACCTCAACAAAGATATATATCAGCAAGGCAATAACAATGCCGATTAACAAACGCTGACCGGCGCCTCCCAATTGACGCGGTCTAAAAACTAACGGCAATGCCAGCAACAACATGGACAGACCCACAAAAGGCACAGCCATTCTTTTAAATAGTGCTACTTTATACTCGCGCGCATCCAGATGATTTTGCTCCAGATAGCCTATATATTCATGCAACCGCTGCATCGACATTTTATTTGGTTCTAAAGTCACAGATTGCAAAAAATGACTTAAAAATAACTTTGGAACCACATGCTCCTCAAAACTTTCGGCGATCACTTTGTTTTCATTAATGTGTGAGCGGTGAAATTCATTCAGTTGCCATGAGCCCTGAATATTGAATGCCGACCTCGCCTGACTGATAGACTCCGGCTCACCTTCTTCATTAAAAGTGTAAATCTCCACATCATTTAACAATACCTGCGAAACTGCCTGTCCAACTTTAATAAACCGGTCCTGCTCTCTTACCCAGTAACTTTCATCCGAAGCCAGCAAGATATTTTCCTGTTCACTTTGTTGCATAGACAAGGAAATTCTTTCACCCAACGGGACATACATTTCCACCAACACTGATAACAGTATTGTTATTACCAGTCCAGCCGCACAGGCGGTCATACCCACTCTGAAACGACTGCAACCGCAAGCATTTACTGCTACCATTTCAGAGCCTGCGGCAAACTGACCCAGGCTGAATAAAGCGCCAATTAACATGCTACTGGGCAAAAATTCAAAAACTTTATGCGGCACATCTAACAAGGTCAATACAATGACCTCAGAAAATTTATCACCGGAATTCATTTTACCCACCTGATAAAACAAATCGCCCAACCAATCTATCGCACAAATAATTAGCAACGCTACCAACACCCCAAGCATGATTGAACGCGCCAGATAGAGGTCCAGTATCTTCATATCAACTTCGCCCCAGCAGGTTTCTTAAACGCAGGGCTAAAGTTCCCTGATAGGCCGCAAAAGTAACTGCTACCACAATCAAATGAACACTTATCAAAGAAATCAATCCATAATTTTCACCGCGCTTAATCCAGCTGCAGGCCACAATCACCAGATTCAGATATACGATGTAGATCAGCACTGCCAGCGCTAAACGTGTAGATCTTCCCGAATTAGGTGCGATTTTACTCAAAGGAATAGCCAATAACATAAGCACCAGTGCAGAGAAGATAATAGATCCACGCTGGGAAATTTCAGCCAGATAGCTGTCATCGTGCAGGTTCAATAGTGACACGATGTTTTGATACTTGGCTTTGTGTGCGTCTCCCGAAAAGTCCGTTCGAGGCGGGTAAATGCGATGCTCCTGATAAGTCGAAATATCAAAAACAGCTTGGCCAGGAATACCCTCTACTGATTTCCCCTCAAATAAGACAAACGCCTGCGAATGATTTTCTTCCTGTTGCATTTGCGCATACTTCGCAACTTCTACAATTATTTTTTCGCCTTCCCTTCTTTGCAAAAAAACATTCTCTAATGTTCCGGTTTCAACGTTTTCGGATTCTGCATACATTACCCAACCAGCATTTTTCAACTCGAAGAATCTTCCTGGCGATAATTGTCCGAGTACCATGCTTTGCTCAGTGACACTTTCAATCACATCCGCCAATCTGTGTGCCCAGGGCGACACATAAGCCACTAAAATATATAAAACCATCAGCACAGGCACACCGATTAACATAATGGCCCGGATGAAATCCTGTTTTCTGGCTCCTCCGGCCATTGCTGCATGAATCTCACCATCTTTATGCATGCGGGTAAGCACCAAAATAATTGCCAAAAATAGAGAAAATGGCAGCAATATAACCATATATCTAATAACACCCAGCAACATGACAGTGCCAAGCATTTTTGCGGTCAAATCACCATCCAGCACATCTCTCAGTAACTGCACAAACAGTTTCCCCAGAATTATCAGGAGTAGGACAAGCGCCACAGAAGCGATCGCCGCTACAATATCACGCGCAATATATCGGGAAAGAATTCGCATTTATTTAAAAATTACAATTAACTCGACAAATGAAAAAGTTGAATCATTTTTTTTGTTCCATGTAAAATTAACTCATTAATATTCACATCATCACCCATTCAAATTCATCAAAATTTATTCAGGAGAAGATTATGGAGTATCTCGTAAAACGTAGTGCAATTACTAGCGAGAAAAGCGCATGTGCAATGGTGGCAGTATTTGCAAACAAGCGTTTAAGCGATGAAGCTCAACAGTTAGACAAACTTTATAACGGCGTTATCTCGTCCGCCACAAAAGCAGGTGATATCAGCGGTGAGCTGGGCGAAACATTACTGATACAAACTCCTCAAAATTCCAGCCACAAACGTATATTACTTGTGGGTTGTGGCAAATCAAGCGAGCTTGATATTCTAAAATACAGAAAAATTCTCGACGCAGGCATCAATTCATTAAAAAAGACCGGTTCTACTGATGCCATCAGCACACTCATATTATTGGACATCAAGGATCAAAACATTCAATCACTCACACGTATGCATATCTTAATGGCGGAAGATATATATTATAAGTACGACCATACAGTGTCTAAAAAGAATACACCAAGTAAATTAAAACGAATTAAATTCACTTGCCATCAGGCTACCCAGGAAAAACAAACAAAACTGGGAATTACTCAAGGCAAAGCCATCGCTGGCGGCATGCTGTTGACAAAAGAGCTGGGAAATTTGCCTGCCAATGTCTGCACACCTACGTATCTGGCAAAAACCGCCCAAGACATTAAAAAAGGCAAAGGTAAGTTATCACTGACAGTACTTGACGAGCGCGAAATGAAGAAACTGGGAATGGGGTCTCTGTTATCCGTTTCTGCAGGCAGTGCTGAACCGGCACGATTGATTTCCTTGCAATATAAAGGGGCTGCACGAAACAGCAAGCCGATTGTACTGGTAGGGAAAGGTATTACTTTTGATACCGGAGGTATTTCACTCAAACCGGGCGCGGCCATGGATGAAATGAAATTTGATATGTGTGGTGCAGCGACTGTGCTTGGCACCATGCAGGCTATTTGTGACATGAATTTACCATTAAATGTAGTTGGTCTTGTCGCCGCTGCGGAAAACATGCCTGGGGGAAAAGCAACCAAGCCGGGTGATGTGGTCACTTCAATGTCAGGCCAGACTATCGAAATATTGAATACCGATGCCGAAGGGCGCCTCGTGTTATGTGATGCCCTGACCTATGCAAAGCGGTATGATCCAGATGTAGTCATTGATATGGCCACACTCACTGGAGCATGTATCGTGGCACTAGGACAGGAAACTACCGGCTTAATGAGCAACTCGGACAAATTAAGTGATGAGCTATTATCTGCTGGTCAATTTACCGGTGACCGAGCCTGGCGTCTGCCTATTTGGGAAGAATATCAAACACTATTAGACAGCAACTTCGCAGACATGGCCAATATTGGAGGACGATGGGCCGGTGCTATTACAGCCGCATGTTTCCTTGCACGTTTCACCAAAGAATACAAATGGGCGCATTTGGATATTGCCGGCACTGCCTGGTATCAGGGGAAAAACAAAGGCGCGACAGGCCGACCCGTACCGATGTTAACTGAGTATTTAATGCGACGCGCACATACTGCCTGACGTGCCACAAATTGATTTTTATATTGTTGAGGATAGTGCGGCTGATGGCTGGCTGCGCTATGCCTGCCGCCTGGTTGAAAAAGCATATACGCTTGGCATGCATGTCCATATTCATACACCCAATGAAGGCTTGACCATGCAAATGGATGAGTTGCTGTGGGTATTTCGCGACCGAAGCTTTATTCCACATCAGCAGACCTGTGCGGAAAATGAACTATGCGCAGTAACACTGAATCATAATCAACTTCCAAGTCAACGCGAGTTGCTCGTCAACCTGTCTCCACAGGCCCCAGACTTTTATCATCAATTTGAGCGCGTAATAGAGGTGGTTGGCTCGGATAATACCATGAAGCAACAGGCACGTGAGCGCTTTCGCTATTACAAAGACCAGGGCGAAGATCCTTCTCACCATCAAGTTCGTTAAAATCTTGCTCGCACATTTTTTACACAATTCACCCAACAAATAATGGTGACTACGTACGTTTACAAATAGAATAGCCAGCACTATTTGTCATTCAACATTAATAATAACCTTCTAGGAAAACGACCCACCGTGGAAAAAGTCTACCAGCCTGACGAAATTGAAAAACACTGGTATCAGGAATGGAAATCCCAAGGATATTTTCAGCCAGCGAAATCTAGTGCGCAGCCGTTTTGTATCATGATCCCGCCGCCTAATGTCACCGGGACTTTACACATGGGACATGCGTTCAATAACACCGTGATGGATAGCCTGACACGTTATCACCGCATGTGCGGGGACAACACGCTGTGGCAACCAGGCACAGACCACGCCGGCATTGCCACCCAAATGGTTGTAGAAAGACAACTCAACGCGGCAGGCACATCGCGTACAGAATTAGGGCGTGAAGCTTTTCTGGACAAGGTCTGGGAGTGGAAAGAACAATCCGGCAACACCATTTCCCAACAGCTGGAAAGACTTGGCTCATCAGTTGACTGGTCGCGTGAGCGATTCACCATGGATGAAGGTTTATCCAAGGCTGTACGGGAAGTGTTTGTTCGGTTACATGACGAAGGTTTAATTTATCGCGGTAAGCGACTAGTGAACTGGGATCCTGTTTTACATACTGCAGTTTCCGATCTGGAAGTGATTTCCGAAGAAGAAAATGGCTACCTTTGGCATATGCGCTATCCCTTAACGGACGGTAGTGGGCACCTGGTTGTCGCAACTACTCGACCGGAAACCATGTTGGGAGATAGTGCTGTAGCTGTACATCCGGAAGACGAACGCTACAGACATTTACTGGGCAAGTCTGTTCTGTTGCCTTTATGCGATAGGGAAATTCCTATTATTGCAGATGATTATGTAGACCCGGAATTTGGTTCCGGATGCGTGAAAATCACACCTGCGCATGACTTCAACGATTACGAAGTCGGTAAACGCCATGATTTACCCATGCAAAATATTTTTACTATCGATGCAAAAATCAATGATACTGCGCCCAAACAATTCCAGGGACTGGACCGCTATGACGCACGCAAGAAAGTCATTCATGACCTTGAACAACTGAATCTACTGGAGAAAATTGCGGACCATAAATTAATGGTGCCGCGCGGTGATCGATCCGGTGCCGTGGTTGAACCATTTCTAACGGATCAATGGTATGTAAAAATCGAGCCACTCGCCGGACCTGCAATCAAAGCCGTGGAAGATGGCACCATTCGATTTATTCCGGAAAACTGGAGTAATACTTACTATGAATGGATGCGCAACATTCAGGACTGGTGTATCAGTCGTCAGTTATGGTGGGGACACCGCATTCCTGCTTGGTACGATGAGCAGGGAAATATCTATGTCGCACGCGATGAAGAAGAAGTCCGCTATAAGTACCATTTGCATGCTGATCTGTCTCTGCGCCAGGATGAAGATGTTTTAGATACCTGGTTTTCTTCCGCCTTATGGCCTTTCTCAACATTGGGCTGGCCAGAAAAAACACCTGAATTAGCGCAGTTCTACCCGACTTCAGTGCTGGTCACCGGTTTTGATATTATTTTTTTCTGGGTCGCGCGCATGATTATGATGGGCATCAAATTCATGGATGATATCCCTTTTCGGGACATCTACATTCATGGCTTGGTGCGTGACTCAGACGGCCAGAAAATGTCGAAATCCAAGGGCAATGTATTGGACCCGATTGATTTAATCGATGGAATTAGTCTGGAGGCACTAATAGAAAAACGGACTAAAGGCCTAATGCAACCCCAGATGGCCGCTAAAATTGAAGCGTCTACACGCAAGCAATATCCGGAAGGTATTCCGGCATTTGGCACTGATGCATTACGCTTTACTTTTGCCGCACTGGCATCCACTGGGCGTGATGTAAAGTTCGATCTTCATCGAATTGAAGGCTATCGCAATTTTTGCAACAAGCTCTGGAATGCTTCGCGTTTTGTTTTAATGAACTGCGATGATCAATCCATCGCAGATAGAGTTGATTTTTCTTCGTTGCCTCCAGCCGATCGCTGGATACTCAGCCGCCAACAGGAATTAACCGATCTGGTACATCAGGACATACAGAATTACCGTTTTGACCTGGGTGCTAAAGCCTTATACGAATTCACATGGAATGAATTCTGTGACTGGTATATTGAGCTTATTAAACCTGTAATGTTTTCGGACGATGAACGCGCCAAGCAACAGACACGACGTGTGTTACTTGAAGTGCTTGAAAACTTATTAAAGCTTTTACACCCAATCATCCCTTTCATCACTGAAGAGATTTGGCAATTCATTGCGCCCAAATTAGGGATCAGTGCCAAGACCATTATGCTGCAGGATTTCCCTCGTAGCAATAATGCACGTGTTGATGTTGCTGCGACTAAAGAAATAGATTGGTTAAAAGAATTTATTGCAGGCATTCGCAAAATTCGCTCCGAAATGAATATACCGCCTGGCAAAGCGCTACCGGCATTACTGCAACAGTGCTCAGATACTGATTTGGAACGCCTGCAAACTCATCGCAATGCTTTGGACAAGCTGGGTAAGCTGGAAAGCATTACCGTGCTAACAGACGAAGACGCTCCTGAAGCCGCTTTAGCGCTGGTAGGTGAAATGAAAGTTCTGATACCACTTGCTGGGATTATCAACAAAGAGGAAGAACTAAGCCGCCTGAACAAGGAGATTTCCAAACTGGAAGCTAACATTGAGAAAACCCGCAACAAATTAAACAATCCGAATTTTAAAGATAAGGCACCGGCCGCTGTGGTAGAAAAAGAACAGGATAGAATCAAGGAACAGGAGCAAATACTGGCCGAGTTGCGTCAGCAAAAGAAGAAAATGGAAGACTTATAATCCAATTCCCGCAAAAAATGACATAGCATGTATGTGAATAAAGATACGATTTTTTAGAGCCACAAAAAAGCATTATCAAATAACGTAATGCAAATATAAAATCACACACATATGATCAGCCAGCCTGAATTTCTTTACTTCCTCATAGCATCTTTGGTTCTAATTATTGTTCCTGGCCCAGATATTATCTTTCTAGTCACGCAATCCATTCATTATGGATCTCGCGCAGGCTTATTGACTGCCATCGGACTGGCTAGCGGCAACCTGGTACATACCTCAATTGTTGCTATTGGCATTACAGTTATTACGCAGCTGTCAAAGCTGACAATTACCAGCTTAAAGTTTTTAGGCGCAGCTTATCTTTTATATTTGGCCTACCGCGCCATCGCAACCAACAACGCTGCTGACATGGCAGCAACAAAACCCAGGCTATACAACAGCGCATTTTTTAAACACGGATTGATATTAAATGTACTGAATCCCAAAATTGCCATGTTCTTTATGGCTTTTTTACCTCAGTTCATCCCAGATAATTCAGCACATCCACAGCTTGATGTTTTTATGCTCGGCGGAATATTTGCGCTTATGGTGACAATCATTTTTGGCTGCATAGGAATGTTCTCAGGAAAACTACTTGAAAAAAGTCGACCCAGCCCTTTACATCGCAGTATTTTTAACTGGGTCATTGCGATCATATTTACTCTTCTTGCAATCAATTTATTACTTTTCGATGACCTTTAATCTCATTTATTCCTTACACCGCTTATCGTCTTTTTAGGACCTTTCATACACTCAGAAGCTAGAAGAATCATAAACCTGTCACATATTTCACCTATTTTCTGAAAGTGAATTTCATACAAATAATGTTTGACGATTGCCGTGAAAGACACATAAAAACAACTTAAAAATCCAGGAACAACATGAAAAATACACTGATCAGCATAGCTTCACTATGCGCATCACTTTATATAACTAACGCGGTCTCCAGCGACGCTCAATCCAACCAAACATCTAATGAAATTTTAAACCAGGCTGATCACAGCATGATAAATCCCAATGCGTCGCCTGTTAGAAGAATCGAAAGAAAGCAGAATAAATTAAAAAAGAATAATGATCAGTTATTTTTCAGAAGCATCGATGGCAGTGAAAACAATTTGGCGCACCCCGCCATCAATGCAACCGACACCCAATTGATTCGCATTACCGAAGCCGGATACAGCGACCAATCCAGCGCACTGGCCGGCCCGGATCGACCCGGACCCAGAGAAATCAGTAATGCGGTTATATCCCAGAGTGAGTCCGTACTTACAGCCAAACTTGCAAGTGACTTTTTATGGCAATGGGGCCAATTTCTGGATCATGATATCGACTTAAGTGACAGCACCACACCAGAAGAACTGGCACCCATCGCAATTCCCGCAGGAGATCCTCAGTTTGACCCGAATAATACCCGCAATGTTACCTTGAACTTTAACCGCACCATTTACGAACTCGGTTCCAATCCAAGACAACAATTAAATGAAATTACCGGCTGGATTGACGCGTCCAATGTCTACGGCTAAGAAGATGGCCGAGCATAAGCTTTACGTAGAATGGACGGTTCTGGAAAACTAAAAACCAGTAGGAAAGGGCTATTGCCTTTTAATACATACGGACTAAGTAATGCGGGCGGCAGCGGTGATCAGCTATTTTTAGCCGGGGATGTGCGCGCCAATGAGCAGATTGGCTTAACTGTGATGCATACTTTATTTGTTCGTGAACACAATCGCCTGGCAGACAAGATCAGGCAAAAAAGCAAAACCTCTCCGATGATGAAATATATCAACGAGCTCGCAGAATAGTAGCTGCAGAGATGCAGGTGATTAATTACAAGGAGTTCCTTCCTGTATTGCTTGGTGAAAATGCATTGTCAGATTATCAAGGCTATAATCCAGAGGTTGATGGCAGCATTTCCAATGAGTTTTCAACAGCCGCTTACCGCTTGGGTCATAGCCTTTTATCACCCACAATTTTACGTTTAAATCGCAATGGCAAAGAAACCCGTGATGGCCACATCTCATTACGGGAAGCATTTTTGCACCGCAGCTATTAACCGAACAGGGTAATATCGGTCCAATCCTTCCGGGCTGGCTCCACAGGCGTTCCAGAATCTAGACATTTACGTCATTGATGATGTTCGAAACTTCCTGTTTGGAGAACCCGGGCAAGGAGGTTTTGATCTGGCCTCGTTAAACATCCAGCGCGGCCGAGATTATGGTTTATTAAGTTACAATAAAACACGTGAAAAGCTGGGACTCACACCTGCTCAGACTTTTGCTGACATTTCATCCGACCCTGCTGTGCAGACACGCTTGCAAAGTATTTACACGGATATAAACCAGGTTGATCTATGGGTGGGCGGGTTAACCGAAGACCATGCAAGTGACGCATTAGTTGGAGAACTTTTTTTTACTATTCTGAAAGATCAATTTGAACGTCTGCGTGACGGTGACCGCTTCTGGTATGAAAATTATTTTCATGGAAAAGAACTGAAGATGATCGAGAAAACCACATTAGCCAAAGTCATTCAACGCAATACAAAAGTTGGTAACGAGCTACAAAAAAATGTATTTTTAATACACAACTAAAAATTACGTTTACCGAAAAATAACCCGTGTGGCAAAGCTTACTGCACGGGTTTCTTATCTATTAGCACATACGGTTTGGAGTCGTGCCCCTGGTTACATTTCGCTTTAATGACCACCTTGCTTACATCTGCAGGAATTAACACATCTCTTAAACTGCGTGTAAATGGTTGCTCATTGACATGCGGATGATATAAGGTTCTTTTGGCAATTTCCTCTTCATCCGCTATTACTATCCATTCACTAGCATAATGATCCCAGCCGGTATCAGGATGTCTAGGAGTCACAGCAATATCAAAAATTTGATTTGTTTTTAACTGCGCCTCCGCTTTTAGAATTGATGGAGACTGTGAATAGACAGGACCACTGACCAATAATAAAAGGGATATTAATTTTTTCATTTGGCTCTAAAAATCAAATTCTTGTCTTTAAAACATTTAAATTCCAGAAAATTTTCACTGGGGTCCTGAATAAAAAAAGTTCTCTGTTCGCCTGTCTCACCAGCAAAGCGTGTATAAGGCTCCACATAGAAAAAAATATTATGTTTTTTAATACGCTTAACTAGCGCGTCCCAGTCTTCCCAGTCGAGTATCACACCAAAGTGTCTGGCAGGAATGGCTTTATTATCTACCTGGTTTCGACCGATTTCTTGACTGGTGGTTTCATCCAGATGTGCTGTGATTTGGTGCCCAAAAAAATCAAAATCAATCCAGCGTTCATTTTCTCGACCTACTTTACAATTTAATACTGAAGTGTAGAAATCTCGTACAGAGGACAGATTGATGACCGGAAAAGCCAGATGAAATGGAGATCGACTCATGATTTTTGATGCGCTACTTGATTACGCAGGTAGACAGGTAAAGCATTCATTGCGTCGACCATTTGCTGATTGAGAAATTGCTGTTTTCCGAGATAAGCCGTCACTTTCGCATGTGGCAACGCATCATGCACAATATCTTCAGGTGCGGTTTCAAGCTGCCTCAATAATACTTCCTCATAGGTCCCCCAGCCGGTTCCCAGCCCGCAGCGAATATCTCTATTAATTTGCAGTTGCGCAGGTGCTTGCACACGCTCCTCAATTACAAGATCAACACTTGTTGAGGTTTTTTTATAGACCGCCCAATAAATTTCTTCCATGCGCGCATCAATGGCTGGCATAACAAGCTCGCCTGTATTCACATTCGCCTGATACGCCAGATTGGCCAGAGTAGAAACACAGGCAACAGGCAAGTCATGTGCTAAAGCAATTCCCTGTGTGACACTGGCTGCGATACGTATTCCAGTAAAGGCACCGGGACCGCAACCAAATGCAATACCATCCAGCTGCTTCAGCGTAATGCCGGCTTTTGCCAACAAACTGTCGCACATAGGTAGAATTAAATCATTATGCTTACGCGGTGCAAGCTCGAATATCTCGATGATATTATCATCCACTAGCAGAGCAGCAGAACACGCTTCTGTTGCAGTCTCAATAGCTAACAGTTTCACTGTCATGAATTATCTCTAAAAACTGTATCACTTGTGACTCGTCTTCAGTCACGGTCATGGGCGGCAAGCTCTTTAAAAAAGATTTACCATATGCCTTGGACTTTATTCTTGGATCCATCAACACTACCACACCACAATCCTGCTCTCCACGAATCAATCGACCCACACCCTGTTTCAAATTTAAAATTGCCTGGGGAATTTGATAAGTCATAAATGGATTTTCGCCGGCTTCTTCCAAAGCCTTAGAGCGCGCACGCACTATAGGATCCGTGGGAGAAGCAAATGGCAACTTATCTATAATGACTAAACGCAGATTTTTGCCCTTGACATCTACCCCTTCCCAAAAACTTTGCGTCCCCAACAAGACACTGTTTTTTGTTTCCTGGAATTGTTTCAACAACTCGCGCTTGGCTGCATCACCCTGCACCAAAATATTAAAGCGACTAGTTTTAAATAGGTCAGCAGCCTGATTCAAGGCCTTATGACTGGTAAACAGTATAAAAGCATTTCCGCGACTGGCTTTCAGCAGCGGCATGGAACGATCGACTACTTCTTGTGTATAACCCTGCTCGTTAGGCTGAAGCTTTACTGAAGGCAAATATAATCGTGCCTGCCCTGCATAATCATAAGGACTGTCACACATCACACATTCCGCAGCTTCCAGTCCCAGTTGCTCAGTAAAATGCTCAAAGCTTTGCTTAGCCGTTAAGGTCGCTGACGTATAAATCCAGCAACACTTATATTCCTGAATCGCTTTCTGATAAGGAATGGATACCTCTAGTGGCACACTGCCGAGTCGAAAGCGTCTACGACCCAATTCTATCCACTGCACGTGCTTATTATTGGCACTTTTAAATTCATCAAGAATTGAATTGATTTGACTGATTCGCTTGTAAGTTTGCGCCAGACTGGGAGATTCTCCTGCGATGTCTACCAGCTTATTTTCAAGCATCTGTAATGATGAAGTTAATTTTTCATATGCTGCATATACAGATTTATCACTAATAACATCCCGCCACAACTCTCTAGGCTCTTTCATTTTTTGCGCAACAGCACTATAGAACTTTTCCACCACATCTAATACAGCATAGTAGTTTTTACTTATCGATCCAGTGTTGCTGCTTAATTTCAAGCATTCCTTACTAAGATCTGCCACCATATCCTGTAATTGTCGACTACCCAGATGACTGCCAAAGAAATTGGGAATTACATCTGTTAGCTGATGTGCTTCATCCAGCACAAACACATCCGCTGTCGGCAGTAGTTCTCCAAAACCTTCACCTTTTAACACCAGGTCTGCGCATAACAAATGATGATTAATCACTACGAGATCAGACTCCTGAGCCCGTTTGCGCGCTTTCAACACATGACACTTGTTATAGTCAGGACACTCACCACCCAGGCAGTTATCCCGAGTAGATGTGACATGCGACCAGACCTCGGATTGCTCAGACACATTATTGACCTCAGCGACATCACCTGTATGAGTAACCTGCGACCATTCTTTAATTTCCTGATAGACATCGGCTAATCTGGGATAGTCTCCCAGATCGTGCTTAAATCTGGCAAAGCGATATTCACACAAATAGTTTGAACGCCCTTTGAGAATAGAGGATTTAATTGAAAGTGAAATAGCACGCTGCAATAAAGGCAGATCTGTATAAAAAAGCTGGTCTTGAAGATGACGTGTACCTGTAGATACCACGACTTTCTTTCCCGATAGCATGGCAGGAACCAGATATGCAAAGGTTTTTCCTACACCAGTACCCGCCTCAACCACCAGTGTAGAAGATAGCTGAATGGCATGCTGTACTGCATTTGCCATTGTTACCTGCTGAGGTCGGTATTTAAAACCCTTAATCCTATGAGCAAGTTCTCCATCTGACGAGAAATAATCTTCCATTTAAATAGAACTTTACAGATTACTGCAAAAGGACAACCGCCATGGCAGCGATTCCTTCTTCACGTCCGACAAACCCCATGCGTTCTGTAGTCGTTGCTTTAACATTAACTTTATCAACATCAATCTTTAAATCATTTGCGATGTTATTACGCATATCCAAAATATATGATCCGATTTTAGGAGATTGCAAAACAACCGTGGCGTCGACATTGACCACCTGAAACTGTTGAATTTGCAACTTTTCTAAAATATCGCGAACAAATTCGCGCGAGTCCCTGTTTTTATGCGCATCATCCTTATCTGGGAAATGCTGGCCGATATCACCCAGGCCTGCCGCGCCTAGTAAAGCATCACAGATAGCATGCAATAACACATCACCGTCAGAATGCGCCTCAACTCCATACTTATGAGGAATAACAACACCCCCCAGTGTGATTTCACTACCTTCAGTAAAACGATGTGCATCGTAGCCCTGACCTATTCTCATACTCACATATCTTTTGTTAAAAAAAATTCTGCAAGTGCTATATCCTCGGCCGTAGTGACTTTTATATTCCCCGCATCACCTTCGATCATACACGGTGTATAACCGGCATACTCTATGGCACTGGATTCATCCGTGATGACAATATTATTATCAAACGCTTTTTTTATAGCGCTTTGCAATAAGCCCAATTTAAACATTTGAGGAGTAAAGGCTCGCCAGATATTTCCCCGGTCCAACGTGTTAATAATTTTACCCGCTTCTACTTGCTTAATGGTATCGGATACTTTGGAACCCAGAATACCTCCGACTTTGTGGGACAGGCACTTATTAATAAGTTTATCCAGATCACTCGCAGTTAAACATGGTCGCGCAGCATCATGCACCAGCACAAAATCATTTCTGTCAATTTGCGCTTCAACACTCTGCAACGCATTTAATACGGAGTGTGCACGAGTTTCTCCACCTTCAACGAAATGTAATTTTGCACATGAATGATAAATCGAAAGAGACTCAAACTGAGTATCATTTGGATTAAGCGCAACGGTGATGCCTTTAACACAGCTGTGACTGATAAAGGGCTGGATGGCATGTTCCAGAATTGTTTTACCTGCAATTTGCAGATATTGCTTGGGGATAGATAAACCCACTCTTTCACCAATACCGGCCGCTGGTATAACGGCCCAGCATTGAGGTGAACTATTCATTAATTTTTACTTTATTGATTTTTATTGACGCGATCTTTCTCTATGACCTGAAAGAACGTTTCACCTTCACGTATCATCCCCAATTCCATGCGTGCACGTTCTTCTATGGCATCGAACCCTGATTTAAGGTCTTTCACTTCAGCCGCCAATACTTCATTGCGCTCATACAGCTGTTGATTCTTCTCCGTCTGGTTCTCTATGCGCTCACGCAAATGGACCAGCACGCGCACTCCGTCCCTGTCAATCCACAATTGATATTGCAGAAAGATAAACACAGTGGCTAAAAATAGAATAAACAGCTTCATCGAGTCGTGCTAACGCACTCCTTTGTTTATTGAGCTTTATGCGTGATTAAAGGCTTTCTTTCCAGGGTAAACTGCGTCGGCACCCAATTCTTCCTCAATGCGCAGCAATTGGTTGTATTTAGCTACCCGATCAGAGCGTGACAGCGAGCCGGTTTTTATTTGTCCAGCACCTGTAGCTACGGCAAGATCGGCAATAGTGACATCTTCCGTTTCGCCAGATCGGTGTGAAATTACTGCGGTGTAATTGGCATTATGTGCCATTTTAATCGCTGCCAGTGTCTCACTCAGTGAACCAATCTGGTTAAGCTTGATTAAAATGGAATTTGCTACACCCATTTTAATTCCTTTAGCGAAGATTTCTGTATTCGTGACAAATAAATCATCACCTACCAGCTGAATTTTACCACCCAGTTCTGAAGTCAATTTTGCCCATCCATCCCAGTCATCTTCAGCCAGACCATCTTCAATAGTGATGATGGGATACTTGTCGACAAGACCTGAAAGATAACCTACAAACTCGTCACTGTTATAGACCTTGTTTTCTGACACGAGATTATATTGACCGTCTTTATAAAATTCAGAGCTTGCACAGTCCAGACCAATACTGACCTGATCACCTGATTTATAACCTGCGCTTTCTATCGCTTTCAGAATAATTTCAATCGCCTGCTCGTTGGCTTCCAGTGAGGGTGCAAAACCTCCTTCATCACCTACAGCCGTGTTCAGACCTTTACTTTTCAGAATTGACTTTAAGGAATGAAAAATTTCACAACCGCATTGTATGGCTTCGCTGAACGATGCAACACCGTGAGGCACCACCATAAATTCCTGAAGGTCCGCTCCTTTGTGCGCGTGCGCACCGCCATTGATGATATTCATCATCGGAACCGGAAGCACCATGTTGGCATCGGTGTTCAGGTAGCGATAAAGCGGTATTTGTTTTTCTGCGGCACTGGCTTTAGCCACTGCCAACGAGACGGCAAGAATCGCATTGGCTCCCAGTTTGGACTTGTTATGAGTGCCGTCCAGATCCAGCATAATTTGATCAACATTTGCCTGATCCATAGCATTTACACCAAGCAGTTTGGACTTGATTTGCGTATTTACATTTTCAACGGCTTTCTTTACGCCTTTACCCAGGTAACGCTGTTTGTCACCATCGCGCATTTCCAGCGCTTCAAGTGCCCCGGTCGATGCACCGGAAGGCACTGCCGCTCTTCCAAAAGCGCCAGACTTTAAAGTGACATCCGCTTCAACGGTTGGGTTTCCACGTGAGTCGATAATTTCTCTCGCCTTAATATTCTCTATTTCAGACATAATTATTCCAATCCTTGTTAGACCCGTTATTTTTCCTGGTTAATTATTATAAGTACGCCTGCTCCATGAGCCTGGAAGATTTAACTACTTTATCCAGCTCACAAAGCGTTGATAATAGTTCTGGTACTTCATTCAGAGGCAAAGAGTTTGGGCCATCACTCCTGGCATTTTCTGGATCAGGATGGGTTTCAATAAACAAACCGGCTATCCCCACACTCACCGCGGCACGTGCCAGCAGCGGGACAAATTCTCTTTGCCCTCCAGACCGGCTGCCTTCGCCGCCGGGCAATTGTACCGAATGTGTGGCATCAAAAACCACTGGACATCTGGTTTCACGCATGATCGCCAATGAGCGCATGTCTGACACCAAATTTCCGTAGCCGAATGATACACCACGTTCACAGACCATAATTTGATCATTACCAACCGCACGGGCTTTTTCCACCACATGCTTCATATCCCATGGGGATAAAAACTGACCTTTTTTTATATTCACTGGCTTGCCCATTGACGCAACCCTTTGAATATAATTGGTTTGTCGACAAAGAAAAGCAGGCGTCTGTAGCACATCTGCCACCTCCGCAACCTCATCCAGCGGGCTGTCTTCATGCACATCCGTGACAATGGGTATACCAAATTCACTCTTAATCGACTGTAAAATCTGCAGTGCTTTATCTATTCCCAGACTTCGAAAACTGCTTGCGGAAGTTCGATTGGCTTTATCAAAGGAAGATTTGTAGATAAATGGAAGATTACATTTCTCCGCAGCCAGCTTAAGCGCACCGGCGGTTTGCTGAGCCAGATCGAGACTTTCTACCACGCAGGGCCCTGCCATAAGGAACAACGGATGTTCCAATCCGATCTCAAAACCACATATTTTCATACTTTGTCTGGGACTGGATTTTCAGTTGAGGACGGATTATTTGATGTGTTGAGTTCTTTTTTTAGGTCGCGCCCCTTCCTGGCCGCATGCACAAAGCCTGTGAACAGCGGATGTCCGTCACGTGGCGTGGAAGTAAATTCCGGATGGAACTGACAGCCAATAAACCAGGGATGGTCCGCTACTTCAATCACTTCAACCAGCTTATCGTCGATAGACTTACCGGTAATACGCAGGCCGGCATTACTCAGAGTGGCCATAAAAGTATTGTTAAATTCATAACGATGACGGTGTCGTTCCAGAATGACATCCTGACCGTACATATTTCGCACCAGCGAATCCTCGGCAAGCCGACACTGCTGTGCTCCCAGACGCATGGTGCCACCCAGATCGGAGTCCGCGCTTCGCTCCTCAACACTGCCGTCGCGCTGTTTCCATTCTGTAATCAGTGCAATGACAGGATTCGGGGTGTCTTTAGAAAATTCCGTGCTATGAGCCTGCTCCAGCCCTGCCACATTGCGTGCGTAATCAATCACGGCAACCTGCATTCCCAAACAAATTCCCAGATAAGGTATACCGTTCTCGCGCGCATACTGTGATGCCATAATTTTTCCTTCAATGCCGCGTTGACCAAATCCTCCCGGCACCAGGATCGCGTCCGCATCCTTCAGCATCTCGACGCCATTCACTTCAATACTCTCGGAGTCAAAATACTTTATATTTACTTGCGTACGTGTTTGCGCGCCCGCATGAACTAAGGCTTCATTGAGCGATTTATATGACTCGGTCAGCTCTACATATTTACCCACCATATAGATGTTCACTTCCACTTCAGGAAATTCAATCGCGTGAACGACATCTTTCCAATCCGATAAATCAGCCGGTGGCAAATCCAGTTGAAATTTTTCCAGCACAATATCGTCCAGCCCTTGAGAATGCAGCCACAACGGGATTTTATAAATGCTGGATACATCCACGGATGAAATCACAGCCTTTTCTTCTACATTGGTAAACAAGGCTATTTTCTTGCGTTCCGTGTCTGGAATAGGGCGCTCACCGCGACATAACAGTATGTCTGGCTGAATACCAATAGAACGTAGCTCTTTTACCGAGTGTTGAGTGGGCTTGGTTTTAAGCTCACCCGACGCTTTAATATAAGGCACCAGAGTCAAATGCATGTAAATAACATTGCTGCGCCCGAGTTCAACACCAATCTGGCGAATAGCCTCCATAAACGGCAAGGATTCAATGTCACCTACTGTACCGCCAATTTCCACCAGCGCCACATCCGCCCCTTCCGAGCCTTTTTTAACTGAGTCTTTAATTTCATCAGTAATATGGGGAATAACCTGAACGGTGCCTCCCAAGTAGTCACCACGACGTTCCTTTCGAATCACGCTTTCATAAATTTGACCGGTGGTAAAATTGTTACTGCGTTTTGACCTGAATCGAACAAAGCGCTCATAGTGGCCCAGATCCAGATCAGTCTCTGCACCATCTTCAGTAACATAAACCTCACCATGTTGAAAAGGACTCATTGTGCCCGGATCCACGTTGATGTAGGGATCCAGTTTGATCAGAGTAACGGAAAGGCCACGTGCTTCAAGGATGGCGCCCAAAGATGCGCTGGCGATGCCCTTGCCCAGTGAAGAGACCACCCCGCCTGTAATAAAGATGTACCGTGTCATCAGTAAAAATCCGAAATGCAAGATGGGATATCAGGGTACCAAAGCATGGGGTTTGCCTCAATCAATATCCTTCACCAATCCAGTACCCCCAGACAAAAATTAACCTTTGTTGATGAAATAACAGCGGGATTCGGTCTCGCTCCCAGGGTTCAATACCCTGTTCCTGAAACAATGCCTTGAGTGTCTTTTGGCAGCCGCGCCCTCGGGGACGCATGACTTCTCCACCACGACGAAAACTCACGGTAACTTGCTCAATCCCCTTTATATTGACGCCAAACTGCCCTAGCTGTTCGGGTGTTAAAGTCATACCCAGCGAGGGGATTTCCAGGGGCTGTTTCAATACCCATTCAAGGCATAACGTTGCATCATGTTCGGGTTGAACTTTTTGCAGATACAGCCTGCCACGAAATTTACGTATTTCGATTTGCTGCCATCGAATACAGGCTTCGCAGTCATAGCGACTAAGAATTGCGCCATGAATCACCTGCTGTATGACATGCGCACTGGGCACCTGATACCCCGCCGACCTAATCCAGCCACGCAACAGATTTTTCTGTCGTGGCTGTTCAAAAGAATCGACTTTTTCTATTATCAGTCGACCAGCTTCATCCACCGCTTCTAGCGCATCCAGTCGCGCCTGCGTATCCAGCATATCTGAGGTTTCACTCTGCCACAGTGCACTGCGGACCATGGTTTGATGCAACCCCGGCCAGCGTTGATGCAGTAATGGCATGACTTGATGACGCAAGTAATTGCGGTCATGCATTAATGAGGAATTAGAAGGATCTTCCAGCCATGAAATATTATGCAGACGGGCATACTGTTCTATTTGATGCCTTGTGATCTCAAGCCAGGGACGTACCAATAAGGCATTGCCAAGCTTTCTGAACGGGGCACAGGCAGCCAGCCCATGACTGCCAGCTCCTCGAAAAAGTTGCAACAACATGGTTTCGATTTGATCGTCTGCATGATGTGCCGTCAGCAACACATCGTTCTCACTTAGTCTATTTGCAAATGCCTGATAACGCGCTTCTCGCGCTGCGGCTTCGACACCGAGTTGACGAAAAGGCTCAATCTTAGCCGGTATAATTTGTATTTCAATACCCATTTCATGGCACTGATTTTCACACTGTTGTGCCCATCGTCGGGAATCCGCATGGATTTGATGATCAACATGAAAAGCCTTTAACGTATGTCCAGTGACAGTACAAATCGTTTTGGCCGCGTGCAAAAGTGCACTTGAATCAATTCCTCCGCTGTAGGCGATACAGAGAGTTTTGCCTGGCTCAATTTGTGAAACACATTGCTGTAATTTATCAAGGATGACAGACATATCCTGTCAGCATGGTCAGTCTTTAAAAACACCATATGAAGTTAAACGTTCAAAGCGTTTTTCCAACAGCTCGTGCCTGTCCATTTTACTTAAACGTTCCAGATTCGCCTTAAGTGATGCTCTCATGTTTTCGCAGGTTGTATCCAGATCGCGATGTGCGCCACTCATGGGTTCTTTAATGACTTCATCCACTAGATTGAGTTGCAACAGGCGATCAGAAGTAATACCCATTGCTTCAGCCGCATCTTCGGCTTTGTCGGCATTCTTCCATAAAATCGATGCACAGCCTTCGGGTGAAATCACCGAGTAAGTACTGTAACTAAGCATGGTCAGATGATCTCCGACCCCGATCGCCAATGCGCCTCCGGATCCGCCTTCACCAATCACATTGCAAATAATAGGAGTTTTTAACTCAGACATCCGATACAGATTTTTGGCAATGGCTTGAGCTTGCCCGCGTTCTTCCGCACCCACCCCCGGATAGGCTCCCGGAGTATCAATGAAGGTAACAATGGGAATCTGAAATTTCTCAGCCATTTCCATAATTCTTAGAGCTTTGCGATAACCTTCCGGTCTTGGCATACCAAAATTTCGCTTAAGGTTTTCTTTGGTATTACGCCCTTTCTGATGTCCAATCACAGCCACAGAACGACCTTCAAATTTTGCGATTCCACAAACAATGGCAGCATCATCCGAATAAGCACGATCTCCATGCAGCTCTTCAAAATCAGTAAATAGTTTTTCGACGTAGTCCAGAGTATATGGCCTGCGAGGATGACGGGCTATCTGGGCCACTTGCCATGACGACAAGTCTTTATAAATTGATTCGGTCAAAGCACGGCTTTTCGCTTCAAGCTTGGCAATTTCATCTCCAAGCTGCATTTCATTGTCTGACTCTACCCGACGTAATTCATTTATTTTTGCCTCTAATTCGGCAATGGGCTGTTCAAATTCTAGATAATCAGAAACCATATTATTTATTTTCTTTAAAGTTCTCGCATTATAGTCGGACTGGACTACGATTGCAGAAAAGTGTCAAAAAAATAGCGTAATGATGTTTAACCGTGTTAAGTCAGTACACCACTCGAGCATTCATTACACCCGGTAGACCTGAAAGTCTTCTCAACAGATCTTTTTCCGGTACGACATTCCATTGCTCTCCCAGCTGAAATTTTGCATCCCCCAATGCAGATTGGTACTGAATCAATACTTTACAGCTACCATTACGATAAGGCTTTAAAGTATTTTCCAAATCGCTAATCAGCGTGTTTTGACGCTGTTGTGCATTAATGGTAATCACAACGCCTTTTCCATAATCCACGCGCGCGTCATCCAGTCGTGTTACTTCCCGCGCACTGATGCGCGGTTTGCCATTATAGTCATCAATGCTGATAACACCATCAACGATTAAAATTTGATCTTTTACTATGTACTGTTTGTACTGACTGTAAGCTTCGGCAAATACGGCCACCTGCATACGCGCCGTGTTGTCATCCAGCGTCAGAAACGCAATACGCCCGGAAGGGCTGTTTCGAAGACGCAAATCCATCAACAAACCTCCCACTTTAACGGTATTGGCATCTTTATTACGATAATTATTCTCTGCTGGTGCCACCGGCTGGGCCAGACGTTCTTTTAGTGTTTTACCTACCAGACTGACTAACTCGTCCCGATATTGATCTACCGGATGACCGGAAAAATACAGCCCCAGCGTTTCACGTTCCGCTGCGAGTAAAGCGTCCTCATCCCATTCCGGTTTTTCGTCCATCACTCCTTCACGTGCAACCATTTGCCCCCCACCAAACATATCATCCTGACCAATATTGTCATTACGATGATGTTGTTCTGCCGTTTGCATTGCACGTGGCAAATGATGCATTAACGTGGCTCGAGTGTGCCCGCAAAAATCCAGTCCACCGGAGCGAATCATAGCTTCCATACTGCGCCGGTTAAATTTCTGTGTTTCAAGACGCATGCAAAAATCGTTGAGTGATTTATAAAGCCCCTGCTGTTCACGTTCTTGAACCAGTGATTCAATCGCTGCTTCACCAACTCCTTTAATAGCACCCAGTCCGTAAACAATTTTTTGATCTTCAGTCACGGTAAAACCATAGTAGGAAGTATTGGCACAGGGTGGCAGTACTTCGATACCCATGGTCTTACATTCTTCACGCAAGTGAACAACCTTATCAGTGTTATCCATATCTGCGGAAAGTACAGAAGCCATAAACTCTGCAGGATAATGGGCTTTTAGCCAGGCTGTCTGATAAGACAGCATCGCATAGGCCACCGAATGGGATTTATTGAAACCATATCCGGCAAATTTTTCCATCAAGTCAAAAATATAATTGGCGTTGCTGTCTTCGACCTGGCGCTCAGTAGCACCCTTCACAAAGATGGCGCGCTGCTTGGCCATTTCTTCAGGTTTCTTTTTACCCATGGCGCGGCGCAGCAAATCGGCACCTCCCAGAGAATACCCTGCCAGCACCTGAGCAATTTGCATCACCTGTTCCTGATACAGAATTACGCCATAGGTTTCATTTAGTATGGCTTCGAGATCAGGATGCGGGTATTCCACCAGGGCACCATGTTTTCGATCAATAAAATCATCCACCATACCGGACTGCAATGGACCGGGCCGGTACAAAGCAACCAATGCCACAATATCTTCAAACTTATCTGGTTTTAATCGTCCCAGAATATCTTTCAGGCCATCTGATTCCAGCTGAAACACCGCAGTAGTTTGTTGCTTTTGTAGTAATGTATAGGTCGCTTCATCATCGAGTGGCAAGGCATTTAGATCTACCGGCGGCTTATTTTCTTTTGCCAGACGCGCATTCACTTTATCCAAAGTTCGGTCAATAATGGTTAATGTACGCAGACCAAGAAAGTCGAACTTAACCAAGCCTATAGCTTCAACATCGTCTTTATCCAGTTGCGTGACAACGTTAGCACCGCCGGCTTCACAATATAGCGGAGTGAAATCCGTCAGCTGTGAGGGCGCAATCACGACCCCACCCGCATGTTTTCCGGCATTGCGTGCCAAACCTTCAAGCTGCAATGCCATATCGATTAAGCTTCTAACTTCCTCATCTTCATCCACCATTTGTTTGAAGTCTCTCTCACGCTCCAGGGCTTTGCCCAATGTCATACCGACTTCAAACGGTACCATTTTGGCAATACGATCCACAAACCCATACGGGTGCCCCAGCACACGCCCCACATCACGCACTACCGCTTTGGCCGCCATGGTGCCATAAGTAATAATCTGACTGACTTTTTCATGGCCATAACGTGTAGCCACATAATCAATCACGCGGTCACGTCCAGCCATACAGAAATCAATATCAAAGTCGGGCATGGAGACCCTTTCAGGATTCAGAAAACGTTCAAATAGCAACTCGTATTGAAGTGGATCAATATCGGTAATGCCAAGCACGTAAGCCACCAGAGAACCTGCACCTGATCCTCGTCCTGGTCCGACTGGGACACCATTTTCACGTGCCCATTTTGTAAAATCAGACACAATCAAAAAATAGCCGGAGTAGCCCATGCGTTGGATAACATCCAGCTCGATTTCCAGTCTGCTCGCGTAGCTTTCCAGATCCACTGATTCGCGTGACGCTTTTATTCGCTCTAGGCGATTTTGTAATCCCTGTTCGGATTGCTTGCGCAGATACTCATCCGTAGTAAGCTCGCCGGTAGGAAATTCCGGTAAAACATTTTTACCAAACTCCAGACGCACATTGCAGCGCTTGGCTATTTCAATGGTATTAGATATTGCAGAGGGCACATCGGAATACAGCTCCACCATTTCTTGTGCGGATCGTAGATATTGTTGCTCGCTATAACTGCGCGTTCGACGTGGGTCTGCCAGTACTCGACCCTGATGAATACATACTCGAACCTCATGTGCTTCATATTCTTCCGAGGTAAGAAAACGTACGTCATTGGTGGCCACTACCGGAAGCTCATATTTCCCTGCAATACTTAATGCAGATTCATTATAGACATCCTCATTTTCACGGCCGGTTCTTTGCAGTTCTATATAATATCTGTCTGCAAAATTCTGTTGCCATTTACTTATGCATTGTTTAACACGTTTATTGTCCTGCTTTAAGATCAACTTACCCAAATCACCTTCACGTCCACCCGAAAGAACAACCAAACCTTCATTGTGTTCATCAATCCATTCTCGAATGAGCGCGGGTTGACCACCGTGTTGTCCTTCCAGATAGCCACGCGTGAGCAACTCAGTCAGATTACGATAACCAGTATTATTCATGCACAATAATGCTATGCGATAGCGTTCCTGAAGGGTTTTATCTTCAACCATAACATCCGCACCGATGATTGGTTTTATTCCGCTGGAAATTGCCCGGCGATAAAATTTCACCAATGCAAATAAATTCGAGAAGTCTGTAAGTGCGATGGCAGGCATCTTTAATTCAGACACCTTATTCATTAGCGCGGGAATACGAACCAACCCATCGACGATGGAATATTCGCTATGTAAACGTAAGTGTACGAACTGCGGTTGCATTATTTTAATACGTTAGCTACCGGCTTAAAGCTTCGACGATGATGGCAACAGGGGCCATGCTGCCTCAGTGCATTCATGTGATGGGCAGTAGGATAACCCTTATGTTGAGCGAATCCATATTCAGGATAGGACTTATCCAATTCGCACATTTCACGATCTCTTGTAACCTTGGCTAAAATAGAAGCTGCACTGATCGCCGGCACATGTTGATCCCCTTTAATCACCGCGTAGGACTTGACCGATAATTGCGGACTAAACTTGCCATCCACCAGCGCCAGATCGGTCACATGCTCCAGACCTTCAAACGCCCGTTTCATGGCCATCAGGCTGGCATTAAATATATTGTATTGGTCGATTTCTTCCGCTTCACAACGTCCGATAGACCAGGCCAAAGCATTTTGCATGATTTCGGCAGCATAGTTTTCGCGTCGCTCAGGCGTCAACATTTTTGAATCTTTAAGGTTTTGCCAATCATAAGCATCTCCCAGAACGACGGCCGAGGCCACAACCGGACCGGCCAGAGGCCCGCGCCCGACTTCATCAATACCTGCATAAGTATTGATATCAACTTGCATACTTGCAAAATCAACTACATTAGAATGCTTTTTAATCAAGTGCTTTATAACTCGGTGATAGCCATGCTCAGGCCTGAGGACGTATACTGTTATGTTTTTATGATACAGAATTTTAGTTGAATGGGAATTATCAATGTCGCAGTGATTGGCACCGGCTATCTGGGCAAATTTCATGCGCAAAAGTATGCAGCAATCGATCGCTGTCAGCTCGTCGGCCTGGCCGATATTGATCCTGCGACTCTCAAGGAAGTCGCCAATCTGTACCCGAAAGCGCAAGTTTGTTCTGATTTTCAGGATTTGTTTGACGTAGTCGATGCAGTAAGTATTGTCACTTCTACTCCTTCGCATTATGAAATCGCCCGCCAGTTCCTGCAGCGTGGCAAACATGTGTTGCTGGAAAAACCCATGACATCCACCATCGAACAGGCATCTGAACTCATCCGGCTTGCCGAAGAGAATCACTGTGTACTGCAAATTGGACATATCGAGCGCTTTAATCCCGCTGTCCTTGCGATGGACAAACACATGCGACAACCCAAGTTTATTGAGTCTCAACGCCTGTCTCCTTTTAAGTCGCGTGGAACGGATGTGGATGTGGTACTGGACTTAATGATTCATGATATAGATATTATTCTAAGTATTGTAAAATCGGACATAGAGTCCATACAGGCGTCTGGTATGAGCGTACTTTCAAACGACATTGATATCGCCAATGCAAGAATCACCTTCACCAACCACTGCGTGGCCAATGTCACTGCTAGCCGGGTCAGCAACAAAAGTGAACGTAAGCTTCGTTTATTTCAGGACAACGCCTATTTCTCTGCGGATCTTGCATCACATGAGTTAAAAATATACACCCGTGATAATGGCGAAATTAATGCGCAAAGTTTTGGCTTTCAAAAATCGGATGCCCTGTTCACAGAGATCAATCATTTTCTGGACTGCATGCAAAACAATACACAACCTCTTGTAACAGGAACCGATGGCTTGCAAGCACTGCAAACGGCCCGCCAGATTGCAAAAAAAATTCAATTACACAATACGAAAAAATAGCTATGAATTCGACTGCCATTCCCATGGTTGATCTTCGCCAGCAATATCAATCTATCCAAGATGAAATTCAAGCCGAGTTAACTAAAACCTTTGAAAATACTGCCTTCATTATGGGCCCTAATGTGCACGCACTTGAAGACGAGGTATCTGAGTATTTAAACATTAGACATGCTATCAGTTGTGCATCCGGTACAGATGCTCTGCATCTTGCTTTACGCGCATTAGGCATTGGCCAAAACGATGAAGTGATTTGCCCCTCATATACATTTGCAGCGACTGCAGAGGCTATACGTTATGTCAATGCGACACCCGTCTTTGCCGACATAGACCCGGTTACATTAAATATCGATACCGCTCATGTTGAGAGCCTAATAACCGAACGCACCAAAGCCATAATTGCGGTACATTTATTTGGACTTCCGGCAGACATCGAAAAAATAAAAGCAATTATCAAAAATAAAAATATATTCTTAGTCGAAGACTGCGCTCAATCATTTGGCGCCAGCTACAAAGACAAAAAAGCTGGCACATTGGGCGATATAAGTTGCTTCAGTTTTTTTCCAAGCAAAAATCTAGGCTGCTATGGTGATGGCGGTATGATATGCACTAAAGATGACGGACTTGCAGAAACATTGAAGTTATTACGCAACCATGGCAGCCCTGTGAGGTATGAACACAGTATTATTGGCTATAACAGCCGTCTGGATGAGATACAGGCGGCAATACTGCGCATCAAATTAAAACACATAGACACTTACAATCAACAACGACACGCGAACGCTACACGCTATACGACCGCACTCTCCGCACTTGGAATTAGCACGCCAAATGAAGTGCCCGAGAGCCGACATGTATATCATCAGTACACTATTCTGCATACACAGCGTGATTTGTTACACACAGCTTTAAGCGAAAGAAATATAGCTTCTGCAATTTATTATCCGAAAGGCTTGCATCAGCAACGTGCATTTACCAATAATCATTCTTCTGTCTCGCTGCCGATAACCGAGCAAGTTTCTGCAAGCTGCCTGTCGTTACCCATGTACCCGGAACTTTCATCAGAACAGATAGATAGAGTGATTGATGTATTCCAGCAACAGTATGGATAAGCAAAAGATTTAATGGACATTGTCATAATTGCTGGCGAGGTATCTGGAGATTTACTGGGCAGCAAACTGGCCGACGCACTCAAGAAACTGGATAAAACAATCACCCTTTCGGGTATAGGAGGTCAGTCCATGCGTCGTGCCGGTGTCGAAACATTATTTGATGTTGGCGAAACTTCCGTGATAGGGATCGCTGAAGTCGTTAGGCATTATCCACGTTTACGCCGCATCCTTTCTTTCATAAAAAAGCATATCAAAAGACGTCGACCTGATTTACTGGTTCTTATTGATTACCCCGAATTCAATTTAAAGCTTGCTTACTATGCAAAACAGCTCGGAATCAAAGTGATGTTTTACGTCAGCCCTCAAGTCTGGGCATGGCGTACTGGCCGAATAAAAAAAATTAAAAAATGCATAGATTTGATGGCCGTGTTGTTTCCTTTTGAGCTGGATTTTTATCAAAAAGAAAACGTACCGGTGTGTCTTGTACGCCACCCGTTACTAGACGACATTGACGCGACCTACACCTCCTCATCCACATCGTCAACCCAGGGAACAACTTTGGGCCTGCTTCCCGGTAGTCGCAATTCTGAAATAAAAAAACTTCTACCTGTGATGATTGAAGCTGCCAATAAATTATTCAAGCAGGATCCCACAATTAAATTTATTTTACCGGTCGCACCCGGTATCAATATTGACGAGCTTAAATACTATAATTCTTATAATTTACCTATCCGATATCAAAAAGGGAATTTCTACGGCGCACTTAAGCAATGCGATATCGTAAGCATTGCTTCAGGTACCGCTACATTGCAGGCAGCACTTATGGGCAAAGCCATGGTAGTTATTTATAAAATCTCACCCATTACTTATAAATTATTCGGGCATATGGTTAAAGTTGAACATATCTGTCTAGCAAATATTATTCTAAACAAGCGCGCATATACCGAGTTAATTCAAGGTAGTGCAAACGCGGACGCATTAGCGACTTCATTAAGCGAAATAATAAATAACCACGAAATCGAGCAGATCACATTAAAAAATCGCGCTGAGATTTATGCCAAACTAAATTCAGGCATAAATTCCAAGGAACTGGCACAACGCGCCATTGAGTTGATCAATCAACGTTAACGAACAGTACCACGCTGACTTTTTTCTATAAATTCCACGAAGGCGCGAACTTCCGAGTATTGCGCGGCAAGATCCTTGATTTTATCAAGTTGCTCAGAACGTGTATTCCTGGAAACAATCAGAGCTTTATATGCCTGATGTAATGCCCGAATGACTTCTTCGCTAAAATGCCTGCGTCGCAGTCCTTCCTTATTCAAACCAAATGCTTTAGCCAGATTCCCAGCCGCCATCATATAGGGTGGTAAATCTTTATTTAACGCAGAACCCATTCCACAAAATGAATGTGCGCCAATACGGCAGAACTGGTGCACAAGCGTAAATCCGCCCAATACAGCATAATCATCCACTACGACATGCCCAGCCAATGAAGCCCCATTTGAGAAAATAGTGTTATTACCAATGATACAATCATGCGCAATATGCACATAAGCCATGATCCAGTTATCATTGCCTATCACCGTCGACCCCTGATTGGCGTTAGTTCCACGATTAATCGTACAGAACTCTCTAATCGTATTATTGTTGCCAATTACAAGCTGACTGTCTTCACCAGTAAATTTTTTATCTTGCGGAATCTCGCCCAGAGATGAAAATTGAAAAATTTTATTACCTTTCCCGATTGTTGCCGGCCCCTGAATAACGACATGCGGACCAATCGTTGTATTTTCACTAACCTCAACTTTAGCACCAATAACGGAGTAAGGCCCCACACTGACACCAGCAGACAACTTTGCATAAGGATCTATAATTGCCGTAGGATGAACGTCAATTTCTACTGCCTGATGCATTGAGTCGGGTATCGTCATGCTTTATAAGTCTTTAAACATGCATTTTAGTTCCGCACTGGCCGCTAACTCATTTTTCACATAGGCATTTGTCTCAAATATTCCATAGTTTCTTTTCATTCTTGTCAGGCGCGATTCCAGACGCATTTGATCTCCCGGAATGACAGGACGCTTGAATCGTGTGTTATCAATTCCTACAAACAAAAACAAACTTTCATTTTCCGGTTTAAGTTTAGGGTCGCTCAAAACCAGCACTCCAGATGCCTGAGCGAGCGCTTCCAAAATTAACACCCCTGGAAATACTGGCGTATTTGGAAAGTGTCCCTGGAAAAAAGCTTCATTTATTGTAACGTTTTTTATCGCCGTAATTGAATCACCATGTTTACATTCAACTATGCGATCCAGCAACAGAAAAGGATACCGATGCGGGAGATACTTCATTATTTCTTCCACCGACATTACACTATCCATTTTATTTTCCTCTATCAATTTTCTCTAATCTTCTAATTATATCATTCACTCGCTTAAACAACGTATCAAGATCTTTAAATCGGGTTGCATTACGTAACCATGTTTGATTATCCTGCGCAGCCGTTCCGGATGAATATAGTCCAGGCTTGGTAATTGACTTTCGTATCGCTGTCATTCCCGAGACTTGCACACCGTCAGCAATGTTTATATGCCCCTGAATGCCTGCTGCCGCACCTATAGCACAGTGTTTTCCAATTACCGTACTGCCAGCAATTCCGGTACATCCAGCGATGGCTGTATGTGCGCCAACTACAACGTTATGGGCAATCTGTATCTGGTTATCAAGTTTAGCACCCTGTTCAATAACGGTATCCTTTAATGCGCCTCGATCAATTGTCGTATTTGCCCCTATTTCTACATCATTCCCAAGCACCACTCGACCCAACTGGGGAATTTTTTCCCAGATACCATTATCATTAGCCAAGCCAAAACCGTCACTGGCAATGACTGCTCCTGGATGAATAATGACTCGCTCACCTATCTGAGTAGGACCCGCAATCGTGACACGGGCTATCAAACGCGTTGAAGCACCTATAAAAACTGGCGCTGTAATTACACTGCCTGCGCCAATGTATGCGTTCCTACCAATGGTGCACTTGGCGGATATGACTACGTTGGGACCAATAAAAACATTATCTGCAATCTCGCACTCCTCATGAATCACCGCAGTTGGATGTATTCCTGGCACAAATTCTTCATCTGGATGCAGCAATCTTGCCGCACGAGCGAAACTTAGATATGGGTTTTTTGAAACCAGCGCCGTTGTCTTACAATGTTCTACGAGAGATTCTGGTAAAATGACAGCTGTTGCTTTTGTATGCGCTAACTTGCTCAGGTATTGATTGGAGGCAACAAAGGAAAGACTTCCTTGCTTCGAGTCTTGTAGGTCAGCAACATGAGTAATCACATCGTCTGCGTTACCAATAACATCAACGCCTATTTCACGTGCTAACTCGCGCACGCTATAGGTCATTATATTCTCTATTAAAGATATTATTATTGCCCAGAGTTAAGTCTTTGCAGAACCTGATCTGTAATATCCACCCGAGGGCTGGCATAGAGCACGGCCTGGGTTAACACAAGATCATAACCTTTTTCGATAGAGAACTTTTTGATGACCTCGTAAACTTTCTTCTGAAGTGCACCTATTTCCTCATTTCGGCGAATATTGATATCTTCACGGTACTCATCCCGAAGACGATTATGATCTCGCTTCTTGCTTAAAATATCCCTTTCGAGCTGAATGCGATTGGCTTCACTCATAATACTGTCATCATTCTTAAGTTTTTCTTCCATTTTCAAAATGGCGTCTCGTGACAACCCCAGCTGTTTATCGCGGCTTGAGAACTCGCTTTCCAATGCTTTGCGCACAGCCTGACCTTGCTGGGATTCTTCCATCAATTTGCCAAAATTAACATAGCCAATCTTGGACTCTGCGTTGGCAACCGCAGACAAAGCAATTAACAGAAAAAATAAGACTATAGTAATTCTTTGCATATTCAAGACGCTTCTCCTGAGTTAGAAACTTGTGCCCAGTTCAAATTGGAAAGGCTCAGTTTCATCTTCATCATCATTAAACGGACTGGCAAAACTTAATGTTATTCCACCCAGTCCTGTTATTAAATTCATTTCCAGGCCCACGCTTCCTCTCAATTCACTGGTTTCAAACTCGTCCACATCTGCAAACACATTACCTACGTCAGCAAACAGTCCCAAGCGAAATCTTGATGCCTCTACCAGAGATGGCACCGGAAAGTATATTTCCACACCGGCTGTCGTCAGGAAGTTTCCACCAAATGCGTCATCCTCGGAATCCTGCGGACCGAGTGAATTATCCCTGAATCCTCTTACAGAATCCGAACCACCAGCACGAAACTTTTCAAAGAAGGGTAAATCCGTGGTACTACCAAAACTGTCACCGTAACCAATCTCTGAGCGGGTTGCAAAAGTGAAGGTTTCATTTATTGGAATCAACCACAAATGCTCATGATCCGCCTTATAGTATTCCAAATCACTGGAAGGCACCGTAAATTCAAAACGTGCACGACTGTAAAAACCTTTGGTACCGAAGGTTCTTCGGTTACGACTATCGTGGGCATAAATACCCGTGAGATTAAAGTTTATATAATCATCGCCATTGTCATTCAAAAACTCCAATACTTCATCCGATGTATTTGAGTTTGTATTTATCTGCGTAGTACGAATATCGCCTACCACACTCACCCGATCCACTTCTGTCAGTGGAATACCGTAATTGGCGCGAAAGCTGAACTGGTCCGAGTCAAAGTTGGATATATCCGCTTCTTCTGTTTCGGTAGCAATATAGCTGAAGCCAAAACCTCGACTCACACCATCGATTGTATAATAAGGGTCACTGTATGAAAAATCGTAAACTGTATTGATCTGACTGGTGTTAATTCTGAAAGCAACCTGCTTTCCGGTCCCCAGGAAATTATCCTGGCTGACACTAGTGGTAAGTACCACCCCCTGGCTATCAGAGAATCCTGCGCCCACTGAGAAACTGCCTGCCAGACGCTCCGTTACGGAAATTTTAATATCCACAAAATCATCTTCACCTGGAAGCTTTACAGTGTCCACTTCAACACTCTCTACAAAAGCCAGACGCTGGATTCTTGAGCGCGAAGCTTCTATACCGGCTTGCGAATACCAGCCGCCCTCCATTTGCCGTAACTCACGGCGGTACACTTCATCACGGCTATACTGATTCCCTACAATTTCAACGCGTCGAACATAAACCCTTTTACCGGGGTCGATAAAAAAGGTCAGCTCTACGGATTTGGTTTCTTCATCGACAGAAGGCACTGGATTGACTCGCGCAAAGGCGTAACCATCAGCACCCAGTCTGGAAGAAATTTTCTCCACTGATGCGACAACCTGTTGGCGAGAAAAGATTTCACCCACTTCGACTTCCAAAAGGTCTCTAATTTCCTGTTCCGGCACTTCAAAGTTACCCGCAACATTGACTTTGGCCAGTGTATATTGATCGCCTTCATTGATGTTAATGGTGACAAAAATGTCTTTTTTGTCAGGAGTGATAGAGACCTGAGTTGAATCTATAGAAAAATTCAGGTAGCCATTATTTAGGTATTGAGAGCGCAAAGTCTCCAGATCCGCAGACAATCTTTGCTTGGAATATTTATCTGTGTCAGACCAGAATTTCCAAAAAGGTTTATGTCCGGACTCAAATTTCTTTTTCAGTTTATTATCTTTATAGATTGTATTCCCAACAATATTGATGTCTTTTATTTTCGCCGCCTTCCCTTCAGCAATCTGAATTTCAACATCAACCCGGTTACGTACCAGCTCGGTCGTTATGGTTTTAATCTGAACATTATATTTGCCACGTGCAAAATACTGTTGTAGCAATTCATTTTCCAGACGTTCCAGCACTGAACGATTCAATACCCGGCCTGGGGCTATTCCAATGTCGGTGAGACTTTCTTTTAATTGCTCGTCGGGAATATCCTTGTTACCTTTGATATCCAAAGATGCGATTCCTGGACGTTCTTTAAGGACAACAATGAGCGCAGAAGCTTCAAGACGCAACGCAACATCACTAAATAATTCGGTTTTGTATAATTCACGAATCACTTCCGCAGAATCTGCGTCTGTAAATATATCGCCGACTTTAACCGGGATATAGGTAAAGACAGTCCCCGGCTCAATTCTCTCTAGCCCTTCAAGGATAATATCTCTAATTTTGAATGGTTCGGCTATGGAAACATTAGCCAGCAGTAACAAAATTGAAAGGGAAACTGTTTTTATTATTCTTATTGTCACGTCTATGATTAAATTTGATTAGCTAAATACACGTTGGAAATCATTATAAAATGCCAACGTCATTAACCCCGCTAACATAAATATTCCCACTTTCTGTCCAACTAATTGGGTTGCTTCAGAAACCGGACTCCCCTTAATCACTTCTACCAGGCAGTACAGTATGTGACCACCATCAAGGATCGGTAACGGCATCAAGTTAAGTATACCAATACTAATGCTGATAATTGCTAATGTACTGAGAAATGTTGCCAAACCCAATTGCGCAGATATGCCGGCATACTCAGCGATTGAGATCGGGCCACTGATATTCTTTACAGAAGCCTCTCCTGTCAGGAGCTTTCCGAGCAGTTTAACCGTCAACACACTCATATCAAGAGTTTTCGAGGCACCTTTATGTATTGAGTCAAACAAACCCTCACGCAGGGTGACCTGTCTTTTGCTGCGCGCTTCCTCGTCAATCCAAGGGTACACGCCAATTCTGCCTACTTTTTGACCGTCCACGACCTCCGCGGCGGGAATAATGACACGACTCATTGGCTCTTCACCTCTCAAAATCTCCAGACTGATCGGCTTGTTTGGATGAGACTGAACGACATTCACCAGCTGCGCCCAGTCCGAGAGCGCTTCGCCATTGGCAGATAGTATGGTATCCCCCTCTTCAAGACCCTGCTCTCTTGCAGCACTTTCGGGCGCGAACTCGCCTAGCCTGGCGTATAATTTCAGACGCCACGGCTGCACACCGATTTTCTCCAGCGGGCTGCCTTCGTCCAGCAACACGCGAGTATCAGACAAATCCAGCAGGACCTCCGACTCTCTCTGATGCGTGTCTTTTTTACTCAGACTTATTACACCTGTCTTCAAACCCTCATCAATCATGGCGATGCTTGCCTCTTCCCAGGTTGAAACAGGCTTATGATTCACCTGCACAATAATATCTCCCTGTTTTAAACCGGCCTGATCAGCAAGACTATTCGGCTCAACTTCTCCCACCTCCGGAATAACTCCCTGCACTCCCACCAAATACATACAGGCATAGGCAAATACCGCAAAAATGAAATTAAACATCGGACCCGCTGCAGCAATCGCGAGGCGCGAACCGACAGGTTGACGATTAAATGCCAAATGCTGCTCACTTGGTGCAACCTCGCCTTCGCGCTCATCCAGCATTTTCACATAGCCGCCCAGAGGGATTGAAGCCAGTACATATTCCACGCCACTTTTGGCAGACTTATATCGAAGCAGTGAGCGACCAAATCCGACTGAAAAACGCAGCACCTTGACACCAAGCGTACGCGCCACAATAAAGTGACCAAACTCGTGCACTGTCACAATGACACTGACCGCCACGATGAAAGAAATAACACTGATTAAAAAATTATCCATATTGGTGAGTTACCTGACTAATTCCCTGATAGTTTGAGCTGCAGATTGGCGTGCATGGCAATCAATATCCAGTATGCCTTGGACGTTATCTACCGCGACAGGTTCCAATTTTTCAACCACGCTAGCCACCACCCGGTATATATCCGAAAATTTAATTTTCTGTTCCAAAAATGACTGCACAGCTACTTCATTGGCCGCATTCATAATCGCCGGATAACTACCCCCTATCTTCTGCACTTCCATGGCCAGACGCAAACATGGAAACCGCTGCAGATCCGGCTGGAAAAACTCCAGTCCAGTGTGCTGGGTCATGTCCAGCCCACCCACCCCTGAGTCAATTCTCTTTGGCCAGGCCATTGCATGAGCAATAGGAACGCGCATATCTGGAAATCCCATATGTGCCAGTATGGAGCCATCCTGGTAAGTGACCATCGCATGCACAATCGATTGCGGATGTATCACCACGCTCACCTTGGATACATCCATCGAAAAAAGCAGGCAGGCTTCAATCACTTCCAACCCCTTATTCATCATGGTGGCAGAATCCACGGAGATTTTGCGACCCATTTTCCATTTTGGATGAGCGCAGGCCTGATCGGGCGTAACATCTGGCAGCTCTGCCAGTGGTGTATGAAGAAAAGGGCCTCCCGATGCTGTCAGCATGACTTGCGTGACTCCGGACTTAACCTGTTTGTCCGCCACATTTTGCATACATTGAAAAACTGCATTGTGTTCACTATCGATAGGCAACAGCGTCGCCTGGTGATTTTCAGCCGCAGCAATCAACAATTCACCGGACATCACCAGTGCTTCTTTATTCGCCAACAAAACCGTTTTACCAGCTTTCGCAGCAGCCAATGTGGATAACAAGCCGGCCGCACCTACAATAGCCGCCATGACGAAATCGACTTCAGGCAGGGAAGCAACTGTACTCAAACCATCACTGCCCACAATTAACTCAGGCTTACAATTTAACTGTGAAGACTTTTTTTCAAACTCGCTTGCCCCATCAGCATCGGTTAATACAACATAACGCGGATTAAATTTTTCAGTTTGCAATAACAGCTCATCAACGGAACGCCTTGCACCTAAAGCCACCACATGAAACATGTCAGCATTTCGCTCAATCACATCCAGTGTACTTTTACCCACGCTGCCAGTTGAGCCAAGAATGACAATACCTTTTGATTGATTACTTCTCTGCATGCGCTACTTCAACCAATAGAGACCCAACACAAAACCTGGCGCGGCCGCCAGTAGGCTGTCTATTCTATCCAATACGCCGCCATGCCCTGGAATAAGAAAACCACTGTCTTTCTTTCCCGCATTTCGTTTCAATAAACTTTCGTATAAGTCACCAACTATGGAAATTAATACACTTAACACGCAAAGGATAACAAAATATATCGCAGTACCCAGGTGTAATTGCCCATGCCACAGCCAGATTCCAAGAATTGAAAAAACGAAGGTACCGGCAATAGCGCCCAACACACCCTCACGTGTTTTACCTGGACTTAGTTGTTCGGCAAGTTTGGTTCGACCAAATTTTTTACCGGTAAAGTATGCAGAAATATCTGCAATCCATATCAGCACAAACAAGAACAACAATAATTCCGGTTTTTTCTGGTGCAGGCTTGTCATGGCTAACCAGCCAATCAAAATGACAAAGTACCCGCTAGAGTGCAGCAAACTTTCTAACAGATAATTTCCCAACCAGGAAGAATGGTAAAATGACAGTAGTAACAGAATGAATACCCAGAAAATACCGCCCGCCAACATCAAAAGACGTACATGTTCCTGCTCCAGCATAACCCAGGCCGCAGCCATCAAGCCTGCACATACCAACACATAAATAATGCAGGATGAGACTGTTTTGGTGACCATGGTTGCCCATTCCCAGGCACCGGCGATGGCAATTAACCCTAACAAACCTGCAAATGCTTGGGTGGGCATGTAAAACATGGACAATATGATTGCAGGCGCCAATATTGCAGCCGTAATCACTCTTTGCTTAAGCACGAGATTTAACCTCAACCTGCTCCTGAGTTAATCCAAATTTCCTTTTGCGTTGACCGTATTCTGCTAATGCAATCTTGAATTGTGTTTCATCAAATTCAGGCCATAGCACATCAGTGAAGTAAAATTCCGTATAAGCCGTTTGCCACAGCAAAAAATTACTTATCCTTTGCTCACCGGCAGTACGAATAAACAAATCCGGATCCGGTAATGCAGCCGTCGACAGACAGCCTGCAAATATATCTTCAGTGATTTCCAGAGGATTTATGGACTGCTGTTGTGTCTTCTGACATAAACTTCGACAAGCCTGCACTATGTCCCAGCGTCCACCATAATTGGCAGCAATATTCAAAAGGAAGTTATGATTGCTCGAGGTCAGTTGTTCCGACTCTTCGATTTTCGCCTGAAGTTTGTCACTGAACTGGGTGCGATCACCAATAAACTTAAGTTGAATTCCGTTTTCATTAAGTTTCCTCACTTCCTTCTCAAGTGAGGAAACAAACAAATCCATCAGTGACACGACTTCTGATTCGGGCCGCTTCCAATTCTCACTACTAAAAGCAAACAAAGTGAGCACCTTAACCCCTGCATCGGCACAAGCCTGAATTGTTTTTTGTACTGCTTTGACGCCCTCTCTGTGCCCGGCGGTACGCGGCATAAAGCGCTTCTTTGCCCAGCGCCCGTTACCATCCATGACAATGGCGACGTGATATGGAATAGAGGTGTTTTTAGACATGTTTACATTGTCGCATTATTCGCTAACCTAACACGACTAAAAAATACATTCGTTGTTGCGCGCGAATTAAATTTCCATTAATTCTTTTTCTTTCGCACCCAGTATTTCTTCAATTTGCTGAATATGTTTATCGGTGAGTTTCTGGATGACATCCAGAGCACTGCGTTCATCATCTTCTGAAATTTCTTTTTCTTTAACCAGTTCTTTCAGGTCTGCATTCGCATCTCTGCGTATATTTCTTATCGCAACACGACCCTGCTCCGCTTCCTGTCGAACCAGCTTAACGAAGTCTTTTCTTCTTTCTTCAGTGAGCGCCGGCAACGGCACACGAATCACATCACCTGATGTCACAGGATTAAGCCCCATATCAGAACTTAAAATAGCTTTTTCAATGACCGGAACCAGAGCTTTCTCCCATGGCGACACAGCCAAGGTACGCGCATCTTCAACAGAAACAGTGGCCGCCTGCGCGATGGGCACTTCTGAGCCGTAATAATCTACTGTCACATGATCCAGAAGGCTGACATTGGCACGCCCGGTGCGTATTTTTGTTAATTCGCTCTTCAACGATTCAATACTTTTACCCATACGGGTATCTGCATCTTTTTTTATTTCTTCTATCATTGTTATTCACTCACAACAGAGGTTCCGACATCTTCACCTAATGCGATACGTTTAAGATCACCCTGGTTAAACATATTAAAAACCCTTAACGGTATGTGATTATCCCGGCACATGACGATAGCCGTAGCATCCATAACATTAAGTTTATCACTCAATACCTGATCGTACGTTAGTTGCTTATAGAGTTTGGCATTTGGATTTTTCTTCGGATCTGAGTCAAATACTCCATCGACTTTGGTCGCTTTTAACATCAGATCTGCATTTATTTCAATCGCACGCAAACTGGCAGCAGAGTCGGTTGTAAAGTAGGGATTTCCTGTGCCTGCAGCAAATACGACTACGCGACCTTTTTCGAGATGTCGCACCGCTCGGCGGCGAATGTAATCTTCACATACCTGATTAATTTTCAGCGCCGACATTACCCGGCAGTAGATCCCTTGCCTTTCCACCGCATCCTGCAATGCCAGACAGTTAATTACTGTCGCCAGCATTCCCATGTGGTCACCGGTCACTCGATCCATACCCCCCTGAGCCAACCCAGCTCCTCGAAAGATATTACCCCCACCAATAACAACGGCCACCTGTACATTCAGGCGAGTCAGTTCAACGATCTCTTGCGCTACACGAGCAATTACCTGCGGGTCGATTCCATAATCAAACTGCCCCATCAGGGCTTCGCCACTTAGTTTAAGAAGTATTCTTTTATACTTGGGATTTTCAGACATTCATTAAACACCGATTGTATATTTAATCACCCAGCAGTAAAAACGGGGGTCAGACCCCCGTTTTTATTTGCATGCTTAGCCGTTTTTGACTTGAGCCATTACTTCTTCAGCAAAGTTTTCCGTTTTCTTTTCAATTCCTTCACCCACTTCATAGCGATGGAAAGAAATTACATTAGCTGAATTTTCTTTCAACAGTTTGGCCACAGTCTTGTCCGGATCTTTTACAAACGGCTGGCCTAGCAATGTGATTTCACCTAAAAACTTCTTGATTTGCCCCGCAACCATTTTTTCGATAATGTCTGCGGGCTTACCACTGCTTTCAGCTTTAGCCATAAAGATCTCTTTCTCTTTCTGCAGTAATTCCCCAGATACTCCAGCCTCATCTATACAAACAGGCTTACTGGCCGCAATGTGCATGGCTATATCCTTGCTCAGTTCACTATTTCCATTTTCAATTTCAACCAGCACACCAATACGACTGCCATGCATGTATTCACCCAGAGCACCTTTGTCTGAAGCAACTTTTGTAAAACGTCGCACCTGAATGTTTTCACCAATCTTGCTTACCAGCGCAAGACGCGCAGATTCAACCGACTCTCCGCTGGGCATATTGGCATTCATAAGTGCCTCCACATCACTCACATCCTGAGACAGCGCGACTGAAGCCACTTCGTTACTAAAATTCAGAAAGTTTTCATCTTTCCCTACGAAATCAGTCTCACAGTTAACCTCCAAGATAACGCCATTTTTTCCATCATCACTCATGGAGATGACTACTGTACCTTCCGCCGCCACACGTGAAGCTTTTTTATCCGCCTTAGCCTGGCCTGATTTGCGCATTAGCTCAATTGCCACATCCATATCACCGTTGCTCTCGCCTAAAGCTTTCTTGCATTCCATCATGCCGGCGCCGGTACGCTCACGCAGTTCTTTAACCATTCCTGCAGTAATTTGCATATTCAAAACCTTTTAAAATAAATAAACGTTTTACTCAGCAGCATCCGCGGCCTGTTCCGCTACCTGCTCAGCACTATCTTCAATTTTTGGTTTGGCAGCTGCCTTACTCTTGACTGCGACTTTCTTTTTGGCCGCTTTCCTGGGCTTGGGAGCAGCTTCCACATTTGACTCATCCACTTCCACAAACTCGTCTTCATCACCCGTCAGAGTTTGAGAGCTTGCTTTGGCGGTCGCTATAGCATCTGCCACTGCAGTGGCATACAACTGTATGGAGCGGATAGCATCATCATTTCCAGGAATGACATAATCCACACCGTCAAGTGGATTATTGGTATCAACGACAGCGACAACAGGAATGCCTAATTTATTCGCTTCCTTAACTGCAATTTCTTCGTAGCCGACATCAATCACAAAAATCACATCTGGCAGTACTCCCATATTCTTAATACCACCCAGACTACGATGCAATTTTTCTACATCGCGACGAATCGTTAATAACTCTTTTTTGCCCAGGCGTTCGGAACCGTTGCCCTCAAGAATTTCTTCCTGATCACGAAGTCGTTTAATAGATTGTTTAACTGTATGAAAGTTAGTCAACATACCGCCCAGCCAGCGATGATTCACATACGGCATGCCACAGCGTTCTGCCTGTTCTTTTATGGCGTCACGCGCTGAGCGCTTGGTTCCCACAAACAGCACTTTGCCTCCATTAGCAGCCATTTTACCGAGATAATTCAGCGCATCGCTGAACATGGGCAGCGACTTTTCGAGATTTATAATATGGATCTTATTACGCTCTCCAAAAATATAGGGTGCCATTTTTGGATTCCAGTAACGGGTTTGATGCCCGAAATGCACGCCAGCTTCTAACATCTGGCGCATAGTGACGTCAGTCATGATATGTTACTCCTTATGTAAGGGTTTAAACGTCCGCAGCTCCCATTCAGTAACCTCTTGCAGATTTCTCCCTGCAATTGGCACCCCACTGAACGTGTCGAGCTAACGTGTAAATTTAAGTTTGCGCTTAACGCGCGCGCTTTATACCATAATCTGCTGGAATCAACAATTTAGAATTAGCAAAAGGACTTTTTTTGCTCACATATTATGTCTATTCATATCAAAACACCTGAAGAAATTGAAAAAATGCGCACTGCGGGTCGGTTGGCATCTGAAGTCCTGCAGATGATCGGGGAACACGTAAAACCCGGTGTTACTACCCAGCATCTGAACGATATTTGTCACGATTACATCGTAAACACGCAAAAAGCCATACCCGCGCCTCTAAATTACCGAGGTTTCCCACGCTCAGTGTGCACCTCAATTAATCATCAAGTGTGCCACGGCATTCCGGGTGAACGAGTGCTTAAGGATGGAGATACAGTTAATATCGATATCACGGTAATTAAGGACGAGTTCCACGGAGATACCAGCAAAATGTTCTATGTTGGCAAACCCACAGTAAAAGCCCAACGTCTGATTGACCTCACATACGAATCGCTTTGTATTGGTATTAATAAAGTAAAACCGGGCATCACACTGGGCGACATCGGCCATGCCATTCAGACATTTGTAGAAAAAAACAACTGTTCTGTCGTACGCGAGTACTGCGGTCACGGAATCGGCAGAAATTTCCATGAAGATCCGCAGGTCCTGCATTACGGCAGTCCCAATAGCGGTGAGAAGCTTGTCGCAGGCATGACATTTACTATTGAGCCAATGGTCAATGCGGGGAAAAGGCATATTCGCCTGTTACCCGATCAGTGGACAGTCGTCACCAAAGACCACAGCCTGTCGGCGCAATGGGAACATACCATTCTAGTCACCGACGACGGTTTCGAGGTACTGACTCGAAGACCTGAAGAACAGTGGTCTTGAGCTATGCCTAATTTAACTCCACCACCTGCATTTATCTCCAAGCATGGCTGGTGGCCTGATGCTGATGAACAATGGGTCGAATTCAAATCAGCGCCAAAAAAACACCGAGAACTGGTTTCAAAAATTCAGCACGCGGTTATTGATGCTTTCCATGAAGGTACCGCTATCCCTGAAATCATTATTGGTTATGCCATCACCATAGATTACCTCTTATGGTACGCATGGTTTTCCCATGGCCTGCATAAAACCAATGCCACGCTACTGGCAGTTGGAGGATACGGACGTGCGGAATTACATCTACATTCCGACATCGACTTGATGCTCCTGCTGGATGAAAAGTTCAGTAAAAAAGATGAAGAAAAACTTGCTGCGTTCCTAACTTTTTTATGGGATAGCGGTTTGGATGTCGGTCATTCGGTGCGCACGGTTAAAGAAGCAGTCAATGAAGCGAAAAAAGATATTACTGTGATTAGCAGCATATTAGAGGCGCGACCTTTGTGCGGATACATCACTTTATTTAATGACCTGAAAAAAGCCACTTCAAGCAAAAAGATTTGGGATAGCAAAAAATTCTATTACGCCAAAAAAGAAGAAATGCGGCTCCGCCATAAAAAATATGGTGACACTCTCTACCAATTAGAACCCAACATCAAGGAAGGCCCAGGAGGTATGCGCGATATTCAGTTTATTGACTGGGTTACTAAACGCCATTTTGGAAACCGGACACTGATAGACTTGGTAAAAGAGGGTTTCCTGCTCGAAGACGAATACAATTCGCTACGCTTTGCACAGGAATACCTTTGGAAAATGCGTTTTTCGCTTTATCTGATTACGCGACGCAAAGAAGAAAGATTATTATTTGATTACCAGGTTGAACTGGCGCGTGCTGCCGGCCATTGTGATTCAGACTCAAATTTGGCAGTAGAAAAATACATGCAGAATTACTATCGCCATATCAGTGAATGTTACAAGTTAATACAACTGCTCCAGGAGCACTTTGAAGAAACCTGCATACCAAGCAAATCCCTCAAAAAACAAATACGGATCAGTGATCAATTTATTGCAGTCGATGATGTTTTACATGCCAGTAACGACTCAGTTTTTCAGGAAACTCCCAGTGCGTTTCTGGAGCTTTTTCATATTTTGCAGACACATGACAATCTTACCAAAGTCAGCAGCAACACAATACGCGCGATACGAAAGAATCTTCACCTGATTGATGACAAGTTTCGCAGCAACGATGATCACAAGAAAATCTTTATTGATATATTGCGCGAACCGTCACATGTGGCCAGAGAATTCTCACGCATGCATCACTTGGGAGTGTTATCTGCCTACTGGCCTGCTTTTGCTAAAATTGAAGGGCGTATGCAATATGACTTATACCATGTCTATACAGTGGATCATCACATTTTATCCGTACTTAAAGAAGCACGTAGACTGGGCAGCAATAAACGCACAGAAGATGATATCAGCGCGATATATCACAAACTGCCCAAGCTTGAAATTTTATATCTGGCTGCACTGTTTCATGATATTGCCAAAGGCCGTGAAGGTGACCACTCCACTGAAGGTTCGCAAGATGCGATAGACTTCTGCCTGCAACATGGCTTAAGCCAGTTCGATGCCTCGCTGGTAAGCTGGTTAGTCGAGAACCATCTGCAAATGTCTGTCACAGCGCAACACAAGGATTTAAGTGATCCATTAGTGGTGCAGGAATTTGCTGACAAAGTCTCCAGCACAACTCGCCTGGATTATTTATATCTTCTTACCGTTGCTGACATTAAAGGCACCAACCCCACTTTATGGAACAGCTGGCGCTCGACCTTACTCGCAGATTTATACAAATACACTGCTTTCCAGTTACGTGCGGAATTACCTCGCAATACGCCTGAGATAATTAATGATACGAAATCCTCCGCATTAAATTTATTGACTAAATCGGGACGCAATCCGGAAGCCTGCGAAACTTTCTGGAGCCAGTTAAGCGATGAGTATTTTCTAAGACATACCGACGATGAAATTGCTTGGCATACTGGCATTGCGCTAGACACCCAAGACAATAACCGTACACAGATACATACACTGCAACTCACTCGTCGCGGTCTCACAGAGTTCTTCATCTACACGCCGGATAGAGATAATTTGTTTTGCAACATCACAAGCAGCCTGCACCGTAGCGGATTGAGTATTCTGGATGCGCGTATTATTACCTCCAAAAACAGCCAGACATTCAACACCTTCACCGTAGTAGACAATAACGGTAACCCGGTGACTGACCCGACACAGTTAGAGCGCATTAAAGAGAATATTCGCGAATCATTACTAAGAACAAATCTGGAGGAAACATCCACCTCGTTGTTTATTTCAAGTCGTATGCGCCATTTCCAGACAAAACCAAAAATCAATATCCAAAATGCACGCCATTTAGATCATACCAGTATGCACATTCAAGCCACAGATCACCCGGGATTACTCGCCGATGTAGCACTTGCATTGGCTGAACTTGGAATAAAAGTAATCAGTGCACGAGTCAGCACACTGGGTGAAAAAGTGCATGATATTTTTTACATCACTAACAAACATGGTGAAAAAATTCTGGATGAAAAAGAACAAAAAGAATTAATTGACGTTGTGACCAGCAAACTCCGCGCCGCCCCGGAAGACTCTTCTACACAAACTACTTTTTAATGTAAGCACTGATGAATTCCGATTTAAGCAAACTACAGCCCTATCCTTTTGAAAAGTTACGTGATCTTTTTGCCAGCGGCACCCAAGAGACATCGCTGAACAATATTAATTTATCTATCGGTGAACCCAAGAGTCCTACACCTGACTTCATAAAAAAGGCACTGACAGATAATCTGGATGCGCTGGCGAATTACCCAAAAACAAAGGGGGAACTGGCCTTGCGAACTACCATACGCGAATGGTTGCTGAGACGATTTGGGTTGCCGGAAAATTCCATTGACCCTGAAAAACATATTCTTCCTGTCAATGGTACACGTGAAGCACTGTTTGCTTTTGCCCAAACGGTTATTGATCGCAACAAAAATGCTAAAGTCCTTTTACCCAACCCTTTCTATCAAATCTATGAAGGCGCAGCCTATCTGGCCGGAGCTGAGCCTGTATATATTGATTTTAGTGTGACTAATGGAGAAGTACCCAGCATAGACCAAATCAGCGAACAAACCTGGCAACAAACCCAGCTGGTGTATATCTGCACGCCTTCCAACCCCACCGGCGATGTATTGCCATTGGCCAGTCTGCAAAAACTCATCAACCTGGCTCACCAGTATGATTTCGTTATCGCTTCTGATGAATGTTATTCAGAAATTTATGCAGATGAAAAAAATCCTCCTAAAGGGATTCTACAAGCCGCAATAGCCAATGGCGATGAGCAATACCAGCGTTGTCTGGCTTTTTACAGTTTATCTAAACGCAGTAACTCACCGGGCCTGCGCTCCGGCTTTGTCGCTGGTGATGCCGCTATCATCTCTCATTTCTTTAACTATCGCACTTATCATGGTTGTGCGATGCCAATCAGCACTCAAATGGCTAGTGCGGCGGCCTGGAGTGATGAGATACATGTGCAGACTAATCGCGAGCGTTACCGTGAAAGTTTCAGCTGCGCGTTAGAAGAAATCAGCCAGGAAATAGAGATTGAACTGCCGCAGGCCGGATTTTATTTATGGCTACCCACCCCGATAGATGATGAACAATTTGCTCTTGGGTTATACTGCCAGCAAAATGTCGCGGTGCTGCCAGGAAAATATCTTGCACGTAACGTAAATAATCATAATCCAGGGGCCAATCGCGTCAGAATTGCATTAGTAGCCACTCCAGAAGAGTGCCAAGCCGCTGCACAGAGAATTACAACTTATATAAAAAGCATACGTTAAGGAAATTTAAATGAGCAATATCCAAGATATTATTGAAGGCGCTTTTGAAGACCGCGCAAACATTTCACCTGACAATGTGAGCAACGAAGTAAAAATTGCTGTCATCGATGCCATTAGCCAGCTGGATTCCGGACAGGCGCGTGTTGCAGAAAAAGTCAACGGTGAATGGATTGTCAATGACTGGTTAAAGAAAGCAGTGCTTTTATCTTTCCGCATCGAAGACAATGCCGTCATGCCCGGGGGTGCCACTCAATACTACGATAAAGTACCTCCCAAGTTCGCCAGCCAGTCGGCAGAAGAATTTAAAAAGATGGGTGTACGCATTGTGCCAAATGCAATGGCAAGACGCGGTTCTTATATTGCACCCAACACCGTCCTCATGCCCAGTTTTGTCAACATCGGCGCCTATGTCGATTCCGGCACCATGGTAGACACCTGGGTCACCGTAGGCTCGTGTGCACAAATCGGGAAGAACGTTCACCTGTCGGGTGGTGTAGGCATTGGCGGCGTCCTGGAACCTTTGCAGGCCGCGCCGACCATAATCGAAGACAACTGTTTCATCGGTGCACGCTCTGAAGTAGTGGAAGGTGTTATCGTTGAAGAAGGTGCTGTGATTTCAATGGGTGTGTACATTGGCAAGAGCACCAAAATTTATAATCGTGAAACAGGCGAAGTCACTTACGGTCGTATTCCGGCCGGTTCTGTGGTGGTTTCAGGCAACCTGCCCTCCAAAGATGGCAAGTACAGCCTGTACTGTGTCGTGATTGTCAAACAGGTTGATGAAAAAACCCATAGCAAAGTTGGCATTAACGAGCTGCTACGCAGCATCGACTAAACTCCATGACCACAGTCTACGGTATAAAAAACTGCGATACTGTCAAAAAAGCATGTCACTGGTTATCGAACAACAAAGTCGATTACCAGTTTCATGACTTTCGCAAAGACGGTCTAACCCAGACCAAAGTCAAACAGTGGGTAAACCAGATTGACTGGGAGGTATTACTTAATCGACGTGGCACCACCTGGCGAAAACTTCCTGATCAGGAAAAAGAAACAATTAATAAATCCAGTGCGATAAAATTAATGGCGCAGCAACCTACACTCATCAAGCGACCTGTGATTGAACATAATGGCAATGTACTGGTCGGATTTTCTGAAGACGACTATAAACAAACCTTTTAATAAAACCACTTTAATCACGTGAGCAAAACGTTAGAGTTAAGCCAGCAACTAATACAAAAACCTTCTGTCACGCCAAACGACGAAGGCTGCCTGGGCTTACTTGCAGAACGTTTGGCTGCCAGTGGTTTTGTCACTGAACATCTGCCATTTGCAGATGTATCCAATGCGTGGATACGCCGCGGCGACGAAGCGCCTTTATTTGTATTTGCTGGACATACCGATGTGGTGCCTACCGGGCCGGAAGATCAGTGGACTTTTCCACCCTTTGCTGCCACCGTAGAAAACGGCCAGTTACATGGCCGGGGCTCCGCCGATATGAAAACCGGCATTGCCGCCATGGTGGTGGCCGTCGAAGAATTCATTCAGGAAAATCCGCAGCATAAAGGTTCTATCGCTTTCCTGTTAACCAGCGATGAAGAAGGTCCATCCAATAATGGCACAGTAAAAGTCGTTGAACACCTGCAAAATAACCATATAAAGATTGATTACTGCCTGGTGGGTGAACCTTCGAGTACTCAACACGTTGGCGATGTGATTAAAAATGGCCGTCGCGGTTCGCTGGGCGCGCACCTGAAAGTGATTGGCAAACAAGGGCATGTGGCGTACCCACATCTGGCCGTAAATCCGATTCATATGCTTGCTGATTTGCTGACGGATTTAGCCAGAATTGAATGGGATCAAGGTAATAATCACTTCCCGGCAACGACATTTCAAATTTCTAACGTACAAGCCGGCACCGGCGCAGACAATGTTATCCCCGCCACAGCAGAAGCCTGGTTTAATTTACGCTTTTCAACAGAAATCACTGCGGATGAAATTAAGCAGCGTATTGAACAGGTAATCAAAGAAAAAAACATTCCGCACGAACTCACCTGGAAACTTTCAGGCAACCCGTTTCTGACACCTGAAGGCCGGCTGGTTGATGCCTGCCAACATGCAATTAAATTAATTACAGGAAGAACAACCGAACTCTCTACCTGCGGCGGTACTTCGGACGGCCGCTTTATTGCACCCACCGGCGCTGAAGTGGTCGAACTGGGTGTCACCAACGCCACCATTCATCAAATCGATGAGCATACTGACATTGATGAACTCAACCAGCTAAAAGACATCTACAAGCAAGTATTAAATTTACTGTTGGGTTAAATTTTTGAGACCATATGCAATCACCTCACACGATTGTAATTACAAAAAACATGATTGAGGAGTCTTTGCGTGGAAAGAACTGATCTCATATTAACTGACGAAGCAAGAGTAGCCAGAATTTTACTCTCACCGAAAGAAGTCTCGCTCAACCAGTATCATACGCATGTAGTCGAGAATGTCGACTGCTTGACAGGTGAAATTGGAATTAAGACCAGCTCTTGCAACCAGGTTACAACTTTGTTGCCAGGGCAAATATATGACATTGCGCCCAAAGAAAGACATTACCCTGGTTAACATGAGCTCTCTTCCTTCAGAGCACCTTTTAATTCAGAAAGGCGAATATGACTTCATACCCGTCAAGACTTGATACGCGAGATTTTTTGATTATCAATACAGTGTTTAATACATTTCAGATAGATGTCATCCTCACATAAGCGGGGATCGGGTAATTCTGAACTTATATACAAAAGCTCAATGACTGCTGGATTCCCACTTTCGCGGGAATGACTGCGATAACGATATTCTAATTTTCCATCATTCCTGCGAAAGCAGGAAGCTAGAGACTATTAATCCATTCCGGAAAACTCAGGCAACTATCGTGCTATAAGCCGCGCTCACTTTCACACTATAAAAGTTAATCTCCTGACTCCCAAACTTCCAGAAATTCTTCCAAGTGACTTTCACCGGAGTCGCGCAGCAGGTCTTTTACGCGCTGGATTTTTTGTTGCAGCAATCCACGGCTACAGCGACCGCGAATCATCTCGAATTGCAGATAGACCAAATAGGTATTCAGCACATCGGTTTCACAGTAATTGCGAATTTCATCAATCGCTCCTTGCTGATATTTGTCCCAAACCAGACTGCCATCCATTCCAAACTTACCCGGAAAACCCAGCATGGTGGCAATCTGATCCAGCTTGGCACCTGCACGTGGCTGGTAGTTCCCCAACACATCCATTAGATCAGTATGACGCCAGTGGAAGCGACTAATGTAGTTGTTGTAACGGAATGAGCTGTCATCATCACCCGTTTCCCAATAGCGCGGTGCTTGCACACCATGCATCAGCGAGCGATAGCTTAATACCGGCAGATCAAAACCACCGCCATTCCAGCTGACGAGCGTAGGGGTATGCTGCTCAATACCTTCAAAGAAACGCTGTATAATTTCTTTTTCACTTGACTCGGTGTTGCCGAGAGACCACACCTTTAGCTGATCGTGATTTTCAAACACCACCGAGATTGCAACGATTTTGTGCAAATGCAGTGGCATAAATTCCGAACCGGATTTCTGGAATTGCAGATGTTGCATGGCTTTAACAACATCCTTGTCAGACAAATCATCTGACAATTTGTAAATTTTCCTTCCAGACACATAGTCAGGAACCGATTCGATATCGAAAACAAGTATACTCATTTATATTTTCTGGATTTAGCAAAAAGCTAATGCTAACAGTTCAAGCGCCACAACTAAACTTCAATAATGAGGGTATTCCCTGCTCAACTCAATTTGAAGACCCTTATTTTTCCCTGCAAGGGGCAATAGAGGAGAGCCAATATGTTTTTCTGAATGGTAATCGCATTCCTGAGCGATGGCAGAACAAAAATTTTGTAATTGCGGAACTGGGATTTGGCTTTGGTGTTAATTTTATCGTCACTGCCCAGGCCTGGATTGATCAGATATCAGACAACGGTCACCTGCATTTCATCAGTGTTGAAAAATATCCCCTGAGCATGTCCAGCCTTGAGCAATGTTATCGTCAACTGAACCTTAACTCGTCTCTTACTTACCAATTATTGAAACAATATCCCCCACCGCTGCAAGGCTTTCATAGACTAGAATTTGAAGAACACAATATTACACTGACACTGATATTAGGTGATGCACTGAATGAATTACACCAATCCGATTTTAAGGCGCATGCCTGGTATCTGGATGGCTTCTCTCCAAATAAAAACCCTGAACTGTGGTCACCGGAACTCGCCGAGCAAGTTTATCGCCTAACTCATAAAAATGGGACATTTTCTACTTATAGCGCAGCCAGTTTAGTCAACAAACATTTTTCCAGCGCCGGTTTTATTGTAAAAAAGCATGCAGGCTTTGGCAAAAAACGGGAAATGTTACTTGGCCAGAAAACCACTGGGGGAAAACGCAAAACAAGCTTTTCACTTAAAGAAAAAAGCTGGTTTAAAAATCCCAAGATTAGTTATTCGCAAAAATCAGCACTTATCATAGGCGGGGGTATGGCAGGTGTATGTACAGCCGCCGCGTTCGCCAAACGCAAGTGGAATGTGACTATTATTGAAAAAAACCCATCATTGGCCAGCGAGGGCTCTGGAAATGCCAGCGCGATCCTGATGCCAAGACTAAGCGCAGATCATGATACTCAGTCACAACTTACTTTACAGGGCTTTCTTTATTCAAATCGCTTATTCAACAATCTTGCATCTCAGCGTTCTGAATTTGACTGGCATCAATGCGGTGCGATTCAGATACCTCGCGATCAAAATCAATGGGAACGCATGCAGCAAATCACTTCACAAGAAAACATTCCGAATGCGTTACTAACACCCATCACTGCACAACAAGCCAGTGATATTTCTCACTGCGATATTGTTCACCCTGGCTGGTTTATTCCTCTGGCTGGCTATGTAACACCAAAGCAGTTATGTAACGCGATTGTAGCTAAATATTCACATCGGATTAACATGATAACAGACAACGAAGTTCATTCGATAGACAAAGAAAATTCACAATGGAATGCTTACGATGCATTTGGTGGAAAAATTTATTCCGCCGAAGTTGCGATCATAGCCAACGCACATGCCGCCAACCAGTTTATCCAAACGAACTGGTGTCAGTTAAATCATAAACGAGGACAAGTCACCTACCTTTCACCAAAGCAATGCAATATTCAACCTAGCACGGTTATTTGCGCCGATGCCTATGTAACCCCCGCACATGATTCCCGTATAGTGTTGGGTGCTACATTCATCACTAATGATAACAACACAGACATTCGCCCATCTGAGCATGATGACAATATTAAAAAATTAAAAACAATGATTCCAGACTTTACGGTAAATGATATATCCAAGCTTGATGGTCGAGCAGGCGTTCGCGCTGTCAGTTCTGATCGCATGCCGATAGTAGGCCCGGTTGCCAATAAAGTCTTATTTGATGAGCATTTCAAGAAAACGGCATTGGGTTCAACACGGGAACTCTATAGCATACCCGACTATTATAAGGGTCTTTATCTTGTCTGCGGATTTGGTTCACGCGGCCTGGCGTGGATTCCTCTGTGCACAGAAGTACTTGCCAGTGAAATTAATCAGGAACCTGTCCCGTTAAACAGATCTTTATTAAATTCCATCCACCCTAACCGCATACTTATGAAAATACTTACCAAGAAAATGCAAAAATCATGATAATTTTTTTAAAAGCAATATTTTTTGGCGTACTAGTTTATCTAGGCCTCCACTTTGGCGAAAAAGGCGTGCATTTTATTTACTTCTATCTCACCCATGATTTTTCAACCGGCAATATAAAGATGATTCAATCATCATTCATGCTGACTTTCGCCACTTTATTAGGAGGAGTAACTGCAGGATATATTAGCCGTCGAGGAATGTTGGCTGGCTTTATCGTTGGCGCTGTTTCTGGATTTGCAATTTTATTATTTCAACAACTGAGTGGTGCTAATCCATTATTTCAGGAATACACGCCTGCAAATCTGTTTGATGAAGTATTCTTAAAAGCGTGTATCTGTGCGGCAGGAGGGGCTGTCGGCAATAAATTCAAACATTAATGCATGACATTTTTAGGTAACGATTTTAGCCTTATTTCCTTTTTCATCGATACTGACAAACGTTATTTTTGTCTCGAATAATACAATATTTGATTCAGCACCTTCTATTGCTGAAAATACTTTTACATCATAAGTCAGCGAAGTATTCCCTATACGTTCTTTTTCAACTGAAAATTTAAGTACTTCCCCCACTTCTATACGATGTTTGAACACTAAGTTATCAAGTGCAACAGTCACAAAGCGATTACCTGGATAATCCACTGCTGCAGTGATGTAGCCTACTTCGTCAATCCACTTGAGAAGATTGCCTCCATACAGTGTTCCATAATGGTTCAGATGTTCAGAGATAACGAATTTATAATGATCCATAACGTATTTTTTCTTAAATATTTTTAATATATAGAGAGAATTATTGACGCAGTTTTTTCATCTCAGCTCTATGCAATACAAAAGAATCATTTTCACAAAATTGTAGACAACGTATTTATTTCATGAGACAGGATCCGGATCAAACATTCCGGTTGAAATATAACGATCACCACGGTCACAGACAATTGTCACAATAACAGCGTTATTGATCTCTTCAGACAGCTTCAGTGCCGCATGTAAGGCACCGCCTGATGACACACCACAAAAAACGCCTTCTTCATGCCCCAGTTGCACTGCCATGGCATCTGCATCTTTACGCGATACATACATTATCTTATTTACCTGGGATTCATCGAATATGGCAGGTTCATATTCTTTTTCCCATTTGCGTATTCCTGGTATTTGAGAACCTTCTTCAGGATAAACACCAACAATTTGAATATCAGCATTTTGTTCTTTCAGGTATTTCGAGGTACCCATAATGGTTCCGGTAGTACCCATAGAACTCACGAAATGAGTTACTTCACCTTGTGTGTCCTGCCATATTTCAGGGCCGGTGGTTTTATAGTGTGCCGCTGGATTATCTGGATTGGCGAACTGATCCAGTACCTTGCCTTTGCCATCAGCTTGCATTCTTAACGCCAGATCCCGCGCACCTTCAATACCGGCCTCTTCTGAAACAAGAATCAGTTCTGCACCAAAGGCCGCCATTGCGGCACGGCGTTCCATCGTCATATTAGCCGGCATCACCAATTTCATCTTATAACCCTGTACCGCTGCTGCCATCGCCAGTGCAATCCCGGTATTTCCGCTAGTGGCTTCAATTAAGGTGTCACCAGGTTTAATTTCTCCGCGTTCTGCAGCCGCTTGAATCATATTCAACGCAGGCCGGTCTTTCACTGAACCAGCAGGATTATTTCCCTCAAGTTTCAGCAGTATCGTATTACTTGGGTTGGGGTTTAAATACTGTAATTTTACCAGCGGTGTATTGCCTACAAAATCGGCCTGCGTTTTATATTTCATATTCAATCATTCCTTCGAAAAGAATAACACATGCGCCACAGCATAAGCTCGCTCATCTGCAATGGTCAATAATGAGTATTTATTTTCCAACTTGAGTCTCATGCTGGCTTCTTCTGTAAACATCAACAGAGGTTTCCCCAATTCATCATGTTCAACATACATGTCAGTAAAACTTAATTGTTTACCAATACCTGTACCCAATGCTTTGGCGGCCGCCTCCTTGACCGCAAACCGTTTCGCTATAAAGGCAATAGGATTTGTTATCAGGGAAAGTTCTTGCAACTCTTGAAGATGCAGAATTTTATTTATAAACCGCTCACCACGCCGGTCAATAATACCTTTGATACGCTCAATTTCGACAATATCAATTCCCGCACCCAGCAGCATCATTAACTTTCACCATCCATTGCATGTCGCATATTGCGCACAGCATTCTCAAGACCAACAAATACTGAATCCGACACAATAGCATGTCCGATATTCAGTTCATTCATTCCTTCAATATCGGCTATAGGTTTGACATTTCCGACATGCAATCCATGTCCGGCATTGACCGTTAGCCCAAGACTTAGTGCATGCCTGGCCGCATCCTTAATGCGCGTAAATTCATGTTGCTGCTGTTGACCATGCATACCCGCATAATGCCCGGTATGAATTTCTATTATAGGCGCACCAATTTCTGCTACTACATCTATCACCAGCGGGTTAGGTTCAACAAATAAAGACACCTGTATTTCAGACTCTTTTAAAGCTACGACCAAGTCAGATAATCTCTCTCTGTGTGCACTCACATTTAGACCTCCCTCAGTGGTTAGCTCTTCTCTTTTTTCTGGAACAATACAGCAATAATCAGGCCTCACTCTCAATGCGATATTCCGCATTTCGCTAGTCGCCGCCATTTCAAGATTCATGCTCGTGGTGATGACTTCACGTGCCTGAAAAATATCATTGTCCTGAATATGTCGGCGATCTTCACGTAAATGCAGCGTGATTCCATCTGCGCCACTGGCCTCAGACACTTTTATGGCTTCGATTAAATCTGGATATGGCGTTTTTCGTGCCTGCCTTAATGTGGCTACATGATCCAGATTAACACCCAATCTTACTTTTTTGTTATTCATTATGTGTTTCTCATTTTGCCATTAACAAGCTTCGAGTCATTAACGGTCTACCTTGCAGATAGTATTTCACCAGACCGCGAAAAAATGTCTTGGCCTGAGGCAATGTCTCTGCATTGAAAATATTTTCATTAAGATTTCTTATAAGCCTCCCATCCACTATATTCCAGTGCACTTGTTGGCTGGATATTTGGGTTGGCCCCAAATCAGGATCATACCGATACAATAATTCAACATCTATTTCCCTGTCATTAACGTAGTCATGATCCAGCTGCAAAGGATGCCCCATAATTGCAAGCAAATGCATCTCAAAATTTCTCAATATCCATTCATTACCGGGATTATCGATTATGCTTACCAGAGTATCTTGATACAAATCAAACAACTCAGGTGCCGGACTAAGCTTTGGTATCAGCGTTAGGATCAATTCATGTAAATAAAAGCACTGCACCAACGAACGAAAATCATTAGTGTAACGGGAGTGATCATGGTCAATTCGTGTAAGTGAAAATAAATCTCCACGGCCCGACCATGACAGATACATTTTAGTGAAAGGTTGCAGCGTATTACTGCTTTTTTTCCTGGCGCCTCTGCAAACCATATGAACCACACCATGTTGCTGTGTCAGCGCATACAAAATCATACTCGTTTCCCGATACGGACGAGTATGTAACACATAGGACGGTTCAAGTTCTACACGCATTTGGATATTTACGATTCGTATTTGCCAACAATTTGTGGATTATCCTGCCAATCTTTCTTGAGCTTCACCCACAAATCCAAATGAACTTTGGACCTAATTTGCTTTTCAATTTCAATTCGGGCACGCGAGCCGATCTTCTTCAGCATTTCACCTTTTTTTCCAATCAGAATGGCTTTTTGGCCAGACTTTTCAACCCAAATAATAGCCGAAATATCAACTCGCTCAGCCTGCTCCTGACATTTTTCAATTTCAACATGAGTAGCATAAGGCAATTCTTTTTCAAGGTATATAAAAGCGGCTTCACGTATTGTTTCTGAGACAATAAAGTTCTGATCTCGATCCGTCAGATACTCACCAGGATAATAAAACTCCGATTCTGGAAGATAACGTTTTCCTGTTTTCACAAGTTCATCGACATTATCTTTTTTGATAGCCGAAATCGGAACAATCTCACTGAAGGAATATTTTTCGGAAAGCTTTTGCAAAATAACCAGCAGGTCTTCACGACGTTGCAGCTTATCTATTTTATTTACTACTAAGATTACTGGACAATCGATCTTCTCTAGCGATTTTTTTATATACGTCTCTTCTTGTGTCCATTGCCCCCGGTCGACCAGCCAGAATATTAAATGCACATCATGCAATACATTCAACGCATTTTTATTTAACACACGATTAAGTAGACGCTTACCCCCTAGATGTATACCAGGTGTATCCACAAAGATTAATTGAACATCTGAATTTGTTCTTACACCGACAATACGATGGCGCGTGGTCTGAGGCTTATAACTTATAGATGATATTTTCTGTCCGACAAGACAGTTAAACAAAGTAGACTTGCCCGAATTAGGCCGGCCAATAATTGCCACATAACCACAGCGAGTATTCATTTCGCTTTTTATTTCTTTATTATCAATTGCAGCATTTCACCGGCGGCAAACTGTTCAGCTTTTTTCTTACTTTTACCCTCACCTTCCGCACTGACGTCCATTTTATGAATAATACACTTAACCCTGAATTGCTTATTGTTTCCTTCTCCCCATTCCTTGAGCACAACATATTCAGGGACATCAATCTGCCGAGATTGCAGGTACTCCTGCAAACGCGTTTTGGGATCTTTAAGTTCGTCTTTACTAGGAAAGGTCTTGAGTTTTTCTGTATACAATGACTGTACAAACTGCGCAGTAAAATCAAAGCCCTTAAGCAGATATACCGCACCGATGATGGCTTCCAGACAGTCCGCTAAAATAGAAGAGCGAAAATGACCGCCACTTTTTTTCTCACCTGCACCAAGCCTTAATGAAGCACTCAACCCGGAATTTTTTGCCAGTTCGGCCAGAGCTCTTTTACATACAAGATGCGCGCGCATTCGACTGAGGTCACCTTCATCATAATCGGGAAATTTCTCAAACAGCAAGTTGGCAATCACCAACCCCAGCACAGCATCGCCCAAAAATTCAAGTCGTTCATTGTTATCTTTACCTGCGCTGCGATGTGTCAGCGCAGCAGCGTATAATTTCGATGAAGTTACCTCTTTAGGTAATTGAGCAAGCCCATCCACAATCGCGTCAAAGCAATTTAAGTTTGAGGTGATTTAATGCTACGCACATAATCAAAGTTTATTAAAAAATCGATATTGGCAATCATGGGCACCCTTTTTTCGTACTTCACGCCCACCTCAGTATCTTTCTTTTCGTTTTTATAATAGAAAACATCTTTTTTCACTTTTTCACAACCATCACGACTAGGCGTTAACCCGTTCATATCTACATAATTTATATCCAGACGTCTGCTCATTAAATCCAGATACTGTGTTTTGCTGATCTGTCGGGTTTTCATTTCCTCAGCCAGTCCATCCACCGCCGATTTTATCAAGAAAAATTCCATATATACTTGGGTTATTTTAAGCCCTATAAAAATTGCTTAACCAGACAACCCAACAATTACAATCAACAAAAATGTCGACATGCCCGCCTGCTGCCTAACTGATTTCATAGCTTTTACCTCACTTGACCTGCTTACCAATGCGTCTAAAGTCAAAATGTCCTGCTGCAATATCCCAGTTCATCCATATCATAAAGGCTCTACCCACCAGGTTCTTTTCCGGCACGGTGCCCCAGAATCGACTATCATTACTGTTGTCTCGGTTATCCCCCATCACAAAATAATGTCCATCGGGAATAGTAAAAGTATTATCTATGGCCAGCCTTAAACCATTAATCAGTATTTCATGCTCTACACCGTCCAGATTTTCCTGTTTTTTACTCGCTCCAGACATCTGACTGTCACGCCCCTTCCCAATATACGTTCCAAGGTCGACCTGATCCATTTTTTGACCATTAACATAAAGCGTTTTATTACGGTATTCCAGCATGTCACCAGGTTCACCAATAACTCTTTTGATGTAATCCAGCGAGGGATCTTCAGGATAGCGAAATACAATGACATCACCTCTCTTTGGTAATTCATTTCCCCATACTTTAGTGTGCAATACCGGCAGGCGAATTCCATAAGAGAACTTATTCACTAATATAAAGTCGCCATGAAGCAAGGTAGGCATCATTGATCCGGATGGAATACGAAATGGCTCTGCAATAAACGAGCGCAATATAAGAACAATAAGCAGTACCGGAAAAAACGAACGCGAATAATCAATATACCAGAGTTCTTTATATTCACGCTGTACTTTCCCCGGCTTCCCTTCACCAAATTTTGCATCGTAACTTTCATTCATGATGCGCTTGCGGCGTTTGGCAGCGAACACCAGTTTATCCAGCAGCACCACAATGCCCGTGACCAGTGTTGCGACCACCAGTATTAGCTCTAAATTAACATTCATATTTTGAACAACAATTAAGGAATTGAATTGATTTTAATTCTACAAGAATACAGTGGTGCCACCCGTATCGAAAGCTATAGACGGTGATGTTTTTATGCCTACTGATTAGATAACGACCATTAGCAAGGCATTCATTATGGTCGGGGTGAAAGGATTTGAACCTTCGACCCCCGCAACCCCATTGCGGTGCGCTACCAGGCTGCGCTACACCCCGAATCTTTCAGTATTTAAAGAATAAGCTAAAATAAATTAGCGACTAAGAAGTTGTAAAAGATCTTCCAGTTCAACACGAGTTTGCTGAATGATTTGTTGAGCACCTGATGATGAAGCACTTGTATCTTCAACCTCAACAGGATCCGCCAGTTTCTGTCTCGCTCCACCGATAGTATATCCTTGTTCGTACAATAGGCTGCGGATTTGGCGAATCAGTATTACATCATGGCGTTGATAATATCGACGATTACCACGCCTTTTAACAGGCTTTAGCGTAGGGAATTCCTGCTCCCAGTATCGTAATACATGGGGTTTTACATCACACAGCTCGCTCACTTCACCAATCGTAAAATAACGCTTGGTAGGAATCTCTGGTAATTCGCTATTATTGCTGGCTTCCAGCATATTCTTCTACCCTTGATTTTAGTTTTTGCCCAGGACGGAATGTGACGACGCGTCGGGCTGTTATGGGTATTTCTTCCCCCGTCTTTGGATTTCGACCTGGACGCTGACTTTTATCGCGAAGTATAAAATTACCGAAACCCGATAATTTAACCTCTTCGCCTTCTTCGAGCGCTAATCGAACTTCTTCAAAGAACACCTCTACCAATTCCTTGGCTTCTCTTTTATTCAAGCCGAGTTCCTCAAATAAATTCTCAGCCATATTTGCTTTTGTTAATGCCATAGTTTTTAGGTGCCTCTCAACTCTGCGTTGAACTTGGTCGCCAGCAGAGAAATGATACTCGTCATGGTTTGTTCTATTTGTTGTTCCGTAAGAGTGCTGGAAAAATCCTGTAAAATCAAGCCTAAAGACACGCTTTTTGTTCCCTCAGGCAGACCCTCTCCCTGATATACAGAAAATATCACAATATCCTGCAACTCTTTTATTCTTAAGCCATAAATTTCATCCAAAAAATGCTGCGCCGGGACCTCTGTGGCGACCGTGAATGACAAATCGCGTCGGACTTGCGGGAATTTAGACCAAGCCTGGAATCGACTGATTGGCGCATTAAGCAACTTTTCATCCATTTTCAGCTCAAAAACCACCACTTCACGCCCTGCCAGACCCAGTGGCTTCAAAACACTTGGATGCAAACTGCCGATGACACCGATGGGTGTATCGTGCAGAAGAATTTGAGCTGTTTTGCCTGAGTGCAGACCCTGCTGAGTATGACTTTGATAACGAATGTTATCGGCGACCCCCATTTTCTCGAACAGTTGCTCAAGATCTCCCTTCACATCATAGAAATCAATCGCCCTTGTTGGAACCGCCCATTGTCGAGGACTGGCTTCACCTACGGCCACTCCGGCAATGACTTCAGTTTGCTCCAAAGACTGATCATTGACCAGATATTTTCGTCCGATTTCAAATAATTTTGCTGCGCTGTGTTGTCTTTTCATATTATAGCTGGCCGCTACACACAAACCGGGCCAGACGCTAGTGCGCATACTGGACAATCCGGCGGATATAGGATTGGCAAGCTGTTTGGGCACGCCATCAAAGAACAAATGACAGTGCTTTTCTTCAGTGAAGCTGAACGTCACCGCTTCGTTATATCCCAATGCCGCAAAACTTTCCTGAATTGAGAATATTGTATCTGACTTTTTTCGTGTCGCAGAAATTGCCGTTTTTGACGACAGTGATTGAGTAGGAAATTCGTCATAGCCCTTCAGACGAGCGATCTCTTCGATCAAATCAACATCCAGTGTGATATCAAATCGAAAGCTGGGTGCTGTCACTAATAGCTGATCGTGATTCGATTGAGAAACTGCGCAATGTAGACCTTTCAAAATTTCAACAATCTGTTGGACTTCAATGTCAATTCCTAACAGACTTCTGACTTTGCTTATAGACAGGCAAATTTCATCACAGACGGGCAGATATCTCGGGCTGGCCACTTCTGTGACTGGCCCCACTTTAGCACCGGCATAAGTTTGAATTAGTTCGCTGGCTCGCTCAATGGCCCGTTTTGCCAATTGCGGATCAACTCCCCGCTCAAAACGGTGTGAAGATTCTGTGTGTAACCCAAAATCACGCGCCTTTCCGGCAATAGCAAGTGGGCTAAAGTACGCACATTCCAGAAATATATTTTCAGTACCCAATTCTACAGCGGATTCATTACCACCCATCACACCCGCAAGCGCGAGCACTCGTTTAGCATCCGCAATGACAAGATTATTCGAGTTAAGAGTAATTTCTTTTCCGTCCAGCAAAACTAGCTTTTCATTGGTGTTAGCCATGCGCACTACGATTTTGTCATTTAGCTGGTTGAGATCAAACGCATGCATGGGTTGCCCAAGCTCAAGCATCACATAGTTACTAACATCAACGATAATATTGATACAACGAACCCCGGCTCTGCGCAGGCGCTCTTTCATCCACACAGGGGTTTTGGCTCTGGCATTCACAGCATAAAGTATGCGTCCACAATAGCGTGGACAGGCTTCCTCACTCTCAACTTCGACAGGTAACTGATCATCATGCTGCGCTTTGATGCTAGGCATTTGTGGAATGTTAAGCGGTATCTGATACAACGCAGACACTTCACGCGCTACCCCTTCTATGCTCAAACAGTCTGAACGGTTGGGTGTCAAATCAATATCAAAAACATTATCGTCCAGATCCAGAGCATCCATGAGCGAATCACCTATATTCAGATCATCATCCAGCTCTAGAATACCTTCACCTTCTTCATCCAGCCCCAACTCGGAAGCGGCACAAAGCATGCCAATAGATTCAACGCCACGCAATTTAGCCGCTTTGATATTCACACCACCGGGTAACGAGGCACCCACCGTTGCCAGCGCTGTAACCAGGCCCGCACGCGCATTTTTCGCGCCACAAACAATTTGGCGTATTTCACCATTGCCGACATTGACCTGACACACCTGTAATTTATCCGCATCCGGATGAGGCACTGCCGATTCAATTTTGGCAACAATCACACCTGTAAGATCCGGAGAAGCAGCCTCGATGCCATCCAGTTCCAGTCCAGCCATAGTTAACTGATGCCCCAGCTGTTCGCTGGTCACATTCGGACTAACCCATTGTCGCAACCAATTTTCGCTGACTTTCACGCTAACACTCTCACATAATCAACCGTTTATGCTTACGCAGAAAACTGACGTAAAAAACGCAAATCGTTTTCATAGAACATCCTCAAGTCGCGCACGCCATAATACAGCATCGCCAGACGCTCCACACCTACGCCAAAAGCAAATCCGTTATATTTGCTTGAATCAACACCCACCTGACTGAATACATTTGGATGCACCATGCCGCAGCCCATCACTTCAAGCCAGCTCGAATTGCCCTGCTCGTCACGCCATTCAATATCCACTTCCGCGGAGGGTTCTGTAAACGGAAAGTAGGAAGGGCGAAACCGAATACCCAACCGATCGTTTTCAAAGAAAGCATGTAGAAACTCGATCACTAGCCCTTTAAGTTGGGCGAAATTAACTTCTTCATCAACCAACAGGCCCTCGACCTGATGAAACATCGGGCTATGAGTGACATCTGAATCGCAGCGATATACTCGCCCCGGAGCAATAATACGTATGGGAGGCTTTGAATCTTCCATGGTGTGGATTTGCACCGAAGAAGTATGTGTGCGAAGCAATAAGCCATCATCAAAATAAAAGGTATCGTGCATGGCACGGGCCGGATGATGTGGTGGAATATTCAGCGCTTCAAAGTTATGAAAATCATCTTCTATTTCAGGGCCATCTGCAACTTCAAAACCGTGACGCTGAAATAATTTTTCAATTCTACGCAGTGTGATTGTTACGGGATGCAGAGTACCTGTAGCTGCAGTTCTACCGGGTAATGTGACATCTATCGCCTCGAACTTCAGTTTTTCTGCAGTCGCCTGCTGTTCCAGCAGAATCGATCTCTTTTCCAGCCCAGATTGAATGGCCTGCTTGATTTCATTGATACGTTGTCCTGCGGCAGGTCGCTCCTCTGCAGATAACTTTCCCAGCGCCTTAAGCTGTTCGGTGACGCGTCCTTTTTTCCCAAAATAACGAACACGCAGCTCTTCGAGCACTTTTAAATCAGTTGTCGCTTCAATTTCATCGTTTGCGGTTTGTAATAGTTCGTCAAGGTCACTCATGGAATTTATAATAAAATAAATGTAGGAGTTTTAAACTGTTATGTTTGCCCCAAATAAAAAGGGAAAGGTGATGCCTTTCCCTTCAACAACCGGCATTAAAACGGTAAAAATTACAGCTGTGCTTTGGCTCTCTCTGCCAATTGGCCAAATGCGGCAATATCATGCACAGCCAGATCTGCTAGCATTTTTCTATCCACTTCAATTGATGCTTTCTGCAAGCCATTAATCAGACGGCTGTAGGAAAGGTCAAACTGGCGAGCAGCTGCATTGATTCGCACAATCCATAGAGAGCGGAACTGTCTTTTTCTTTGGCGACGATCACGGTAAGCATATTGTCCTGCACGTGTAACAGCTTGCGTGGCAACACGATATACGTTTTTACGCGCACCATAATAACCCTTAGCTTTAGCTAATACTTTCTTGTGACGTGCACGTGCGGCGACCCCGCGTTTTACCCTAGACATTTCTTGTTTCCTTCAAATACATTCAAATATATCAAACAAAAGGCAGCATTCTGCGCACCATAGGTGTATCCACCTCCGCGACCACCTCGATAGAACGCAAGTGTCGCTTACGCTTAGAGCTCTTTTTAGTCAATATATGACGAAGATGCGACTGTGAACATTTAAACTTTCCTGTCGCAGTTTTTTTAAAGCGTTTCGCTGCGCCTCGGTTTGTTTTTAATTTAGGCATTCCTAAAAATCCTGTTTATTGTATTTACGTTTACTACTTAGTTTTCTTTGAAGGACTTAACACCATAATCATTTGTCTGCCTTCCATTTTGGGACGTTGCTCAACGTCACCATATTCACTTAGATCCTCTTCGATTCGATCCAATAACTGAGCACCCAATTCCTTGTGCTGCATTTCCCTACCACGATACCGAATGGTTACTTTGGTTTTATCGCCATCCTGTAAAAACTCAATTAGTTTTTTCAGTTTTACCCGATAATCGCCTTCTTCCGTTCCGGGCCGGAATTTAATTTCCTTAACCTGAATCTGCTTTTGTTTTTTCTTGGCCTGATGAGCCTTCTTGTTCTGCTCAAACTTGTACTTGCCATAATCCATCACTCTACACACAGGTGGCTGTGCATTAGGCGATATTTCGACAAGGTCGAGCTCGGCTTCGCTCGCAATTCGTAATGCTTCTTGGGTAGCAACGATGCCGACATTATCTCCCTCGGCATTAATCAATCTAACTTTTGCATCCAAAATTTCTTCGTTCATACGAACGTCTTTACTACTGCTAATATGCTGCTCCTATGAACTAACGAGTCCGCCCTTTGCAATCTCTTCAGAAAACAACGCCACCAGGAGATCAATACTCATTGATCCCAGATCTTCACCTTGACGCGTACGAACGGCCACAGAATGCGATTCCACCTCCCGGTCACCTACGACCAGCAGATATGGAACGCGTTGAATTGTGTGCTCGCGAATCTTATAGCCAATCTTTTCATTTCTCAAGTCAAGATTTGCCCGAAATCCTTCATTTATCAGCCTTTTTTGTATATTTTGCACATATTCGGCCTGTGCATCGGTAATATTCAGGACAACCGCCTGTATAGGCGCCAACCAAAGCGGCATATTTCCCGCATGGTGCTCAATAAGTATTCCAATAAACCGTTCCAGAGAGCCCAATATTGCACGATGGATCATGACCGGTATTTTACGCGACCCATCCTCACTAACATAGCTGGCATCCAGCCGTGTGGGCATGGAAAAATCCAGTTGAATAGTGCCACATTGCCAGCGCCGATCCAGACAGTCACGCAAAGTAAATTCTATTTTAGGCCCATAAAATGCGCCTTCACCCGGCTGCAGGACATAATCCAGACCTTTAATTTCCAGCGCTTCCTTAAGGCTGTTCTCAGCCTGATCCCATAGAGACTCCTCACCTACGCGTTGTTCCGGGCGAGTCGAGAGTGCCAGTTCAATCTGGTCAAATCCAAAGTCTTTGTATACATCAAAGGTCAGATCAATCAGCTTGCTCACTTCTTCCTGCAGCTGCGCCTCAGTGCAGAAGATATGCGCATCGTCCTGAACAAAGCGACGCGCGCGCATTAAACCATGCAGCGTACCTGACGGTTCATTGCGGTGGACGGTACCAAATTCAGCAATTTTGTATGGCAGGTCGCGGTAGCTTTTCAGACCCTGATTGAATATCTGCACATGACAAGGGCAATTCATTGGCTTGACGGCAAACTCGCGATTTTCCGACTGGGTTGAAAAAATCATATCTCCGAATTTTTCCCAATGCCCAGACTTTTCCCACAGAGAACGATCCAGTACTTGTGGCGTCAGTACCTCGTTATAATCATGGGTGGACAATTTATCACGAATATATTGCTCCACAGTTCGATATAGCTGCCATCCCCGTGCATGCCAGAAAACCATCCCCGGTGCCTCTTCCTGAAAATGAAACATATCCATTTGCTTGCCCAGACGACGATGATCGCGCTTCTCAGCCTCTTCAATTCGTTGAAGATATTGCTTAAGCTGTTTTTTATCAGGCCAGGCAGTACCATAAATACGCTGCAGCATCTGATTATTTGAATCACCGCGCCAATAAGCACCGGCCAATTTGGTCAATTTAAATGCACGCAAATGACGCGTATTAGGCACATGCGGGCCACGACACATATCGGTGTATTCCTGATGATGATACAAAGCAATGATTTGACCATCCGGAATCTCGCTGGCTATTTCTACTTTGTACGGTTCGTCACGCGCCGTAAAGGCATCAATCGCTTCTTGCCTAGAAACCACTTGGCGCACTACATCATAATCTTCGTTGACGAGCTCATTGATACGTTTTTCTATCGCCTCCAGATCTTCTGGAGTAAAGCTGCGCTCATACTCAATGTCGTAATAAAAGCCGTTTTCAATCACCGGGCCGATCGCCATTTTTGCGCTAGGAAACAGTTGTTTTACCGCATGCCCAATCAAATGCGCAAATGAATGACGAATAATTTCAACACCTTCTGCATCCTTACTGGTGATGATGGATACCTCGGCATCATCAGTTATTTCAACACAGGCATCGACTAACTGATCGTTCACACGACCTGCAATAGTGGCTTTGGCCAACCCCGGTCCGATGGACTGAGCAACTTCAGCGACTGTTACAGGATGATCAAATGATTTTACATTACCGTCAGGAAGTGAGATTTGAGGCATTTTATTCTCCAGTGGTGACCCATACCAAAGGCCACTTGATTTAAATTGATTGTTAAAGCTTGGGATATGTTAGCTATCAGCTATTAGCGGACTAAGTCTGCGTTTATTACTCAGGTTTTGTCTATTCTGTATCGCTTCGCTAGCTTTAACCTACGAGGCCAAGCCCTTCTCAAGGCTGGTAGGCGCGATTGGATTCGAACCAACGACCCCCACCATGTCAAGGTGGTGCTCTAACCAACTGAGCTACGCGCCTGCAGTTAACACTCGATATATCCAGCGTTCCAACAGGATTGCGAAAGGTAGCATAGTCAAACTGTGATTTGTAGCCAGACAGTCAGAAATATCCGCAGGAAACTCTAACTAGCCTCCACATCGGGCTTGCCCAGCGCAAAGTTTCTCAGTCGCTGAATTTCGTCCCGCACTCTTGCTGCATCTTCAAATTCCAGATTGCGCGCAAATTGATACATTTTTTGCTCCAACTGCTGAGTTTTCTTGATCGCAAGTTCTGGTGTTAATACCTCATATTCGCCGCTGACTTCTGCAATTTCGCGCATTTGTTTGTAACGTTGCTGATCATAGCGGGATTGCGCGCCTTCCATGATATTGCCAATCGACTTTTCAACACTACGCGGCGTGATGTTATGTTCTTTATTGTACTCCTGCTGTTTTGTTCGACGCCGTTCGGTTTCATCAATCGCCCGCTGCATGGAGCCTGTGATTTTATCCGCATATAAAATGGCCTTGCCATTCAGATTCCTGGCAGCACGTCCGATGGTTTGTATAAGTGAGCGGTCGGATCGCAGGAACCCTTCTTTATCGGCATCAAAGATGGCCACTAGTGAGACTTCAGGAATATCCAGCCCTTCACGAAGCAGGTTAATACCCACCAACACATCAAAAATGCCTTTGCGCAGATCCTGGATGATCTCGACTCGCTCGACAGTATCGATATCCGAATGCAGATATCGGACTCGCGCACCGTTTTCTTCCAGGTATTCGGTCAGATCCTCAGACATTCTTTTAGTAAGAGTGGTAATTAATACTCGCTCACTTTTAGCAGTGCGCTCATTAATTTCTGACAACACATCATCTACCTGAGTGGCTACCGGCCGAATTTCCACCACGGGATCAACTAAACCAGTGGGTCGAACCACCTGCTCTACAATCTGTCCGGATTTTGCTTTTTCGTAAGCGCCAGGTGTAGCCGAGATATAAATCATCTGGGGTGACAGAGCTTCAAATTCTTCAAATTTCAGCGGGCGATTATCCAGCGCGGAAGGTAAACGAAATCCATATTCCACCAGCGTACTCTTGCGTGAGTGATCTCCTTTATACATTCCACCAAACTGTGGCACGGATACATGGCTCTCATCCATGACCATTAATGCATTGTCCGGCAAGTAATCCAGCAAACAGGGCGGCGGTTCACCCGGACCACGACCACTTAAGTAGCGCGAATAATTTTCAATTCCATTGCAATAACCCAGCTCCTGTAACATTTCCAAATCATATTGAGTGCGCTGCTCCAGACGCTGAGCTTCAACAAGTTTTTCAATACTTCGTAAATTTTCCAGTCGCTCTTTCAGCTCATCTTTAATTGAGTCTATCGCCTCAAGAATCACACTGCGAGGTGTTACATAATGCGACTTAGGGTATACGGTCAATCTTGGCACCTTTCTCAACACTTCGCCGTTCAGGGGATCAAAATAACTTAGTTGCTCAATTTCTTCGTCAAACAATTCAATACGAATCGCTTCCCGTTCAGACTCGGCAGGATGAACGTCGATCACTTCACCACGTACTCGAAATGTGCCGCGTTTAAGTTCAATGTCATTGCGTTTGTATTGCAGCTCAGCCAGACGCCTTAGCAAGGTTCGCTGATCAATGATATCTCCGCGATCAAGATGTAACACCATATTTAGATAGGAGCGCGGATCACCCAAACCATAAATGGCCGAAACTGTTCCAACGATAATCGTATCATTTCGTTCAAACAGCGCTTTGGTGGCGGAGAGGCGCATTTGCTCGATGTGGTCATTTACCGAGGCATCCTTTTCAATAAAGGTGTCGCTGGAAGGGACATAGGCTTCGGGCTGATAGTAATCATAATAGGAAACAAAATATTCAACCGCATTTCTCGGAAAAAACGATTTCATTTCACCATAAAGCTGCGCCGCAAGGGTTTTATTGGGTGCCAGAATAATCGTGGGTCGCTGCACACTTTCTATTACCTTTGCAATAGTAAAGGTTTTGCCTGAGCCAGTTACACCAAGCAATGTTTGATGTGCGAGACCATCCTTTAAACCTTCAGTTAACTCGGCTATTGCGGTTGGTTGATCACCTGATGGTGCAAACGATGATACTATTTTAAATTCTTTCGTCATTGACTTTTTACTTTATAGATACTGGCAAAATACAGTATGATCGGAAGCGGAATTCATACTGAACCATCTGATAGGGATATTTACACCATTGGACATTAAATTAGCTTCTCGCGTTCGAAGAATCAAACCCTCTCCCACTCTCGCTGTGACAGCCAAAGCCAACCAGCTTCGACTTGAAGGCGTAGACGTCATTAATCTAGCCGCAGGCGAGCCTGACTTTGACACCCCAGAGCACATCAAACAAGCGGCAATAGAGGCCATTCAGTCAGGCAAAACAAAATACACTGCAGTGGGCGGAACCAACTCACTCAAAGCAGCTATTATTGACAAATTTAAACGCGACAATGGACTTAGTTACGATGCCAAAGAAATTTTAGTGTCTAACGGTGGCAAACAAAGTTTCTATAATTTATGTCAGGCGGTCATAGATCAGGGTGACGAAGTCATCATCCCCGCACCCTATTGGGTCTCTTATCCCGACATGGTATTGCTGGCCGATGGCATTCCGGCATTTATTTCCGCGGATCACACTCAGGGATTTAAAATTACTGCCAAACAACTGACCAGCAAAATCAGCACTGTAACAAAAATGCTGGTACTTAACAGCCCGTCGAATCCTACTGGCGCCAACTACACTGAGGATGAACTGAAAAGCCTGGCTGACGTGTTAATCAAACACCCGCAGATTTTAATCGCGACGGATGACATGTATGAACACATCCTCTTCAAGGGTGAAAAGTTCAGTAATATTTTAGCGGTGTGCCCGGAACTGAAATCGCGCACGCTGGTTCTCAATGGAGTCTCTAAAGCCTACTCCATGACCGGTTGGCGAATTGGTTATGCGGCAGGACCGGTAGACATAATAACTGCAATGTTAAATATCCAATCGCAAAGTACGTCTAACCCGTGCTCGATTTCTCAGGCGGCGGCCGAAGCTGCCCTGGCTGGCGATCAACACTGTGTTTCAGAAATGTGTGCCGCATTTGAAGAGCGCCATGATTTTCTGGTTGAGGAACTGAACAAAGTTCCAGGCATTAGCTGTACTCCATCACAAGGTACATTCTATTGCTTTGCTAATGTTGATGAAGCTATTAAAAACACGCCTAACGTCGAGAATGACGTCGAATTTGCCACTTTGCTTCTAACCAAATGTGCTATAGCGGTGGTGCCAGGCACGGCTTTTGGCTTGCCAGGTTATATTCGTATTTCTTTTGCCAATTCTAAACAAAACCTTGCCGAGGCCATGCAGCGCTTAAAAGAAACTTTTGTATAACAACTGAAAACGCACGCAACTGAAGTTGCGTGCGTTGTTTAATATGAAATTTATTTGGCGTGGCTAGCTTTAGAATGAATGACGCCGGCATTCAACTTTGGGAACTCTTGATCAACAAACTGTTTAAATTTCTGGGCAGCCAATGTGTCGGATAGAACCAGCATTCGCATTAGTCACAATCATCATGTCGATCCATGGATTTTTGGGATTCTCAGGTGTATCTACACGGAATTTTTCTTTTTGATCATCGCTGAGTTCGCGAGTCGCCACCGTTACATTAGGTTTACCGGTACGACTATTGATTGCAAGACTCACACATCGACAGACATCCGCGGCCACAAACCATAAGTCGCCGGTTGTTTACTCAACCAGTCTGATCTGATGGCCTTCATATTCCATGATTACAACACTACTCACTCAATATTCTCCTTGATCCCTTTAAGTCTCCATGACGTACCTTCGGCTACTGTATTGAGTTCAACAGCACACAAAAAATCAGCTCAGCTAACTGGTATAAACTGTCTGATAACCTGTGTCAGAGCCATAAATGCACTCATTGCCTTGGATAGGAATAGTAGTTCGTAGTGTTAATACGAAAAGTGAATTACCTAACGTATTAACCCACAGACGCTAGTAGTAGTTCACATTTCGATATAAATCATCAGGTGAAAAGATGGACGCTGGGGAAAATACGATATTCGACAATAAATTCGAGAGTTGACCGAGCCTGAAGAGATCAGTAACATCTCGTCCTTCGTGATCCTCGGTAGCTCAGTCGGTAGAGCGGGTGACTGTTAATCACTAGGTCGGCGGTTCGAGCCCGTCCCGAGGAGCCAAACATGCGCATGGGTAGTTTGCGCATATTAAGCATGCCACTGGCATACTCCAGATAAATATCAAGATTTATCTAAAAGAGCTCCTAAGGTACTTGATAGAAAAGTCCCAATATTGCTTTTTTCCTAAATTCCTCAATTTTCCCCGCAATATTTCCATTGCGGCATAAAGCTCGCTATCTTTAGGAATAGATTCCTCAGGCTTTCCCGCCCAACCTAGAAATATAAAATAATATTTTGGTCTATACACATGGTTGAGTCGAAAATATGCTAATGCATCTTCTAGGAAAATCTCAGTGATCACTGGATCAAATTCTAGAATATCCTGAGGATCTCGATCTGAATGCTTGAAATAATCTTCAGGGGCATTTAGATATTTCCACATTAAGCTGTTTTTTTTCATCAGGAAGAGATTCAATATATTCAGATTTAAGGAATGGACGTTCCGCGCCTTCCTTAGTGGCAATATCTTTGAGCGAGTTATATGCAGCAGCAACTAATGTATGAGTAGAAATGTAATCATCAGACGTGAAATACAACTTAATAGCTGTATCAAGCTGCTCTTTTATAGCATCAAACTTAGAAACCTTTATCTGTGACACCATCAGTTTCTATACTCAACGCAGTAAAACAAACTAACTCTCAATTCCCTTCAGATACTCAGCAAACTCGAGCCCGATTTCGGGGTGTTTCATCCCATATTCGACCGTAGCCTGCAAATAGCCTAATTTGCTGCCGCAATCATAGCGCTTGCCTTCAAACTCATAGGCGTAGACAGACTGAGATTTAATCTGATTGGCAATGGCGTCCGTCAATTGCAATTCACCCCCAGCGCCGGTATCGGTTGCCTGAATAAAATCAAAAATAGAAGCATCCAGTATATATCGTCCCACGACTGCAATATTTGAAGGTGCGTCCTCGGGTTTGGGTTTTTCCACGATGCCTGAAATTCTCCAAAGCCTATCTCCCACTTCATCTCCGGAAATCACACCGTAACTGCCAACATTCTGCATCGGAACCTTTTGTACACCTATAACCCCGCTATTCTCTCGCTCATAAATATCAACCATCTGCTTTAAGCAGCCATGAGGATAACTGTCTATCAGATCATCCGCCAGAATCACTGCAAAAGGCTCATCACCCACCACGGGCTTGCCACAAAGCACTGCATGCCCCAAACCCAGGGCTTCGGGCTGGCGAATATAAATACAGGAAACACCTGAGGGAAGAATGTTGCGTACGACATCCAGCATCACTGTTTTGCCTTTAGCCTCAAGTTCAGCTTCCAACTCATAAGCTTTATCAAAATGATCGGGGATTGAGCGCTTACTTCTACCGGTAATAAAAACCAGCTCTTCAATACCGGCATTCACTGCTTCTTCAGCCGCATATTGAATCAACGGCTTATCAACAATGGGAAGCATTTCCTTGGGATTCGCTTTAGTGGCAGGTAAAAATCGGGTTCCCATTCCGGCGACCGGAAAAATAGCTTTGCGAATCTTTTTCATATCATCCATTTTAAAATTTAAAATCGAGTTTGAATGATACTCAATTGATGTGACAATATAAACCAACAGGTCTCGCAGACATGCGAGCCCTTGCTAATAACTAGAAACTCAAAAGATGATAAGAAATCACTCCAGACGAATATTTTCCTGATTCTTTTTTAGTGTGGCAGCACCAATTCCTTTCACATTCAGCAGCTGATTCTGATTTTCAAATCAGCCAATTTTGTCACGATACTGAACAATGGCCTGTGCTTTCTTAATACCGACACCGTTTAGATTGTCTGCGATTTCCTGTGCAGTGGCTTGATTGATATTGATGGGTGCGGCAATCAAGGGAGCAACTGCAAATAGACTAGCAATAAATGCAAGAGTTAAAACAAAGTTACGCATACGTTTCTCCTATTGGAAATTATATAAATTCACCGTTTAATAAATAAACGTAAACTTAGTTTAATTAACCAATAGAATTATCGTAAACGAACTACGTGCATTACGCACTTGTAAACGCTTTCTGAAACACCTCAAGTGCAGCACACGGATCATGTGCCCGTGTTATCGGTCGCCCGACTACAATATGTGTTACTCCCATCTCGCGCGCATCTGAAGGACTGACAATTCTATGCTGGTCACCTTTATCATCCTCTGGCAAACGAATGCCAGGCGTGACAGTTATGAACTCGGGAGCACTTTGGGAGCGAATCAGAGAAGCTTCCTGCGCAGAGCAAACCACACCGTCTAATTGCGCCTTCTCTGCCATTGCAGCCCATCTTGAGACAATTTGTTCGACTTGCCCACTCACCCCGATAGAAGTCAATGTATTTTGATCCATTGAGGTCAGCACAGTAACGGCAATCAGCCTCGGCTGCATACAAGCCTGTTGCTTATCAACTGCTTCACGTGCGGCCTGTAACATCGCCATTCCCCCCGCCGCATGAACGTTTATCATCCACACACCCAGCTTGCTGGCAGCGGCGCATGCCTGAGCAACCGTATTGGGGATGTCATGAAATTTCAGATCTAGAAAAACTTTAAAGTCTTTTGCGACCAGCTGTTCAACCAGCGCTGGCCCTGCCGATAGAAAAAGCTCAAATCCGACTTTAAGTGCACATGAACCCGGTTGAATTTTATTTACAAACTTAAGAGCGGGTTCCGAACCAGGGTAGTCCAACGCTACGATGACCCGATGCTCAGCCATTGTCTGTTAGAAGCAATTAGAATGAATTGAATAATTGAATGCAAGGATGAATGACATGATACATAGGCTAAAAAGCAAGCTAACTATTCACTTTGCTCCAGGTCTTTGTTAACACGCTCTCTTAATTCCTTTCCAGGCTTGAAATGAGGAACATATTTACCTGGCAGAGAAACAGTCTCTCCAGTTTTGGGATTCCGTCCCACGCGAGGCGGGCGAAAATGTAATGAAAAACTGCCGAAGCCTCTTATTTCAATGCGCTCTCCAGAAGAGAGCGCATCGCTCATTTGCTCAATTACACTTTTGACAGAAAGCTCTATATCTTTATGCTGCAAGTGATTCTGCTTTTGTGCAATTTTTTCTATTAACTCAGATTTAGTTATTACATTCCCCACTGAACAGATCCTTTAGGGTAGTTAGTTATTATTCGCCCATCTGTTCCTTCAGAATATCTCCCAAAGAAGTAGATCCACCGCTGCTATTGCTGTAGTCGGACAACACATCTGCTTCTTCCTGCTCTTCCTTGGCTTTAATTGAAAGTGTCAGTGCTCGTGTTTTTCTATCCACTCCGATGAACTTGGCTTCAACTTCGTCACCTTCTTTTAAAACAGTACGCAGATCTTCAATTTTATCACGAGCATACTCTGTGGCTCTCAGTACACCATCAATACCTTCTGCCAATTCAATGGTCGCAGCTTTTGCGTCAATTTCTTTAACTACGCCATTAACAATAGAGCCTTTTGCATGCTCAGCCAGATAGGCTGAAAGCGGATCCTGATCGAGCTGCTTGATACCCAGTGAAATTCGCTCACGTTCGGCATCTACCGCAAGCACGACGGCTTCAATCTCTTCACCTTTCTTAAAATTACGAATGGCATCTTCTCCCGTATCACTCCAGGAGATATCAGATAGATGTACCAAACCATCAATCCCTCCATTAAGACCAATGAAAATACCAAAATCGGTAATCGACTTGATCTGGCCACTAACTTTGCTGCCTTTGTCATGAGTTGCAGCAAATTCATCCCATGGATTAGATTGACATTGTTTGATGCCTAAGGAGATTCGACGACGTTCTTCGTCAATATCTAGCACCATTACTTCTTTCTCATCACCTAGAGCAACGATTTTCGCTGGATTTACATTCTTGCTTGTCCAATCCATTTCAGACACGTGCACAAGTCCTTCAACACCGTCTTCAATTTCAATAAAACATCCGTAATCCGCAATATTAGTAACCTTACCAAAGGTTCTGGAACCTTCTGGGAATCGTCTGACCAGATCGGCCCAAGGATCGGAGCCCAGTTGTTTCAAACCAAGAGATACGCGTGTCTTGTCCTTGTCAAACTTCAACACTTTCACTTCAATCTCATCACCAATGGCGACAACTTCTGAAGGATGCTTAACACGTTTCCATGCCATATCTGTGATATGCAATAGACCATCGACACCACCCAAGTCAAGGAATGCACCGTAGTCGGTAAGGTTCTTGACAATACCTTTAACCACGCTGCCATCCTGAAGACTTTCAAGTAATGTTTCGCGCTCAGCGCTGTATTCTGTCTCAACCACCGCACGACGAGAAACCACAACATTATTGCGACGCTGATCAAGCTTGATTACTTTAAATTCCAGCTCTTTGCCTTCAAGGTAAGCTGTGTCTCGCACCGGCCTTACATCTACCAGGGATCCTGGCAGGAATGCGCGAATATCAGGCAGTTCAACGGTGAATCCACCTTTGACTTTACCGGTGATTATTCCGGTGATGGTTTCACCGGATTCACTAATTCTTTCCAGTTCGCTCCAGGCTTTAGCACGACGAGCTTTCTCACGCGAGAGACGGGTTTCCCCATAACCGTCTTCAATAGCATCCAGAGCAACTTCGACAACATCACCGATCGCAACGTTAGTTTCGCCACGCTCATTTTTGAATTGGTCAATAGGAATAACGCCTTCTGATTTAAGGCCGGCATTGACAACGACGACATCATTGCGAATATCAATAACAGTTCCATCAACAATGGAACCTGGTTTCATGTTTAGATTAGAAAAACTCTCTTCTAATAGTTCAGCAAAACTTTCACTCATAAAATTTAAACTTTAATATATAAAATATCTGTTAGTTAATAAAAAATCGAAACTACTTATTCCATAAACAATCGTTCTCGAACGATTGCAGCCGAGCTACTCACTACGGTTTCAATGGACATCTTTGTAGAATCGATCACCATTGCATCCTTGGCCGCAACCAGGGGAGCCGTACTACGCGTACGATCGCGCTCATCTCGCGCACGAATGCTGTCGAAAAGGTGGTCAAAATTAGCACTAATCCCTTGTTCAATCAACTGTTTATATCGCCTGTGGGCTCTTTCTTCACAACTGGCATCGAGAAATATCTTCACTTCCGCATCGGGAAACACCACCGTTCCCAAATCCCGCCCGTCACTGACCAATCCTGGTGCAATTCGAAAGCTGCGCTGCAAGGCCAGCAACGCCTGTCGTACTTCTGCAATGACCGCAATCTTGGACGCATAAGTTGAGCATGCTTCGGTTCTTAAATCGTCATCAATATCCTGACCATGAATATGTGCGGAGAAATCCTTGTCGGGCGGAAATTCCAGTGAAAGATCCTGAGCCAATTCAACCAAACGTTGAATATTTTCTGGTGCAATACCTTCTTCACTCGCCCCCACAGCCAAAGCCCGATATACCGCACCACTGTCCAGATAATGAAATTCAAACATCCGTGCCAGCTGTTTAGCCAATGTTCCCTTGCCAACTCCGGCCGGCCCATCAATCGTCACCACTGGTGCTTTATAAAAAAGACCTTCAGACGACATTAATATTCAACCCAATGGAATTGGCCATCTCAACAAAGCCCGGAAAGGATGTTGCGACATTTTGGCAATCCGAGATTTCTATCGCCGCGTTAGCTCTGAGCGAGGCCACTGCAAATGACATGGCCACTCGGTGGTCGTGGCCGCTTGCAATTTCACCTCCGGAAAATTCGCCACCTGTGATAGTCAAACCATCTGCGAATTCTTCAACCTCTATATTGAGTGTCGCGAGTCCTTGAGCTACCTGGCTGATTCGGTCACTTTCTTTTACACGCAGTTCCTCTGCATTACTGACGCGTGTTTTACCCTGCGCGCAGGCCGCTGCAACACAAAGTATTGGAAATTCATCAATCGCGGATGGCACTAGATGTGTGGGCACATCAATGCCTTTTAACAGACTACTTCGTGCAGTAATAGAAGCAGTGGGTTCTCCTCCCATCATCGCCTGATGATGTACTTCGATATCAGCGTTCATCTGCTGCAGAATTTCCAGCACACCCGTTCGAGTGGGATTCATTCCCACATTATGGATAGTAATTTCACCCTGTTCAGCAATGCAGGCTGCGACAATAAAAAACGCTGCGGAGGAAATATCAGCCGGCACTTGGATATTAGTCGCCTGCAAGGGCAGACCACCATCAACCGACACACGCCCCTGGTTTACCACCTTGATGGGATAACCAAAAGATCCCAGCATGCGCTCGGTATGATCGCGTGTGATCTTAGATTCGACCACTGTAGTTGTACCACGCGCATATAAACCCGCCAACAATATGGCTGACTTGACTTGAGCACTGGCCACAGGTAATTCATAGGTGATGGCATCAAGATGATCCACAGGCTTAATCACTACCGGAGGAGTTCCACTTTCTTGGGTAGATACATTCGCGCCCATTTGACTCAACGGATCACACACACGACGCATTGGGCGCTTCATTAGCGAACTGTCGCCCACCAGTTCAGTGTGTATAGATTGCCCCGCGAGCAAGCCTGTCAGTAATCTCATGGAGGTTCCCGAGTTTCCAAGATCCAGGATTTTATTCGGCTGAGCCAAACCATTGCGACCCACCCCTTGTATGGATAACTCCCCTTGTCCTAACCGTTTAATCTCAACCCCCATCTGCTGAAATGCCTGCATGGTTGCCAGACAATCTTCACCCTCAAGAAATCCGCTTACTTTCGAAGTTCCTTCAGCTATCGCTGCCAGCATAATTGAGCGATGAGAAATAGACTTGTCACCAGGAACAGTAATTTCGCCCAGTGCATTTTTACGAGGTTCAACTATGTATTTCAAAACAGTGTGTACTTTAAATATGTTATTTTTTATTTCATTAAGCGCCAGTATATTTGTCTCGGGCATGTTTGGCCTGCTTGAACATCTTTTCCAAAGCAGGACCGTCACTCGCTTCCAGACTTTCACGCAACTGATTTAGTGTTTCATCAAAACTGCTTAATGCATTCAGCAACTGATCCCGATTTGCCAGGCATATCTCCCTCCAGACATACGGATCACTGGAAGCTATTCGTGTAAAATCTGCAAAACCACCCGCGGCATAGCGGAATATTTCGCGTGTGCGCGACTGGGTGGACAGGCAGTGCACCAGAGAAAAAGCCAATACATGTGGCAGGTGACTTGTGGCCGCCAGTATTTGGTCATGATCCTTTGCATCAAGTTGTTCGATATTTGCACCCACCTTCTCCCACATTGCCGCAATTAGATCGATGCTATCACTGCGGGTACCATGAGTGGGCGTGAGGATGACTTTTCTATTCTCAAACAAATCATCTACCGCGGCCTGCACGCCACTTCGCTCTCGACCCGCTATAGGATGACCAGGAACAAAACAATGCGAGCCAAGTTGAGGAAAGACTCTTTCGAAATCTTCAATGACGTTTTGTTTAGTACTGCCAACGTCGGTAATCGCCTTACACTGACTTACCCACGGTGATAATTTTTCAAAAATTTTTTCAAATTTTAGTACCGGTACCGCAATCACAACGACATCGGGAACGACCGCACAATCTTGGATATTCGTGAAGCCTTTATCGATCACTCCAAGCTTAAGCGCTTCGTCGACTGTAGATTGCTGCGCATCAATACCGATAATAGTTTTACACCAGCCTTGCTTGCGCAGCGCGCGTGCTAAAGAACCACCGATCAGGCCAACCCCTATAACACAGATTGTTTCTATCATCAGTCTAAATTTATAAAACGGCTTTAGGATACGAACCTAGCACGTGGACCATATCAGAAACTTCCGCCAACTCCTGTAATGCCAGCTTAAGCGGCTTATCTTCAGCATGCCCATCAAGATCAAGAAAGAATACATATTCCCAATTCGCACTTCGCGACGGCCGTGACTCTATACGTGTCATACTGACATGATGTTTGGCAAAAGGCTGTAACAAACTATACAGTGCGCCGGCTTTATTAGGTGCACTCACCAGCAGACTGGTTTTATCTACACCCGACGGCGCCACAGTATTTGAACCTATGACTAAAAAGCGCGTGGTATTGTCCGGCATATCTTCAATATTGCTGGCCAAAACATTTAGACCATACGTCTCAGCCGCAGAATGACTGGCGATGGCTGCCACACCCGCACGCTGTTGAGCAATCAGTGCCGCTTGCGCATTACTTCCAACGGCTTCTCTGGGCACTGCTCCCATATTTGCATCCAGCCATTTACGACACTGCGCCAGCGATTGTTGGTGGGAATTTATCTGCGTGACTTTATTCATGTCTGTTTCACGCGAAAGTAAATAGTGATGAATACGCAACTCTACTTCACCCACTATTTTAAGAGGTGAACGGGTAAAATTATCCAATGTGTGCGTGATGACCCCTTCTGTTGAATTCTCTATGGGCACAACACCATAATTGGCGGCACCTGATTCTACTTCCCGGAATACTTCTGCAATAGAATTCATCGCAGTTGTTTTTACGGAATGGCCGAAATGTTTCAGTGCCGCTTCTTCAGTAAAGGTTGCAGCCGGCCCCAGAAAGGCAATATTAAGCTGTCTTTCAAGCGCCAAACAGGCTGACATTATTTCCCGAAATAATCGCGCCATTTCTTCGTTGGCCAGTGGCCCCGGATTATGCTGTGCCACTTTTCTCAGAATATTTGCCTCACGTTCCGGGCGATAAAATTCACAACCCTCCTCACCTTGCGCCCGTTTACATGCACCCACTTCAGAAGCGCATACTGCACGTGCCGATATCAAGGCCAGCAATTGTTCATCAAGCTGATCAATCTCTACTCGAAGTTGTTCAAGGCTTTTTTTCATGAGCGAATAATTTTTACTGTATTGTTCAACTTTATATTTCTAACTGGCTAATTTTATTGAATATTTGAATTCAAACTCGTTATTGGGATTCGGGATAATGCTAGAGTAGACAGAGGAAGTCTACTTGAATCGGTCACGAACAGTCTGAACTAAACATAATCTAGCAGGCAGTGCCCACAGAGTCTCATATTCATGCTTGTAATGAATTCCAAAGACTATCCCAATACTATCACGCAAGAGAATAGCTAAACCACTGAACAACTTTTAGCGATACGAAATGAAGCAGATTAAATCCCTCATTCAGCAATTTGGTTACCTCGGGTCAGCCAGCTATATTACCTCTAGACTACTGGGGAAGTTTTTAGGCATTGAAATGCATCATTACAAGTTTTATTTACAACCGGTATGTACGATACCCCGAGTATCTGCAGCAAAACTGGAACGCTACAATTTTTCCTGGATTAACCAGCCGGACAAAATACTTGATGCATTGGAACGCCCTGAACATGTCATAAAAAAGCGTTTTGATCAGGGCTCGATCTGTCTGGTCGCCAAACAACAGGAGCAATTTCAGGGGTGCCTGTGGCTTATCCCATCACAGTATATTGAAGACGAAGTACGGGCTACCTATCATTTTCCAAATAGTACTGTCTGGGACTACGATGTGTATGTCACCCCCAAAAAACGCTTTACCATTTTATTTGCAGCACTTTGGGATATGGCTGACCGCTGGATGAAAAAGCAAGGTTATACACACTCATTCAGCAGGATATCTGCATATAATCCTCAGTCAGTACGTTCACATGAAGCGGCTGGCGCAAAACAGATTGGCTGGATGATCACTCTGGCGGTCTATCCACGGCAACTGACAATTTCGGACCACTCCCCTCGTATATATTTTGCCAGCAAGAATGACACCTGTGGTCCGGATCTTTTTTTTGACAAGATTTGAACTCATACACATAACGCATTTATGTGATTTGTTATATTTTCTCTTGTTGAGTAAATCACTTCGTATTGAAATAGGCGCGTAGCTCAGTGGCAGAGCACTGCTATTACCTGGCAGATGCCGGAGGTTCAATTCCTACCCGCGCCTACCACTCACTTCATTCAATACGCCTGAACTTCAGCCTAGTCTTTTGCGCAAACTTTCAGTAACACGCTGTGCCGTACGACCATCCCATAGCTTGGGGCATTGCCCCTGTTTCCAGTCGCCCTGCAAAACTCTGGTCACTGTAGACTCCAACACATTAGGCTGTATCAGCTGATTGGTACCCTGTGTAATAGTGATGGGACGTTCTGTATTTTTACGCAAAGTCAGACATGGAATGCCAAGGTATGTGGTCTCTTCCTGTACCCCACCAGAATCGGTAATCACAAGTTTGGATTGAGTCACCAGATTCATGAACTGAATATATCCCTGCGGCTCGATCAGCAGGACATTCTCTGACTGTTGTAATCGACTATTCAAATCAAAATCTTTCAGTTTTTGACGGGTTCTTGGATGCACAGGGAAAACCAGTTGGCAGCTTTTTGCAACACTGAGAATCTGGTCTACTATTTCAGACAGAATTTGTTTGTCATCCACATTAGAAGGTCGATGCATTGTCACTACAGCAAATTTACCGGCTTTAAGACCCAAGTTTTTTGCCGCGGAATCACTTTCGATTTGACTTCGCATCATTTCAAAAGAATCAATCATAATATTGCCGACCAAATCGACTTTGCTGTCATCCACACCTTCTTTTTTCAGATTTTCATTTCCATCAATTGAAGGTGTCCACAGCAAATTGGCAATTCTATCAGTGACAACACGATTCACTTCTTCTGGCATACGCATATCACCACTACGTAAACCCGCCTCAAGATGCGCGACGGAAATCCATAACTTTGCTCCAACCAGGGCGCAGGCAATGGTTGAGTTCACGTCACCCACAACAACAATCCAGTCAGGCCGATCCTCTAGCACAACAGACTCATAAGCCATCATCACTTTACCGGTCTGTTCGGCATGGGAGCCACTGCCTACTTCCAGGTGATAATGTGGTTTGGGCATTTTCAGGTCATTGAAAAAAGTATCCGACATATTCGTGTCATAGTGCTGGCCGGTATGGATCAAACAAGGCTCACACCAATCAGTCGCCTCCAATGCATGGAACAAAGGAGCGATTTTCATAAAATTTGGACGCGCTGCAGCAATCAGGTGTACTTTTGTCATTTTTATCCAGTTGTGAGAATTATCATCAGAAGCCATAGCGGCCATTTCACAATTTCATTGTAGTATTTTAAAGTAAGTTTAATACTCGTCACAGCTTGTAGATAGCACATTACATATAATACTTTAAGTAATTGACCAAGATTTACTGGGCCGCCTATCGCAATTTCACGACAAGTGAAGTTTAATCTAGCTAAATGACCGATTAATTACGCTGGCCGGCCGTATACACAGACCACAGTAACGATAAAATTAACCACTCATAAAACTAATCACTCTAAGACATCAGCAGCTTTCCTATGACCGCCTCATTACATTCACCTCTTTTTGCTCAAGCTGCACTTCGTCCTGATTCGATTGCCATTGAATACAAACAGGAAAAAATCAGCTATTCGGAATTAAGCAAGCGAGTCAAAGACTTTGCCTCTGGCTACTCACGTATGGGTTTAAGCAAAGGTAGCCGTGTGGGCATCTTTTTAGCCAAACAGATTGAAACCATTTCATCCATGTTTGGTACTCTATACGCGGGTGGAAGTATTGTTCCGATCAACCCGGTACTTAAACCCCATCAGATTGAGCACATTCTGTGCGACTGTGATGTCAGCATTCTGGTAACTTCCAAAGCCCGTTTACAGCTATTAAGTGACGTGCTTGCAAATTGCCCGGAACTTGAAAAAATCGTGCTGGTCGATTTCGATGATTCGATTGCTTCAGAAAACCACCCAAAACCCATCTCGAGCTGGGAAGACTTTACACGTACAGAAGAAATTGAACACCCCCCCAATATTATCGAATCCGATCTGGCCGCCATTTTTTACACCTCAGGCAGTACCGGAAAACCCAAAGGGGTTGTGTTAACGCATCACAATATGCGTGTCGGCGCTGAAAGTGTTGCGTCTTATCAAAACAATACAGATAAGGACCGCATTCTTGCCGTATTACCTTTCAGTTTTGATTACGGCTTCAGCCAAATCACTACCGCGATGGTGTCCGGCGCAACGGTTATTCTGCTAGATTACCTTTTACCCAAAGATGTGATTAAAACTCTGGAGAAAACACAAGCGACCGGCTTGGCAGGTGTTCCACCACTATGGATGCAAATTACCAAACTCGACTGGCCAGAGAGTATCAAAGAAAACTTGCGTTATATAACAAACTCCGGCGGCGCTATGCCGCAAAGTACTTTATCCATTCTCAAAGAAAAACTTCCAAACACCGATATTTATTTAATGTATGGTCTGACCGAGGCGTTTCGATCAACTTATTTGCCTCCGGACCAGGTGAACATTCGCCCAACATCTATGGGAAAAGCGATCCCCAATGCAGAAATATTTGTAATCAACAGTAACAATGAAGAATGTAAACCTGGCGAAGTGGGCGAGCTTGTTCATCGAGGACCATTAGTTGCCCAGGGTTACTGGAATGACCCAGCTAAAACAGCGGAGCGCTATAAGCCGTTACCACCTTCTCTGACAGATGGGCGTACAGTGACTGAACTGGCTGTATGGTCCGGAGACTCGGTTAAAAAAGACGAAGAAGGTTATCTCTATTTTGTCAGTCGTACAGATGAAATGATAAAAACCTCCGGCTATCGTGTCAGTCCCACAGAAATAGAAGAATCCCTATTATTATTGAGTAATGTGAATGAAGCCGTGGCCATGGGTGTTCCACATTCTGAACTTGGACAGGCAATTGTAGTTGTAGTCACCAGTCATTCCAGCAGTGAAAGTCTGGTTGATGAGATAAGTGCTGAATTAAAAAAACAGCTGCCCGTTTATATGCTGCCACAGAAAATTTATGTTCTTGATCAGCTGCCGCGTAATGCTAACGGAAAGTTTGATCGCAAGCAGTTGTACCTGGATTTTGAAAATACATTTAAAAACTGACTATGACCAAGCAAGCACTCGTACATCATTCTCCTTTAAATTTTTTTAATGTAGAGAATCATCATCTGGTAATTGGGAATCAGAAATTCACTGATATCTTAAGCCAGCATGAGGATGTGCCAGCGTATATTTATGATCGCTCAGTAATTGCAAAAAAAATTGACTCGCTACGTGATGTATTGCCCGCTTCCATGCATATTCACTATGCAATGAAGGCCAATCCTATGCCTGAAGTGGTTAATTTTGTACAAGGCCGGGTTGACGGTCTGGATGTTGCTTCTGGCCTGGAATTAAAAGTCGCTCTGGCAAGCGGCATGGATGCAAAAGAAATCAGCTTTGCGGGCCCCGGCAAAAGTATCGATGAATTAACCTATGCTATTAAAAGCGGCATTACCATAAACCTTGAGTCAGATACCGAGCTGGGTCGGGTCGTCAGCATCGGCGAGCAATTAGGCATTACGCCTTGTGTTGCTCTGCGCATCAATCCAGATTTCGAGCTTAAAACATCCGGCATGAAAATGTCAGGGGGCCCGAAACAGTTTGGTGTAGATGCAGAAATCTCGATAGACATTATCAAAAAAATAATATATCACGGACTGGAATTTAAAGGACTGCATATTTTCAGTGGCTCCCAAAACCTTAAGCCTGAATCATTAATTGAGGCACAGACAAAAACATTTGCTCTGGCCGCCGACCTTACCCGGCAAGCAAATACGCAGTTTTCAAAACTAAACATTGGAGGTGGCTTTGGCATCCCTTATTTCCCTGGCGAGAAACCCCTGTCTTTGGAACCGATTGGAGAAAACCTGCAAAACCTGTTTGATCAATATTCTGATCAATTTGGCGAAACCACGATTGTCACCGAGCTCGGTCGCTATCTGGTTGGTGAATGTGGCGTATACATCTCCAAAGTCATCGATAAAAAAATCTCACGTGGCAGTATTTTCCTAGTTTTGAATGGCGGTCTGCATCATCATCTTGCAGCAAGCGGTAATTTTGGCCAGGTAATACGCAAGAATTATCCAGTCACAGTAGCTAATAAAATTGGCCTGGAAACCGAAAAAGCATCTGCTGTTGGTCCTTTGTGTACACCGCTGGATGTGCTGGCTCAGGATATGGAATTACCCAAAGCCGAGATTGGTGATTATGTTGCCGTTTTCAATTCAGGCGCTTATGGCTACACATCCAGCCCGTTGAATTTTTTAAGCCATCCTCACCCAATAGAAATATTCATTTAGGCAATTGCATTCACAAAATCCAGCGTGACATTCTCAACTTTCGAACGCAGGTTCTTTGAAGAAAACGTATGATCAGCCTCATTCACATGTACAACACGCGTTTTGCGCCTGTTTTCATCATTTTCCAACCATTCTCTGTCTTCGAGCAACTGCTTGAATTCGTCCGCGACCAGATCTTTCCCGCTTAGGATAAGACATATCTGGCCTTTAAAGTGACTCATACCTTTGAGTACCGCTGCCGCAATATTCTGCTCTCGTTCCGCGATCGAAATATGGTCGGCTTGCACCGGTGCGAATGATGAACTGCGTGACTTCAGCACTTTAAGAGTTATCTTTGCAATGGAAGCTACCGCCCTGAAAATCTTGGCAGGCGAACGTAGCAACTGCTTCCAAACGTCCGGACTAAATAATCGATCACGATAATAATTTTTTAAAATCGCTTTGGAATGGCTTGCTTCGTCTCTAATCCAGGGATTAAGCAGTACAATTCCCTTAATGCGGTCATCGGTGTGTGCGCTAAACGCAATTGCTGAGGCAGCGTCACATAACCCCCATACACAGATATTTTTTATTTGTATATTCTCGCATGCAATAAAATCGACAGCAGCACGTAAATCCTCATCAATCTCGTAAAATTTTTTAGCAAACCCCTCGCTATACCCCATGCCTGAATAATCAAATCTAAGCACCAATACACCCTGACGGGCGAGATGTCTGGCTAACAGTATAAATTGACGGTGACTTCCCACGCGATACTGAGGACCACCCACCACAATAATCACCGCCCTACTTGCCTTTTTATTGGGCTCAGAGAGTATTCCAAACAGGTGATAACCCTTCACTTCCAAACGAATATTTTGCTCCAAGAACTTGCCATTCATGTTAAGAATATCTGCCGCGTCTCGCGCAAAAGCTTTGGTGAAATAGTCACTTCCTGCTGCATCCAGAACTTAACATCCTCTACCTGATGCAGGTGCATATGTGTCTGTTGAGGTTCAGATAGATTTAATTTCGATAAACAGACAGGCAAGTGTGGACTGGTTTGCTTCTTCCCTGTTGTCATCCAGTGTACGTGGGTGCGGTCTAAAACAGCTTGTATATGATTAGTGACATTTTGCTGCCTGAACTCATCAAGCAAATAGGAACGAACATGATAGCCCCCACCTCAAGAAATCCGCTTTGTTCAATACCTGATAATACTTCTTTGGACGTAATCTTTTTTAAATCACTTGCCATGGCCGCGGCAATTTTCATACGTATTAATTGGCGTATCAAAGCCTCTCTATTGTCAATTGGATACCATAGGACGCATCTTTCAATTTTGATATTTGCATGTTTAATCAGCTCAAAGGCAATTAAGGCACTGTCGCGCAGCGTCACAAAGCTGGTTTTTGTAGAAAATCGTCTGACGTAGTTGTAAGTATCTGTGAGGTTAGCTTTCCAATCAGTTAAACGGTATTCACCCCATTCACCGCTACTATCACCGGTACCTGCAAAGTCAAAACAAATGGCATGCACTCCGGCATTGGCAAGCAACCGAGAGCAAAGCACATACATTCTTTTTGATCGATTCATTTCCTCCGCAAAGGGTGGAACAAAAATCACTGCCTGAGTTCCTCCTGCAGACTCACAGCGCTCACCCTTCCATTGTTGGGGAGCATAATGGGCAGGAAAATTTGGGAGTTGTTATTTGAAGATAGAAATTGGAAATCCGTTGTATGCAACCCTAGTTTTCCATTTTAGCCACAATCTGGTTGCGCAAGGTTCCGACTGTTTCAAACACTTCGGCATCGAGTTCATCATCATCAAAAATAATACCAAAACGCTCCTCAATGGAAGTGATAATACCCACAATGGCCATCGAATCCAATTCCGGAATTGCCCCAAGAAGTGGCGCTTCTTCATTCATTTGATGTATTTGTGCAACACCATCCAGAGATTCGGCAAGCACGTCCAGTACCTGTTCTAATTCAACCATAGTCGTAAATCAATTTGTTTGTAAATTTTTTATTGTTGAGAGACAGTTGTGTCCCAGACACCTTTTTTGATTAGTTTATTTTTCAAGCCAGGCAGTGGAAAACCCAATTCGTAAGCTCGGTGACCATGTTTTACTGCCAGACTGATTTTATTTCTATCCAGATAAAACAGGCCAAGATTATAATGTACCTCAGCAGATTCCGGGCTCAACGCAAGCGCCTCATTATATTGCATTTCGGCTTTATCGTAATACCCTTTTTTATGTAGATAAGTGGCATAAATTAAACGGACAACACCATCATCAGGCTTGAAGGCCACTGCACGTCGAAAATAACATTTAGGGGACAGTTTCGCATCAAGTAGCTTTACTGGCGCATCTTCTACTTCGAACTCATAGCGGGACAGCGTAACAAGCGCTCTATGATGATTTGGAAAGGCATGTAACGTATACTGCAAATCTCCATAGATATCATCAGACATGCCTTTGATTAGCGCTTCGACATTATAAGAAAAATGGTATGCCTCAACGATAGGCAGATTATTCGTGTAGTCATCATAGTTTGTGTAGTCATAAGGACCATAATCATTGAACAAAGACCCACATTCCCCAACATGTATTTCCGCAAACGATGTTTGAGACGCAAAGAGCGCTGCGAGTAATACTAATGCTGATCTATACTTACCTTTCATAAACAAGCCCCATTGTACTTATACCGTTGTTTTGCCATTGTAAACACTAAAGTCACCCCGTTCATCGACGTATGTTCTGTCTTGAGCATTTATAGCGTGAATTACGTCAAATAATCAGCAAAAATTACCCATTGGAACTGTCAATTACCACTGACTATCTGAAGCCACTTCATTACAGAAATCTACCAGACATAAATTGAAACAATCTAATAACGTGTCACAATTCATAAAAATATTTCGAATCAGACCCAAGCTTTGGAATGGATGCCCTTCCCCTGCGACCCGCATACTTTAAAATACTTTACATAAATTATTGTTTAACCCAATCGCATAAGATCAAAATAAATGAAACAGTATATCGCCACTGGATGGACGGTTAACGACTCCGATCAGAATACAAAACTTTTAAACCACTTCAGCGACCCTCATCACCAGCTTGCTCAAATAAAGGCTGGCTCATGGTGTCATAGCACCGTCTGGTCAAGCGAAAGCGAAATAGTAGTTCATTACAGTGCAGATGACATTGCCCTGACATTATGCGGCAGACCACCGACTTCAATCATCACATCGAGAAGCGTTATTCCTTCCCTGTATGAAAGTGCCTGAGGCTTCTCAGCCTGACCCACGACTCTAATTTGATTACTGAATTGTCCTTTGAATTGCTGAACAATCACACTTACAACTGGCGCGCGTACGAATTCCGACAGTGTTTTTTCCAGATCATCTGCCAATTCAGATGGTGTCTTTCCTTCGGCCTTCATATCTTCTACTAATGGTGTAGAGATCTTGCCATCAGGTCTCACAGGCATTTCTACAGAAAGATCATCGTGCTCCCAAACGAACACTTTAAGTTCATCACCCGGGCCGATTCGATAATCTTGTGCAGGCTCGGCAGCTTCAGCAACAATTTCCTTTGTTGTGCTCGAAGTGGTCGATACACAGCCACCAATCATTAATGCGGCCAATAAAAATGAAATTATCGCGCTACTGTTTAATCGAATTTTCATGTGTGTCTCCAAGTTAACTATATCTATCCAAATAGCTTTAACTTAGATTGATGCACTCAACAAATATGTGACCTGTA
>CAZWQM010000005.1:0-122106 GCA_964636225.1 uncultured Thiotrichales bacterium | reverse complement strand
TCTGTATCGCGCTTAAAAACTCTTAAAGCGTCGTAACCAGCAACAAACTGAGGATGCCATGCGATAATTTGTAAATCTCATTCACTGCCTGTTTAGTAAATATCTCGCGTGTTACGCCGGCAGTTTTGAGTCGGTGTACAATATATTCACCCGTTTCTTCACGCGTTAGAGGTGTCAAATGAAAACGCGCTGTAATACGTTGCGACAATTGTCTTAACTCAGGCATGTCCAACATGGTTTGAAGTTCAGGCTGACCGATTAATATAATTTGTAATAGCTTTTGTGTTGACACCTCCAGGTTTGTCAATAAACGTACTTGTTCCAGCACTTCTGATGTCAAATTCTGGGCTTCGTCAATCACAACAACAATACGCTGACCTTGACCGTAAGCTTTTAGTAAATACAAATTTAGTCGGTCTATCAGCGCCTTGATACTTGTGACTTGTCTGGGATAAGTCACTTGCAGCTCATGACAAATGGAAGCGATCAGTTCTATTGGTGACTGTTTGGGATTCAGGATTAGCGCGATGCGTACATTGTCCGAGATACTTTCCAGAGCACTACGACACAAGGTTGTTTTTCCGGTACCAACTTCGCCGGTTAACAGAACAAAGCCGCCAGCCTCATCCGCGCCATATAACAAGTGTGCAAAACCATCCCGATGACGCCGACTTAAATACAAAAAACGCGAATCCGGCGTAATCTGAAAAGGCTTTTCTGTTAATCCGAAATACTCTAAATAAATATAGGGCGGCCTGACACAGTTTATGCGTTTATTTTACTTTCATGGAATATGGCCTGTAAAACATGTTTAGACCAGAGAATGGGTGGTTAATTTCATCAATCCTAAGCCACAAATAATGAATGTATCTAAATTTTACGCCAGCTTGTCCCTTCTGGCCGATCGAGTATTTCAATACCCAAGGCTGATAGCTCATCCCGAATGCGGTCTGCAGTAGCAAAGTCTTTATCGCTACGCGCCTGATTACGCTGTGAGATCAGCCCATTAATTTCATCTTCATCCACTTCATCACTGCCCAGACCAAACCAGCTATCCGGTTGCTGCTGCAATAAACCGACCAGTTGTCCGCATTCCAGCAATGCACCTTTCAACTCGGCTTTTTGATTCTCATCACTGGCACTATTCACACTTTTTGCCAGCGCATGTAATTCGCTGAATGCCAGAGGAGTATTGAGGTCTTCTTTTATGGCAGCGTAAAATTTACATGTGAGCGCCTCAGAAGGTCCAGTAGCTCGCACATTTGAGAGACTTTCCAATGCGCCATAAAGCCGGTCCAGACTTTTCTTGGATGACGTCAACAATTCATCAGTCCAGTCCAGTGGACTACGATAGTGTGTGCTGAGTAATGCATAACGCACCGCTTCACCGGGCGCGGTTTTTAACAGCTCATGCACCAGTAACACATTGCCAATTGATTTGGACATTTTTTCGTAATTCACATTCACGAAACCGTTGTGAATCCAGTAGCGACAAAACGTTTCATGGTCGTGTGCACAGGTACTTTGCGCAATTTCGTTTTCATGATGAGGGAAAATCAAGTCCTGTCCCCCACCGTGAATGTCGATAGTATTACCCAGATGTTTTTCAATCATGGCCGAACATTCAATATGCCAACCAGGACGCCCGGCACCCCAGGGACTCTGCCACGAAGGTTGATCCGGGTTGGACGGTTTCCACAAAACAAAATCCGCCGGATCTTTTTTATAAGGTGCGACTTCCACTCGCGCTCCGGCAATCATGTCATCGCGATTACGCCCGGACAGTTCCCCATAAGCCTGATAGGCCGGCACATTAAACAACACGTGTTGTTCCGCTTCATAAGCAAAGCCCTTGTCTATCAATGCTTCAATCATTGCGATAATCTGATGAATATGATCTGTCGCTCGCGGTTCAATATCTGGCAGACAGACACCCAGCGATGCCATGTCCTGATGATAAATGTCTGTAAATTTTTTGGTTATTACTTCTATCTTCACGCCCTGCTCATTGGCTGCCGCATTAATTTTATCATCGACATCCGTAAGATTGCGCGCATAGATGACTTGTTTATATTGCTTGCGCAGTAGTTTAACCAATACATCAAATACCACTGCAGGACGCGCGTTACCAATGTGAGCATAACTATAGACTGTCGGACCACACACATACATCGTGACGCATTCAGGATTAGCAGGTTTAAATTCCTGTTTTTGTTTGGCGAGTGTGTTGTACAGTTTGATTGTCATAGTGGTAGAAGTTATCTAAGCAAGTATTGAGCTTTAAGGAGTTAAAACAGTCGCGATACAGAGAAATCTGCCAGACTGCTTAATGCGGTTTTATACTCACTTTCCGGCAGCCATTGCAGTGCATGCTTAGCCTTTTCAGCTTCCTGTTGGGCAGCGTTTTGTGTGTATTCGAGCGCGTTAGTTTGCTGAATCATGCTCATCACAAAGTCCAGACTGTCCCGGTCACCATTTACAATTATCTGCGAAAGTTTTTTTGCTTGTTCCCCAGAAGCATTTTTTAACGCATGAATAATGGGTAGCGTTGGCTTCCCTTCTGCCAGATCGTCGCCGACATTCTTACCCATGGTTTTACTGTCTGCGCGGTAATCCAAAACATCATCAATCAGCTGAAAGGCAATGCCCAGATGCTTTCCGTAATCTTCAAGGGATTTTTCTTCCTCTACTGACCGGCCCGCCAGTAGCGCGCCTATCTGGGCGGAGGCACCAAACAATCGTGCAGTTTTGCACTTGATTACCTGCATATACTGTTCTTCAGTGGTATCGGGTTCATTGCAGTTCATCAGCTGCAGCACTTCACCTTCTGCAATCGTGTTTGAGGTACTGGACAGAATATCCATCACGCGCATATTGCCTACCTGAACCATCATTTCAAAAGCACGTGAGAAAATAAAATCACCTACCAGCACACTGGCTTCATTACCCCAGATGGAATTGGCGGTTTCTTTTCCACGACGCAAGTCGGAGGCGTCTACCACATCATCATGCAGCAGGGTAGCCGTGTGAATGAATTCAATAATGGCGGCGGTTAAATAATGTTTATCTCCCTGATAACCGCAGGCTCTGGCAGCCAGCACCGCAATCACCGGGCGCAATCTTTTACCTCCACTATTAACAATGTATTCACCCATTTGCTCTATCAACACCACATCCGAATGTAACTGGGCTCGAATACAGGCATTGACGCCATCCATATCTTTGGCAACAAGTGCCTGAATTTCATTAAGTTGCATGTGAATTTACGAGAATTGCTGGAAATGATGCGCAACTAAGCGCCGCTACATAATAATAGTCAATTTACCTGATTACGGATACCTCGCTGCGCCCTGCGAGAGTGTATATTCAGCCTTTAAGTACTATCATGAACGCTCACATTCTACCAGGCAAGGTGATTGACCTATCTAATGTATGTCGTTAGAATGCCTAGCTGTTTTTCTTAAAGATACACGAAGTCACGAAATTATGTACGCAGTTATCGCCACAGGCGGGAAACAATACCGGGTCGAGCAAGGAGATATCCTTCGCGTCGAGAAATTAAATGTAGAAGAAGGCACGACTGTCGACTTTGACCAGGTTCTAATGATGGGATCAGGTGATGATGTCAACATCGGCGCACCCTACATTGATGGCGGCAAGGTCAGCGCGGAAGTGCGTGCCCACGGCCGTGCTAAAAAAGTCGAAATTGTAAAATTCAAACGACGTAAGCATCATCGCAAGCAGATGGGACATCGCCAGTCGTACACAGAGTTACTTATCAAAGAAATTACACAGTAGATACGGAATTAAACACAATGGCACATAAAAAAGCTGGTGGTAGTACACGAAACGGTCGTGATTCGGAATCCAAACGACTGGGAGTAAAGTGTTTTGGTGGTCAACAGGTCGTTCCTGGCAACATCATCCTGCGTCAACGCGGAACCAAGTTCCACCCGGGACAAAACGTTGGACTGGGCAAAGATCATACAATTTTTGCCAAAACTCCCGGAGTAGTAAAATTTGAAGTGAAGGGCCCTAAAAATAGGAAGTTTGTCAGCGTAGTAAATGCCTAGCAACAACACACTTTCGGTTCCAAAAAGCCCCGAAATTCGGGGTTTTTTTTCGCCTTCAGAATATACTTAAGCATACATACTTTAACTATCAATTAAACTCATGAAATTTGTCGACGAAGCAACCATTACGGTTTATGGAGGCAACGGTGGCAATGGCTGCCTGAGTTTTCGTCGTGAGCGTTTTATTCCCAAGGGCGGCCCTGACGGAGGCGACGGTGGCGACGGCGGCAGCGTTTACCTGCGCACCAGCGAGAACATTAATACGCTGGCAGACTTTCGTTATACCCGTGCTTTTAAGGCTCAAAAAGGTTCGCATGGCGCAGGCAATAACTGCACTGGCCGTTCTGGAGATGATTTATATATCGATGTGCCGGTGGGGACTGAGGTCTACGACAATAATACCGACGAATGCATCGGTGACTTAACCCGTAAAGGCCAGACCTTATTAGTCGCCAAAGGCGGATTTCATGGTCTTGGCAATCAACGCTTTAAGAGCTCTACTAACCGGGCTCCACGCAAAACCACACCCGGTACGGAAGGGGAAATTCGTGACTTGCGTCTGGAACTAAAACTGCTAGCCGATGTTGGTCTGCTGGGTCTGCCGAGTGTGGGTAAGTCTTCGCTGATTTCCGCTGTTTCCGAAGCACGTCCCAAGATTGCAGATTATCCATTTACCACTTTATACCCGAATTTGGGCGTGGTGCGAATTGGTCCGTTGCAAAGCTTTGTGATGGCCGATTTACCCGGCTTGATTGAAGGTGCTGCACAAGGTCATGGTCTGGGCATTCAGTTTTTAAAGCATCTATCACGCTGTCGCATTCTGGCTCACATGATTGACTTGTCTGAGCGTAATGATGCTGAGGACCCGGTCGCCCAATTCAACACAATTGAGAAAGAGTTAAAGGAATTTAGCGCCGAGGTATCCAATAAACCCAGATGGTTAGTATTCAATAAAGTTGACTTGATAGCAGAAGATGAGTGTCAGAAAAGAATCCGCGAGGTGTGCGAAGAATTACCCTGGACCGGTCCCGTGTATGCCATTTCTGCGGTTTCTAGAGTAGGCTTGGACACGCTGTGCAAAGATATTCTTGCGTATTTGATCGAACAAGATAACCATCATGAACAATGACATCAAAGCGACCCGAAAGGTAAAACGCTGGGTAATAAAAATTGGTAGTTCACTCATTACTAATGACGGCCAGGGCCTCAACCTGCCCGCTATTCAATCCTGGATGCAGGAATTTGCTGAACTGCGCCAGCAGGGCTACGAATTAATATTAGTTTCATCAGGTGCGGTGGCCGAGGGCATGGCACGTTTGGGCTGGAAGCAGCGGCCACGAACATTACATGAGTTACAGGCGGCCGCCGCGGTCGGTCAAATGGGACTCATTCAAGCCTATGAAAAATTTTTACAGCAGCACAGCTTGCACAGTGCGCAGGTACTTCTCACTCATGAAGACTTGCGTGACCGACAACGCTACATCAATGCCCGTTCCACCTTAACTACCTTGCTGGATCTTGGGGTGGTTCCGGTGGTGAATGAAAATGATACCGTAGCTACGGAAGAGATACGTTTTGGCGATAACGATAATCTGGCTGCTTTAGTCGCCAATCTTATTGGTGCAGACCGTCTAATTATCCTCACAGACCAACCTGGCATTTTTGATAAAAACCCAAGCCTGTTCAGTGATGCTAAATTGATTCAATCCTGTGCAACTAATGACAGAATTCTGGATATAGTGGCTGGCCCGTCTCACCATGCACTTGGCCGTGGCGGCATGCTGACTAAAGTCTCTGCTGCTAGAAGAGCCGAACGTTCCGGCACTACCACCATAATTTTATCGGGCAAACAGGAAAGTTCACTTCTCTCTATAGCCCGTGGCAATTATGTTGGCACAACCATTGTGCCGACGATGGAACCCCTCACCGCACGCAAGCAATGGATTGCCAATCAGTTGCAGGTAGTTGGCAGTGTTCAACTGGATGCTGGTGCCAGCAAAGTGATTCAGTCCGGCAGAGCGAGTTTATTACCTGTCGGCGTGAAATCAGTTTTGGGGAATTTTAAGCGTGGTGATCTGGTTGCCTGCCTGGACGAAAAAAATAAGGAAATTGCTAGAGGCCTGGTCAATTACAATTCAGAAGAAACCCGCCAAATACTCGGTAAATCAACGGCAGACATAGAGCCAACACTTGGATACATTGACGAGCCGGAACTGATTAACCGGGATAATCTGGCGCTGGTGTAATTGGTCAGTGTAAGTGTGGGTTATCTACACTTACAACGAAAACTACATTGCGCGAATACGGGAATTTAAACGCTGCTTATGGCGAGCAGCTTTATTGGTGTGGATAATACCTTTGCGCGCTGAAGAGTCGATCACTGGTACAGAGGCTGTGTACAGCTTTTGTGCTTCTTCTTTATCGCCTGTATCAATAGCCTTCACAACATTTTTGATAAATGTGCGAAGCTTGGATCTCATTGCAATGTTACGTTGTCTTGATTGTTCTGCAGTACGGGCTCTTTTACGAGCTGAAGCTATATTTGCCACAATCTGTCCTCTTGAATCTGAGCTTTTGTTTAGGGCGTCGAACTATGCGTTTTTCGCTGTAAAATGTCAACAAGATACCGACTTAAAATACCACCCAATAGGCATGAAACAGAATATTTGTTTACATTATCCGTAAAATCACCCCAAAAGATGGACCGCTACAAGATGATAATGCAAATTTACCTTTAATAGGTTAGAGTTTTTCTATACAAATCAAATAAATATCGCCAAATTATTCTTTAAGTGAGCAAGAAACCCGTTAAATCCACCTTAACTGTAGGTGGCGCTACTTTCGTCTCGCGCATATTTGGCTATATTCGCGACGCTATTGTGTTCATCATATTTGGCGCCAATGCCGGCACCGATGCATTTTTTGTCGCCTTTCGTATTCCCAACTTTTTGCGCCGACTGTTTGCAGAAGGGGCTTTTTCACAGGCCTTTGTCCCGGTGATGACCTCTCATTTACACAACAGTGAAGATGATTTTAAACGCCTGATCGGTCATGTTACCGGCTTGTTATCCGTTATTTTATTGATTATTACTGCACTTGGTATCTTGTCCGCACCCTGGCTGATCCATGTTTTTGCGCCAGGATTTGATGACCCCACACAGGAAATACTGGCCGGCGATATGCTTAAGATTACTTTTCCGTATATCTTTTTCATTTCACTCACCGCATTGTCTGGCAGCATTCTCAACATTCGAGGGAAATTCGCCGTCCCTGCGCTCACTCCGGTTCTTCTCAATTTATCATTGATTGCCGCCGCCGTATGGCTGTCTCCAAAAATGCAGCAACCGGTTACAGCACTGGCCTGGGGAGTGTTCATCGCCGGGGTTACCCAGCTCACGTTTCAAATTCCTTTTTTGCTCAGGGTGCATTCTTTGCCTTTACCCAAATTATCGGGCGCCAACCAAGGTGTGAAAAGGATATTGAATTTAATGCTCCCTGCCATTTTTGGCAGCTCCATTGTTCAAATCAACCTGCTGATTAACACCATGATTGCTTCTTTTTTGGTAGTTGGCAGTATTAGCTGGCTGTATATTTCTGATCGATTCGTAGAGCTTCCACTCGCTTTGTTTGGCATTGCCACAGCGACTGTCATTCTTCCCATGCTGTCAAAGCATTATGTAACCGGCCAGTTAACTGAATTTGACCAGACCCTGCAATGGGCTCTCAAGATATCGTTACTGATCTCTATACCCGCCATGTTTGGTTTAATCGTGTTGGCCGGGCCGATATTATTCACCCTGATTCAATATCGCGAATTCACCCTGTTTGATACTCAAATGGCAACTATGAGCCTGATGACTTATGCCCTAGGTTTACCCGCATTTATTTTTATTAAAGTGCTGGCACCTGGATTTTATTCTCGCCAGGACACTAAAACCCCTGTGAAAATAGGTTTGCTGGTGATGATAATTAATATTGTTCTGAATTTGGCTTTTATCGGATTATGGTCCAAATTAAATATTCCAGGAGCCCATGCGGGCCTGGCTTTGGCCACTTCCATATCGGCCTATATTAATGCCAGTTTACTTTTCATATTGCTGCGAAAATCAGAAATGCTTCGTGCCAGCCCTGAACGGCTCACGCTAAGTATAAAAATACTGTTCAGCGCCGCAGTTATGGTCATCTGTTTATGGCTGCTGAATCCTCAGCCAGGCATCTGGGCTGGCTGGAATGGCCTGACTCGATTTGCAGTGCTGACAGGACTGGTCATGACTGGCATTGCTGTCTACCTGCTGCTACTGGTTTTATTAGGCTTACGCCCAAATCAGTTCCGAATGCAGACAACTCCGAGTCAGGGGCAATGATTTTACTTCGCGGTGCACGTCGGCTGACCCGAATACACCAGGCCACGGTGGCCACAATAGGTAATTTTGATGGCTTTCATTTGGGTCACCAAAAGATTATCCAATACGTGATGAAGGAAACTGAAAGGCTGGCTGCAAAATCTGTGCTGATCACCTTTGAACCCACTGCTAAAGAATTTTTTGCTGGAGATAATGCGCCAGCCCGGATTTACCCGGTTCGACAAAAAATTGAATTAGCGGTGGACTTTGGTTTCGATTATTTTGCCTGTTTGCATTTCAATCAATCACTCACTCGCATGCCGGCAGTGGACTTTGTACAAAAGATCTTGCACGATTCACTGCAAATTAAGTCACTGGTTGTTGGAGACGATTTCAGATTTGGCTATCAACGCCAGGGAGACATTCACCTGCTTCGCGGCATGGGAACTGAACTCGGATTTGTAGTTAAAGATCAGAACACAATTTTGCATGGCCAAACACGTGTCAGCAGTTCATTGATTCGGCAAAAACTCGAATCAGGTGACTTTGATGAAGCAGCAAAATTATTAGGTCGTCCATTTTGCGTGTCCGGTCACGTGTTTCATGGAGATAAAAAAGGTCGTACCATCGGCTTTCCTACGGCCAATATTTTAATTAAACGCAAGGTATCTCCCATACGAGGCGTATTTACAGTCACTACAGAGTTGAATGAGAAACGTTGGCTGGGGGTCGCAAATGTCGGCACTCGACCTACTGTAGGAGGTGATCGCCCGCAGCTGGAAGTACATTTATTTAATTGTCAGCAAAACTTGTATGGTAAATATTTGAATATTGAATTTCATAGCAAGTTAAGAGATGAAATAAAATTCTCTTCATTTGAAGCGTTACAAGAACAAATCAATCTGGATGTTGCGCAGGCACAACAATATTTTAGTCAAAGGACATAATACTCAGTGAGTCAGGATTACAAACACACGCTTAACTTGCCAAATACCAGTTTCCCAATGAAGGGTAATCTGGCACAACGCGAACCTGAAATATTAAAGCGCTGGGAGGCATCGAATATTTATCAGCAAATCCGTCAGGTATCTGCCAATCGTGATAATCAGTTCATTCTGCATGATGGTCCTCCTTACGCAAACGGCGACATTCATATCGGCCATGCGGTCAACAAAATACTCAAAGACATCATTGTTAAGAGTAAAACTTTCAGTGGCTATGACGTTCCTTTTATACCCGGCTGGGATTGTCACGGACTGCCTATTGAGGTCATGGTAGAAAAGAAAAAAGGCAAACCGGGACAAAAAATTTCTGCAAAAGAATTTCGCGAGGCTTGTCGTGAATATGCAAAACAGCAAGTCGACCGACAACGAGAAGATTTTATTCGCCTGGGAGTATTTGCTGACTGGGAAAACCCTTACTTGACCATGAATTTTCAGGTCGAAGCCGACATTGTTCGTGCCTTGAGCAAAATAATTGCCAATGGCCATTTGGAAAAAGGTTTCAAGCCGGTTTACTGGAGTGTCGCCAGTGGCTCAGCCTTGGCGGAAGCCGAAGTGGAATACAAAGACAAAACCTCTTACGCGATTGACGTTAAGTTCACACCTGTTGATCAAACCGCTTTCAAAAAACTTTTTCCCGCAGCTACAGCGGAGGTACCTGCACATGTGGTGATCTGGACCACAACACCCTGGACACTGCCCGCTAACCAGGCCGTAAGCCTGCATCCTGAACTTGAATACTCCTTGCTTGAAGTTTTACTCGATGGTTCAAATGAATATTTATTGCTGGCCACAGACTTGATCACTTCCTGTATGCAACGCTATGGCCTGGAAGATTATTCCGTGATTGGCACCTGTGTCGGTCAGGCGCTGGAACATACTTTATTGCAGCATCCGTTTTACGCCAAACAAGTTCCTGTTATTTTGGGTGAACACGTGACCACCGAGGCTGGTACTGGCGCAGTTCACACTGCTCCCGATCATGGTATGGATGACTTTATTGTGGGTAAGGAATACCAAATAGGTACTATCAATATTGTTGACGATCATGGCGTGTACCGCGATGACGTGGAAATCTTTGCAGGCCAGCACGTACATAAAGTCGATGTTCCGGTAATAGAAAAGCTGCAGGAAAATTCCAAGCTGGTTCATCAGCACAAAATTACCCATAGCTTTCCACACTGCTGGCGAACAAAAACACCATTAATCTTCAGAGCCACTCCTCAGTGGTTCATCAGCATGAGCAAAAACGATCTGCTTAAACGTTCGCTGGAAGAAGTTAATAATGTTGAATGGCTTCCGGATTGGGGCAAGGCAAGAATTCTCAGCATGCTGGGTAACAGTCCTGACTGGTGTATCTCAAGACAACGTACCTGGGGTGTTCCTATTACTCTGTTTGTCCACTCGCAAACTCAGGAACTACACCCGAGTACAGCTGACCTGATGGAGAAAGTCGCGCTGTTGATCGAGAAAGAAGGCATACAGGCCTGGTTTGATCTACAACCAGAAGACTTATTGGGCGATGAGGCTGCGCATTATACCAAGGTCACAGACACTTTGGACGTGTGGTTTGACTCTGGCGTCACACACGAGTCCGTCGTTCAGCGTCTGGCAGAATTACGCTTTCCTGCAGACTTATACCTGGAAGGTTCTGACCAGCATCGTGGCTGGTTCCAGTCTTCTCTGAAAACCAGTATAGCCATTAATGACTGCGCACCTTATAAAACTGTGTTGACGCACGGTTTTACCGTGGACGCCAGCGGAAGAAAAATGTCCAAGTCACTGGGCAATGTAGTTGCTCCACAAAAAATATTCAAATCATTAGGTGCAGATATTTTAAGGCTTTGGGTCGCTTCCAGCGATTTCAGCAGCGAAATGCATGTGTCTGACGAGATACTGAAACGCACTGCTGATTCCTATCGACGCATGCGTAATACTGTGCGCTATCTGCTTTCAAATCTTAACGGCTTTAATCCGCAGACTGACATGGTGGCTATGAATGATATGTTGGCGCTTGACCGCTGGATTATCAATAAAACCGCAAGACTGCAGAAACAAGCCATACAACATTACGATAAATATCAATTTCACCAGCTTTATCAAACACTGCATAATTTCTGCAGCCAGGAATTGGGCAGTCTGTATCTGGATATTATTAAAGATCGTGTCTATACGATGCAAACGGACAGTCTGGCACGAAGGTCAGCACAAACCGCCGCTTACCATATTGCGCAATCTCTACTGCGATTACTTGCACCTATCTTGAGTTTCACTGCTGAAGAAGCATTTTCGCATTTGCCGAATTATCAGGACGATAGTATTTTTCATCAAACTTGGTACCAGACTCTGGCTGAACTTGATGAAAATGATGTTTTTAATGTTTCTACCTGGAATCAAATATTTGATGTGCGCCAGCAGGTACAGAAAACGCTGGAAACTTATCGTGAAAAACGGGATATAGGTTCAGGCCTGGACGCAGATGTATTAATTTACTGTGAAGATAAAACGCAAACCGCACTGACTTTACTAGAAGATGAATTGCGTTTTGTTTTAATTACCTCTTCTGCACAAGCAAAACCGCTTGCAGATGCACCGACAGAGTTACAGGCAACTATATTAAACAACGGAGAGACAATAAAAATCTCCATTAACAAGTCATTAAATAATAAATGTGTTCGCTGTTGGCATCTACGTGAAGATGTGGGTAATCATAAGGGCCATCCAGAGCTGTGTTCCCGATGTGTTGAAAATGTAGATGGTCAGGGTGAAGTGCGCAAATATGCGTAAGTGGATTGTTTTAGTTCTCACACTGACATTAATGGATCAGGCTACAAAACATTTAGCCGGATCCCTACTTGAATATGCTCGACCGGTTGCTGCAATACCAATGTTTAACTGGATGTTAGTCTACAATGAGGGAGCCGCATTCAGCTTTCTTAGTAACGCAGGGGGATGGCAACGCTGGTTTTTTGTAGTACTCGCGATTGCTGTTTGTATATATTTATTCAGCTGGTTACGTAAAATTAATGGAGCGGATACTTTGCTGAGTATCAGTTTATGTTTCATATTGGGTGGGACGCTGGGCAACCTGATTGATCGCGCTTTATATGGCAAGGTGACTGACTTTATTGATTTTTATTATAAGGCTGAAGAATGTATACATTTTTTCTCTCCTCTACCCGGCGGTGGCTGTCACTGGCCCACGTTTAACTTGGCGGATATTTCAATTACGCTAGGTGCGGCCTTAATGATCGCCCACATCTTTAAAAAAGATCCCAGTCAAAACAATTCAGGCAATGAAAACGATTCAAATTAAACTTGCCAACCCCAGAGGATTTTGCGCCGGTGTCGACCGCGCAATAGAAATTGTCGAGCGCGCACTGGAAAAGTTTGGCGCACCTATTTATGTACGTCATGAAGTTGTACACAATCGTTTTGTGGTCGAGTCTTTACGCGAAAAAGGTGCGGTATTCGTAGAAGAACTGAATGAAGTTCCCGACAACTCCACCGTAATATTTAGCGCTCACGGAGTATCCAAAGCGGTTCGCAACGAAGCCGATCGACGCAAGTTAACCGTGTTCGATGCGACCTGCCCACTGGTAACCAAGGTTCATATCGAAGTCGTGCGTAACTGCAAAAACGGACAGGATACCATTTTAATTGGTCATAAAGGTCACCCGGAAGTCGAAGGTACTATGGGGCAATGTACTGATGAGAATGGCGGCAAAATATATCTTGTCGAGTCACCAGAAGATGTGGATCGGGTTGCAATTAAAAACCCGGATCAGATTTCTTACGTCACGCAAACCACTCTATCTGTCGACGATACTAAAGAGGTCATTCAAAAGTTGCAGCAGCGTTTCCCCGGCATTCAATCTCCTAAGCGAGCAGATATTTGTTATGCCACCCAAAACAGACAGGATGCCGTTAAAAAACTGGTACATGATTGTGATTTATTACTCGTGATAGGCTCAGTGTCCAGTTCTAATTCAAATCGCTTGCGTGAAATTGCTGAAAAAAATGGCATTGAATCTTACTTGATTGATGATGCCGATCAGATCCGGGATAGTTGGTTAAACAATAAAACCAGGATTGGTGTTACCGCAGGTGCATCAGCACCGGAGGTTCTTGTTAAGCAGGTTGTAAATAAACTCACCGCATCTACTCAGGCCGTTGTCAGTGAAATTGATGGCGTGGAAGAAAATATTACGTTTGCTGTTCCCAAACAGCTTCGCACAAGCATTTAACGATTTTATCTATATTTAGGCCTTAGCATCGTTGTTCACAATCACTTTAAGCGAAGTAGTTTTGTGATTACCAATGATCCGCGGGTGTTTTGATATTGCGTGAATCGTAGGTTAATGGTGGTGAACTGCTAGATGTAAACGTCGGCGTAGCAGTCAGCTGTATACATTCATATGGCGGGTCTTGAGGACCTCCCGGACAAGGCGCAGCTGAGACTACATAATGGCCATTTTCATAACCGCCGGCATTTCACAGTGCGCCATCACTACTTGAGCACAAGGACACTCTTTGATTTCTCTTCACGGCTTCACTACGTGTCAGAGAAGAAACAAACTGGTTAATGCCGCTGGTTAGCTGATTTCTTTCCACCAACCCCTGAAAAGAAGGTACTCCAAGAGAAAGTATTACCGCCGCTACCGCCAGCGTCAGCATTAGTTCAACAATGGTGAATCCCTCAAGATAATATCGATTGAGAACGTACTGATCCATTAAATATAAATATACCGTATTCAGGTAAGCAGCTAATAATATTTAGGTTTTTAAAGTACAGAGGAATGTACGCAACAGAAAAGTACTAATTTGCGTAATAACGCACATGGCTACCTGAATGCATTACATTAACTGTGTAACCCATAATTCTGGTCAATTGTGAGTTTTTGCTTCGCCAGAAAAATAAACCGCGGCGAATTTATGGTAATGAAGTTATTTTTTACAAGGCTTTTAGGGTCTCTTAAGTGACTCCCTATTAAATTAGAACTCACTTACTGCTCTAGTCTCAGCAGTTAACTTTGCCGAATGTTGTTTTTGTGCATGCAGTTCAATTAATTTGGTCACCGGGACCACTTCAATATTGTTCTCAATCATTGTGGGCAAATATTCATTCAGCAAACGAATAGTTGTTTTGTGTGGATGACCAATAGCAACTGCATAACCTTTTTTAGCTGCAAGTTTTTTCAGATACAGTATCTGACGTCGAATATCCGTTTCATTTTGACTATTATCAAGAAACACATCTCTGGAAATATTAGGAATAAAATGCTCCGTTGCAATTCTCCCAGCGACTGTCGAGGCGGTGGTTTTACTGTCTACAAAATAGAGGTGATCGTGACGACTGGATAACGCCTCCATCAACCAGGACATGTGTCCAGGATGACGGGTTAAAAGACTGCCCATGTGATTATTCACACCGCGCGCATGTGGTACGGATTGAATACTCTGCTGAACAGAGTCCTGAAACTCTCTCTGATCGAGCTCGAGTGTCAACGCACCATTACCCAACTCGCCCACTCCGGAAGATTGCATCGGTAAATGCACCATGACTTCTTTACCCTGAGATGCCGCCATATTAGCCAGCCGTCTTGAATAAGGTCGCTGGGGCAGAAATGAGTAGGTTAACTGATAAGGCAGATCGATGAGTGCACGTCCCTTATCCAGGTTGTTGCCAAGGTCATCAATAATAATGGCAACTTTATACGTCTCTTGAGAAATTAACAGCTCGTCAGCATATGTGTGTGCTGTAGACAATAATAGGGCGGTCGCAAAAATGAGACGGCCCAATATTGATGTTTGAATTTTTGATAATGTTTTAATCTGCAGTTTATGCACTCTTCGAATCTTTATGCTCAGCCAAATCTTTAAGGATGCTTAATGCTTCATTAAGTACAGCGTCTTCGTCGCTGTCCACCGAGATTGTAATATGTTTCACTTCCTTTTTGGGATCATCTTTACTTTTTTTCTGATTATTTTCCAGATGGCCTCTAAGATCGGCCTCTCTTACAAACTGGAATCGTTTGTTTTCATCACCCTCTCCGCCATGCAGCTCTTCAACCAGAATATCGGGATTGATGCCTTCACCCTGAATCGATTTACCCGAAGGCGTGTAGTAGCGCGCAGTGGTTAATTTCAGTGCGGCATCTTCTTTTAAAGGCAGAATAGTTTGCACAGAGCCTTTACCAAACGACTTCTGGCCCATAATAACCGCACGTTTATGATCCTGCAGTGCACCAGCCACAATCTCGGATGCTGAAGCCGAACCTTCATTAATCAGCACAATAATCGGTGTCCCTTCCAGAGTGTCATTGGTACTGGCACTGTAATTCAGTTCAGAATCAGCCACCCTTCCTTTCGTGAAAACAATCAGTTCGCCATCTTCAAGGAAGATATCGGACACACCCACCGCACCGGTTAATACCCCGCCCGGATTATTACGCAAGTCCAGGATCAACCCCTGCAGGTGCTGATCCGATTTTTTCAATAACTTTTCAACCGCCGCAATGACATTACGTGTGGTCTTGGACTGGAAGCTACTAATGCGAATGTAGCCATATCCAGGTTCCAGAATTCGACTGCGAACACTTTTAACACGAATAACATCACGTACTACAGTGATCTCCAGAGGCTTGGCTTCACCTTCACGAACAATCGTCAGTAAAATTTTTGACCCACGCTTACCACGCATCAGCTTGACCGCATCATTCAGAGTCAGCCCTTTCACCTCGGTGTCGTCTAGCTTGATAATAATATCGCCAGCCATTACACCCGCCTTATCTGCCGGCGTGTCTTCAATCGGAGATATAACTCTTACAAAGCCATTTTCCATACCGACTTCAATACCCAGACCACCAAATTCACCGGTGGTACCAATTTGCAATTCCTTGAATTCATCCTGACTCAGGTATGAAGAGTGTGGATCTAGGCTACTGAGCATACCGCGAATGGCGCCTTCCAGTAACTCGCTGTCGCCAACTTCTTCCACGTAGTCTTTTTTGATACGCGCATAAATATCAGCAAACAGCTGGATGTCTGTCAGTGGAAGTTGCAAAATCTCATTGTCACGTTTAGCAAAAACCTGATGGCTTCCCGCCACAAACAAACCGATGAGCAAACCGACAGCAAGTCCGAAACTGAGTGATTTAACGCTTTTCATAAATAGGCTCCTTGTAGTGATATCCCTTATATATGCATCACTACCGAAATAATTAACGATTCCAGAAGAAAACGGTATCTAGGGAGAATAGGCCATCTTGGGATAAACACACCAGCCCGCTGGATCTACTGGCGCACCTTGGCGACGAATCTCAAAGTACAGACCCGCCTGATCTGCATCACCGGAGTCTCCTACCACCGCGATCAACTCTCCCTGTGTAACATAATCACCCACATTTTTATACAACCCCTCCGCGTGAGCATATAGACTCATATAATCACTGCCGTGGTCAATAATCGTCAGCCAGCCGTAATGATCAAACCAGTCAGAGAACACGACAGTTCCTGAAAATATGGCATGAATTTCACTGCCGCGGGCGGCCTGTATTAGCACACCACTCCAGCTTAACTCTCCACCACCGGATCTATGCTCGCCAAAACGGCGCTTTAATTTACCTTTGGCTGGCCAGTGTAACTTTCCGGCATTTTCAGCAAATTGGCCTCTGGATTTCTTAATATTCAGTTTTTTCAGTAACTTCTGCAGCTTAGCTTTGTTATCCTGTTCGACTTTCAGAGTGTCCTTATCCTTATCAATTAACTGCTCAAGCTCTTTTTTTGCAGTTTCCTTACGAATTCGGACTTTATTCAACACAACTTGCTCATTTGTTTGTTTTTTGAGCAATTTTTGCAGCATTTCTTGCTGTTGTTGTAGTTCTGTTTGATTGGTACGTAGGGCTAACGCCAAATCTGAAAGATGCACAAGCTGTTCTGCACGTGCCTTGTGAATATAGTCATACATCAAGGCATTGCGACCAGCGTGCTGAATACTGTTCTGGCTAAGCAAAATTTTCCATTTACTCTGGTCCTGAGCACCATAGGCAACCCGTACCAGCTGTTTGAATAGTATACCCTGGTCGGCCAAATCCTGATCCAGGCGAGCTTTTTCATTCTGCAGCTGTTTTTCGCGCTTCTGACCCTGCGAGATACTGTTTTCAGTGGCTTTTATTTGCGCATGCAGCTTGCCCAGTTCACGCTCAAGCTGATCCATTTCCTTACGTACAAGATCTTGATTTTTAATGTTTTTTGCAAGGTTACTTTCAATCTGTTCAACAATTTTTGTAACTCTGTCAAGCTGTGCCTGAGTGTCGCTCAGTCCTTCTTCGGCATGCGCCACAAACAAACCAGTTAGACTGAATATTAAACAAGTAGCTTCTATTGCACGGAATATTTGCTTACCGCGATTGTCATAAAAATAAAGGAAAAGGCTATTCAACAGACAAATTCCCGACTATTATTGTCGTATTAATGGTTTAGAATATTCGATAATGCCATTATTAATTTATTAGGATATGAATGGAAGCGAATAAAATGACTGAAACCGGCTTTGTGCCACTCAATCGCTCAGACCTCATGGCAAAAGAGGATGATATAGAAAGAGCCTCGCGTTCATTGAAGGCTATGTCTCATCCATTACGCCTAAAGATACTGTGTGTACTTGGCGATCAAGAAGTCAGCGTACAAGAAATCGTTGAAAATGTGGGCACCTCTCAAAGCAACATTTCACAGCATCTTGCCATTCTACGTGACAAAGGCATTTTGAAGTCGCGAAAAGACGCTAACCGGGTATTTTATAAAGTCGGTGATGAACGCACTTTAAAGCTTATAGAAATGATGCAATACGTCTTCTGCTCAACACATTAAAGATAGAATACGATTCATTAATTTGTATAATGACAGCCCGCTGAATCCCGGGCCGCTAGCTTATGACTCCTGAATCTGAATTTTTTACTAATAATTTTATTTTGTTTGTTGCGCTTGGCGTTATCCTTATGCTTATAGTGCGTATGGAGATAAAACGTGCTACACGAGGCTTCAAAGATATCTCCCCCGCTGAAGCAGTACAGTTAATCAATAAAGAGAATGCAGTTATTATTGATGTGCGAGAGAGCAATGAACTCGCTCAGGGCTCAATCCGCGGTTCAAAACATCTGGCTTTAAGTGTGCTAAAACAACGTGTAGATGAACTAAAAGCCTATGCAGATCAACCCGTCATTACGCTATGTAAAAGCGGAAATCGTTCATCTTCCGCCTGTGAAATTTTGAAAAAACATAATTTTACTAACGTGATGAACCTTAAAGGCGGCCTTGAAGGATGGAAATCTGCCAACCTACCAGTGGTGAAATAATGAAGACTCCAGACATCAAGGTGTATAGCGGACGTTTATGCTCATATTGTAATGCAGCCAAAAGATTACTTGACAATAAAGGCGTTAAATACCGAGAAATATTAGTTGATAATGATCCTTCCATACGTGAAGAAATGGAACGGCTCAGTGGGCGCACCAGTATTCCGCAAATCTTCATCGGCGACACACATGTAGGTGGTTTTGATGACCTGGCAGAACTTAATCGGGAAGGCAAACTTAATGGCATGCTGGGCCTAGAATAAATTCACACATCAATCTTCCAACTACATTCTTTAATATTTTCCCATGGCAGACACCGAGCAAAGATTTGAGATTCAAAAAATCTTTTTAAAAGATGTTTCTTTTGAGTCTCCCAACAGCCCTGAAGTATTTCGTGAAAAATGGCAGCCTAAAACAGATATTCATCTGACATCACAAAACATAAAACTTACTGACGAGTTATACGAAGTCACTCTTAATGTAAGTGTGACATCAAAACAAAATGAAAAAACGGCGTTTTTAGTTGAATTAAAACAGTCGGGTGTATTTTTGATTAAAGACTTTCCTGAAGAACAACGCAATCATTTGCTTGGCAGTTATTGCCCGCATACCCTGTTTCCATTTGCACGTGAAGCCGTTGCCGAGTTAATCAGCAAAGGCGGGTTCCCTCCATTGTTATTATCCCCAGTCAATTTTGATGCGCTGTATGCCCAGCAAATGGCACAGCAAAAAGAACAGTTGCAAGCGACTGGTAAAAGCACCAAGCACTGATGATTTCCCGCAGATTAGTGCTGAAGTCAGACTGAAATTACTTAGATGAGCAACAAGCCTTCTTCAATCGGCGTACTCGGAGCCGGCGCATGGGGAACGGCACTAGCCATACATCTAGCCAAACTACACCCGCAAATTCAGCTTTGGGGCAGAAATACGCAGGCACTACAGAAAGTAATTTCACAAAAGGAAAACTCTCGTTACCTGCCGGGCGCGATGTTGTCAGACAATATTATTCCCTGTGTAGATTTTTCCCGGCTTGTTCAAACCAGTGATTTCATCATAGTGGCTGTTCCCAGTCTTACCATGCGGGAGATGATGCAACGTATCAACTCAAATGCCAGTGAAAATCTGCAAGGCATTATCTGGGCTTGCAAAGGTCTGGAACAGGGCAGTGGTAAATTTTTACATCAGATAGCAGAGGAGGAATTAAGAAGCGGCATAAACAATGCCATCTTATCCGGACCTTCGTTTGCTCAAGAAGTGGGTAAGGGTTTACCGACTGCCGTTACAGTTGCATCCAAACACACCGCTTTTGCACGCAAGGCCGCGCGATTATTTCATGACAGTTTATTTCGTACTTATATTAGTACTGATGTAACCGGTGTAGAAATTGGAGGTACTTTTAAAAATATACTTGCGATTGCCACCGGTATCAGTGACGGCTTGCAGTTTGGCGCTAATGCACGTGCTGCCTTAATCACACGAGGCATGGCAGAAATGATTCGTTTGGGCAGAAAGCTTGGAGCGCACACTCAGACTTTCTCCGGCCTGTCCGGCCTAGGTGATATTGTATTAACCTGTACAGAAAATCTGTCGCGTAATCGTCGCTTTGGTCTGGGCATTGGCAGTGGCAAATCCCTTGCACAAGTAGAACAGGAGATAGGTCAAGTCATTGAGGGTAAATACGCGGCCAAAGTCGTCTACGATCTGGCACACCGACTAGGCATTGAGTTACCTATAAGCCATCAGGTGTATGAAGTTTTATACAATGGTAAGCCGGCACGAGAAGCAGTTGAATATCTGATATCCCGATCACTCAAAAACGAAGTTGATTAAACTGCTCCGATATAATCATTTTGTCGCCAGGCCTCATAGACAAAGATGGAAACAGTATTGGATAAATTAATACTACGGCTGTTTTCAAGCATGGGCACACGCAGTATATGATCTTTTTCAAAGCTGTTAAGTACATTTACTGGAAGTCCACGTGTTTCAGGACCAAATAACAGTGCATCACCTGGCTGATACTTTATATCACTATAATTTTTTTTACCCTTGGTCGAACAAGCAAATATTCGCTTGGCGGATATTTTTTCCATGCAACTAGGATAATCTGGATATTCTTGTACTATGCTCTTATCTATATAATCTAACCCAGCCCGCCGCATGCGTTTGTCATCCAGCTCAAATCCCAACGGATGAATCAAGTGCAATTGACAACCACTGTTGGCGCATAAACGCATAATATTCCCGGTATTGGGCGGGATTTCCGGCTCGTATAAAATGACATGAAACATGGATTCTAAATATCAACTATTACATAGTAAGTTTTGCGGTCTGGATTTTCAGACACCTCTGGTATTACTTTCAGGTTGTGTTGGCTTCGGGCAAGAATACACGCGCGTGGCGGGATATTCTAATCAGGAAATCGGCGCGATTTGTTTAAAAGGTACCACACTTGAAAACCGATTGGGCAATCCGGCACATCGCGTATATGAAACTCCGGCTGGAATGCTGAATGCTATCGGCTTGCAAAATCCCGGCGTCAGAACAGTGGTTAAAGATTATCTGCCTAAACTCGATTTCAGTGAGACACGTTATATCGCTAATGTCTCCGGTTCCACTCTGGAAGAATATTCTGAAGTCACGCGTATCTTTGATGACTCACCAATTGATGCCATAGAAATAAACATCTCCTGCCCCAACGTAAAAGAGGGCGGCGTTGCCTTTGGTAATGACCCAGATATGTCTGCACGCGTGGTTGCGGCATGTCGAAAGGTGACCGATAAACCCTTAATTACCAAATTATCGCCCAATCAGACAGATATTGCGTATAACGCCAGGCGTTGTATTGAAGCAGGAACCGACGCGTTTGCGGTGATTAATACCTTAATGGGAATGGCGATTGATATTCATTCACGCAAGCCCGTGATTGGAAATAATCAGGGCGGCTTATCCGGTCCTGCAATAAAACCTATTGCGCTATTAAAAGTCCATCAGGTTTATCAGGTGTGTAAAAACCATAATATCCCTATCATCGGTCAGGGAGGCGTTGCCAGCGGAGAAGATGCACTGGAATTTATCATTGCGGGTGCCAGTGCGGTGGGTATCGGAACCGGCCTTTATTATGACCCACTGATTTGTGCCAGCATTAATCAGATCTTATGTGATTACTTAAATGAGCATCAACTTTCACATATATCTGAGCTGGTCGGCAGCCTAAGTCTAAATTAGCTACTCAATATTATTATCCCACACGCTCTTCTACAGATTTACTGCCGTACTCATACATATGCAGCTCCTGAATTTTACGTGTCAGAGTATTTCGTCCCCAACCCAGTAATTTAGCTGCTCTCTGTCTTTTTCCTCCAGTTTTCTTCATTGCTACTTCTATCAGCACGCGCTCAAACTGAGGCGTCGCATTCTGTAGAATCTCTGCATCTCCGTTATCAAGTTTTTGATCTGCCCAACTAGCCAGCAGAGATTGCCAATTCGCTGAGGTATCCATCGGTAGATCGCCTTCTTTAAGCTCCCGCGGCAAATCTTCCAGATGAATTGTTTTACCCGATGCCATAACAGTGAGCCAGCGACATAAATTCTCCAGCTGGCGTACATTGCCCGACCACTCAAGTCCGCTTAAATAAGTAACTACTTCACTTTCAAGTTGTTTGACTTCCACTTCCAGTTCATTCGCCGCCGAGGTCAGAAAGTTTTTAAGCAGAAGGGGTATATCCTGGCGACGTTCTCTTAAAGCGGGGACCTGAATTCGGATTACATTCAGACGGTGCATCAAGTCCTCACGAAATTCACCCTTCTCTACTAGCTTCTGTAAATTTTGATGGGTTGCAGCTATGATTCTTACATCGGCTTTGATGGGCTCCTGCCCTCCGACGCGGTAGAATTCGCCATCAGACAACACACGAAGCAGGCGAGTCTGCAAGTCTGCTGGCATATCGCCTATTTCATCTAGAAATAATGTCCCCATATTGGCCTGTTCAAAACGACCTCGTCTTAGACCTTGCGCCCCCGTAAATGAGCCTTTTTCATGCCCAAACAATTCCGACTCCAGCAGATCCTTGGGAATGGCTGCCATATTCAGGGCTATAAAGGGTTTTGAACTGCGAAGAGAATGCTTATGTAGCGCATGAGCCACCAGCTCTTTTCCAGTTCCGGTTTCACCATTAATCAACACGGTTATGCTAGAACGCGAGAGCCTGCCAATAGCGCGAAACACTTCTTGCATGGCCGGCGATTCCCCTATGATTTCCGGGACTTCTTCGGTCTCGGCATAGGGTGGATTTTCTTCTGTGTTGGATTGGCAGGCGCGTTTGGTCAGCTCTACCGCTTCATCAACATCAAAAGGCTTTGGAAGGTACTCAAAGGCTCCACCTTTATAGGCATGGACTGCATTATCCAAATCGGAATGTGCAGTCATAACAATTACCGGCAACTCCGGATGTTGCGCTTGAACTTTTTCCAAAAATTCAAACCCGTTCATACCAGGCATACGAATATCAGTAATAATAACTTGAGGCGCATTCGACGCTAGCGCTTGCATGGCATTATTGGCTGACTCAAATAGTGTTACATCAAGATCGGCTTTTTTAAGCGCACGTTCCAACACCCAACGAATAGATCGATCATCATCGATTACCCAAACATCACTTTTCATTATTTATTTCTCTGTACGTTTTATCTTTGTTAATCATTTTTTCTGTTTCAGTAAATGGGTAACATCACTCTGAATTCTGTTCTCCCTGCCACCGACTCAAATTCAATTAACCCTTCATGTTGATTTATCAGCATTTGTGATATGGCCAGACCCAATCCGGAACCCCCTGTTTGACCCGATACCATCGGGAAAAAAATCTTTGCTGCAATATCTTCCGGGATCCCAGGTCCGTTATCGATTATGCTAATACAGGCAACCAGCTTATGCGGGACACCATTAATTGTGTGGCGTCGCAATACTCGTGTTTTAAAAACAATCTCGCCATCCTCCGCTACAGCACGAATTGCGTTGCGAGTAATATTCAGAATTGCTTGAACCAGCAAATCCCGATCAAAGCTAATTTCAGGAATACTTGGGTCATAATCAATTCTGAAATTAATATTTTTAATTTCTTCAACAGAAACCAGGCTATAAACATGGTGTAACACTTCATGAATATTCTGCGGCACTTTATTCGGAACCATATTTGGTCCGAGCATTCGATCGACCAATTTGTGTAATCGATCTGCCTCCTTGATGATAATGCGGGTATATTCCGTCAGTTCATCATCTTCCAATTCACCCTCTAACAATTGTGCTGCTCCGCGCAGTCCGCCCAGTGGATTTTTTATTTCGTGAGCCATTCCTCGCAACATACTTCGCGTAGCCTGGTGTTCTTTTAATAAATGACTTTCCTTAAGAATTTTAAGCTGACGATCCAGAGTAATAATTTCGACCAATACTTTTTCTTCACCACCCAGTTCCACCGGATTAATGGTTAGATTCGCCGTCACTTCCTTGTTTGGTGCCACGCGTAACAGACACTCATGTTCGGTCCAGGACTCACCCCGACTGATGGAAGTTTGTATTCGCTCATAGAAAACATTATCTTCATCCACCAGCATAGTTGAAAAAGCAGTGCCTTTTGCTCGTGTACTGCTGATGCTAAAAATGGCTTCTGCCGATGTATTCATATATTCAAGATCACAGTGTTCATCCAGTAGTAATATCGCTGTTGCCTGAGAATCAACAATCGATGCATAAAAGCTGTCCTTCATAACTATTTTTCTAGCAATTTCTGAACCAGTTTCACGTTAAAAGCTTGATTTCGGTGCTATTGTCGCAAAACGGCGCACATTCGACATATCGAAGCCGAATCAAAGTAAATATTCAATTTGACAAACCCCACTATTGCACAATATTGGTGCAAAAGCGAATGGAAAGGAATTTTTATGTATGGTAGCGGTGCAGAGTAAAAGTCGTGTTACGGGTTTCTTTAATTACAAAGCCACTGTGATTAATAATGCTTGCTTTAATTTCGTGCGTCCCTCTATCTACATTATCCAGCATAATCGCTGTGCTATTACCTTTAGACACTTCAATGCCATCCATATAGATAACCAGCTGATGACCACGTTCAGCGAAGTTATCGGGCTCTACACGTACAGATATGGTTACTTTTCCAGAATTTTCGCGAACTTCGGAATCATTTACCGGGCTGATAATAGCTAAGTTTTTATAAACGACCCTGTCTTCCCCGGTATTCTTCGGCACAGACGTTCTGGTGCCGTTGTTTATCTCAAGGGCAGGTAAGGTATTCACTTTTGGCAGGGATTGTTTTTCAACCTCCAACTCGCAATTTTTTTGATCCGGTGGCGGTTGGTCCGAAAATATCGTGTTGCCGTCGGCATCTTTCCACTTAAATAGTTCTGCATTCGCGTTCACGATCATCAAACACAGTACGGATACGAGTAAAAGCTTCATGTTTTGGACTCTTTTTAAATGTCTTTGTTTTAGATACACAAATTTATTAATGATTGCAAAAAAAACGCCCCTTACGGGGCGTTTTTAGACAAATGACAGAATTTTCAGCGCGATTAGCAACTGTAGTACATTTCAAACTCAATCGGATGGGCCGCCTGACGCAAAGCAGTCACCTCTTGCATCTTCAGCGCAATGTAGCCATCAATGGCATCATCACTAAACACACCGCCCGCTTTTAGAAACTCTCGATCCTTATCCAAAGCATCCAGCGCTTCTTCCAGCGAAGCACATACTTTTGGTATTTTCGCATCCTCTTCCGGTGGAAGATCATACAAATCCTTATCGTTTGGCTCGCCCGGATCAATCTGATTCTGAATTCCATCCAGACCCGCCATCAACATGGCCGCAAAAGTCAGATACGGGTTAGAAGAGGCATCACCAAACCGTACTTCAATGCGACGTGCTTTAGGATTTGACTCGTATGGAATACGAATCGAGGCGGAACGGTTACGCGCAGAGTACGCCAGCATCACTGGTGCTTCAAAGCCTGGAACCAGGCGCTTGTAACTATTAGTAGAGCCATTTGAAAATGCATTAATGGCTTTAGCGTGCTTCAGAATTCCGCCAATGTAATACAAGGCCGTTTGAGAAAGGTTACCGTACAGGTCACCGGTAAACAGGTTTACACCGTCCTTCGCCAGAGACATATGAACATGCATACCATTACCATTATCACCTACCAGCGGCTTAGGCATAAATGTCGCCGTTTTGCCGTAGTTATGAGCCACGTTTAATACCACATACTTGAGTATCTGATTGTGGTCGGCACGGATTGTTAAAGTATTAAATCGAGTGCCAATTTCACACTGGCCAGCAGTGCCCACTTCATGGTGGTGTACTTCTGTTACTACGCCCATTTCTTCCAGCACCTGACACATGGCCGAACGTACATCCTGTAATGAATCCACAGGTGGGACCGGGAAGTAGCCACCTTTAATTCCTGGTCTATGACCAATATTGCCTTCTTCCATAATCTGGTTGGATGCCCAAGCGGCTTCTTCGGAATTAATCTCAAAAGATGCACCCGACATTTCATTTTTCCAGCGTACATCATCAAAAATAAAGAATTCAGGCTCAGGACCAAAGAAGGCGGTGTCAGCCACACCGGATGACTTCAAATAGGCTTCCGCACGCTTGCCAACAGAACGTGGATCACGCTCGTATGCTTGCATCGTGGACGGCTCTAAAATATCGCATCGCAAGATTAATGTAGGTTCACTGAAGAAAGGATCCATCACCGCAGATTCGGCATCTGGCATTAAAATCATGTCTGACTGGTTAATGCCCTTCCATCCAGCAATAGATGATCCATCAAACATCTTTCCAGATTCAAATACGCTTTCATCAATGCTATGTGCAGGCACCGAGACATGCTGCTCTTTTCCACGCGTATCTGTAAATCGAAAATCAACGTATCGTACGTCATTATCTTTTATCATTTTTAAAACATCACTTGCGGACATTTAGAAACTCCTATTATTTAAAAAATTTGAATACCCAGTAATTAGGCCGAGTTTATTCTTGTTTTGTATTGTGACCGGTGTTAAGCATGATATGTGCCACATAATCAGGCAGGGAATTCAAATAGTTAGCATCTTGCACCACAAGTAAACAGCCAGATATGCACAAATTTTGTGCATTTATAGATTATTTTGCACATATTTGGTGCATTATGAACATATTTATTGCCCCGCAATAACTAAAAACAATTTTTGCTCCCAAGCAGTGCTCTTATAAAGTAAATTGCCCACGCTGTCATCTATAGCGCCACAAATTGTCAAATAGCGTCAGTAAATGGCTAAACGTGATTGGCTTCTCCCCCAAATACAAACGATTACAATAACACGTTTATCTTCTGAATTTAGCCTTTCGTTATCTATATTTTTAATTTTATCAATTAGTTAACAAGATACAGAAGACCAACCAATTCAAAATTGGCATAGCCCTTGCTGTGCTTTCATTCGTGTATGCATGCCGTGACTTTACAATGAAATCTTCATTGGAATTCAGTCCAGCAGTACTTCGGCAAGGATGCCCCAACCTAGAGTGTTAAACAGAATGTTCAACTTTAGGGCAGTGTATAAGGAATAATGAAGTCAAGACTCAAGCTCAGGGAGAGCGTAATTTATCAGGGAAGGTAAATTAGGCGAATGACTTGAGATTTCACGGATGATCTTTTGTTTCAGGATGAAATCTGCCAGGACATGGATGTCTACAGGCAGATCCTAAAACACTCGTATGACAGAACCGGATTTTTACGTTCAGACTAACGACTATTCAGAAAAAATACTCGTATTCATGCTTTTACGCGGTACAATCTCGGCTTTTCATAAAATCAACACGAAACGACGTGACCGAACATGCCAGTTTTCAATCGATAATCCTCACCCTGCAACAATACTGGGCTAATCAGGGCTGCGTCTTATTACAACCTTTCGATAAAGAAATGGGAGCGGGGACTTTTCACCCCGGGACTTTCCTGCGCTCGATTGGTCCTGAACCCTGGAAGGCGGCCTATGCTCAGCCTTGTCGTCGTCCTACAGATGGACGCTATGGCGACAATCCCAATCGTCTACAGCATTATTATCAGTTCCAGGTGATACTCAAACCTTCGCCCGATAACATTCAGGACTTATACCTTGAGTCCTTGCAACAACTTGGCATTGACCCTCTGGAGCACGATATTCGCTTTGTGGAAGATAACTGGGAATCGCCCACACTTGGCGCCTGGGGACTTGGTTGGGAAGTGTGGTTAAACGGGATGGAAGTATCCCAATTTACCTATTTTCAGCAAGTCGGGGGGATTAATTGTCAACCGGTCACAGGCGAAATTACTTATGGTCTTGAACGGCTGGCGATGTATCTGCAGGGAAAAGAAAACATTTATCAGCTGGCCTGGAACGACACCATCAGCTATGGCGATATTTTTCATCAAAATGAAGTGGAACAATCTTCTTATAATTTTGAACAGGCCAACACTGATTATTTATTTGCGGAATTTGATAGCAGCGAAAAAGAATGTAATCGCTTACTGGAATGTGTTCTACCACTGCCAGCATATGAACAGGTGTTAAAAGCTTCTCATGTCTTTAATCTTCTTGATGCACGCCAGGTCATCTCCGTGACAGAACGTCAGCAATACATTCTTCGAATTCGCACCTTAGCGCGGTTGGTGGCCACGCGTTATCTTGAATCCAGACAAATCATGGGCTTTCCCCTGCTCACAACATAATATTTATTCATGAGCAAAAAAACATTACTGGTTGAAATCGGCACCGAAGAACTTCCTCCTACGGCGGCAAAAAATCTAGCGGACACTTTGTCAGACTATGTCGCTTCACAATTAGCAGAAGCCGGTTTTACTTATAGCAAAGCCCTGCCCTGTGTGACGCCACGCCGCCTGGTCATGTTCCTTTTTGATGCCAGCGAAAAACAGCCAGAACAGACCATAGAACGCAAAGGCCCAGTACTAAAAGCTGCCTACGACAAAAATGGAGAACCCTCAAAAGCCGCACTCGGTTTTGCAGCTTCATGTGGTGTAGAGATTCATGATCTACAAACTCTGGAGACGGACAAGGGTGCCTGGCTTTACTTTAAATCGACTGAAGCCGGCAAGACTATCCATCAGGTATTACCGGAAATTTTGGAACAGGGCTTAACTAAACTTCCGATACCTAAACCCATGCGCTGGGGGAGCAGTGAAGTAGAGTTTGTTCGTCCGGTGCATTGGGTGGTCATGATGTACGGCAGCGAAGTAATTACTTGCAAAATAAAAGGCATCACTGCTTCTAATATCAGTTATGGACATCGCTTTCATGCACCACAGGCAATTACACTTTCAAATGCCGATGACTATATCGAATCACTACGTCAGGCAAAAGTGATTGTCGACTTTTCCGAGCGTCAGGATTCCATACGCCGCATGCTGGAGGAATGTGCCGAAAAACATAATGCTGAACTAAAGTACAATGACTCTTTATTGGAGGAAGTAACCAATCTGGTGGAATGGCCCAGTCCTATTGTAGGTGAATTTTCACAAGCCTTTTTGGAAATTCCACTAGAAGCCCTGGTAGCAACGATGCAGGATGCACAGCGTTATTTTCCCATGTTTTCCAAACTGGACGGGGCCCTATTACCGTACTTTATTACTATAGCGAACATTGAAAGTCGCAATCCACTCATTATTAAACAGGGTAATGAGCGCGTCATTAAACCTCGCTTTGAAGACGCAGATTTTTTTTGGCGACGTGATAGACAGAGAACGCTGGAAAGTCGAACCAAAGACTTGCAGGGTATTTTGTTTGAAAAAGAATTAGGTTCCATCCTGGAGAAAACACAACGTATTGCTCATCTTGCCAGCGCTCTGTGCAACGCTCTGGACATAGACGACCAGCATGCGACTCGAGCTGCGCTGTTGTGTAAAGCTGACCTTGTCTGTGACATGGTCAATGAATTCCCCAAGCTACAAGGCATCATGGGTCGCTATTACGCTCAACACGATAAAGAACCTGATCAAGTTTCACAGGCCATTGAACAACATTATCAGCCTTTGCAATCCGGAAGCACTTTACCTATCAGTCTTACAGGTAAAATCGTGGCACTTTGTGATCGTATTGATACACTAGTAGGCATTTTTGCCACCGGCAAAAAACCCAGTGGCGTCAAAGACCCTTATGCCCTACGCCGCGCTGCTCTGGGTGTTGTTCGGATTTGCATAGAAGGCCAGGTCGATTTTGATTTACAAAAACTTCTTGAATGCTCTGCTCACTCTCTTGAAAACAAATTGGATACCTCCAACAGTTCTGAGGAAGTTCTTGATTTTATTTTGGATCGTTTACGCGGTTACTTTATAGATCAGGGACATTCACCAGATACGTTTGAAGCCGTCAGAAGTGTCAAGCCTACCCAGTTGCTTGATTTCGCAAACCGCATGGAAGCGATTAAACAATTCCGTCTTTTATCGGAGGCCGGCAGCCTTGCGGCGGCAAACAAGCGCATCGGAAATATACTTAAGAAAGCCAAGACTAAAACCGATGAAGTTGATACGGGTCTTTTGGTAAAGGAAGCCGAGAAATATCTTTTTCAGCAACTCAGTGAATTAGAAGAAATAGTCTCACCTAAATTTCAGGCGCGCAATTATAATCAAGCCATGACAGACTTGGCACAATTAAAACCTGCGATCGATCAATTTTTCGATGAGGTGATGGTCATGGATGATAATGAACAATTGCGCAATAACCGTATTAACCTGCTTTCCCGCGTGCACCGTTTATTTATGACGGTCGCGGATATTTCCTTACTTCAGAGTTAACTCCGCAATAAGCAATGGAAGCAGTAATTCTCGATCGTGATGGGGTCATAAATCATGACAGTCCGGATTACGTAAAATGTGCAGATGAGTGGCACGCCATTGATGGAAGCCTGGAAGCGATTGCTCGTTTGACTAAGGCAGGAATCAAAGTATTTATCGCCAGCAATCAGTCAGGCATTGCGTATGGCTTATTTGATTACAGCACTTTACATTCCATGCACAAAAAACTATTACATGAGACAGAAAGCTTTGGTGGTCGAATTAGTGGTTTTTTCTTTTGCCCTTTTTTAAGTGGTCCTTGTCGCAAGCCAAACCCGGGACTGCTGCAAGACATTGCCTATCGCGCACACGTTAATTTAGAGACAACCCCTTTTATTGGTGATGCCATGCGTGATTTGGAAGCCGCAATGGCAGTAGACGCTATTCCAGTCCTAGTTAAAACAGGAAAAGGCACATCAACTTTAAACAGTGGCGAGGTGCCCGATCATGTTCAGGTTTATGAAAATTTATATGAGGCTGTTGAGTCATTACTGAAACAACAAGGAACCAACTAATGCGTTTAATTCGCTCTGCATTGTTTTTACTTGGCATGACTCTTTCGACCTGCCTGTGGGTGATACCCTGCATTGTCGCGCGACTTTTTCCTTATCATATCTGTTTCGCGATTGTATCCAGCTGGTGTACTTTTAATGTTTACTGGGCAAAAATTACCTGTGGCATTCGTTATGAAATTACAGGCCTTGAAAATATACCTGATAAGCCCTGCGTGATAATGTCCAACCACCAGTCGACCTGGGAAACACTGGCCTTCCCTTCCATATTTCCAACCCTAACCTGGGTAATCAAAAAAGAGTTACTGTATGTTCCACTTTTTGGCTGGGGCATTGCATCCACCCAACCGATCGCACTGGATCGAAAGCAGGGCAAGAAATCCTTTATTCAATTGATTAGAGACGGCAAAGAAAAACTGGCACTGGGCCGGTTTATTCTTATTTTTCCTGAAGGCACACGTATCCCTTACGGTGAAGAAAAAACACTTAAGATTGGCGGCTTTGTATTGGCAAAAAAATCCAAATCAGACATCCTTCCGGTCGCTCACGATGCGGGACGCTTATGGCCGAAACAGGGATTTATAAAAACACCAGGCACAATACATTTACATATAGGCAAACCGATATCCACCAAAGATATGGACGCTGAACAGTTACGCGACCACTATGCTACGTGGTTAAAGCAAACACAGATGCTAATAAAACAAAATATTTCTGCTTAAGGGCTAGGATTGGGAATTTTACGGTGAATTTCTTCAAGCACCTCAGCTGACAACTCAAGTTCTGCACTCTGAATATTTTCTTCTAGTTGTTGAATGGACGTAGCACCAATAATATTGGCTGCCACAAAGGGCCGACTATTCACATAAGCCAAAGCCATTTGTGTAGCGGACAAGCCGTGGTCATCCGCGAGTTGAACATAGGCTGCAGTGGCTTTTTTTGCCTGTTCATTACTGTAGCGCGTATAACCCTCAAATACACTCAAGCGTGCTTTACTCAGATTAATGTTTCTCAAATATTTCCCTGTGAGCACACCAAAACCTAGAGGGGAATAGGCCAGCAACTCAACGCATTCTCTGTGTGCAAATTCTGCCAGACCGACTTCAAAAGTTCGATTGAGCAGGCTATAGGGGTTTTGAATTGAAATAATTCGCGCCCATTGGCGCTGCTCTGAAAGCCTCAAATATTCTTTCACACCCCATGGAGTTTCATTGGATATTCCAATGTAACGTACTTTACCTGAGTTAACAAAATCATTAAGTACCGACAGCGTTTCTTCAATCGGAGTGGATTCAGATTCATCATATTGATAACCCAGCTTACTAAAGAAATTAGTATTACGTGCAGGCCAATGGATCTGGTAAAGATCAATATAATCGGTTTGCAGGCGCAAAAGGCTTTCGTGCAACGCCTGTTCCATTTGGCTTCGCACCAATTGAGCGCCATTACGCAAATACTCCATCATCCATCCCAGGGCCAGCTACTTTGCTGGCTAAAATGACTTTTTCTCTGCATTGGCGTTTATGCAACCAGCTTCCGATAAAGGCTTCGGTGGCACCTTGGGTTTGTTGGCGTGGAGGCACCGGATACATCTCAGCAGTATCAATAAAATTGACTCCATGCGTGATTGCATAGTCGAGTTGCTGATGTGCCTGAGCCTCGGTGTTCTGTTCACCGAAAGTCATTGTGCCCAGGCATATTTTGCTGACACTTAGATTTGTATTGCCTAATGATTTATATTTCATACCCATACAAGTCTTGATTTAGGGTTAGTCTATTTCTAATATGCAATTATTCTGTGATCTTTAATCCGTTTTATAATAATCTATAGTATTTCTACTGGCTTCAACAGATTAATTTCCATAGAACCCCATTTCAGCTTTCACAGGCTAAATCTACAAAAAGGATTTTTAGTGAATTTATTAAATGTCGTGTCGCGGAGACTCACTAAGCGTTTTTTACCCTTTCGTGAGTGGATCTATGAACTAAAAGACCCGAGGGTCTTAAAGGCTGATTTAATTGCCGGGGTCACTGTTGCCCTGGTATTAATTCCGCAATCCATGGCCTATGCCCAATTGGCAGGGCTACCGGCTTACTATGGGCTGTATGCATCATTTCTGCCCGTGATGATTGCTTCACTAATGGGTTCTTCACGCCAGGTACACACAGGGCCGGTAGCGGTAGTCTCTTTGTTAACGGCAGCTGCACTGGCACCCTATGCCTCGGGGGATCCGACACAGTATGCGGCCTATGCGGTAATGCTGGCTTTAATGGTCGGCCTGTTTCAGCTGTCTTTGGGGCTATTACAGCTGGGTTTTTTTGTGGATTTCCTCTCACACCCTGTAGTGATCGGTTTTACCAATGGTGCAGCCATTATTATTGCCACTTCTCAGTTGGGCAAGTTGTTTGGAGTATCAGCAGAACGGGCAGAACACCATTATGAAACGGTCTGGAGGATCTTCGACCAAATAATACATAATACCCACTGGCCGACAGTTGCATATAGTATTGCAGCACTCACCATAATGATATTGCTTAAAAAGTTCGCGCCTAAAATTCCTGGCGTTCTGACTGCTGTGATTATTACCACAGTTGTTTCCTGGAAAATGAAATATGAAGAAATTGGCGGCAAAGTTGTAGGCGATATCCCTCAGGGTTTGCCCGGATTTGCCTTTCCCGAAATTGACTTTCAAATCGCCGCAACATTAATTACCAACGCTATAGCCATTGGTCTAATCGGCTTTACTGAAGCGATATCCGTGGCAAAAGCCATTGCCGCTCAGACACGCCAACGCCTAGATGTCAACCAGGGACTTGTAGGACAGGGACTTTCCAACATCACTTCAAGTTTATTCAGTGGTTATGCCGTGTCGGGTTCATTCTCCCGCTCTGCGGTCAACCTTAGTGCCGGTGCCAAAACCGGTTTTGCGGCCATCTCCAGCGGTATCCTGGTGATGATTACCCTGCTGTATTTCACCCCGCTTTTGTATCATTTGCCTCAACCCACTCTGGCAGCGGTCATTATTCTTGCGGTTGTGAATTTAATCAAATTCAAGCCCATCAAGTATGCTTGGCGTGTGCAGAAACATGATGCCATAGTAGCAATGATTACCTTTGTTTTAACATTATTATGGGCACCACATCTGGAGAAAAGCATCCTGGTCGGTGTAGTTCTGTCCATGAGCATGTATATGTACCGAACCATGCGCCCAAGAATTGCCATACTGGCTATGCAAAGTGACGGCAGTCTTGCTGATGCCGAATCGAATATCCTGAAAACCTGCCCGAAAATCTCTATTTTACGTTTTGATGGACCGCTGTTTTTTGCCAATACTGGTTATTTTGAAGAAAAAGTTTTGGAACGCGTGGCCTCAAAACCTGAACTTAAATTCATCATTATTGATGCCGAAGGGATTAATGAGATTGATGCTACCGGCGAGGAAATGTTGCATCAGCTTGCGATAAGGCTGCATGGGCTAGGAATTGAGTTTCTGTTTTGCCGTACCAAAAAGCAGGTCATGGACGTATTTTTGCGTACCGGGTTTGCCAGCGAGCCCTGGCATGATCACTTCCTGCATACTGAACAACAGGCTATCCAATTTGCCTGGAATCGAATTGAAGACTGCAATGAAGATAAATGTCCTCTTTCTATTCAGGAGCATTGCCCAGCATGCAAATCGAAGGGTCAGTAATACACTATTTTACAATTCGGTATATCAGGTCTGAAACTTCATGACTTTTTCGTAGCCCACGCTGCTCAAAGCGCGTAGGTGGCCTTTCAAGCCCTAGAGGATTTCGATTTGTTTTTAGCGCCACAAAATTTTCCACCTGTGTAATTTCTTTAAGCATAAACTCAACATAAGGTTGCCAATCGCTAGCAAGATGCAAAATGCTTTGGTTCTGCATGACTCGGATAAGTTGCAGTAAAAATTCTTTTTGCACCAGTCTGCGCTTGTGGTGACGGGTTTTAGGCCAGGGGTCTGGAAACCAGACCATGGCTCCGGTGATAGTATCTGGAGCAAGCCTTGCACGTAATAATTGCATGATGTCTGTATTAATCACACGGATATTATTCAGTTCTTGCATTTGTATCTTGCGCAATACAGCCCCTATTCCGGGCCGATAAACTTCCACGCCAATAAAATTCAAATCAGGACGCTGCATTGCCAGTGATAGTAATGAGTCTCCGCTACCAAAACCGATATCAAGAATTATAGGCTGATCAGCACTAAACCAGTCATTTGGATGGATATTGTCAATGACGTCAGTCGGAATGCCAAATTTTGGCCATAAATCCTCAAATGCTTTTTTCTGAGCGCGCGTAAATCGGCCTTCGCGAATAACAAAGCTGCGATTGGTTCTTAGTGGAGGCGTTATCGGATCGTTCAAGGCTTGGCTGAGATAGTATCTTCCACGGGTGAAGAAGCTGAAGCAAATCTGCGTTTGGGCATACGCCCTGCCAGATAAGCCAGTCGACCAGCTACAATGGCATGATTCATTGCCGTGGCCATGGTAACCGGATGTGTAGCTTCAGCGATGGCAGTATTCATCAACACACCATCGCAACCAAGTTCCATGGCTATTGCCGCATCAGAAGCCGTGCCTACACCCGCATCGACAATCACAGGCACTTTTGCATTCTCAATGATTGTCACGATGTTATAGGGATTGCGAATACCCAGTCCGGAACCTATCGGTGCTGCCAATGGCATCACGGACACGCAGCCGATATCTTCCAGTATCTTGGCAATCACAGGATCATCGTTGGTATACACCATCACTTCAAAGCCATCTTTGACTAATATTTCTGCAGCTTTAATGGTCTCGATAACATTGGGGAACAGGGTTGTCTTATCGGCCAGAACTTCAAGTTTGACCAGAGAATGTCCGTCAAGTAATTCACGTCCCAGTTTACAAACCCGTACCGCATCCTCGCAGGTAAAACAGCCTGCCGTATTGGGTAAAATAGTAAATTGATCGGTCGAAATAAAATCCAGTAAATTGGCTTCACCGGTCTGTTGTCCGATATTGGTACGACGTAGCGCTACTGTGACAATTTCGGCCCCACTGGCGATCACTGCTTCTCTTGTCTGCTCAAAATCCCGGTATTTCCCAGTGCCAACCAATAAACGTGAGTTGAACTCACGTTCACCCATTTTCCAGGCTGCTTGTGTAATTTCCACTTGATTACTTTCTATATTTAATGTGATTTTTTGAATTAGCCGCCACCGACCGCCTGGATGATTTCCACACTATCACCAGAAGTTAATTCGAATGATACATGTTGCGTGCGTGGTATCACTTCTTTATTTACCTCTACAGCCACTCTTTGGTCCTGCAGTGCTAACTGTTCCAGCATGTTTGTTATTGTGCAGCACACTTCCACTTCTGTGCTTCGACCATTTAATACAATTTGCATCGTCGTAAATTGAACTTAGTTTAATCAAGAATGATTTTACAGGATATCTCGATGAATCTGTATCAGCTAACCATGGTAATTAATAATGGGCTTGAAGAGTTTTCTGTTGTCGATAACGTTAGATAGCATGACTAATCACATACCTGAACTTGCCAGATTTTTCAGCGGGGATCGTATCCACGCATTCAATAATGATATCCACCTGCTCACCCAAGCGGGTTTTGAATCCCTGGACAATCTTATATTTATCCTCTGAACTAAAGGCATTGTCTACAATTAAATAAATTCGTGTGCTGTCTTTACTTTCCTGAATAATTTTGAATTCTTGAATGCTGGTTATTTCTCGCAATACATAGATCAACGCCAAACCGTGCATCACATTGCCGTTTTGGCTAACGACAAAATCCGTTGTGCGTCCTTGTATTTCTTTTAAAATTGGCAGCCCCCGTCCACATTCACATTGTTTATCATCCAGTATGCCTATATCCCCGGTACGGTAGCGTATAAACGGATACCCCCTTGTTGCCAGATGCGTCACCACAATTTCACCGGACTCGCCTGTTTTAACCGGTTGGCCTTGCGGATCAATTATTTCAACAATAATATCTTCTGCGGTAATGTGCATGTTTTTTGATGGGCACTCATGCGCGATAAATCCTGCATCTCGGCCACCATAACCATTGGCAACCGGACAACCAAAGCAGTCTTGTATCAACTCACGCTGCTCTGGATAAAGATATTCAGAAGTTACGAAAACGACTTTCACTCCAACTTGTGTTAAATCCATGGCATGATCATGTGCGAACTTAGCGATGCGTCTCAGTGCCGAAGGATAACCAAAAAGCATTTGCTTGCATTTTCTGGAATAAACGAGATAAACCTGTGCTCAATTATATCCAGTGTCTGATACAAAAAACCTTAATTACATCGCAATAAGCTAATATCCATGGCAGATATCCAGCCAAACTCTATAGAAAATGAAAGGTCCTGCCGCCAAGATAAACTCAAGCGGAAGGCTTTCACATGTTGCAGGGAGATGTAAATCTGAATTTGTTATAAATATTTGCCAAGTTCGTCGAGTTCATTTAAGCCGGCTTTAACAACCTTATTACCATTGGTTGTCAAAATAACATCTACTACTCGCCGGTCCACTTTACTTCTTTCGCGTGTGATGTAACCCAAAGACTCAAGCTGATCCAGATAACGGCTGATTGTCGCAGGCTCGACCTGAAGATATTGAGCAACCGCAGCCGGTGTCACAGCATGTTCGCTCCATAATGTCACCAAAACCTGCCATAAATTATAATTCACTCCAAAGCGGGATACTTTTTTACTTATTGAGTAACCTACCTGGCGAGACATCACTGTTAAATCTACTAACAGGTTGGCTCGATCTTTCACAGGTGCGCGTAAATCTGTCAGTTTTTTAGGTACAATATCTTTATTAAATTCCCTTGCTATAATCACTGTATGTAGCCCTCTAAATCTATTTTTTAATTCCTACCTACATTAATTATCACAGTGTTATTATTTGAATGCATTAAATGTTACGGATATTTAACAATGTTTTACGAATTGAATCATTACTTCATGTCATTGTAAAAACGAATATATATTCACTTTTGAAATCAACCTTAGCGTAACGTGAATTCAGACCTAGTAATTATTGGCGGAGGTATTATTGGCCTCTACAGCGCCTATCTTTTGACACAACGAGGTGTTAATTTAACAATTATCGAGCGAGGGTCCCTGGGTCACGAAAGTTCCTGGGTTGCTGGTGGCATACTTGCACCTCTTCTACCGTGGCATTACGACTCACAAGTTTTCTACCTAACTACCAACTCTGCCAAATCCTACCAACAACTTTCCCAAAAGTTACATCATGATACCGGGATAGATATTGAATTCTGGAACTGTGGCCTGACGGTATATGATTTTCTGGATGAAACAATTACTACCTGGTGCACTCACAACAATCTGCGTATTCACTCAAGCACACCTAGCCAGCAGCAGTTTCACTTGCCTGATATTGCACAAGTCAGAACGCCCAGATTAATTTCAGCTCTTGTAAAGTATTTAACTGAGAATAACCTCACCCTTCTTACTCACACTTCAGCCAGTCAGTTATTACTGCAAAACAATCGAATTATTGGCGTGGATACATCCGCAGGCCGTATCAAAACCGATAAAGTCTTATGTGCCAATGGTGCATGGCTTTCTGAACTGTCAACATCAAACCCCAATATATCTTTGCCATCGGTGAAGCCTGTGAAAGGGCAACTTGTTGCCATACAAGCACAACCTGGATTGTTAAAGACTATAAAATATAAAAATGGGCTGTATATAATTCCAAGAAAAGACGGATTGATTATTTCTGGCAGCACACTGGAAAACACAGGATATGATAAAAGTACTACTCTCTCGGCACGCCAGGAATTGTATAACAGTGCCATCTCAATGATTCCTGAACTACGCGATTTTCCTATTTCCCACCAATGGGCAGGATTAAGGCCAGCGACCATGAATAATATCCCTACGATTGGCCCGCATCAGACGATTCGGGGTCTATACCTGAATTGCGGTCATTTCAGATATGGCGTTGCCATGGCCCCAACTTCTGCTGAGATTATTACCCAGTGGATATGTAACAATGGTGCCTCGCTAGACGATCAGGAACGCAAATTCACCCACCATAAACACCCCAGTTAATGGATTGCGTGTTTGGCTGATAACTTCGCGGATTTGTTCTTTCTTTGTGCAGGACATGTGACCTACAAAATAGACTTATTCTAAATTCTGATTATAATGCGGTCATGAATCTGACGCCTGAAAATATCAGCCCTACCAGTGAGCAAGTTTCTGCGCGCTTACGTTGCTGTGGAATAACACCCACTCACCAACGTATGCGTATTGCTGAAGCATTATTTGCCAAGGCACAGCATGTCTCTGCAGAGCAGGTATTGGCTATGGTTAATAAAGACAGCGATGAGGTGTCCAAGGCAACTGTCTACAATACGCTAGGTCTGTTCGCCAGAAAAGGCCTGCTACATGAAGTTATCATCGAAGCCAACAAGGTGTTTTACGACACAAATCTTGAAAAACATCATCACTTGTACCATGTGGACAGCGGAAAACTTGAGGATATCTCGGCCCTTCAGGTCGATCTGGAGCAATTACCCAAATTGCCTCATGACACTGTGCTGGATGATATAGACGTGATTATTCGCGTACGCAAATCATAGCCTTTTATCTTTAGCCTGACCTTCTTTAATTTCTACTATTTTTAAGTTTGATGTCGTGCCCGATATCAGCGAAATGTTATTTTTTGGCACTTTATATTCCAGCGATAATAAATCTATCACCGCCAAATTGGCTTTACCCTCTCTTGCTGGGGCTTTAACTTTGACTTTTAACATATCGCCAACGAAACCGGCTATTTTATTTTGTGAAGCTCCAGCACATCATGTAGCGCCTGTACCCATTCCTGAATTTCTTCATCTTCTATTTCCGGTCGCTTGGCCAACAAGTGCTCCTTTTACACTGCAAATGAAACTTTGCTGACTTAACTTATACTACTTTTTAATTGTTTCCTAAAGTGAAGGGGTTGTTTTTTAAGCTATGCACTGCATTGTCATTTCGATGCCTACATTTAGCGCGTCACACACATTGTTTTAATGTCTTACCATCACATATAGTTGTTTGACGATGTCACGTTGAAAAGCCAGTACCAGTACTGTATAGGTTACTGCGCCTACAAATATCAGCATTACTAATTCCAGTGCTGTGTTTCCAACATGTGGACTAATCACCTCTCTGGCGATAATGACCATGATATACATAACACCGCTGAAAATTGCCGGGAATGTAAATTCACGTAAGTAGGTACTGAATTTCATGCCGATAGTCGCTAACACAATCTTCATGGATATATAAAAATACGGAGGATAGGCTATCAGCCATGATATCGACATGCCCAGAACACCCCAGTGTGAACCGATGTAAAATGCTATTGGCATAATGACACATCCTATAGCCAGCGCTTTAACTCCAACATCGGGGCGACCCATGGCAAATAATAATGGATCAGTGATGTTCATCATTTTAAGTGCCATCACTGCACTGACAATCTGCAACGGTATTGCGACGGGAGTCCATTTATCGCCTAATAACACCGCAACCAGTTCAGGAGAAGTACACGAAATACCCATAAATACAGGAAATACCACCACTCCCAGCAAGCGTACCGCCTTGCATAACAATTCATTCATTTTTTTCTGATTATCCTGAATAGTTGAAAAAGCCGAGAAACCCACTTCATTCAGAATCATCATAAATTTCTCCATGGGTAAATGGGCAATTTGCATAGCAACCGAGTAGTAGCCCAGTGCTTTTTGTCCATCTACCTTACCCAGAATTACCGAACCTATCGCATGGTAGAAATAAAACATAAAACGATGAACTGTAATTAACCCGCCAAAACTTAAAGCCTCTCCGATACCTTAAAAGGAAAAACTTGGCCGGCGAAAATAATTAGATGCCAGCATGGCTCCTATAGTTTGCACACCAGTATAGACAAGACCGCCGTACACCAAAGACCATACACCGTGACCTAAATAAGCAAACAGAAGTATTGTCATACTTTGTGTAACAACAGCGCTAAATTTAATCAACGACACAGATTTAAACTGCATGTTTCTGCGCATGATGGCATTAGGTATATAGAAAAAAATACGAATTATTGTCTGCAGACCTAGTATTTGAATGATCACGGATAATCGTTCATCACCAAAGAAATCTGCCACCCATGGCGCAGTGACAAACAGCAATACATAAAAGCCAGTGTTAAAGATGAAAAGCATTCCAAAAATTTGCCGCACAAATTCATCAGATGTCTGCTTTTTTTGGACAAGCGTTGAAGCGAGGCCCATGTCATCAAGAATATCCAGTAAGCCAATTACTACGGCAGCCAGAGTCATAAGGCCATAATCCTCGGGCGACAATAATCTTATGACAATTAATGTGGCTGCCCAAGTGAACACCTGGCTGACCATTCGCATGCCGGCCATCCATCGAATAGAACTGGAGACTTCTTTTCCTATCGACATATGTTTATCGCTTTCTTGTCTGGTTAAAAATTTTTCATTAGAGGTTGAGCGAATAAATCAAATGTAAACTGGTAGAATCACTCGACTGTGACAGATTTGGCAAGATTTCTCGGTTGATCCACATCAGTACCTTTAAGCACAGCCACGTGATAAGCAAGCAATTGTAAAGGGATGGTAAAGATAATAGGTGCCACCGCATTTTCAGGCGCATCCAGTTCAATCAACTGCATACCACTTTCGGCTTTGAATGCACAACCCATATCTGCAAACACATGTAATTCACCACCTCGTGCTCGCACTTCTTCTATATTTGACTTTAGTTTTTCCAACAACTCGTTTTTTGGCGCCACAGTAATCACGGGCATATTTTTGTCAACCAGTGCAATAGGTCCATGCTTAAGTTCACCGGCTGCATAAGCCTCGGCATGAATATACGATATTTCTTTTAGCTTCAATGCACCTTCCATCGCAATCGGATGATGAGATCCACGACCTAAAAACAGCGCATGTTGCTTATCTTTATAAAGTTGTGCCAGCTTTTTGATTGGCTCATTAAGTGAAAGCGCTTTATTAATGCGTACTGGCAGATTTAAGAGTTGTTCTACCAGAATTTTTTCCATTTCGGGATGAAGACCATTTCGTCGACCTACTAATATGACCAGCATCATCAACGCAACCAGTTGGGTGGTAAATGCTTTGGTGGATGCCACACCAATTTCAGGACCCGCATGTGTCATCAACGCCAAATCGGATTCTCTAACTAGTGAGCTCTCAGGCACGTTACAAATCACTAATGATCCGACATAATTTTCAGAACTCGACTGCTGTAATGCGGCCAGACTGTCCGCTGTTTCGCCTGACTGGGAAATCGTTACAAACAAAGTTCCCGGTCTAACAACATGTTTGCGATAACGAAATTCACTGGCAACCTCGACATGGCAGTGAATACCAGCTATTTCTTCAAACCAGTATTTTGCTACCAACCCGGCATGGTAACTTGTTCCACATGCAATAATTTGGATGGATTGAGTGCTGTCTAGAATGGACTTTGCTTTAGGACCAAGAATTTCATCCATAACACGGCCATTTAACACTCGTCCTTCCAGTGTATCTGCGATCGCACGAGGCTGCTCATAAATTTCTTTGAGCATGTAGTGCGCATACTCACCTTTCTCGGCGGCATCTGAACTTTGTTTGCTGACCTTGATTTCTCTTTCGACAAACTGACCATTAAGATCAAATATAGATATTTTATCGTGTGTAATTTCGGCTATATCACCATTTTCCAGATAAATAAATTTCTGTGTCTCTTTTAATAGGGCATGAACGTCGGAAGCAATAAAGTTTTCATTTTCTCCGACACCAATAACCAACGGACTTCCACTGCGGGCAGCGATGATTCTTTCTTCATCCGTTCTGTCAATTACGCCCAGGGCATACGCACCTTTTAAATCTTTAACAGCGTTTTGCACGGCAAAAAATAAAGAATCGCCCTTTTCAAGATACAAAACAATCTGGTGCGCAATCACCTCTGTATCTGTATCTGAAGTGAACTTAAAACCGGCTTTGGACTGCATCTCACGCAGTTCCTGATAATTTTCTATTATTCCATTATGGACAATCGCCACACGACCTTTACAAATATGTGGATGCGCATTATATTCTGATGGCACACCATGTGTAGCCCAACGCGTATGCGCAATTCCAACTATTCCGGAAAGTTTAGATGCCTGTAAGGCATCTCCCAATTCAGAGACTTTACCTTGACGTCTTATACGTTCCAGCAAACCTTTATTTAATACTGCCATACCGGCAGAATCATAACCTCGATACTCTAGTCGTTTTAAACCTTCCAGCAATATCCCTGATATATCTCTTTGTGAGATTGCACCTACGATTCCACACATAGCGAAAGTCTCCTCACTTCCTTTTATTTACTTTGTTTAACAGGGCGCTTCCAGTTTTTTATCGTCGTTTGTTTACTACGAGATAGTGTTAGCTTTTGTGCGGGAACATCTCTTGTTATGGTTGAGCCTGCACCAATCGTTGCACCATCATTTATTTTTACTGGTGCTATTAGCTGGGTATCTGAGCCTATAAATACATTGTTGCCAATAATAGTTTGGTGTTTATTAACCCCATCATAGTTACAACAAATTGTACCTGCTCCTATATTGGTTTGTTCACCTATTTGAGCATCCCCAATATAACTTAGATGATTCACTTTACTGCCACTTGCTATCGTAGACTTCTTGACTTCTACAAAGTTACCCAACTTTACTTTACTGGCTATTTCTGTATTGGGACGCACGCGAGCAAAAGGACCTATTTCACAATTCTCACCAATTTTTGAATCTTCTATCACAGAATTAGGATGTATTACCGTTCCAGACTCAATCACACTATTAATGATCACACTATTCATACCAATTGTGACGTCATCACCGATTTTGACATTTCCCCGTAACATCACATTCGGTTCTATGGTAATGTCACTACCTGTTTCAGGCTTACCTTCTATATACAGGCTTTCGGGGTCCTTCAGGGTAACCCCATTTGTCATCAATTCCTCGCGCAGCCTTGACTGAAATACTTTTTCCATCTCTGCTAGGTTTATACGGCTATTGACACCCATCACTTCACTGGGATCTTTACATATAATCGCTTCAACTATTTTTCCTTCTGCTACCGCCAAACCCACGCAATCTGTTAAATAATATTCCTGCTGTTGATTGTTGTTATCGAGCTTGCCTAGCCAACGAATTAGACTTTCTGATTCGGCACACAATATACCTGTATTTATTTCATCTATTTTTTTAATTTCATCCGTAGCGTCTTTTTCTTCAACTATCTTTTTAACTATTCCTTTTTCTTCGCGAACAATACGTCCATAACCCAGTGGGTTCCCAAGCCGTGTAGTCAGGATCGCCATAGACTGTTTCGGCTGTTGCATGATAAGCGATCTTAATGTCTCTTCACTGACTAACGGCACATCGCCATATAACACCAGAACCTGGCTATTATTTCCCGTATCAAAATGTGGAATAGCCTGTTGCACCGCATGTCCCGTACCCAACCTTTCTGCTTGTTCCACCCATTCCACTTTTGCATCCTCAAGGGTAGCTCGAACCAAATCTCCGTCGTGACCATAAATTACGATGACTCGGTTTGCGCCCAGCTTTTCAGCCGTGCTGATAGTATGCGCAAGCATGGATTTACCCCCAACCTGATGCAGCACTTTGGGTAACTTGCTTTTCATGCGGGTACCCTGACCGGCGGCTAATATTACGACGTTTAGAGACATAGATTCTTTAATTCATTGAGATAGAAAAGGTTACACTATTTTTCTAGTCCGTATTTTGAACTAGTTACGTTTACATAGAAATGAAAAAAGCAGCCATTTGGCTGCCTTTATGTTCTATCTATCTTTAAAAAGCTTTGAACCTATTAAATATTTAGGTGGGTGAGACTAGCCTTTGCGAAGTTTTTCAATCATGCGTAATTGGGCTGCAGCTTCTGCCAATTCTGCCAATGCACGCGCACTGTCGATTTCAGATTGTTTATCACTTAGCATTTCTTCCGCTTTTTGTTTAGCCTCCATGGCCATGTTTTCATCAAGATCTTCGGCTCGAATTGCGGTATCAGAAAGCACTGTCACAACATCCGGCTGCACTTCCAGCATTCCTCCTGACACATAGATATAGTGATCTTCTTCCCCATCCACCTCAATCTTCAGTTCCCCGGGTTTTAACCGGGTTACCAGAGGCGTATGTTGTGGGTAGATACCGACATCACCGATGATGGCGGGAGCAAACACCGCGTTAACTGTTCCAGAGAAAATTTCTGTTTCAGCACTAACGATGTCTAATTGCATTGTATTTGACATAAGCGTTTGATTTTATAACTCTTCTGCTTTCTTGATGACCATGTCGATGTTTCCGACCATGTAAAATGCCTGCTCTGGCAGGTGATCGTATTCTCCGTCTACAATTGCACGAAAACTAGCAATGGTTTCATTCAGAGGGACAAGTTCTCCTGGAGTACCAGTAAATACTTCCGCCACACTGAACGGTTGAGACAGGAATCTCTGAATTTTACGAGCACGGTTTACGATTTGCTTATCTTCTTCGGATAGCTCATCCATACCAAGAATCGCAATAATATCTTTAAGTTCTTGATATTTCTGCAATGTATTCTGTACATCTCGTGCTGTGTTGTAGTGCTCTTCACCAATCACCAACGGGTCCAACTGGCGACTGGTTGAGTCCAACGGATCCACCGCAGGATAAATACCCAGCTCAGCCACTTGTCGTGAAAGTACTACAGTAGCATCCAGATGCGCGAATGTAGTCGCAGGTGACGGGTCAGTCAAGTCATCCGCAGGAACATAAACCGCCTGAATAGATGTAATTGAACCGCTATTTGTTGACGTAATACGTTCTTGCAGGGCGCCCATTTCTTCTGCCAAGGTTGGCTGGTAACCTACCGCAGATGGCATACGACCCAATAACGCAGATACTTCAGTACCGGCCAGTGTATATCGGTAAATATTATCGATAAACATCAATACGTCTTTACCTTCATCACGGAAATATTCCGCCATGGTTAATCCCGTCAAAGCAACACGAAGTCTGTTTCCTGGTGGTTCATTCATCTGACCATACACCATCGCAACTTTATCCAGTACTCCGGCTTCTTTCATTTCATAGTAGAAGTCATTTCCTTCTCGTGTACGTTCACCCACACCTGCAAATACGGATAAGCCGGAGTGTGCTTTCGCAATATTATTAATTAATTCCATCATGGTCACAGTTTTACCTACACCCGCACCACCAAACAGACCAATTTTACCGCCTTTAGCAAATGGACAAAGCAAGTCGATTACTTTAATACCTGTTGTTAACAGCTCATTCCCGCCAGCCTGCTCTTCAAACGTTGGTGGTAAACGATGAATTGGCATAGTAGATTCATTACCAATTTCACCTGCGTTATCTACGGGGTTTCCTAACACGTCCATTACTCGGCCCAGGGTTTTAGGTCCGACCGGAACATTAATTGCCTTACCTGTATTGGTCACTGCTAATCCACGCTGTAATCCTTCGGATGCACCCATGACAATTGTTCTTACAACACCATCGCCTAGCTGTTGCTGTACTTCTAGTGTCAATCCGTTTTTATCAATCTTGAGCGCATCGTACACTTTAGGCACTTGACCGGATGGAAACTCCACGTCAACTACCGCGCCGATTACTTCTATAATTTGACCAGTACTCATGTTAATTCCTCGTTACTTCAATCTTAAATATTCTTAACTACAAATTCTTTACAGCTATACCGCAGCAGCACCACCGACGATTTCTGACAATTCTTGAGTAATTGATGCCTGACGGGCTTTGTTATAGACAAGCTGTAGATCATCAATAAGATTACCTGCATTATCAGATGCACTTTTCATAGCGATCATCCGTGCTGACATTTCACAAGCAACGTTTTCTACTACTGCACGATAGACAATAGATTCAATATATCGAACTAATAAAGAGTCAAGTACATCTTTAGCATCAGGTTCGTAGATGTAATCCCAGTGATGCTCTCGTACTTGTTCTTCCTCTTTAGGCAATGGCAGAAGTGTAGATTCTCGTGCTGACTGAGTCATGGTGTTTACAAATTCATTCTCGACCAGGTGCAAACGGTCAATGGCGCCTTCACAATAGGCATCCAGCATGACTTTAATCGGACCAATAATTTCATTCATGTGCACTGTATCGCCAATGTTATTTACATGCGACACAACATTAAGTCCTTTTATGCGCCTAAAAAATGCCATACCTTTAGAGCCAACGATACTAAGATCGATCTCTACATTTTGATCATGATATTGTTTAACTAATTTAAGCACGGCCTTAAACAGGTTTATATTTAAACCACCGCAGAGACCCCGATCAGTAGAAATAATAATAATGCCGGCGCGCTTCACATTTTCACGTTCCGTCATATACGGGTGCTTATATTCTGAATGTGCAGATGCTAGATGACTAATTACCTGTTTAATTTTAATGGCATATGGACGTGTGGCATTCATGCGATCTTGCGCTTTGCGCATTTTACTCGCTGCTACCATTTCCATTGCTTTTGTGATTTTTTGAGTATTCTTAATACTCGCAATCTGGGTTCGTATTTGTTTCGCGCCAGACATATTACTTACCAGACATTATTTGCTTTAAAGGCTTCGACTGCGGCTTTAATACTCGCCTCTATTTGATCGTTATAGTCACCGGTTTGATTAATCTTATCTAACAGATCTTTCTGACTTGAACGCAAATAATTATGTAATGCAGATTCAAAGGCCACTACTTTGTTCTTTGGCACATCATCTATGTAACCTTTATCAGCGGCGTACAGAGATACTGCCATTTCACCTACAGACAATGGCGAGTATTGAGCTTGTTTCATTAGCTCCATTACTCGTTCACCTCGTTCCAGTTGCTTTCTTGTCTGCTCATCAAGATCGGAAGCAAACTGTGAGAATGCGGCCAACTCACGATATTGTGCCAACGCCAAACGCACACCGCCGCCCAATTTCTTGATGATCTTAGTCTGAGCTGCACCACCCACACGTGATACTGAAAGACCCGCGTTGATAGCCGGACGGAATCCTGCATTAAACAAATTAGATTCAAGAAATATCTGTCCGTCAGTAATTGAAATTACGTTGGTCGGTACGAATGCAGATACGTCACCGGCCTGTGTTTCAATTATAGGTAACGCGGTTAATGAACCCGTCTTGCCTTTAACTTCTCCATTAGTAAACGCTTCCACATATTCCTCATTTACACGAGAAGCTCTCTCTAGCAATCTTGAGTGCAAATAGAATACATCGCCGGGATATGCTTCACGGCCTGGTGGACGACGTAATAGAAGTGAAACTTGTCTATATGCAACTGCCTGCTTGGATAAATCATCGTAAATAATTAGCGCATCTTCACCACGGTCGCGGAAGTATTCGCCCATTGTGCATCCTGAGTAAGGCGCAATATATTGCATGGCTGCGGATTCCGCTGCGGCAGCTGATACAACAATGGTATGTTCCATTGCGCCATGCTCTTCCAGCTTACGTACAACGTTTGCTACCGATGAGTTCTTTTGACCAATAGCAACATAGATACATTTAACACCGGTACCTTTTTGGTTAATGATGGCATCCAGCGCAACGGCTGTCTTACCTGTTTGACGGTCACCAATAATTAACTCACGCTGACCACGACCAATGGGTACCATCGCGTCAATTGATTTCAAACCTGTTTGTACAGGCTGGTCTACGGATTTACGTTCAATCACGCCAGGCGCAATCTTTTCAATTGGCGAGGAAAGTGTTGCGTTGATTGGGCCTTTGCCATCAATTGGCTCACCTAGTGAGTTGACTACCCTGCCCAATAGTTCTGGGCCAGTTGGAACTTCTAAAATGTTACCTGTACATTTAACCTTGTCACCTTCAGAAATAGATTTGTAATCGCCAAGGACTACCGCACCAACAGAATCACGCTCCAGGTTCAACGCCATTCCAAAAATGTTGCCCTGGAACTCGATCATTTCACCAGAGACCACATCGGCCAGCCCGTGAATTCTAACAATACCATCAGTCACACCGACCACGGTTCCTTCTGTTCGCGCTTCTGACGCAGCTTCAAACTTGTCAATACGTTGTTTGATTAAGCTTGTTATTTCTGTTGGGTTGAGTTGCATATGAATTCCTCTTGAACTCTATATTAATCTAAATTCTTTAATTACTAAGGGCGCTGGATAATTTTTCTAAACGTCCACGTACTGATCCATCAATTACCATGTCACCGGCACGTATTACTGCACCACCTATAAGTGATCCATCAATTTTTGTTGTTAGCGAGACTTTCTTTCCAAGACGTTTCGTTAAGGATGCTGCAATGGCTTGTACTTGCTGATCACTAACGTCTAATGCACTGATAAGTTCAGCATCAATCACACCTTCAGCATCTGACTGATAGTGATGAAAGAGCACAGCAATATCAGGCAATAAAGCAATACGATCATTTTCAGCCAGCATTTTGATAAAATTTTTACCTTGATCATTTAATTTATCGACGCACACTTGGTTAAATAAATCGCCTTTCTGCTGACGATTAAGTGTGGGTTGATCTAATGCAGCTTTCATTGTTGCATCTTCAGCAACAGCTGCACAAAAACTTAACATCTCTGCCCACTCTGTTACCGCACTATTATCAGATGCGTATGCGAAGGCTGCTCTTGCGTACGGTCGTGCTGCAGTAATTAATTCTGACACCGGATTTCCTTAAATTTGTGCCGCAAGATCATCAAGCACCGCTCGATGAGCGTCTGCATTGATTTCTTTATTTAGCACCTTTTCTGCGCCGGCAATTGCCAGCGCCGATACTTGAGAACGCAGCTGTTCTTTAGCTCGGTTAATTTCTTTTTCGATATCAGAGTGCGCCGCGGCTTTAATGCGCGCGCCTTCTTGTGTTGCCGTACCTTTGGCTTCTTCAACAATCTCATTAGCACGTTTTTGTGCTTGATTGATTATTTCAGACGCCTTCTGCTTTGCTTCTGTTATTTGAATCTGCACCTGAGCTTGCGCTTGTTCTTGTGACTGCAATCCTCGCTCTGCAGCCTCTAGACCTTCCGCGATTTTCTTTTTACGTTCAGCTAACGCTCCCGTAATCGGCGGCCAAACAAACTTCATGCAGAACCAAACAAACACTAAGAAAGCAATTGATTGTCCTATCAGGGTGGCGTTTATATTCACCTTAACACCTCATTCGTTTATAAACTTACAGGTCTTACACTCAGCCTTACAGGGCAAAAATCATGTAGAACGCGATACCTACTGCAATCATAGGAACGGCATCCACAAGACCTAGAACAATAAACATTTGAGTACGTAGCATAGGGATTAATTCAGGTTGGCGAGCAATACCTTCCATATATTTACCACCTAAGTTACCGATACCAATCGCTGCACCAAGTGCTCCTAGGCCCATTAATACTCCGCCAGCTAAGAAAATAATTGCTTGTGCTAATTCCATAACGTCTCCGCTCTACTTATGTTGATGTTTAATTAAGATTCGATTAATGATGTTCGTGTGCCATGTTTAGATAAACAATCGTCAACACCATAAATATAAATGCCTGAAGTACTACCACTAGAATATGGAAAATTGCCCATGCAAGTTGCAGTATACCTCCAGATGCGGCGAGTGCTACACCACCCCCATACATCAGTGCGATCAATATAAAAATCATCTCACCGGCATATAAGTTTCCAAATAATCGCAAACCAAGTGATACAGGCTTTGCTAGAAGCGCTACACCTTCTAAAAATAAGTTAATTGGCATCAAAATAATGTTGAAGGGAAACTTTGCGTTAAATGGCTGCAGTGTCAATTCTCCTACGAACCCACCAAACCCCTTTACTTTGATGCTATAAAATAAAACCAGCAAAAAGACTGTCAGCGACATACCCATTGTGGCATTTGGATCAGTAGTCGGCACAACTTTCATATAATGCACACCTAACGCTGTCGCCAGATGTGGAATCCAATCCACCGGGACTAAATCCATTAGGTTCATTGCCAACACCCAAATAAAAATCGTCAGTGCCATTGGAGCCACGATCGGTGTTTTGCCATGGAAGGTACTTTTCACATTGTCGTCTATGAATTCAATCACCCACTCAATGAAATTGACCATACCGTTCGGGATTCCTGCTGTGGCCGACTTGGCTGCGCGTGAAAATATATACATTAGAATCGCGCCCAGGAAGATAGACCAAAACATGGTATCCACGTGGATTGCCCAGAAGCCCATATCGGCAGCTTCCTGACCATTGTGAGCAAAGCCCCAATGACCATCGTGTGTCCTACCAAAGGTAAGATTGGTCAAGTGATGTTTGATGTAGCCCGAGGCGGTTAAGCCTTCTTCGCTCGACATTTCAATTTTTCCCTAATTTTTGTTTATAGCCGACATAACTACCGGAGTTAGCCAGTGAGTTAGTTGCACCAATCCAAACCCAGCCAGCAGTGCTACTGGATGTATCCATTCCTGAGTCGCAAATACTCCTGCAAAAAGTGATGCAGTCAATATAATTTTGCCAATTTCTGCTGCATACAGAGTATTTCTTAGCTGATTTACATCGGCAGTTTTTTTAGCGAGTAATTTGCGTGCCAAATAAAAATTTGGGATGACACAAATAAACCCTCCAAGCACCGCTGAAAACGCGACCAGCATTCCCTGGTAGCTCATACATAGCGCAAATACACAGCTGACGATTACCTGGGTGATTATTATTTTACTTACCAGCGACCGCCTGCCCGTCAACTTGTTTAACCTATTCAAGCAGTTCCCAGTGAATTTTGATGCTCTCTTGCGTCTGTAGTGAATTATTCTTTTGTGATGCGCTTAAGCCCATCAACTACAAACGAAATTTGCTCGCGGCGCGGAGTATAAGCGCTGACGCATAAAATCTCAACATGTGCACATCAATAATATTAAGCAGCCAAATTAATGCACGGGTTTAACGCATTTAGAGGCTGGTTTGCGCACCAAGTTTGCGCAATATGCCATCGAGTTCATCCAGATTGTTGTATTGAATCTCAATTCTGCCTTTATTTGATTGCGCGCTTTGTTTGATGGTAACCGCGGCGCCAAGTGTGTCAGCAATAAGATTTTCCAAATTTTGGATGTTGGGGTCTTTTCTTGGCACGGCCACATGCCGGCCTGCTTCGCTAAGTATTTTGCGAATCGCCTGTTCAGTTTGTCGAACACTCAAGTTTTTTGCCACAACGCTTTGAGCCATAGCATTCTGCTGATTTTGTGGCAGGGCAAGCAATGCACGTGCGTGCCCCATAGAAAGTGTATTTTGTTTAATTAATTCGCGCGCTTCACTGGGCAACTCCAGTAGCCGCAACATATTACTGATGGTGGCACGTGCTTTACCAAGTACATCGGCCACTTCCTGATGGGTCCAGTTAAATTCTTTGGTCAGGTTGGAAATCGCAAATGCCTCTTCGATAGGATTCAGATTCTCACGCTGCAGATTCTCTATCAAGGCCATGGCGGCAGCCGATTCATCGTTGACTTCTTTGATTACTGCCGGAATCTCATCAAGACCGGCCTTTTGCGCAGCTCGCCAGCGTCTTTCGCCGGCGATCAGCTCAAATCGATGCGCCGTTTTGCGTACCACTATGGGCTGAATCAACCCTTGACTACGTATCGACTCCGCTAACTCGCTAATTCCTTCTTCGGTGATAGTCTGACGCGGTTGATAGGGGCTTCTATCAACCAGGTCGACAGCGATATACTGTAACTCCGAATCAGTCTGGGTAGATTGTTTGCTCGGAACAGCATCAACAGGGGTAGATAAAAGTATATCGACCCCCAGATTTCCCAGTCCTTTACGCTTTTTTTGACCACTCATTATTTTATGCTCCTGGCTGCATCGCTGCTTCTTCCCGTCTCAGCATTTCTCCGGCCAAAGCGATATATGCAAGAGAACCTCGCGAACCTTTATCATATCGAATCACAGGTAGTCCGTGACTTGGGGCTTCTGCCAAAGTGACGTTTCGGGGAATAATTGTACGATAAACACTGTCACCAAAATGACTGGTTAGTTGAGACGATACATCGTTGGCAAGGTTATTTCGTGGATCAAACATGGTTCGCAGCACGCCTTCGACCTGTAGTTCGGGATTCGCGGTTTGTCTCACTCTCTCAATTGTTCCCAGCAAGGCAGACAAGCCTTCCAATGCATAGTACTCACATTGAGTAGGAATTATGACACTTTTTGCAGCGACCAACCCATTTACAGTGAGCATGTTTAGTGAAGGCGGACTATCAATTAATATGTAGTCATATTTATTTCTGACTTCTTCAAGTGCTCGACGCAGTTTAAATTCTCTACCGCGCGCTTCAAGCAAACCAACTTCGGCACTTGTTAATTGTTCGTTCGCGGGCAGTACATCGTATCCCGCACTTTCACTGCTGACGATGCATTCATTAATAGCTTCCTGTTCCAGCAGAACATGAGCCACGGTTTTCTCCAGACTACTCTTGTCAACACCAGAACCGCTGGTGGCATTTCCCTGTGGATCCAGATCCACAAGTAACACTTTTCTTTTAGCTGCGGCCAGGGATGCTGCCAGGTTAACCGTGGTCGTCGTTTTACCTACCCCGCCTTTTTGATTCGTAATCGCAATCATTCTGGACATATTGATCATACTTTGTCAGCAATTAAGAGGTGACGTTGTGAATCCAGCCCCGGAAGATTGATAGAGCTTATTTGCAAACGCTTAATCGCGTTATGTGATGGCTGCTGTATCGGCTTTGTCCCCAGCATGATTAGTACCTGGCCGAGTGGTGCGCACACACTAGTCATGCTTTGCAGGGCTTTTTCAAGTGGCGCAAACGCGCGTGACATTACTGTCCTGGGTGCGGCATCGGGGTGATAGTTTTCTACTCGTGTCTGCACAACTTCTACATTGTCTAGTTTAAGCTCCAGAGCTACCTGGCGCATGAATCGGGCTTTTTTTCCATTTGAATCCAGTAAAGTGAATGATATGTCAGGTAAAGCAATAGCTAAAGGAATACCTGGCAAGCCAGCGCCACTGCCGACATCCAGCACGGGCGACATTTGGATGAATTGCATGATCGATAAACTGTCCAGAATATGCTTTTGCAATAATTCATCGGTACTTGATGTGCCAACAAGATTATAAGCGCGGTTCCATTTTTTTATCATTTCAAGATAGTTTAGCAGGCTGTCCAGTTGTGTTCCCGTCAATAGAGTATTTAACTGCCTGGCTGCGGCATCCAGGTATTGGCGAGTTTCCATTTAGATCAGGCAGCTTATATCAACTGAGAGCTCAGCTATCCTGGGCGGCCCTGGATTCCTGAAAGGAATTATTAAGCAACGAATGGCGTGCTTTTAAATGTACCAGCAACAAGGATACGGCCGCGGGTGTCACACCAGAAATTCTGGACGCCTGGCTAACTGTTTTGGGTTTTATGGCAGTGAGTTTTTGCAACACCTCATTGGATAAGCCTTTTACCAGATAATAATCAAAACTATCCGGTATACGAGTATCCTCAAGGCGTTTGGTTTTTTCTATTTCCGCCGTTTGACGTTGCATATAGCCAGCGTATTTCGCCTGAATATTGATTTGTTCTATAACTTCTTCATCTTGTATATAAGGCGCATATTTATCCAGCCCAGAAAATGTTGCGTAGCTGACTTCCGGGCGCTTTAACAGATTGGACATACTGTACTCACGTTCAATTTTACTGCCAAATAAACGAATACCCTGCTCTTCGGTTAAGTGAACCGCCTGAACGAAAGTTTTATCCAGTCTGGCTTGTTCTTTTAAGATGGCCTCCTGTTTCCAGCAAAAGCGCGCCCATCGAACTTCGTCGACCAAGCCAAGATCGTGAGCCAGCGGCGTTAAACGCAAATCGGCATTATCTTCACGTAGCATTAATCGATACTCTGCGCGGCTGGTAAACATGCGGTAGGGTTCCTGCGTTCCGCGAGTTACCAGGTCATCAATCATTACACCGATATAGGCCTGGTCACGGCGCAGTATTACGGGCTCTTCATTTAGTACTGCACGTGCTGCATTAATTCCGGCCATTAAACCCTGTGCGGCGGCTTCTTCATATCCTGTAGTGCCATTAATTTGCCCGGCAAAAAACAATCCTGTTAATGACTTTGTTTCCAGACTGGACTGTAAGCCGGTTGGATTAAAGAAGTCATATTCAATTGCATAGCCAGGACGTGTGATATGACAGTTTTCCAAACCTGCGATAGTGTGCACCATGTTCAATTGCACTTCATAAGGCAGACTGGTTGAAATACCATTCGGATACACTTCATGAGTGTGTAATCCTTCCGGCTCAATAAATACCTGATGGCGTTCACGATCCGCAAATCGAGTGACCTTGTCTTCAATAGATGGGCAATAGCGCGGACCGATTCCTTTTATCGCGCCGCTGTACATAGGCGACTCATGCATCGAATCGCGAATGATGTCGTGGCTTTTCGAATTGGTGTAAGTGATGTGACAATTCACTTGTTGAGGATGTTGATCACGCGAACCCATAAAAGAAAATACCGGCCGTGGTTCGTCACCTGGCTGAATTTCCATTTTTGAATAATCAATCGAGCGCCCATCGATGCGCGGCGGTGTTCCGGTTTTCAGCCGATCGACATCAAGCGGTTGTTCTCGCAGCCGATCAGCCAGGCGAATGGAGGCAGCATCTCCAGCTCTCCCCGCCTGATAGGTTTGAGGACCAACAAAAATTTTTCCACCAAGAAATGTACCCACCGTAAGTATCACGGCAGAAGCTTTAAAACTAAGCCCCATGCGAGTCAAAACTCCCTTGACCCGACCCTGTTCTACAATCAGATCGTCCACTTCCTGCTGAAAGACAGACAGATTTGGCTGGTTTTCGACTACCGAACGAATCACTTGACGATATAAAGACCGATCCGTTTGTGCACGTGTTGCACGTACTGCCGGGCCTTTGCGTTGATTCAACACTCTGAACTGGATGCCCGCTCGGTCAGCCGCAGTCGCCATGACGCCCCCCATGGCATCAATTTCACGCACTAAATGACTCTTGCCAATGCCGCCAATGGCCGGGTTGCAACTCATCTGACCAATGGTTTCGATATTCTGGGTCAATAAAAGCGTGCGCACACCCATGCGCGCAGAAGCCAGTGCTGCTTCTGTGCCGGCGTGTCCCCCGCCCACTACTATGACATCAAATTCGTGTTGCATTGTTTTGATTTAACTAAAATTAATTTATATCTGATCAGAAATGATACCGCACTGCTGCTTACTTGCCGATACAAAATTCGCGGAATACATAATCCAGCAAGTCATCCGGAGTAAATTCGCCTGTTATTTCACCCAATATCTGTTGTGACACGCGTAATTCTTCCGCCGCCAGCTCTAGTGGATGTGTATCAATAATTTGCTTGTGAGCCAAATCAAGATGTACATGACACCGAGAAAGTGCATCCAAATGTCGCACTCTGGCTGAAAATGGCGCTTCAACATCCTGTGGTTGTATATGTAATAGGTGTTGAATTTTTTCCGTTAAGCTTTCCAATCCCTGCCCTGTTTTTGCGGATATTAATAAGGTGCCCGCTGGCACTTTAAATCCTTCGGGCAACAGATCGCATTTATTAATAACGGTAATTTCATTCGCTTGTCGCTTGAAGTCTTCTACTTTAGAGGATAACTCGGTTCCGTCGATGACATGAATAACGGCATCGGAAGTTTCTATCGCGGATTGTGCACGCTGAATACCCTCTTTTTCCACTTGTCCGGCATCATCTCGAATGCCGGCAGTATCTAATAAGCGTATAGACACACCGTTTAACTGCATATCAATGGAGATAATATCCCGCGTCGTGCCAGGAATATTCGTTACTATTGCGCGATCTTGTGCACATAGCATATTAAATAGTGAAGACTTGCCAACATTGGGTCGGCCCATTAAAACCACGCTAAAACCTTTCTGCAGTTGTGCGCCCTTTTCTGCCAGCTCAAATACTTTTCTAAGCTGCAACATTAAAGAGGACAGTTTACTGCTTACGCTGTCTCGGGTTTCTGTTTCTATATCCTCTTCTGAAAAATCCAGTGACGCCTCTATGTGAGTTCTTATTTGAATGAGTTGATCCAGAATTATTTGTATCTGCTGCGAAAATTTTCCTTGCATGGATTGTACAGCTGATTTTGCAGCCTGTTCTGAACCGCTGGTAATAAGATCGGCAATAGCTTCAAGTTGAGTCAGGTCCAGTTTTCCATTAAGAAAGGCGCGTTCACTGAACTCCCCTGGCAAAGCCAACCTTATGCCCAGTTTATTTAGGCAGTGAATTATTTGCTGACAGACATATGGATTACCATGCGGGTGAAGTTCAACTACATCTTCGCCGGTAAACGAGTTGGGTCCCTTAAAATAAATAACCAGGCCCTGATCAAGCGCTTCATTTTGCAGGTTATAAAATACTGAAAAATGAGCATAGCGCGGCTTTAACGTTATATGCGTAAGTTGGTTTGCAACTTTGTGCGCGTCTGGGCCAGAGATGCGGATGACTGCGACGCTGGCATTCCCATTTGGAGTTGCCAGCGCACAAATAGTTTCAGTTGTTGACACCGTTATGCGTCAGCATATTTACGCGTAATGTACCACTGCTGACCGATGGAAAGTAAATTATTCACGAACCAGTATAAAACCAGTCCGGCGGGGAAAAACGCCATAAAGCCCGACATAAACACTGGCATGATCATGAATATTTTTTCCTGCATGGGATCGGGTGGTTTTGGGTTCAGTTTAAACTGAATAAACATAGAGATCCCCATCAGCACTGGCAGAATAAATAATGGGTCTTTGGATGATAGATCGTGTATCCAGAACATAAATGGTGCGTGGCGCATCTCTACACTTTCTATTAGTACCCAGTACAACGCCAGGAATACCGGCATTTGTATCAGGATCGGTAAACAGCCACCAAGAGGATTAATTTTTTCCTTCTTGTAAAGATCCCACATAGCCGTGTTTAATTTTTGTTTGTCGTCAGCATATCGCTCACGCAGAGCCACCATTTTAGGCTGGACCTTGCGCATTCTTGCCATTGATTTATAGCTTGATGCAGACAGGCGGAAAAATGCCAGCTTAATCAATAATGTCAGCAGAATAATTGACCAACCCCAGTTTTTTACGTAGCCATGAATGAAATCCAGCAACCAGAATAATGGCTTACTTAATGGGGTCAACATTCCATAATCTGTTGTCAACTCCAGCCCAGGCTGTATTTTCTCGATTCTCTTCTGTAATTTTGGCCCCATGTATAAACGACTTTTAAATTCTGCCGTTTCACCTGGTGCGATTTTTATTGGTTCTGAACGCAGACCTATAATGTAATCATTTCCCACTGCGTTTTTCACTACATTCGTATAGTAATAGTTTGTTTCAAATTCTTCCGCTAGCCATGCAGAGAAGAAATAATGTTGCAACATGGCTGCCCAACCACCTGTAACTTCTTTTGCCAGGGGTTCCTCTGCCATATCATCAAAGGATATTTTTTCATACTTGGTATCATAATAGGCGCCCCCGGTATAAGTCGGCAAACGCAGAAAACTTTTTTGTCCACTAACATAACCATGTCGCAGTTGACGATACTGTCGACCAACCCATTCCTGCTGACCTTGATTTGAAATTTTGTAATCGACTTCAACCAGAAACTTGCTGCGCTTGAAGTGATAGGTTTTTGTGACAGTGACACCGTTAGCGCTTTGCCACTGAAAAGGTACAACAAGATCATCCTGCCCGGGCATCAGCACGTACTTATTGTTCTCAGCACTATAGATATCATGATGATTTGGCGCCAGTGTACTGACATCCACATCGCCAATTCGATCATGTAATAAGCCTGACTGAGCTATGTAGATTTTACCGTCATCCTCGAGCAATACCAGTGGTTGGTCTTTATGCTTAATATCAACAGGATAAGTTTTAAGTTCCGCTTCATGTATATCTGCACCACGTGTATTTATATGTAGACTAAATATATCAGTTTCAACCACCACATATTCATTTTCTACACGGGTGTCATTATTGATTGGTGCGGAAGTGAGATTTGCCGGCGCACGTGTCTGCGCTGCGGACTCAGGTACATCATTTTTATTACCGATGTTGGAATTATCCGCACGTTGCTCTTCTACCTGCTGTTCAACCACAGGTGCATTTTCACCTGACCAGTTACTCCATAATATATAGGAAACCAGTAACAGCGAGATGTATAAGAAAAAACGTTGATTATCCATTAGCTTTTATCCATGAGTTTTTCCGGCACGGGGTCGTATCCACCTGCATGGAAAGGATGACACTTAGAAATTCTTCGAATGCCCAGATACATGCCTTTAAGTACGCCATAAGTCTGAATCGCTTCGACTGCATATTGAGAACAGGTGGGTGTAAATCGACAGCGCGGACCTAACATTGGGCTGATACACAGCTGATAGAATCGAATTATTCCTATGAAAATTTTATTCAGCATGTGTATTTAAAAATTTCCAGTGCCTTTGCAGTTTTTTCAAAAGAGACGAATTAATAATATTCGCACTATTTTTCTTACATATTACTATTACGTCAAAGGGGCCAATAATATTTTTATGGGTACGAAAACTTTCTCGAACAATACGCTTTAATCGATTTCTGCCAACGGCCCCTGGAACATTTTTTTTGCTAACAATAACACCCAGTCTGGGGCCCGGTAATTGATTGGCTCGAGCAAGAATTGTATAGGCGGAATCTGCAGACTTGACAGGTTTGTCAAATACGGCTTCAAATTCATTGGAAGATAACAGCCGATCCTGCTTGGTAAATCGATTAGATGCGGGCTTACTACACAACTGTTATGGACAAAGACGGGCTCTACCACGTGCGCGTCGCGCTCGAATAACCGCACGTCCACCACGTGTTTTCATGCGTGCTCTAAACCCATGCGTACGTGCACGGCGTAAATTACTTGGTTGAAACGTCCTTTTCACAGCAAATACCTAGTTTCGATGGTTGTATATGTTAGGGGGCGGAAACATTAATTGCCAGATGCCGCTTTGTCAACGATTATAATGCTGTTTCAGTCCTAGGGTCGGATATTATAATATTTTGACTATGGTCTGCCGAATAATTTAATCCTCAACTTCTACTCAACGAACCGAAAGCCTAATGTCTAGTCCTGTTTGGAATTTATGTGTCCGCCAGCTCGAGTCCGAGCTCACAGAACAGTTACTTAATACCTGGATTCGACCTTTACAGGCCGAGCAACATAATCAAATGCTGACATTACTAGCTCCCAATCGATTTGTGCTGGATTGGGTCAACGACCACTACTTGGAACGAATTCGTCAGCTGGTCCAGTCGATTGGTAAAGAGGCAGGTCTTAATCAGGTATCGATTAGTGTAGGTAGTCGACAAATTCCCCCATCTAGCGTGGCAACCCCGATGTCGCCGCAACCCCCGGCTGCATCCACTAATCGAGCCTATACTCATAATCTGAATCGTGACTTTACTTTTGATAGTTTCGTTGAGGGTAAATCCAATGAACTGGCAAAGGCAGCTTCCGTTCAAGTCGCTAATAATTCAGGAAAAGCCTATAACCCGCTTTTACTGTATGGCGGCGTAGGTCTGGGTAAAACACACTTAATGCATGCCATCGGTAATCAGATACTGGCGCTGAATCCCGAGGCCAAAGTTGTGTATCTTCACTCCGAGCGTTTTGTGCAAGATATGGTTAAAGCCTTGCAACATAACGCGATCGACGAATTTAAGCGACATTATCGTTCAGTTAACGCTCTTTTAATAGATGATATCCAATTTTTCGCAGGCAAGGAGCGCTCACAAGAAGAGTTTTTTCACACATTTAATGCACTTATGGAAGGCCAGCAGCAAATCATTATGACTTGTGACCGTTACCCCAAAGAGCTGGATGGTCTGGAAGAAAGACTTAAATCTCGTTTTGGCTGGGGTCTGTCACAAGCCATTGAACCACCTGAACTGGAAACCCGGGTAGCCATTATGCAAAGTAAGGCTGAAGCGGTAAATGTGAATCTCCCTCATGATGTCGCCTTTTTCATTGCCAAACGGATTCGTTCAAACATTCGAGAACTCGAAGGTGCTTTGCGCCGTGTCCTCGCCAATTCACAGTTTAAAGGCAAGCCCATCACTTTAGACTTTGCCAAGGAAGCTCTGCACGACTTGATTACTTTGCAGGAAAAGCTGGTCACGATCGAAAATATTCAGAAAACGGTCGCCGAGTATTACAAAATACGCATTTCGGACTTAAACTCCTCTCGCCGCACGCGCTCAATCACGCGCCCAAGACAAATTGCCATGGCGTTAGCAAAAGAAGTGACTAATCACAGTCTGCCAGAAATAGGTGATGCCTTTGGTGGCCGGGATCATACAACAGTGCTACATGCGTGTAGAAAAACCAAGGAATTGAGGCAAAGTGACGTTAAAATAAATGACGAATATGTAAATCTATTACGTATACTAAGTAACTAAAACTTGTGGAAAACCTGTTTATATAATTTGGTTAACTTTAACCTGACAGGTCCGACGAAAAAGAATACTAAGGTGTTGTCTCTTACAAATAAGTTATCAACAGCTTGTTATATATTTAACCTACTGAATATTATATATTATTTATCGATATCCACAGAAAAGTATCTAGCTAATAATAACAATGTTTTAAATTAAAAAAATATTATTAAAAGAAATGAAGTTCAATATTCAAAGAGAAGAATTACTCAAACCTGTCCAGCTGATAATTGGTGCAGTTGAACGTAGACAAACCATGCCAATTCTTTCCAACTTTCTGCTCAGAAATGTCAATGGAAGGTTAGTCATTACTGCGACCGACCTGGAGCTGGAAGTTTCAGCCACTATTGATATAGAACCAGACGGTGATCCCATTACTGTACCCGGACGAAAATTACTGGATATTTGTAAGTCTTTGCCCGAAGGCAATGATATTCACTTTTCCTGTTCGGGTGAAAAAGTTGAAATCAAATCAGCTAAAAGCCGATTTTCACTTGCAACGCTCGCTGCCAGTGAATTTCCCCTAGTGGATGAAATTGCTGTCGACCAAACCATTTCGATCGATAAAGATCAATTACATTCCTTAATCGAAGATACTTCTTTTGCAATGGCGCAACAGGATGTTCGTTACTATCTGAATGGATTAATGATGGAATCAGAGGGAGGACATTTGCGCGCAGTTGCTACGGACGGACATCGTCTTTCTATCGCTGACACTCCTTTGGAAGATTCTGCAGAAGACCGGCAGGTGATTGTACCCAAAAAGGCAGTGCAGGAATTTATGCGAATATTATCGGCTGCCAGCAGTCGGGTGGAGCTGGCTTTTAGTCAAAACCACTTACAAGCAACTTTTGGAGACATACGTTTTGTTACAAAACTAATTGATGGAAAATTCCCCGATTATCAACGTGTGATTCCTGAGGGACATCAATATATCGCCAGCATTGAACGTGAAATACTGCGTGCATGTTTAATGCGTGTATCTATTCTCAGTAATGAAAAGTATCGTGGTGTACGGCTAGGTTTCTCTGAAAATATACTTAAAATTCAAGCACATAATCCAGAACAAGAAGAGGCAGAAGAAGAACTGGATATTTCTTACAGCGGTCCGGATCTCGAAATAGGCTTCAATGTCAGCTATCTGGTAGATGTGCTAAATACTATCCATTCAAATGAAGTACATTTTTATCTTCAGGATACAAACAGCAGTCTTCTTATTATTTCACCTGAAATTGAAAACCGAAAATATGTCGTGATGCCTATGCGGCTGTAATCCTATCGCTAAGATGTGGTTGCAAAAATTGCAGGCAGAGGGGCTGCGTTCATTCAAACAATGTGAAATTTCGTTTTCGCATGGAATTAATGTTCTATTCGGGGAAAATGGTGCTGGCAAAACCAGCATACTGGAAGGAATCCACGTACTCAGCTGCGGTAAAAGTTTTCGTACCAGCTCATTAGTAAATGTCACCCACCATGATGCCTCAATGCTGACCCTGTATGGAGAAGTCGTTAATCTAGGAAACACTTCCCAATTAGGCGTGCGTATATCCTCTTCTTCAGAGAAAGAACTGCGCTTAAACCGTGAGACGACTTCAGGCTGGTCCGAGCTCGCAAAAAGCCTGCCAGTACTTGATATTCACCCGGAATCCTATTTGCTCGTTACTTCTGGTCCGTCAGAACGACGTAAGTTTCTTAATTGGGGTGTGTTCCACGTGGAACAAGGGTTTTCCAAAATGTGGAGTGAATATTCAAAGGCGGTCAAGCAGAGAAATTTCTGTTTGAAAACTCGTAATATTTCTCAAGCAAAACATTGGCATCACACTCTGGCCGACCATGGGGAAGCGATTTCCAAGCAAATATCGAATTATTGTCTAGAAATCGTACCCCGAGTGAATGAAATATTAACCCTTTTTGGTTTTACACAAAGCATTAGATTGGAATATACGCCAGGTTGGGATTCAAGACTTGGGCTTAAAGTAGCGCTGGATAACGAGCTAAGGTCAGATGATCTGTCATTATTTACACAAGTCGGTCCCCATCGGGGCGATCTTAAAATCAGCTGGAATGGAAAGCTTTTTGCAAAGACCAGTTCACGTGGTCAGCAGAAAATGATGGCGATTGCACTAAAATTGGCGCAGGCAAAAACCATTAAGCAGAAATATGGCAAATCCATAGTATATTTAGTCGATGAGCTACAGGCTGAGCTGGATGCAAAACAGACACAGATTGCTTTGGAGATATTAGCTCAGTTAGATTCCCAAATCATTATTACTGCTCTATCAAGAGAAGCAATGAAGTGCCTAGATCAACCAATAAAATGGTTCCACGTGAAACATGGATGTGTTTCATCGGTGGTATAATCATTCTTTCACTTACTAATTAATTATCATGAGTTACGATTCTTCGAATATTCAAGTTTTAAAAGGCCTGGAAGCCGTACGAAAGCGCCCAGGAATGTATATTGGGGACACAGATGATGGTACGGGGTTGCATCATATGGTATTCGAGGTTGTCGATAACTCAATTGATGAGGCACTCGCAGGTCACTGTAAAAATATTCAGGTCAGTATTGAAGTAGATAATTCCATCACAGTGACTGACGATGGACGTGGTATTCCTACAGATATTCATCCGGAAGAGAATCGTTCAGCGGCAGAAGTGATAATGACTGTGCTTCATGCTGGCGGTAAATTTGATGACAATTCCTATAAAGTGTCTGGTGGACTGCATGGGGTCGGTATTTCCGTGGTTAATGCTCTGTCAGAGTCACTGACATTGACTATATACAAGTCCGGTAAAATCCATAAACAGGAATATCGTATGGGTGAGCCGGAAGCGCCACTGGAAGTTGTGGGAGATACAGATAAGACGGGTACACGTATTAAATTTAAGCCCAGTGCCGAAGTATTCACAGACACCGAATTTCACTATGAAATACTGGCCAAACGGATTCGTGAATTATCTTTTTTAAATTCGGGTGTAATTATACAGCTTACCGATCACCGTACAGGAAAGCATGATGTATTTCATTACGAAGGTGGCATAAGTGCATTTGTAAGTCATCTGAATTCAAAGAAAACTCCCCTTCATGCCACTGTGATGTATGCAAAAAAAGAAAGGGACGGCGTCGAGGTAGAAGCTGCCATGCAATGGAATGATTCCTACCAGGAAAATATTTTTCCCTTTACCAATAATATTCCTCAAAGGGATGGTGGTGCACATCTTGCAGGTTTTAGAGGTGCGCTGACTCGAAGCATCAATACCTTTATGGAAAACGAGGGGTATAACAAAAAACATAAAATTAGTCTGACGGGGGATGATACACGTGAAGGTCTAACAGCCGTTCTTTCAGTTAAAGTACCGGATCCAAAATTCTCTTCTCAGACAAAAGATAAGCTTGTCTCATCAGAAGTTAAGCCTATTGTAGAATCGGTTGTTGCAGAATTACTTCAGGAATTTTTAATAGAAAACCCTAGTGAATCTAAGGTAATCATCGGTAAAATCGTTGACTCGGCACGGGCACGTGAAGCTGCACGTAAAGCCCGCGAAATGACGCGTAGAAAAGGGGCTCTGGATGTTGCAGGGTTGCCGGGAAAACTTGCGGACTGTCAGGAAAAAGATCCGGCCAACTCCGAACTGTTCCTGGTGGAGGGTGACTCCGCAGGTGGTTCAGCAAAACAGGGAAGGGACCGGCATGCCCAGGCAATTCTTCCTCTTAAAGGTAAAATTCTTAACGTTGAAAAAGCCCGTTTCGATAAAATGCTTTCCTCACAGGAGGTAGCAACCTTGATAACAGCTCTTGGCTGCGGCATCGGAAAAGAAGAATTTAATCTGGCTAAGTTGAGGTATCATCGAATTATTATCATGACCGATGCGGATGTAGATGGTTCGCATATTCGTACTTTGCTGTTAACTTTCTTTTACCGACAAATGCCTGAGTTGATTGAAAATGGTCATATTTATATCGGTCAACCACCGTTGTTTAAAATTAAAAAAGGCAAACAGGAGACTTATGTCAAAGACGAAACTGAACTAAATAGTCATTTATTACAAATGGCTATAGAAAATGCAGAACTTTATATACACCCGGATTCTCCACCCATTCAGGCCGCTGCGCTTGAATCTCTCGCAAAAGAATACATGGCAGCCATTGCAATAGTGCAAAGACTGGCTAAGGCGCACGATGATGAAGTTCTTAAGGCCATGCTTAAAACACCTGTCAGATTGTCAGTCGCCGGTAATGAAGAAGAACATGAATATACGCAAGAAGAGCTGCAGCTATGGATTCAGTCAGTGCTTGAGTCACTTGATGCAAATCAGTCGCCTGGTAGAAGGTATGCGGCTGAGTTGGAGTGGAGTGGGGATGCGAAAAGGGTCATTGTGCAGAAATTTGTCCACGGGCTGGGCAACGACGATATTTACCCAAGAGAGTTCTTTGAAAGTACCGAGTTTAAAATCATTCAAAATACAGCATTAAATACCAACGCCTTAATTGAGTCAGGTGCTTATATCCAGCGTGGAGATCGACAATTGGAAGTGACACAATTTAGTGAAGTTATGAACTGGCTACTGGAGGAGGCCAAACGTGGTCAGACGATTCAACGCTATAAAGGTCTTGGAGAAATGAATCCGGAACAGCTCTGGGAAACCACCATGGATCCTGAAACCAGATTGCTAGTACAGGTAAATATAGAAGATGCCATCGCAGCAGATGAAATATTTTCCACGCTAATGGGAGATCAGGTGGAACCGCGTCGGGAATTTATCGAAAAGAATGCATTATCAGCAACAAACATAGATGTGTAAGCACTAAACAAATAAAAAACATCATTCGTCGCCCGTATGATTAAGGCTGTTACAACGGGTATAGCGGTTAAATAATAACTATGAAACATTTTATGTCTTACCAAGCGGTGGGCGACCATGTAATTGTGAGGCGTAGCAGATGAGAAAAAAATTATTTATATTGTTAACCATTTTATTTGTTTTGCCACTAAGTGCTCAGGCAGAAACCATCTTCGTAACGGATAGTCTAAAGTTAAAATTGCGAGCACAGGCTAGTAATGATGCGGAAGTCGTAACGAATCTGGACAGCGGTCAAGAACTCACAGTGCTTGAAAAACAAAAAAGCTATACTCGTGTTCGCACAAGTGAAGGCAAGGAGGGCTGGGTTCAATCATGGTTCTTAACTGATAAACCACCGGCAACTTTCTTATTAAACAATCTCACTAAAGGAAATGAATCGCTGACAACGAAACTTCCATCTGCCAATGCGAAGCTTAAAAATTTTGATAGCGAAACAGCAAGAGAGAATGAAGAATTAAGATCCACTATAGCTGAATTAACCGGGAAAATTACCAGCTTGAATGAAAGCAAAAGAAGATTAGAGTTGCAGGTCGATTCCCAGATCAGTGAGCTTGCGAAATATGAATTTGCCAAAAAATATAACTTAAACTTGATTATCCTGATTTTCTTTTTACTGTCATTTTTTGCCGGGGTGATCAGTTATCGTGTTTGGGCAGGAAGGCGTGAAACAAAACGATTGTGGGGATATCAGCTAGCCCATTAATTTATGAAGATAGCAAGTTGGAATGTTAATTCTCTGCGAGTACGACTACTTCAAGTTCTGGAATGGCTTGAAGCTACAAATGTAGACATTCTCGCGCTACAGGAAACCAAAACACAGGATCTGGAATTTCCTCGAGATGAAATTCATAAGGCGGGCTACCATGTTGTGTTTTCCGGGCAAAAAACTTATAACGGCGTTGCCATTCTGGCAAAGTCTGAACCCACCGATATAGTTACAGATATTGATAAACTGGAAGATCCACAGCGCAGAATCCTTATAGCCACAGTAGATGATATACGCATAGTCAACCTGTATGTGGTCAATGGATCTGAGGTGGGGAGTGAGAAGTATGCCTACAAGCTCGAGTGGATCGACAAAGTCACAGCACATATTAAAAAAGAAATGAAAGCTCATAAAAAAGTGATTGTATTAGGTGATTTTAATATTGCGCCTGAAGATCGGGATGTACACGATTCTGAAAAATGGAAAGATAAAATTTTATGTAGTCAGGATGAGCGCCAAGCGCTTGAAAAAATGCTTTCGTTAGGATTATCTGACACCTTCAGGAATTTTAAGCAGGATGATAAATTATTCAGTTGGTGGGATTATCGTGGTGGCGGGTTCAGACGCAATCACGGCCTGAGAATAGATCTGATTCTGGCAACCAAAGCGCTAAATGATTACTGTATTAAAAGCAGTATCGATAAAACCCCCAGAACATGGGAACGCCCATCGGACCATGCTCCGGTAATTGCAGAATTCCGAGTTAAGTAAATCGCCGGGTTGAGACTTGTCGGTGCATGGTTCAGAATCAGCAACTGATTAATATGCACTACCTATAACGGGGGAAATATGCGTCATATCATGGTCATCAATGCCAAAGGCGGTTCCGGTAAAACAACCCTGGCAACCAATCTCGCCAGTTATTTTGCATCTCAGGATAATAAAGTCACAATCGTTGATTACGACCCACAGGGCAGCAGTCTTGACTGGTTAGCGGCGAGATCATCCGCCCGGAATCCCATTCAGGGGATCGCTGGTTTTAAGCGAAATTCCGAAAAGCCACAAAGAAACACTGAAATCGTCATTTTAGATGTGCCAGCCGCTGTGCATGGTGCTGAACTAACAAAACTACTGAGAAAAGCCGAAACCATTATCATTCCGGTGCTTCCGTCCCCAATAGATATGCGAGCGGCCACGCAGTTTTTAAACGAACTGAGAAAATCAGCACCTGTCACACAAAAAAAAGCAAAAATTGCATTGGTGGCCAATCGAGCCAGAGAAATCACCAATATTGCCTGGGAGCTGGAAGAATTTTTATCAAAACAAAAAATTCCATACTTAACAATGCTGCGAGACAATCAGAACTATGTTCGCGCGGCAGAACGAGGCTTGGGTATATTTGAAATGGGACCAGCAGCAACGGCCGTTGACCGTGAACAGTGGCAACCAATTATTAAATGGATTAAAAGCAAACGAAGCCAGCCATAAGTAAATATTTTTTGATATCGATAATTGAAAAGGATTTTTAAAGTTATGCGAATATCGCGTAAAGGCATCATTTTAGTTTTGCTATGGTCGTTATCTGTTTGCGCCATGGCAGACAGACCACTCATATTGGAACCCGTGAAAACTAAGATTCAGGCCAAGCAAAGGGTTGAAAAAATAGAAAATATTAAAACGCCGGCACAGCCATTCAATCGAACCGTGAATTACGTTCATGTAAAAAAGAAAGCGCGCGAGTTGGCGTTGTATTCAGACGATATAATGGTTAAAAGCTACAGAATTGCTCTGGGTAAACATCCTGATGGGCAAAAGATAAAAGAAGGAGATTCGAGAACACCTGAAGGATTGTATACACTGGATTGGCGCAATCCTAACAGCAAGTTTTTTCGTTCTATCCATGTATCTTATCCAAACCTAAAGCAATCAAAATCTGCCAGAGAAGCCGGCATTGATCCGGGAGGAGAGATAATGATTCACGGTCAGCCAAGCAACTGGTCAGAAAGAATCAAGCTCACCTTCAAAGGCCCTGATTGGACAGAAGGGTGTATCGCGCTTGAAAACCAGGACATGATTGAACTATGGAATCTCGTGCCTGATGGAACGGCAATTAAAATAGACCCCTGAAATAGATCTATTAAATATGTTTTTGGTCTGGCAGCTATTTTGCAAAAACTTTTTTCAATAAATCGGTTGTTCTTTTAGCCGGATTATCTCTAATTGCTTTTTCCTCTTTGGCCAGATAATAGAATATTCCATCGATACCTTTGCTTAAAACATGCTGACTCAAATCTGCCTGAACATCCGGCACCAAAGGCAAAGATTTATATTTACCCATAACATCATTATATGTATTAATTGAGCCTACTTCGCTCAAACTGTTGTCTACTATGGGCTACATTTCGGCGGTTAAAGGTGATGACATTTTCCCCTTGAAATATTGAGTCGCTGCATCATCCGGTCCATTCAAAATAGATTTTACATCACTCCACGTCATTTGCTTAATCGCATCTAGAAATAAAGGTTTAGCTTTTTCGGTGGGGATTTCGGCTGCTTCGTTCAATTTGTTTTCAAGATTGTTTAACGAGCTTCCCATGCCGAATTTGTTCATAGTTTTCTGCACAGTTTGCAACGATTCCGGTAAAGGAATATGTATATTTGAATCCAGATTAAATCCACCTGGAGCACTAAGCTGACTGACTACATTACTGGAACCTACACTGAGCGCTTCTTTTAATGCATCCGCAATTTCATTGTCAGTGAGGGATGTACTTGACGTAGAGCTTGATGATTCTGAATTGATGACATCTTTGATTTTATCAAACCAGCCAGCATAAACGGGCGTCAGGCTATAAAAAAAAGTAAACTTAGAACGATAAATAAAGAGAAATAAAATTTTTTGTGAATAAAGCCAAACATTATTTAAGCTCCTGAGAGGTTGGCTTATCGAAGCTAAGACTGCTTATGCTTTTGCGAGTTGCGAGATAAAGCGCAAGAAGTATGGCAGGCAATCCTAAGCAGGCAGCATAAATGAAAAAGTTAATATAGCCATAATCGTCAACAATTTTTCCTGAAAAACCGCCTAAAAATTTTGCAGGTAGCAGCATGATTGAACTTAGTAGTGCATATTGAGTGGCCGTATATATTTTATTGGTCAAGCTTGAGAGGTAGGCAATAAATACAGTCCCGGCAATACCACCGCTTAAATTATCGGCAGTGATGACAATCGCAAGAAGCCAGGTTTTAGGTTCCTGGGTAGCAAGCCAGACAAATACGAGATTTGTAACAACGACTAATATACCCGCAATCAATAATACTTTTAAAATCCCCCAACGCATGACCAGCACGCCGCCGAGCAAGGCGCCTGCGATAGTGACACCAATGCCAAATGTTTTTGAGATCAAACCTACCTGCAGTTCACTGTAACCCATATCTGCATAAAATGGCCCGGACATCACACCCATGGTAATGTCGCTTAATCTGAAAGTGCCGATAAACAGTAGAATAACAATTGAAAAGATACCATTACGTTTAAAGAAATCAGTAAATGGACAAACAACGGCAGCCAAAAACCAGGCAACACTATTGCGTAAAGGTTTTGGAAGCGTGGTAGAGCACTGAAGAAAATTAATCACGGCGGATTCTTGTGTAGCCGTCTGTGTAGATCCGCATCGTAGGGGTTCAGATACAATCAAAGTAGTAATTAACCCTGTCAGCATGCTAAAGCCCATAACAGTATAGGCAGTATTCCAGCTATAAAAATGTGCAAGCGAAAAAGCCCCGCCTCCGGCCAATAACATGCCTAAGCGATAGCCCAATTGATAAGTCCCGGCCATGGCGCCCTGTTCTTCGCTGGGTGCAGATTCGATACGCCAGGCATCTAGAGCAATGTCTTGTGTAGCCGAAAAAAAAGCGACCAATAAAGCAAATATGACTAATTGCGATAGTTGGTCCTGAGGATTAACTGTCCCTAGCAGCAATAAGCCTGATAGTACGCCAAGCTGGGCGATGAACATCCAGCTGCGTCGTTGCCCCATATATTTCGATAACAAGGGTAGAGGTAATCTATCAACCAGAGGAGACCATAAAAATTTAACGCCGTATAAGGCGGCCACCCAGGAAATATAACCAATAGTGCTTCTATCAATCCCCTCCTTGCGTAGCCAGAAAGAAAGTGTACCAAACACCAGCAGCAAAGGTAATCCAGCAGAAAAACCCAATACGAGCATGGCGAGCATTTTTGGGTGTAGATATATTTGAAATGACTGTGCCCAGCTATTCATACGTTAGAGGGTAAAATCATACTCTATAATCAATGGCGCGTGATCTGAAAAGCGCTCATCTTTATAGATGGATTCCGCGCTGGCCAGCCCTGCTAAACCGGGCGTTGCGATGTGGTAGTCGATTCTCCAGCCGACGTTTTTAGCCCATGCCTGGCCGCGATTAGACCACCAGGTATATTGGTCTTCCTGCTGATTGATTTCTCGAAAAACGTCGATATAGTTTTCCTTGTAAAACAGTTGGTCCACCCAGGCACGTTCTTCGGGCAGGAAGCCAGAATTTTTTTTGTTTCCTTTCCAGTTTTTTAAATCAATTTCTTTATGTGCAATATTCCAGTCACCGCAAATAATGTATTCACGTTTACGTCGTTTTAAAATTTTAAGGTGCTGCATAAATACATCCATAAAGCGAAATTTGGCCTGCTGTCGTTCTTCGCTGGAGGATCCTGAAGGCGCATAAAGAGAAACAATGGCAATATCATCAAACTGTAATTCAATATATCTGCCTTCATCATCAAATTCTTCAACACCGAATTGGGAAATCACTTTATGGGGTTTTTTACGACTGTAAATCGCCACGCCACTATAGCCTTTTTTTTGCGCATCAACGTAGTAGTGATGATAACCGTCTGGAAAAAAACTGGAATCCGCCTGCAGTTGATCAATTTGCGCCTTGGTTTCCTGTATACATACCAGATCGGCATTCTGCAGGGCTAACCAATCAAAAAAACCTTTTCGGGCGGCGGCTCGAATGCCATTTGCATTCAGGGAAATAATTTTTGTCTTAGGCAAGAGAAATTTGGTGAGATTGTTAAAAGAACCTGCTTACTTTAGCATGCTGAAAAACAACTATCATTAAACAAAATACAATGAAAGCTTCTTCTTTTGTCCAATTTGCACTTGAAAATGATGCCTTGCAATTCGGTGAATTTACACTTAAATCTGGACGGCTTAGTCCCTATTTTTTTAATGCCGGAAAATTTAATCAGGGATCTGCATTTAATGTTTTGGGTCAATATTATGCAGCCGCACTGATGCAATCCAACATCGCATTTGATCTATTGTTTGGCCCGGCTTATAAAGGGATACCGCTCGCCACAGCCACTGCGATTGCACTGGACAGCCAGTATCAACGTTCAGTGAGTGTCAGTTTTAATCGCAAAGAGGCCAAAACCCATGGTGAAGCTGGAAAGTTGATTGGTGCACCACTCGCTGGACGTGTGGTTATTGTAGATGATGTGATTACCGCAGGCACTGCCATCCGGGAGAGTATGGAACTGATACAAGAGGCGGGAGCAGAGCCTGCCGCTGTAGTGGTGGCACTCGACCGCCAGGAAAAAGGGCCTAATGGGGGTAGTGCGATTCAGGAAGTCGAACGCGCCTATAAAATTCCGGTAATAGCCATTGCGAAACTGGATGATTTGCTGGATTACACCAGATCTCGTGAAGACCTCTCCGGCCAACTGGAACAATTAACATCCTATCGACAAACTTATGGCATTCAATAAGAACTCGCCGGAAAATTAGTGATCTAATCTAGAGTTTTATAACAGGACGCCTTGTATAGTTAGTATTCAAATGCGACGATACAAAACCACAATTGTTTTAATGATTTGCGCCATGACGTGGAGCGGTTTGGTGTCGGCAGAATATTTCCGCTGGAAAGATAAAAATGGCAACACCCAGTATGGTGACCAGGTGCCCGCCGAGGAAGTCAATTCGGGGCGTAGCTTGCTGGATGAAAGTGGACAGGTTGTTGAAGAGGTCAGTCCTGCTCGATCACCAGAAGAGCAAAAACGCTATGAAGAGCAGCAGCGTATAGCAAAAATGGAACGTCAGCGTCGTGAAGAACAGGATGCTTATGACCGTGTTCTATTAGCTACCTTTAATAGCCCCGAACAGATTCTGGAAGTACGCGATGAAAGAATCAACCTCATCGAACAATCAATTAATATGTCTCGTGAACGACTGCGTAAACAGCAGCAGGAACTGGCTAAGCTGAATGAAAGCCGTAATCGATTCATAGAGCGGGATATGGAGCCCCCGGAGTGGATTGATACAACCGAACTTAAAGTATTAAGTCGCATTTGAGGAATCGAAGAATACATCAACGACAAAGCGGTTGAAAAAGAACGGCTACGTAAAAAGTTTGGTGAAGATATAGAACGCTACAAGGAACTCACAAAACGTGCAGTTACCTCTCGATAAGCGTACCAATTCCCTGGTGAGTAAATAATTCGAGAAGCACTGCATGCTTAATGCGCCCATCAATGATATGCGCGGTATGTACTCCGGACTGTAACGCATCAACCGCACAACGAACCTTGGGCAGCATGCCCCCGTGAATAATACCATTTTCAATCAGTTCCTCTACGCGCGCGGGAGATAATCCAGTCAATAAGGTATCACCGTCCATTACTCCGGTGGTGTTAGTCAGTAAAATTAATTTCTCGCTTTTGACAACGGCAGCAATACTGGCGGCCACAGAGTCGGCGTTAATATTATAGGTTTCACCGTTATCACCAACGCCAATTGGGGCAATGACAGGAATTATATCGCTGGAGATAAAAGTGTTAAGCACCGATGGGTTGATTCCGGAGACGACACCAACATGACCCAGATCGATAATTTCTGAAGGCTTGGTCTGAAGATCATTAGGTGAGATTTTTAATTGTCGGGCATGAATCAGATCTCCGTCTTTTCCAGAAAGTCCAACCGCGCGTCCACCATGCTGATTAATCTGATGGACTATTTCTTTATTTACTTTGCCGCCCAATACCATTTCAACAACGTCCATGGTTTCCTTATCGGTGACACGCATACCATCAATGAACTTTGACTCTTTGCCCAGCGCTGTTAACAGTTCACCAATTTGTGGACCACCACCATGGACAATGATGGGTTGTAAACCCACTTGTTTTAATAGCACAATATCCTTGGCGAAACTGTTTTTTAATTCAGGCTCCGTCATGGCGTTTCCGCCATACTTTACAACAATAATTTTTCCAGAAAAGCGCTGTATATAAGGTAAGGCTTCACTGAGAACTTTTGCAGTAATTATCGCGTCACTTGAATTCATGATATTTAAAATGGCAATTTAATGGACGAGTCAACAGCATGAATTTGGGCTCTAAAATCCTGTTTAAGCTGTTCCAGTTTTTCTTCACTTTCCGCTTCAAATCGAATGACCAGTGAAGGCGTTGTATTGGAAGCACGCACGAGACCCCAACCATAATCAAAATCTGCTCGCACGCCGTCAATAGTAGATAAGTTTGCGTTTGAAAAGTTTGATTGCTGAATGAATTTTTTTATGAATTCATGTTGAGCACCGTCCCGATCCAACTTAATGGTTATTTCAGGAGTGCTGATATCATTTGGGAGCTCGTTAAATATTTCACTGACAGTTCGATCATCCGCAGACAGAATTTCCAGCATACGTGCCGCCGAATAAAGCCCATCATCAAAACCAAACCAGCGTTCCTTAAAGAAAATGTGTCCGCTCATTTCACCTGCCAGAAGCGCACCGGTTTCTTTCATTTTATTTTTAATGAAAGAGTGACCCGTTTTCCACATCGTTGCCTTTCCGCCTGCCTGTTCTATGCAGCTGGCCAGATTGCGAGAGGACTTCACATCAAAAATGACTTCTGCACCGGGATTTCTAGATAATACATCTCGCGCATATAACATCATTTGCCGGTCGGCCCATAACACTCTGCCAAGTTCGTCCACTATGCCTACACGGTCACCGTCACCATCAAATGCAAGCCCCAGGTCGAGATGATTACTGACTACTGAATGTATCAAGTCTTCCAGGTTTTCCGGTTCGCTCGGGTTAGGGTGGTGGTTAGGAAAAGTGCCGTCAACATCACAATATAATTCAGAAAGATTGCAGCCCAGACCTTTGAATAATTTGATGGCAGTGGGGCCTGCAACACCGTTACCACAGTCTATAGCAATGGATAATGGACGTTTTAATTTGATTTCATCACAGATGGTTTTAAGGTAGCTGTCCAGAACATTTATGTTTTCGATTGATCCACTGCCGGTATTAAATTCTCCTTTATCTATGCAACTGTAAATATCCTGAATCATATCGCCAAATAACGTTTTCTCGCCCATGACCATCTTGATGCCGTTATATTCAGGGGGGTTATGACTGCCGGTCACCATCAGGCCTGATCCAGTGCTAAGTGAATGGGTTGCATAATACAAGGCCGGCGTAGGCACTTCACCGATATCAACCACATCAATTCCAGTTGAACAAAGGCCTTCGATTAATTTATCTGAAAGTTCTTTACTAGTAAGACGCCCATCCCGACCTACAGCAACTGTTTTACATTGCGGGTAAAGTGTGCCGATGGCTTTGCCGATTAGCAGGACAACATCAGGACGCAAGTCTGTTTTGACAACACCTCTAATATCATAAGCACGAAATATACTGGAGCTTACATTCACTGTTCTTTCCGTAAAGTCTTAATAAACATTATTATTTTTGACCCGTGTGGCCAAAGCCTCCTTGTCCACGATCGGTCGTTACAAAGTCATCTACGATTTCAAAGTCTACCTGTACAACTGGAACAAACACCAGCTGAGCCATACGATCTCCGGGCTCTATTGTGAATTCTTTATCTCCTCGATTCCACAAGGACACCATTAACGGTCCCTGGTAGTCAGAATCAATAAGTCCGACCAGATTTCCCAGTACGATGCCATGTTTATGTCCTAAGCCAGAGCGTGGGAGTATAACTGCTGCAAGGGAAGGGTCATCTATAAAAATTGAGATGCCTGTAGGAATAAGATGCGTTTCCCCTGCTTTGACGGTCAAAGTGTGTTCGATGCAGGCCTGTAAATCCAAGCCTGCAGAACCGCAGGTAGCATAACCTGGCATAGGAAATTCGTTACCTATCCGACTGTCCAAGATTTTAAGTTTGATTTTATTTGGGTTGGATGTAAGTGACATTAGTTTGGGGTGTATCCAGTTTGAGTTGTTTAGAAATATTTTCGATTATTTGTCGGGCTAGCTCTGCTTTGCGAGCACGACCAATTGATATCACACTATTCTCTGTAATTATCTCAATAGCATTATAGTCACTGTCAAAACCCTGATCAGGCAGGCCTACCTGATTGGCGATAATCATATTAAGTGATTTATTACGCAATTTTGTTAAAGCGTTTTCAATAATGTTTTCTGTTTCGGCAGCAAAGCCTACACAGAAAAGGCGGGCATAAGCCTGCTTCACATCTTTTAAAATATCTGCAGTGCGAGTGAGCTTTAGTGAAAAATTTTCATCATGTTTTTTAACTTTTTGCATAGAAATATTTTTCGGTCGGTAGTCTGCCACTGCCGCTGCCGCAATAAATAAATCGGCATTTGCACAATTAGCCAATGTAGCAGCATGCATTTGCTGAGAAGATTCCACATTCACGTAATGAATACGATCATTTTTGTGTAAATGGGTAGGACCGGTAATCACAGTGACATCGGCACCGGCCTCCAGTGCGGCTTGCGCAATTGCGTAACCCATTTTTCCTGAGGAACGATTACTGATAAATCGCACCGGGTCGATCGCTTCCTGCGTAGGGCCCGCTGTAATCACGACTTTTTTACCTGTTAGGGAATGATTGGGAAATAATGAAATACACAGCTGTGTCAAATCATTGGGTTCAAGCATTCTGCCTTCACCTGTTTCGCCACAGGCCTGAACACCCTGTGCGGGACCAAAGACTTTTATACCTCTTTCTTTCAGCGCGGCAATATTGTTCTGGCTGGCGATATTTTTCCACATAGCCTGATTCATAGCGGGGGCTACGGCTAAATGACCCTGGTGAGCAAGACACAGGGAACTGACAAAATTATCTGCAACGCCGTGACTAATTTTAGCAATGATATTCGCGGTGGCAGGCGCCACAATGATGGCATCGGACCAACGTGCAAGCGCGATATGGTCCATGCCGGACTTGTCGAACTGGCCATTATCGGCGGCATGTACCGGATAACCTGAAAGGGCCTGAAAGGTCAATGGCGTGACAAATTTTGTCGCACTTTCTGTCATGACTACACGCACTTGTGCACCTGCCCTTTGTAGCGCCCGAACAAATTCGGCAGACTTGTAGGCAGCGATACCACCAGTAACGGCGACAAGAATATGCTTGTTTGTAAGTTTCATGGAAAATGAGTGTACCAGAATCAATCCTTTCGGCGTGTACCCGACTTCAGTTTTTTATAGTCAATGAAACAAAATTGGTCACAAAAAATGGCCCTTGTGAGAGACTCATTAAGGAGGGTGCGGAGATATTATCCGATGCAGAGCTTTTGGCCATTATTTTAAGAACCGGACTGGCAGGAAAAAGTGTGCTTGAACTGGCACAGGAATTACTGGATCAATTTGGTGGTATTCGTGGTCTGCTGAAATGTGAGAGTGAACAATTACGGGCTATCAAAGGGCTTGGGCCGGCAAAATTCACTCAGATTTTAGCGATAAGTACGATTGCACAGCGTAGTCTGATGCAACAACTGGAGTCAAAACCTGAATTCACTAGTTCAAAACAGGCAGCAAGATTTTTATTATCGAAAATGCGTGATTACACCTCGTAGGTATTTGCATGCTTGCTGCTGGATACACGGAACCAGTTAATCCGCTATGAAGAATTGTTTAAAGGCAGGATTAATAATGCAAGTGTGTATCCCCGTGAGATCGTCAAGTTGGTGTTAAGAACCAATACTGCGAAAGTAATTCTTGCGCACAATCATCCTTCGGGAAACTACCAGCCAAGTGAAGCTGATAAATAGATTACTCATAAAATAAATCAGGCACTAAACTTAATTGATGTGCATGTACTAGATCACATCATTGTTGGAGAAGAAACCTTTTCTATGGCGGAACATGGGCTTATGTGATTCAGTATTCACAATAGACTGGTTTCAATTTCCAGCAATGCATTAATTAGCAAATCAATTTGATGATGACTGTGTTCACTCGATAACGTGATTCGTAGTCTGGCGCTATTCTTGGGAACTGTTGGGGGACGAATCGCCATTACAAGCAAACCTTTGTTTTCAAGCTGCTGGCTGAACCAGAGTGCCTGTTCATTTTCACCCAGAATAATTGTCTGAATGGCCGTACGCGAATCAAGTAAATTCAGCTTTGTGGGGATCATGGCCTGGCGAAAATAGTCAATATTGTTTTGTAATCGCAGACGACGTTCCGGTTCATGTTGGATGATATCCAGACTCAGTATGGCAGCGGCCGCCAGTGCTGCGGGAGGAGCGGTGGTATAAATTAATGTTCGTGCTTTTTGAATGAGGAATTCAATATGGTCATGGTCTGATAATACAAATGCACCACTGCAGCCAAACGATTTACCAAAAGTACCAATTAGAATATCAATATCATTATGATCCAGCCCGCAATCTTCCAGGCATCCTTTTCCGTGGTCTCCAAGCACCCCAATCCCGTGGGCATCATCTATAATTAATTTTCCAGTGAACTTGCGTTTTAATTGAGCCAGTTGCTGCAAAGGAGCAATACTGCCTTCCATGCTAAATACACCATCACTGACAAGTAAGCAGGAATGGGGCTTACTATAATCGATAATTTGACTGGCATGACTCACATCGCGATGTCGATAGCGTTTTAAATGACTGCCCGCATATCTTGCAGCATCAATCAGCGAGGCATGATTTAATTTGTCTTCTAGAATTAAGCTTTGACGTGTACTGAAAGCCGAGATCACACCCAGGTTAGCCAGATAACCGGATGAAAACAGCAGGCAGCGTTGATACCCAAAAAAATCTGCCAGTTTTTCTTCTAAAGAAACATGTAAAGAAGAATAGCCGCTGATGAGCTGAGATGCGCCGCTGCCCAAGCCAAATTGGGATATCGCTTTAGTCGCGGCTTGACACACTCGTGGCTCATTCGCCAGCCCTAAATAATCATTACTACAGAATGATATAAAGGATTTTTCATTGATCCGCACCTCCACACCTTGCGGACTTTGTAGAGGCTGGCGGTGTCGGTACGCACCCTGTTGCTTTAATGCAGCTAGCTGTTGAGAGATTGAATTGGCCACAGCCTGAAATTGCTAATGACAGGTAGGTGCTTCAAGACTTATGCCTAAGCGTTCAAAAAGTTTTGTATCGGTTTCCACTTCGGGATTTGCTGCGGTTAATAATTTTTCACCAAAGAAAACAGAATTTGCTCCTGCGTGAAAACACAGGGCCTGCATGGCATCGTTCATGGATTCTCGCCCAGCAGATAAGCGAATATAGGTTTCCGGAATTAATATTCGAGTAGCGGCGATCATGCGTACAAACTCAATCGGATCCAGTTCATCCGTGCCAAACAGAGGCGTACCTTCGATTTGCACTAACAGATTTATCGGTACGGATTCAGGAGGCGGATCCATATTCGCTAGCTCCATCAGTAAGCCCATGCGTTGTTCGCGATTTTCACCCATACCAAGAATTCCACCGGAACAGACATTAATGCCCGAGGCGCGAACGTTTCTTAACGTATCCAGCCTGTCCTGATAGTCCCGGGTTGTAATGATTTCACCATAAAATTCCGGCGAGGTATCAATATTATGATTATAGAAATCCAGGCCAGCTTCCGCCAATCGATTAGACTGTTTTTCAGTCAACATGCCTAAAGTGACGCAGGTTTCAAGATTTTCAGCCTGTACTTCTTTAATCATTTCGACAACGGTTTCAAGGTTCTTATCCGTGGGGTTACGCCAGGCGGCACCCATACAAAAACGTGTAGCTCCCTGTTGTTTGGCATTACGTGCTGCGTTTCTTACTTCTTCCAACGACAGAAGTCGTTCGCGCTCCAGGCCAGTCTCATAGCGCGCACTCTGGGGGCAATACGCACAATCTTCAGGGCAGGCACCTGTTTTGATAGATAACAGCGTGCTAGCTTGAATGGTATTTGGGTTGTGGTGCTTACGATGAACGGATTGCGCTTCAAATAGCAGGTCATTGAAAGGCTTTGCGAAAATTTCACGAATTTCATCTTTATTCCATTTCTTTTTGGTCATTGGGGCCCGCTTCAAAAAATAAACTTATGTCGGAGTCTAAACACCTCATAGCACTTGTCAAATGAATAACATCAGTAAATTTTACAAGTTAGGGACTAACTTGACCAGGTCAATTTACCCTTGGGGGTGTTGCCTGTGTGGAAGCATCGATAAAGGTCAGCTTGGTATATGTCCGCCCTGTAAACAATATCTTCCCTGGTGCGCAGAAAGTCAGGTATGTGTGGTTTGTGGATTACCCCTTATGGCGTCTCGAAGTGAAATCAAAATATGTGGTGCCTGTCAGGCTCTTCCTGCGTTCTATGTCTCACTCAAAGCTACATTCTGGTATCGAGCACCTATCGATCAACTCATTACGGGTTATAAGTACTTTAATCACTGGGAGCATGCGCATACGTTAATCCAGCTATCGTTAAAACAATTTTTTGATGTGTGTACATCGAGCCTGGTGATTCCGGTTCCAAGTCATCCTGCACGTATCAGGCAAAGGGGGTTTAATGCTGTGTATGAGCTAATCCGATTGTACAGTAAATACATAAACTTTGATTATGATTTTAATTGCCTGCAAAGAACGAGATATACCGAGACACAAATCGGTAAATCAAAAATGCAGCGCATAAAAAATGTACGCGATGCATTTAGCTTAGTCAAAAAAATTGATTATGAAGAAGTGACAATTTTTGATGAAGTGGTTACAACTTCGGCGACGGTTAATGAAATCAGTCGATGCCTCAAAAATTCTGGTGTTGAGCGGGTAAATGTTATGGCGATTGCACGGACTAAATAGGCAGCCAATAACTGGCAAATATGCCAGCAAAAATAACCAGACCCACATAATTATTATTTAAAAATGCAGCAAAGCAGTCTTGTGGATTACGTTCATATATAAGTTTTTGTTGATAGGCAAATAATAAAGCCGTCAGCGTGATACCGATAAAGTACCAGTAACGCATTTCTGTTTGTATGCCTACAGAAATCAAAGTTAATAATACAATGACTTGTAAAACACCAATGATCACTCTATCAGCCGAGCCAAAAAGGATGGCTGTTGACTTGACGCCGATTTTTAAGTCGTCTCTACGGTCCACCATGCCATACATGGTGTCATAAGCGGTTGTCCAGATAATGGTAGCGATAAATAACAGCCAACCCCATTTAGGTGGATAGTCATTAGTCTGCGCAACAAACGCCATCGGCACTGCCCAGGCAAAGGCCAAGCCCAAATGAACTTGCGGCAGGTAATGCAAGCGTTTAGTGAAAGGGTAAGATGCTGCCAGTACTACAGCGACGAAAGAAAAATACAAAGTGAGCTTGTTTAAAAAAAACACGACCAGGACAAAAGCAATCAGACTGAGTATCGTAAAAAAACCGATGGCTTCCATGGAAGATATTTGACCGGTCACCAGCGGCCGGGTTTTGGTCCTTTCAACATCACCATCAAAATTTTGATCTGCGAAATCATTGATGGCACAGCCGGCAGAACGCATGAGTAATACACCTAATGTAAACACTATAAAAATGGTTACATCAGGTTTTCCATCACTGGAAATGAATAATGCCCATAAAGTAGGCCACAGCAAAAGGAATATACCTATGGGTTTATTCAGGCGTGTTAACTGTGCATAAGCGATAAGCTTTTGTTTTATAGACATTACGCTGTATGAGTAATTATATACTTTATTCTTTGCATGATAGCATTACCCTTAATAATTCAATAATCGATATGACACGTGAACTTAATCCTATGACTATCAGAAGATTTCAAAAATACACACCTAAAATACACCAGACGGCCTACATTGATTCGACGGCTTTGGTAATCGGGCAAGTAGAAATAGGCGCCGACAGTTCTATCTGGCCTATGAGTGTTATTCGAGGAGATATTAATACTATAACTATTGGACAACGCACAAATATTCAGGATGGTTCAATTCTGCATGTCAGTCATGAGGGAGAATTCAGCCCTGGCGGAGCCAGCATGACAATTGGGAATGATGTAACAGTAGGCCATTCAGTGGTTCTGCATGCATGTACATTAATGGATTGTTGTTTAATCGGGATTGGCTCCGTGATTATGGATAATGCAGTGGTACATAAACATGCAATGGTTGGTGCTGGCTCTTTGGTCACTAACGGTAAACAGCTTGAAGGTGGTTATCTCTGGATGGGCAGGCCGGTTAAAAAAGTTCGCGAATTGAGTGAGCGGGAAATTGAGTATTTATCCTATTCTGCGAAACATTATGTCAAGGTTAAGCAAATGCATGAACAGTCAGTCGATTAACTGCCAGGCCGCAATATTTTAAAAACTTCGCTTGTATTCGGTCTGAATTTTCTCCAGATATAATAGGATTCAGCGGCTTGTTCTATTAACATGCCAATTCCGTCTATGGATTTCTTTGCATTCAGGCTCATTGACCACTTAAGAAAGGCAGTCGGCTTATCGCTATAGGCAAGATCATAACAAACTGTGTCAGGTCCGACCGTATTCGAGAACACTGGAGGAATATCGCTGGTTAAACTGGCCGATGTGGCATTGATAATTAAATCGTAAGGTTTGTCTTCAACATCGTTAAACCCGCCCGCAATAATATTCCCTTTAATTGAAAAATTGTTGGCCAGCTCGGTGGCTTTGGATACGGTTCTGTTGATGAGCAATATACTGGCGGGATGCTCCTCAAGTAAAGGTAACAAAATTCCACGACTTGCACCGCCCGCACCAAGAATCAGAATATGTTTACCTGCAAGATGTAGCTGTTGATTTATTTTTAAGTCGTTTAATAAGCCGATGCCATCGGTATTGGCACCACGCCAACCGCTTACCGGGTCAAAGCTGATTGTATTTACTGCGCCTGCGGCTTTGGCGTAAGTACTTAACTGCTGACATTGTTCAAAGGCTGTAATTTTAAAAGGAACAGTAACATTTAATCCTAAGCCACCCGAAGTAAAAAATTCATTAGCTGTAGAAGTAAATTTGTCTTCATCGGCAAGAATTTTTTGATAATCAATCTCGGCTTTTTCTTGTTGCGCGAAAGCCTGATGAATTTGCGGAGACTTGCTGTGATCGATTGGGTTGCCAATAACCGCGTATTTGTCCACTGTAGAAAGATAGTTATTAGTTTTGCAGCCAGGCCGCAATGTCTTTTGCGTAATAAGTGAGTACCGCGTCCGCACCTGCACGCTTCATACCTAGAAGAGCTTCCAGCACACAGGGTCTTTCAGCTATCCAGCCTTTTTCAGCAGCGGCTTTTAACATGGCGTATTCACCACTGACCTGATACACAAAAGTCGGGACACCAAATTCCATTTTTACGCGTTGAACGATATCCAGGTAAGGCATTCCAGGTTTTACCATGACCATGTCTGCGCCTTCATCCAGATCAAGTTGAACTTCTCTTAAAGCTTCGTCACTGTTGGCCGGGTCCATTTGGTAGCTGTATTTATTCCCGCCGCTTAAATTACTGGCGGAACCTACCGCATCACGAAACGGACCATAAAAACTTGAGGCGTACTTAGCCGCGTAGGAAAGGATTTTGGTATTTACATAGCCACTGCCTTCAAGTTCGGTACGAATTGCACCTATGCGACCATCCATCATATCGGACGGAGCGATAATATCTGCACCGGCCTGTGCATGAGAAAGGGCCTGCTTAACAAGTACTTCTACGGTTTCATCATTGACCACATAACCGTTGTCATCAATTAAGCCATCTTGCCCGTGGATGGTAAAAGGATCCAGAGCAACATCGGTAATAACGCCCAGTTCAGGAACTGTGGATTTAATCGTTTCTACAGCGCGCTGTGCAAGACCTTTCGGGTTATAGGCTTCTTCAGCATTTAAGGATTTTTTTTCTGCGGGAGTCACTGGAAACAGTGCGATGGCCGGAATCCCTAGTTTATAGATCGCCTCCGCCTCTTTTTTTAGTTCATCTAGACTGACACGCTCCACTCCAGGCATGGAAGGGACAGTTTCACGCTGATTTTTACCCTCAATGATGAACATTGGGTAGATGAGATCCGATGCGGATAAAGCATTTTCCTGCATCAATGCACGACTGAAGGTCGATGCGCGCATGCGCCGCATGCGGCTATTGGGGAAATAACTCACTTAAAAATCCTTATTATTTTAGCCAATCTTTTGCGTGCAAGTAGTTATGATAGAGATCTGCTTCTGCACTGCCTTTTTCAGGTTGCCAATTATACTCCCATCGTACCTGTGGCGGCAGCGACATCAGGATTGACTCGGTTCTACCGCCAGACTGAAGGCCAAAGAGGGTTCCACGGTCGTAAACCAGATTAAACTCGACATATCTTCCTCGACGATACAACTGAAAATGTTTTTGCTGTTCAGTAAAAGGCAGATCTTTTCGTTTTTCAACAATGGGACGATAGGCGGGAATATAGTGATCGCCCACACTGCGCGTGAGAGCAAAGCAGGTATCGAAATCCGGTTGATTGAGATCATCAAAAAACAGTCCGCCTATGCCTCGCGGTTCTTTACGGTGAGGCAGATAAAAATAGCCATCGCACCATTGTTTATATTTTGGGTAAACGTCATCACCAAAAGGATCACAGGCATTTTTTGCGGTTTGATGCCAGAAAACAGCATCTTCTTCAAACCCGTAATAAGGGGTGAGATCAAAGCCTCCACCAAACCACCATATCGGATCTGCATCTTTAGGTTGGGCAAGAAAAAAGCGTACATTACAATGGCTGGTCGGAACATAAGGGTTTTCAGGGTGTATAACTAAAGAAACGCCGGCTGCTTCAAAACTACTGCCAGCAAGTTCCGGTCGTTGGGCCGTGGCGGCTTTAGGCATTTGACTTCCTCTGACACGAGAATAATTCACACCGGCCTGTTCAAATACATTACCGTCCGCTAATACGCGCGTGCGACCGCCCCCACCTTCTTCTCGATTCCATTTGTCTTGTTTAAATTTTTTACCGTCTACTTCTGAGAGTGAATTACAAATACTGTCTTGTAAGGATTCCAGATAGTCCAGAACTTCGGATAAATTAGGCGGGCTACTCATATTATTATTTTACCTGCGTATTACATTGCCAGTGTCAAGATCGATAATACTACTTGATTTTCCAGCGCCAGGTGCTTGATGAGGATCAATGTAATCGATGTCTGGTCCAAAGAGCTGGCGGACGTGTAGCAAGTTGTCACAAATTTTCTGTCCGGCAATGTTGGCACTGGTGGAAGCAATCGCACCTACTTCATCACAGATGGGCTTCACACCAGTATGATGTGATATACGAATGGCTATTTTGTTGGTATTACCAATTAACAACTGGGGAGCATCATGATTAGCAGGAACGAGCCATGTGGTAGGTTGATTTGTCGCCATTGATAAAGTGTCTAAGTGTTTTTGTTCAAGCTGAACATAGGGACTTAATTGGGAAATAGATGAAGCGAGCAAAATAAAACTTTTTTTCAGATCACGCTGCTTAATTCGACACAAACGTCGTAGTAATTTATCTGTTGGGAGACAGGCAAGACCCAGCACGGTGTCAGTCTGGTGAGCAATGATACCCTGATGTTTTAAAACAAAGGCTGCGGCTTGAGCTGAAAGAGTCATCTAAACATACCCACCATTTGCTTAGGAAGATTTTTTCTTTTTTACTGTTTTGCGTCGTGCTTTTCTAACAGGTGCCTTGGCAATCATTTCTTTACATTGCTCAAGCGTCAATGAGTCTGGCTCAACGTCTTTGGGGATCTTGGCATTTTTCTTGCCATCAGTCACATAAGGGCCGTAACGGCCATTCAGCACCTGTATACCTTCTTCCTCGAACTCTTTAATAAACTTGTTGGCATCTTCCTGTTTTTTGATAGCCATAAATTCCAATGCTTGCTCAAGCGTGATGGTATGCGGATCTTCACCTTTTATAGAGGCATATTTGCTTCCATACTTAACATAGGGTCCGAAGCGGCCAAAGTTGGCGGAGATTTTTTCACCCTCTTCTGTCTCACCTAACTCACGCGGTAATTTGAATAGCTCCAGCGCATCTTCAAGTGTAACGGAATCCATTTTCTGCCCCGGCCGTAAACCGGCAAACTGGGGCTTTTCTTCATCATCTTTGGTACCGATTTGAACAAAAGGTCCATAACGACCCATACGTACACTGACAGGTTTACCTGATTTAGGATGCATTCCGAGCTCGCGCGCTTCCACCGCTTCTTCTCGAGAGACAGAAACTTCCTTGTCTTTAACTAGCTCATCAAATGGCTTCCAGAAAGACTCCATCACTGGAACCCAATCTTTTTCTCCCCGTGAAATTTCATCCAGCTCATCTTCCAGGTGTGCAGTGAAATCATAATCTACATACTGGGTGAAATGTTTGGTCAAAAAGCGTGTTACCAGTCGACCAATATCAGTTGGGAAAAAGCGTCGATTTTCTATTTCTGCATATTCTCTATTCTGAATAGTTGAAATAATAGAGGCGTAAGTCGACGGACGACCAATGCCGTATTCTTCCAATGCTTTAACTAAGCTGGCTTCGGTGAAACGTGGCGGAGGCTCTGTAAAGTGCTGTTCGCAACGAATTTCTTGCAGGGTTATTTGGTCACCGACTTCCATAGCTGGAAGCATTTTTTCATCTCCGGAATCCGGAGCATTGTCGTCTTCGCCTTCCTGATACACCACCATAAAGCCTGGATCTTTAATAGAGGATCCAAGCGCGCGGAATATATTGTCTTTACTCCCACATTCAAGTCCTACCGCGACCGTGTTTAAAGTGGCATGAGTCATCTGACTTGCGACAGTACGCTTCCAAATCAAATCATATAACTTAAACTGTTCACCAGTCAGGAATTCCTTGATGTCTTCGGGTATGCGCATAACAGAAGTAGGCCTGATCGCTTCATGCGCTTCCTGAGCATTTTTGGATTTTGTTTTATATACAGGCGGTGTTTCGGGGAGAGAATCTTTTCCATATCGCTCGAGAATCAGGCCGCGTATTTCCTCAACCGCTTCTTGAGCCAGCACCACCGAGTCGGTACGCATGTAAGTGATCAAACCCACTGGCCCTGAGCCTAGGTCGATGCCTTCATATAACTGCTGTGCAGTACGCATGGCTTTCTGTGCGGAAAAGCGCAATTTGCGAATCGCTTCCTGTTGCATAGTGGAGGTAATAAATGGCGCTGTTGGATTTCGACGCCGTTCTTTTTTATCTACATTGCCAACAAGCAATTTTCCATCGGCGGCTTTTGTTAGTGCTTTATACGTTGCCTGCGCCTTTTTCTCAGTGTTGATATCAAACTGATCCAGCTTGTCTTTTTTATAATGTGTCAGCTTGGCTTGAAAGAGTTGTTCTTCCTTTTGACAATCGGCTTCAATGGTCCAGTATTCCTGAGCGACAAATTTTTCTATTTCGTCTTCGCGTTCACAAAGCAGCCTTAATGCCGGGCTTTGTACGCGACCGGCCGATAAGCCGCGCTTGATCTTTTTCCATAGCAAAGGAGAAAGATTAAATCCGACCAGATAATCAAGTGCGCGCCTGGCCTGTTGTGCATAGACCAGTTCATTGGCCAGATTTCGAGGATGGTCAATGGCCTCCTGTACCGCAGACTTGGTAATCTCATGAAATACCACACGGTGGACTTGCTTGTTATCCAACAGACCCCTTTCTTTCAAAAGCTCATATAAATGCCAGGAAATGGCTTCACCTTCGCGGTCGGGGTCGGTAGCCAGATATAAAGCATCGGACTTTTTTAATGCCTTGCTGATGGCGGAAACATGCTTTTCATTACGCTCGATGAGTTGATATTTCATCGCAAAATGATTTTCGGGATCCACAGCACCTTCTTTAGGCACTAGATCACGCACGTGTCCATAGGAAGCCAACACGCTGAAATCTTTGCCTAAATATTTTTCGATCGTCTTGGCTTTAGCCGGCGACTCGACGATAACCAGGTTCTTACCCATCTAGAAACTACAGAAGTAAAAAATTCTTTTTGTACAGCTAATGAATATGTGAGGAGGATGAATCCATAATGATATCTTCTAACCAATTGTAGGGAAGATCGGTACCCGAAAGATTATATAGCACAATTAAACAGACCCATCTTAACTGCTCGATGTCAATTGCATCGGTTTCCAGCGCCATGACTCTGTCAATCACGAGTTCTCGACTTGCAGTGGTTAATATGCCTATTTGCTCCAGTTCTAACAGGTAACCCTGACAGTCCAGATCAAGTTTTTTCAATTCCAATGAATTATATACACGCATCGATTCATGTCCGGGAGATTTTATTTCCAGGTCATCATTAGAGGTTGGCAGGTCAGCAAGCCAGTTAAAGGCTTTTTCTACATCACCATGGTCAAAGCCTATTTCGACTAATTCTTCAAGTAACGTCTCACGATTAAACACGGCGTCCGCTTCCTCGAAGTAGCTTTCGAACATGTAGGTCAAGACATCAAGAACATTTTCTTTCATTTACTATAAAAACCTGTTGCTATATGCGGGTATAGTGCCCATAAGCGTCCGAAACTACCTGGCCGCTAATTTCAACCTCGATCAGCATGGAGGAAACTTGTTCCGGGGTCAATCCACTTTTTTCAATAATTCGCTCAATCGTTGTTGGTGTGTAGTCCAGACAGTCGACGAGGTTGTAGGCGTTACTATTTTGATGTGGTTGTTCATTTGAGTCATTGCGTTCCGATTCAAGCAAATTCGGCAATTCAGGAAGCTCTGATAAAATATCTTCAAAACGAAATGTTAATTTGGCCCCTTCCTGAATCAGCTGGAACTGCCTTGATCTCACTTATGATTCTTGGCGGCACCCCTTGTCGCTCAAGTTCGCGAACTGTAGCAGTGAATAAATCCGCAATCTGTGGAAACTTGCCCAACAGGAAATTAAATGACTTGGGGCCGATACTGGGAATATGCCAAAGTCTTAACCAGGCATGCAAATTATCCATTCTGTCACCTCTTCCACGATGCGGTCATGGCAGAAGAAGTTACTGTAAGCGGCCTTCTCGAGGAAAGCAGCTAACGCACAATATGGCTTAAAATATCTCGCTGTGTAGAGAAAGTTGGATTTATTTGGGCGAATTTACCAGATCGCCTTCTCTGACCGGACGATTGGCGTCCATGATGAAAAGGTAGCTTAAGTTGTCAAAAACACGGAAAACAATGGCATCGGCAGAAGGTTCATTGGGCAACATCACGTTCTTGTCCTGACCTTTTTTGGCGAGATCATCAGTTACAAGACGACCTGCCTTGTTGATTGTCAGCACATGGCCTTTCTCCAGACCGTGATTTTTACCCAGGTTGGTTGCAACAATTTGATAAGCGCCTACCTGTGTAATGGCATCGTATAAGTAGATGACACGTCCATTCATTTCCAGATCAGGAGAATGCGGAAGAAAGTCGCTATTGACTTCTTCATTATTGGCTTGAAGTATACGGTCACCGCGAAAAATTTCTCGTTTGGCACTGGTCAGATAAAGTGTCGCCGGGTCGCCTGCTTTGGTCAGCCTGCCATCGCCCACGTAAATTGCTTCGTAGCCGAGTATTTCCTGTGTGTCCGGGTCTTTAAGCGCATTGCCTGGACGGTAAACACTGAATAAGCCTTCCTCCTCTAACCCGGAAGAGTCACGCAGGTAGACGGTATCGCTGGATCCGTATATCAGCCGATCATCTCTGGAAGCGACAATGTAGGGTGATGACTCCAGTTCTTCGACGCCTACCACCAAAGGGCGGGTTAAAAATTGTTCAATGGCTTGAATAGGAATGATTTTCTTGGTTGCCTCAATTGGCTCTCCGCGCATAACAGGTGAAAGACGCTCGATACCTGAGACGTGGTTTTCTCCATTGACCGTAATATAAGGTTTCCCGCCTACGTAAAATACATTAATGACATCACCCGGATAGATAAGATGAGGGTTTTGAACCTGTGGATTCATGTACCAGATTTCAGGCCAATACCATGGCTGGTTAAGAAATTTATTGGATAAATCCCACAGAGTATCGCCTTCTCTGACAACATATTGTTCAGGCGCCGAAGCTTTAAGCGTGACCTGATTGTCTTCCGGTGAGGTTGGTAAAGCCTGGACGTCAATATCTTCAGCGCTATCTACCTCATAGACAGTTGGGGTATCACTTTCCATTTCCATGGTTTCTTCCGCCATTGTTTCAGAAGAATCCATCATTTCTGGTTCATTAGATGTTGTGCTACATCCAGATATTAAAAATAACAGGCTACAGACAATAATCGACACAAAATGAAAGCTAATAAGATTTTTGCGCATTGGACTTTACGATGGTTTAAAATATTCGCGTTAGTTAAGGCCGAAATGTAGACCTAAGAAAATCAATAACAAAGTGAAACTTTTTTAATCAACTTAAATAACTCAATGGCACTGCTTGAAATATTACACTTTCCTGATCCGCGTTTAAGACTTAAAGCCCTTCCAGTTACTCAGGTGGACGATCAAGTGCGACAAATGGTGAAGGACATGTTTGAAACGATGTATCAGGCACCCGGAATCGGACTCGCGGCCACTCAGGTGAATATTCAATTACAGGTGATCGTAATTGATGTTTCCGAGCAGAAAGATCAGCCAATATGCCTGATAAATCCGGTCATTCTTGAATCTCAAGGTGCGGAAGAAATGCCGGAAGGATGTCTTTCGGTCCCTGGTTTTTATGAAAATGTTAAAAGGGCAGAAACAGTTACAATTCAGGCACTTAATGAGAATGGTGAGGAAATCAAATTGGAAGCCGACGGTCTGCTGGCAGTATGTATTCAGCATGAAATGGACCATCTGCAGGGCAAATTATTTGTTGATTATCTGTCACCCCTAAAACGACAACGGATCAAGAAAAAGCTGGTCAAGATGGAAAAATCCGGAGATGTGGCCGGGGCCGTTTCCAAACCTAACGCCATCTAACCCTTTAATTTAGCTAGCGAATTCTAAAGTATACAACGGTCAAGTTATGCAAAGTCTACGAATTGCGTATGCCGGGACTCCTGAGTTCGCGGTGCCTGCCTTACAGGCCATTATGGCCAGTCAGCATACCCTTGTAATGGTGCTTACCCAGCCAGACCGAAAATCAGGACGGGGGCGTAAAATCATAGAAACACCCGTCAAGCAGACGGTAACTTCTGAAAAAGTGAAAGTATTTCAGCCGGAAAATGTGAACTCGCATGAAGTTCTAGATTATATCGAGAAGCACCATCTGGATTTATTAGTCGTCGCCGCATACGGCCAGATTTTCTCTGAAGCGTTGTTGAATTTACCCCGGCTGGGCTGTATCAACATTCATGCCTCCCTGTTACCCCGTTGGCGAGGAGCATCACCGATTCAGCAGGTTTTGTTAGCTGGCGAGGGAGAAACTGGCATCACAATAACGCAGATGCATAAAGAGATGGATGCAGGAGATATCTGGCTACAGGTGGATTGTCCAGTTTCGCCAGTGGATACAGCACAAACCCTGCACGATAAATTGGCTGCTCTGGGTGCGGAGACGATTTTACCGGCAATTGATCTGGTAAGTTCGGGAGCATCGAAACCAACACCACAAATATCTTCTAAGGCGAGTTACTGTTCAAAATTAAAAAAGAGCGATGGCCTAATTGACTGGCATGAAACTGCTGAACAGATTGACCGGAAAGTTCGTGCTTTACACCCGTGGCCAGGCGCCTTTACGAACCTGAATGGACATCGAATACGTATTGTAAGTACTAAAATTTGTGAACATACGCATTCAGACTGCCTGCCAGGCAGTATCATAGGGCTCACTAAATTCGGCATATCTGTGGCAACAGGCAGTCAAAACCTGGAAATTACCGAGCTTGTTCCCGAAGGCCGAAAATGTATGTCGGCGAAGGACTTTTCGAATTCTACCGATCTGCAAAATCAAAAATTTGAGGCACCGGTAAACTAAGTTGTGCACGGTAGCTATTCTTGCAAATCAAGACATGGATAATGAATTTTGGCAAGATAGTGCGACCTTTGGCTGAGAAAAAATAATGCGCCTGCTGATTTCACAAAGAAGTATTCTGGTCATCGTACTGACAATTTTTTCCTCGTCTGTGTATGCAGCCAATGGAATCGATATTCTGGATTTGAGCACCAAGGTTGTTGAACAAAAAATCCTTATTGAATGCGACATGAAATATGCCCTGGATGATCGCATTAAGGAAGCACTTAGAAACGGAATAAAGATGTCATTTCTGTTGGAAATAGAACTTCGACAGGACAACACCTATTGGCTGGATCCTGTTATCAACAAACTTCAAAAAGAATTTCGTGTTAAATATCACGCTCTCTCCAAGCAATATATTCTGGTCGAAACAGATAGCGAAAAAGAAAGAAGTTTTTCGGACTTGTACTCGGCTTTTTATTATTTAAGCCGTATTCGTGATGTCGAGCTGGGCAGTATCAATGGGCTGAATGTCGAAAACGAATATTATATTCGAGCGCGTGTTCGACTGGTGACGGAAGAGTTACCGTTACCTTTACGCATCAAAAGTTATGTATCGTCTAGTTGGCGTCCTGCGAGCGGGTGGACTCTATGGCCAATGTAAGAAAAGTACTGTCGCGAGAGCGTTGGCTATTGGCCATATTGTTTGCGGCTTTAGTGTCGGCCATATTATTGATGGCTGACGCTACGCAAAGTGTCGCGTACTTTGGTCGTTTGCATAACTCACTATTACCCATCAATGCTACGCTGCTGGCTGTCTTTATAGGACTGATTATCCATAATATTGGCCGCCTGGTTAAACGGCTGCGTAGGCAGGCGGCCGGTGCAAAACTGACTTTGCGGCTGGTGTTATTTTTTGTGATTACTGCAAGTATGCCGGTATTCATTGTTTACACTTTTTCTATCTGGTTACTGGAACGGGGTGTGGACAGCTGGTTTGATGTGAAAGTTGAAAGTGCATTAAAGGATGCTGTCGACTTAAGCCGTGCATCACTGGATTTGCATATACGAACCTTGCGGCAACAGTCAGAACCTTTAGTTAAAGAATTTATAGATGCAGAGCCATTTAATTCCACATTGCTGATTAACGATTTACTTGGTAGCACTGGTGCAGCGGAAATAGCCCTGTTTGATTCAAACCATCAGATCATTGCTTCTGGAAATGCAGAGCCCAGTGCAGCTGTTCCACAACTGCCAGGAGAAAGTGTATTACAGCTGGTATTACAAGGAGAAATCTATGTCGGACTGGAGCCTACGACGACATCTGGTCTGCAAGTACGTATGGTCTATCCTGTGCCAACCAATAGCACAGTAGGAGAAAAAAGATTATTACAGTTTCTTTATCCGGTTACGAAACGTATTAGCAACCTGGCTAATAATGTACAAGCAGCGTTTGGTCAATATACCGAATTAATCTATTTAAGAACGCCACTAAAACAAAATTTTATACTTGTGTTAACACTGGTACTGGCGCTGGGTGCGCTATTTGCAGTATTTGCTGCATTTTACTGGTCAAGAGAATTAGTTGCACCAATTCAGGAATTGGCAGAGGGAACCAAAGCTGTGGCAGCCGGGCTATATCATAAAAAATTACCCGTGCGTCAAAATGATGATCTGGGCATGTTGGTGGCTTCGTTTAACCGAATGACAGAACGGCTGACAGTTGCACGTGACACCACCATTATTAACCAGCGGATCATTGAAAATCAGCGAACATATCTGGAAACAATTCTGGAACACCTTTCTTCAGGGGTGTTAAGTGTAGATAGTTCATTTGTGTTAAAAACAATTAACGCGGCGGCCAGTGAAATATTTCATATCAACCTTAACCAGTTTATTGGCAAGCAATTTGTACAGATAGGTACGACACATAATTTCCTCGGAGAATTTTGCACATTAGTTGCTGACAAAATGCAAGAGTCTTCTAATGAATGGCAACTCGAAATTGAAGTATTCACGCCTCAGGGTAGAAAAACTATTTTATGTAACAGTGTCAAATTGCCCAGTGAAGATGAGTCACAACGAGGGATGGTGCTGGTGTTTGATGATGTGACAGCACTGCTGCAAGCGCAAAGAGACTCTGCCTGGGGTGAAGTGGCTAGAAGGCTTGCGCATGAAATAAAAAACCCGCTTACTCCAATTCAACTTTCAGCGGAACGTTTACGCAGAAAACTTTTACCAAATCTGGCAAAAGATCAATCCGAAATTTTAGACAGAGCAACACACACCATTGTGCAGCAGGTAGAGTCCATGAAATTAATGGTGAATGATTTTTCTGATTATGCGCGCATGCCTAATATGGAGTCGACACCATTAGATATAAACAGTTTGGTATTAGATACTGTAGAGTTATACAAAGGTGATCAGAATAATATCAATATAAACCTGAATCTTGATTCTCATGCTTTAAAAATAAGAGGTGATTCTGTGAGGTTGCGCCAGGTTATTCATAACCTGATTAAAAACGCCATAGAAGCCATGCCTGAAGGTAAAATATGTGAATTGAATATTGCTACATTTCCATTTGATTTGTCCAATGTGAAATATGCAGGTCTAGAAATTGTTGATAATGGACCAGGCTTTTCAGGTGATGTGTTAGGTCGGGTCTTTGAGCCATACATGACGACCAAGCCAAAAGGAAATGGCCTTGGGCTGGCTATAGTTAAAAAAATAATAGAAGAGCATAATGGCACCATAAAAGTGTCTAACCAAAAGCAGGGCGGCGCTACTATAAATATACGCTTCCCTTTGTATGACTACAGTATAAAAAATAATATCAATAAGGCGAGAATTGTAAGCCGGTGAATAGTGAAAGAATTCTGGTGGTAGATGATGAACCCGACATATGCGGTCTGGTCAGTGACATATTGTCCGATGAGGGTTACAAAGTCAGTGCGGCTGAAACTGCTGCCAGTGCCCGCAAACAAATCACTCAGACAGAATATGATTTGGTGCTATTGGATATCTGGATGCCGGATGAAGACGGTATCACCCTATTGAAAGACTGGAAGGAAAACAAGGTTCTGCAATGTCCTGTTGTGATGATGTCAGGTCACGGCACGGTTGAAACGGCGGTTGAAGCTACTCGATTAGGTGCATATGCGTTTGTGGAAAAACCGCTGACCACTGCTAAGTTAATCCAGACCATTCGCAAGGCACTGGATAGTCGTGAATCCCAAGAAAAAGCTAACAACACGCTTGCAAGAAATATAAGCAGGAGTTTTGTAACCCCGGTAGGGACCAGTGAGGTTATGAAAAAATTGTTTGAAATATGTGAGCGTTGTTCACAGGTTAATACCAATCTGCTGGTAATCGGTGAAGAAGGTGTGGGTCGTTATACTACAGCGCGTTACATACACGAATTAAGCGAACGTGTGGGAAAACCGTTTGTCATCGTATCGAACGAGCAGTTTGAAATGGCAAGTATTAATGAATCTACCTGGTCGAAACTTAAAAGTGAATTAATCGATTCCATAAAACTGGCACAGGATGGCGCCATCTTTTTTAGAAATATCGATAAAATAAATCCAGTCGTGCAGAAAAGACTTATTGACCTGTTACATCAATTAGCTGCAGTGCAGGTATTCAAGCGCTTTAACGTTACGGTCAATGCATCAATATTAAATAAAGAGCCTTCAGTAGAACTAAATGGGTTGCAATCCGTGCTCGCAATGACACGAATAAGCGTGCCTGCACTGCGTACACACAGTGAAGATATTCCCGAGTTGGTAAATTACATTATAGACAGCCTGTGTTTCAGTGATAACTATGAATATAAAAAGTGTTCGATAGCCGCCCAAAATGCATTTCTGCATTATCACTGGCCACATAATATCACTGAGCTGAAAACAATTATTCAAGAGCTTTTAGTTACTGGTGAGAGGGATGAGATTACTGTTGAAGACGTTAAGCGCAGTCTTTCCAGCAAACCAAAAAAGATATCTAATGAAAACAGCGCGCTTGAAAGTTTAATGGATATACCGCTGCGGGAAGCCAGAGAGGCTTTTGAAAAGCATTACTTACTGCACCAACTAAAAAGAGCGGATGGAAGTGTAAGTAAACTGGCGGATCTGGTGGGTATGGAGCGAACACATCTTTATCGAAAACTGCGTTTACTCGGTATTAATACAAAAGAGTCTGGCTAGTGGTGTTAACCGGACTGCATAAAAGATACAATTCAAACTAAATTTCTGTTCTGAATATAAATGAAAATAATTATACTAGGCGCCGGACAAGTGGGTGGATCGTTAGCATTGAGTCTGGCAGACGAATCAAATGACATAACCTTAGTCGATAGCAACCCAAAAATTCTTAGAGAAATACAGGATAAGGCTGATCTTCAGACGATCGTTGGACATGCTTCCTATCCCAGCGTGCTTGAAAAAGCGGGCGCACGCGATGCTAATATGATTGTGGCACTGACAAACAGTGATGAAACCAATATGGTGGCCTGTCAGGTAGCTTATACCCTGTTTCACACGCCGACAAAAATAGCACGTGTACGTACGGCTGATTATCTAGACTACAAAGATCTGTTTGTACAGGAAGCACTTCCAGTGGATGTGCTCATCAGTCCGGAATTGCTGGTGTCCAAATATGTACAAAATCTGATTGAACATCCAGGCGCCCTACAAGTTTTAAATTTTGCGAATGGTAAAGTTCAACTTGTAGCAATAAAAGTCAATGCAAACAGCCAAATTGTAGGCAAAGCTGTAAGTAAAATTTTTGATGGAATGAAAACAATGGACACTTCTATTGTTGCCATGTACCGAGGTTCAAAAGTTCAGGAAATTAACGAGAATACATTAATAAAAGCCGGCGATGATTTGTTCTTTGTTGCGGCTACCGCGCAGGCAAAGCATGTCACAACTATGTTACAGGGGCTGGATAAACCGAATCGAAGAGTTCTAATTGCGGGTGGTGGGAATATTGGTTCACAACTTGCCCAGATTCTTGAACCTAATTTCAGGGTTAAACTAATTGAACGTGATGCCGACCGTGCACGTGAATTGTCCGAGACTCTGGATAAGACGATTGTCTTACATGGCGATGCGGCTGATGAGAATATGTTGGTGGATGAAAATATCGATAGTGTAGATGTTTTTTGCGCGCTAACAAACGACGATGAAGCCAATATATTATCAGCCATGCTGGCAAAGCGGTTAGGTGCCAGAAAAACTATGTCACTAATCAACCGTCCCAGTTATGTAGAGCTAGTAGAAAGCGGCATGATAGATATCGCCATCTCACCCCAACAAGTTACGATAGGCGCATTGCTGGCACATATACGTCGTGGTGATGTCGTGGCTGTACATTCCTTGCGTAAAGGGTCTGCGGAAGCATTAGAAGCGGTGGCACATGGCGATGCCAATACTTCAAAAGTGGTGGGTCGAAAAATAGCAGAATTAAAACTTCCTCATGGTACGGCGATTGGCGCCATCGTACGGGAAGAGGAAGTACTCATTGCCCGACCAGACTTGATTATTCAACCTGAAGATCACGTGATCATGTTTTTGGCAGATAAAAATAAAGTGCGTAATGTCGAGAAAATGTTTCAAGTCAGCGCCACATTTGTCTAAGAGTCAAATACGAACATGCAACATAGCGTTATTCTGCGTATTCTCGGACAGTTGCTCATGGTATTCAGTTTTACCATGCTGCCACCTTTGCTGGTTGGCCTGTATTACAACGAAACAGATGTTTACAACAGCTTTGGCAATTCATTCATCGCCACTTTAGTCACAGGTTTTTTGTTGTGGCTGCCGTATCATAAACGACGTGGTGAATTAAGGCTGCGTGATGGCTTTATTATTGTAGTTTTATTCTGGACCGTATTGGGGACCTTTGGAGGACTGCCATTACTATTATCCGATGCAGTACACATCACAGTAGTCGATAGCCTGTTTGAATCAATTTCTGGACTGACAACCACTGGTGCAACTGTGATGTCAGGGCTGGACTCATTACCTTTATCCATATTGTTTTACCGCCAGCAATTACAATGGCTGGGAGGTATGGGTATTATTGTATTGGCAGTTGCGATATTGCCGATGCTGGGTGTGGGTGGTATGCAATTATATCGTGCCGAAACCCCGGGCCCGGTGAAAGACAGCAAATTAACGCCACGGATTACCGAAACCGCTAAAACTCTTTGGTATATCTACCTGTCGTTGACGATCTTATGCGCGATTTCATATTGGGCGGCCGGCATGAGCATATTTGACGCAGTCAGTCACAGTTTTGCTACCGTGGCGTGTGCAGGTTTTTCAACCCATGACGCCAGTATTGAGTACTTCAACAGTAATCTGATTGAATGGGCAGTGATTATATTTATGCTGCTGTCTGGCGCCAATTTTGGTTTGCACTTCATTGCCTGGAGAAGTCGTTCTGTGCTTAATTACTGGCGCGATGCTGAATTTAAAACTTATGTTTCAATTTTAGCAGTAGTAAGTATCATCACCTGTTCTATTTTATATATGCATCGAGTAGACCCCGACTGGATGACGCTGATTACAAAATCTGTGTTCCAGGTTGTCTCGATGGGCACCACTACTGGATTTTCTTCAACAGACTTTTCAATATGGCCGACATTATTGCCTGCCTTATTAGTCCTGATCAGTTTTGTGGGTGGTTGTGCCGGTTCGACGGGTGGCGGTATGAAGGTAATTCGAATCCTGCTTTTATTCAAACAGGGCATGCGTGAAATCAAGCGTCTGATTCACCCACACGCACAGTTTGCAGTAAAACTGGGCAAGAAGCCGGTAGAAGATCGAATTATCGAAGCGGTATGGGGATTTTTATCCGCCTACATCGCGGTATATGTTTGCATGATGTTAATTCTTATGGCTACTGGCCTTGATCAGGTGACTGCTTTTTCGGCAGTAGCTGCGACATTAAATAATATGGGTCCAGGCCTTGGAGAGGTAGCTCATAATTATGCGACGATCAGTGACTTCAATAAAATAGTGTTATGTTTTGGAATGTTATTAGGTCGTTTAGAGATATTTACTCTGTTAGTGATATTCACTCCAGTATTCTGGCAACGATAAACAAAATTGAATAAAGCAGCAGATAAGTGGAATAACATTTATTCCCAACAATGTTGTGAAAATGCAAAGGCTGCTACAGTGTTGGCGGAAAATGTCCACCTGCTTCCAACAACAGCTAAGGCATTGGATATGGCCAGTGGACTGGGTGGCAACGCCATTCTGATGGCGAAACATCATCTGCAGGTAGAAGCTTGGGATATATCAAACATAGCATTGGAAAAGCTGAATGAATATTCCCGGGCAAATCATTTAAACATTACTACTAAACTACGGGATATAGAAAACAATCCACCAGAAAAAAATTATTTTAACGTCATTGTTGTTACCCAGTTTCTCCATCGTCCAACCTTCAACAATCTGATTGAAAGCCTGATTACGGGTGGGTTGCTAATTTATCAAACATTTTGTATAGAAAAAGTGGATAACATCGGCCCTTCTAATCCAAATTACTTGTTAGAAAAAAACGAGTTGTTGCATTTATGCCGCGACATGCAAATACTGGTCTATCGTGAAGAAGGTCTGCAGGGCAATACTCAGCAAGGCTGGCGTAACCAGGCAATGGTGATCGCAAAGAAGTAATCTAGTATGGGTTTTTAACCCCCGCTGCGGGCTTTTTAAATCTTTTGTACCCCCACAGATACTGTTCAGGCCTCGTATTGATGTAGCTTTCTATGCATTTGTTTAAAGCATCTGTCCCTATAGATATATCATCGCTATAAATTTCGTCAGGAGCCTCGTAATAATATGCGTCATATCGCAGGGGTATTTTAGAATTCCTTAGTGCATAACAAAATATTACGGGACAGCGTAATTTATTGGCAAGTTTACATACCAGTGTACTGGTATATGCTTTTCTTCCATAAAACTGAGAATAACAACCACCATTTCCATCTGGCACTTGATCCGGCAGTATTCCTATGCTGCCGCCACTTTTAACATGTTTTATCAATTGTCTGGCGTTTAGATTTGTAGTGCTGAGAACCTTGCCACCAGTACTGCTCCTGCCCTGACAGGAAAGCATGTCAACATAGGCTGATTTGGGTGGTGCGTATAAGATCAACAAGTTGCTGTATGACGCAGTTAATAAACCAATAAATTCCCAGGAACCAAAATGGGGGGTAACAAATAGCGAGCCCTGCTTCCCCGCCTGTTTAAGTACATGCTCATTATGAATAGAGCCTGACAGAGAGCCCAGTACCTGTTGAGGGTGACGCCATAACCAGAAACATTCAATCAGGGTTTTGCCATTTTCGCGTAATGTTTTTTTTAAAAGCTGTGTTTTTTCGCGATCGTCCAATCTTGGGAAACAAATATTTATATTAACTTCAGCGATATGTTTGTTTCTGTTTTTAAACATAAATAGCAAGCGACCTATGAGGCTTCCTATAGCGTGGTGTGCTCCAAGGGAAAAAATGGATAACGCCTTGAATAGTGCTTGGAAAAAAAATGCTGCTAATGTATTTTTGAGGGGTGATGCCAAGGCTAGATATTCGCTTGTGGTTTGTTGTTATGTGTATTGTTTTTACTGATTAGTGGGCGCATGGCAGATAACAGGCTTTTATAAACGCCGGGGTTATTTTTTTCTTCATTATTTAGTAGCTGCTTAAAGTAATAGCGTTGCGTCGGCATATCAAAACAGGCGGGACAGTTTTCCATAATAACAGGCAATTCGGCATCTTCCGCAAATGCCTGAGTTTGTCTCTCTCGTGCATAGATTAATGGTCGAATAACGCGTAAATCACCTGCATCAATAGTGTAATTAGCTTTCATAGTGTCTAATTTTCCACCATGAAATGCTGACATCAAAAAGCTTTCGGCAAGGTCATCCAGATGCTGGGCAAGCGCAATAACATTGTAATTATGCTTCCTCGCAGTACTATAAATAATGCCTCGTTTCATGCGCGAACAAAATGAGCAGAATGATTTATTGTCCATATGTTTATCTGCCAAATCCAGAATCGGCTCGGACTGATAAAAATAAGGCACCTCCAGAGAACTCAGATAGGGTTTTAACGGAGAAGGATCAAATGAATCGGACTGTGGATCGACCGTTACAACGCCTACATCAAAAGAAATCGGTGCATGTTTTTTTAAATGCAATAAAATATGTAACAGACTTAGTGAGTCTTTGCCTCCTGAGAGCCCAAGCAGCACACGATCATTGGGCTGAATCATTTCATAATCCGCAATGGCTTTGCCAGTAAGATGTAATAATGATTTGGGTGGTTTTGTATATTGCATGTGATGAACCCAATAACGAAAAACGTAAATGTTAACACTTTATCCAGAGATATCCCCACGTAAAGAATTTTATCTGTCTGTCTCGGCAGGTCACGAATTGTGGGTGGCGGAATATGGAAACCCTCAAGGCATACCCGCAGTGTTTCTACACGGTGGGCCGGGTGCTGGCTGTGAAAGTTATCACCCCAGGTTTTTTGATCCGACTAGATACCGCATCATATTGTTTGACCAGCGTGGGTCGGGCCGCTCACGGCCGCATGCAAGTCTGGAGCAAAATACCACAGCGCATTTAATTGAAGATATCGAAGCGATTCGTCATCATTTGGAAGTTGATAAATGGGTGGTATTTGGAGGTTCCTGGGGATCCACTCTGGGTCTTGCTTATGCGCAAGCGCACTCGGACAAAGTGCTGGGTCTTGTGTTGCGAGGAATATTTCTGTGTCGACCCGAAGATATTGAATGGTTCTATCAGCAGGGTGCCAGTGCTATCTTTCCAGACTACTGGAAAGACTATCAGGCGGTTATTCCCGTAAATGAGCGTGACAATATGGTCGCGGCTTATTATCGACGACTTACCAGTGAAGATAAAAAAGAACAAATGCGCGCAGCGCGCGAATGGTCGTTATGGGAGGGCCGTACATCGACCCTGCATCCCAAATCTAGCGTGACGAAATACTTCGGCGATGAGTCGGTGGCATTAAGCCTGGCAAGAATTGAGTGCCACTATTTTATGAACAATTCTTACCTGGAGCCAAATCAGCTTTTACGTAATGCGCATTGCCTGGTTAATATTCCTGGATATATTGTGCATGGCCGTTATGATGTAGTGTGCCCAATGAACCAGGCAGAAGCTCTGCATGATGCCTGGCCGCAAGCCAATTACTATATTGCGCCAACCAGCGGACACTCGGCGACCGAAGCTGAAATTGTCAGCGCTCTGGTTAAGTCTACCAATGAGCTGGCAAATCTTTACACATGATAGGGCTTATTCAGCGGGTTACCCAGGGCCGGGTTGAGATCGATACTCAAACAGTAGCAAAGATTGATTATGGAATTGTCGCTCTGGTCGCGGTAGAAGCCGATGATAATGCGAAGAAAGGCCGGCGTTTACTAAAGCGTATTCTGAATTACCGCATATTCGCGGATAATGCTGATAAAATGAATCTGAGTTTGCTGGATATTCAGGGTGGCCTGATTCTCGTACCGCAATTTACACTGGTGGCCGACACTACACGGGGAAATCGGCCCAGTTTTGGAAAAAATGTTTCGGCTAGTATTGGCAAGTCTCTTTTTGACCAACTGACCATGGATGCCAGAAATGAATACGAACGAGTTCAACACGGAGTATTTGGCGCAGATATGAAAGTGACACTCACCAATGATGGGCCAGTTACATTCTGGCTAGAAGTGTAAATTGGCTCTACAATCAAACTTTATCTTTTAAAATTAACAATACTATGTCTTCACGAGACGCAAAAATCGAAAGAAATACTCTGGAAACCCAAATTTCAGTAGAACTGGAAATTGATGGTAGTGGAAAAGGAAAACTGGATAGCGGGATACCCTTTCTTGACCACATGCTGGATCAGGTGGTTCGGCATGGGCAATTTGATATCAGTCTAAAGGCGACGGGTGATCTCCATATTGATGCTCACCACACGGTCGAAGATACCGGCATTACCCTTGGACAGGCATTCAACAAGGCGATGGGAGATAAAAAGGGTGTGCGTCGTTACGGTCATGCTTATGTGCCGCTGGATGAAGCGCTATCAAGAGTCGTTATCGATTTCTCAGGGCGTCCTGGGCTTGAATACCATGTCGATTATCCGCGTGCGAGAATCGGCGATTTTGATGTGGATTTGATAATTGAATTCCTGCAGGGTTTTGTTAATCACGCTCAGGTAACCATGCATGTGGATAATTTGCGTGGTAGTAATGCACATCATATTGCAGAGACAATATTTAAGGCATTGGGCAGAGCATTACGGGTTGCCTGTGAGAAGGATCCGCGCATGATGGATCAACTTCCTTCGACCAAGGGAGCGCTATAAGCGGCACTTCAGCAGGACTCTAATTTGTTGCACACATCAGCCGTTATCCTTTTATTATGCAAAAAGTAGTCATTGTTGATTATGGAATGAGTAATCTGCATTCCGTATACAGTGCTCTGGAAAAAGTATCGAATGATAAATTTGATATAGAAATCAGCCAGGATGTCACCGCCATTAACAACTGTGATCGCGTTGTATTTCCCGGTCAGGGTGCAGCTAAAGACTGTATGCATCACATTCAAGCGTTAGGCCTAGTGGATGTCATTCACAAAGCCGCGCGTGAAAAACCTTTTTTAGGTATATGCATGGGAATGCAGGTGTTACTGAAAAGCAGCGAGGAAAACGGAGGAACCCCGTGTCTAGGTTTATTAGAAGGAACAGTTGAGGCGTTTTCCAAAACCTTTAAAGCCTCATCAGTGGATAGCCACTTTAAAATACCTCACATGGGCTGGAATACGATTCAACAAAAATTTGATCATCCGCTATGGTTCGGCATTGAGCAGCACAGCTATTTTTATTTTGTACACAGCTTTTTCGTCAATCTTGCATGCCCCGGCCAATCAGCCGGAGTGACGGATTACGGAATAGAATTTTCATCTGTTCTGGCGGATGGTAAAGTGTTTGCCATGCAATGCCATCCTGAAAAAAGTGCGGATAATGGACTACAATTATTGAGTAACTTTCTTAATTGGAACGGCAATTAAACAAACTTAACAACCATCATGATTATTATTCCTGCGATTGATATAAAAGAAGGCCGCTGTGTGCGCTTGCGACAGGGTCGAATGGATGACGAAACAATATTTTCTGATGATCCGATCGCCGTGGCCGAACGCTGGATAGAAGCGGGCGCGCAACGGTTGCATCTGGTCGATCTGGATGGTGCTGTGAGTGGTGCACCGCGCAATTTTGACATCATTAAGAGTATTACTTCCAATCATCCCAATATCCCCATTCAGGTGGGGGGCGGAATCCGTGATGAAGACACGGTTCAGGAATATTTGGAGGCGGGCGTTCAATATGTCATTATTGGAACACGGGCAGTCACTGCACCGCATTTCGTGAATGATCTTTGTCTGGAGTTCCCTAATCACATTATTGTTGGGCTGGATGCCAAAGATGGCAAAGTCGCGATTGATGGTTGGTCAAAATTATCTCACCATGATGTGATTGATTTGGCTCAGCACTTTGAAGCGGATGGCGTCGCCTCTATTGTTTTCACGGATGTCAGCCGTGATGGCATGATGAAAGGTCTGAATGTCGAATCTACCGTAGAGTTGGCAGAATCTATACACATACCCGTCATTGCTTCTGGCGGCGTAACGAATATAGACGACATCAAAAGGTTATGCGCCACCGATGAAGAAGGTATTGTTGGAGTCATCGTAGGTCGTGCCCTTTATGAAGGCACGATAGATCTGGCAGAAGCGCAGGAAATTGCCAGCCAGCATATGGCCTAGCGATGCCACTGGCAAAACGTATTATTCCCTGTTTGGATGTGGACGCCGGGCGTGTCGTCAAAGGCGTAAAATTTGTAGATATTCGTGATGCGGGTGATCCGGTCGAAGTGGCCAAGCGCTACAATGCGGAAGGGGCGGATGAAATAACATTTCTCGACATCACTGCCAGTTCAGATGAACGAGATACGATCGAACATGTCGTCGAAAAAGTCGCCACCGAAGTCTTTATACCCCTGACAGTGGGTGGGGGTATTCGCACTGTTGCTGATATTCGTCGTTTATTAAAAGCCGGTGCGGATAAAGTAGGAATTAACACCGCAGCGGTGCATAACCCGGACTTTGTCAAAGAAGCTGCAGACAAAATCGGTTCTCAGTGCATAGTGGTATCGATCGATGCCAAAAAAACCAGCGAAGCTCATGAACAAGATAAATGGGAAATTTTCACTCATGGTGGACGCAAAGGGACTGGTATTGATGCCATTGAATGGGCCATAAAAATGTCGGAGTATGGTGCAGGTGAGTTGCTGGTCACTAGCATGGACCGAGATGGTACCAAGGCAGGCTTTGATCTCGATTTGACAAAAAAAATCAGCGAAATGGTACCCGTTCCGGTGATCGCCTCCGGCGGTGTCGGTACGCTACAGCACCTCAGCGAAGGCGTTTCTATCGGTCGTGCGGATGCGGTATTAGCCGCCAGTATTTTCCATTTTGGCGAATATTCCATTGGTGAGGCAAAAGATCATATGCGAAAGCAGGGAATTACCGTTCGGCAATAAACTTTCTCACCTTCATACCGTCACAGTATGGGTACCCTGTGGGTATGATATCCTTAAAATCTGCAAATTAGGCGTACAGTATGCAAAATCGTGAAATACTGGAAAAACTGCAACAGGTATTAATTGAGCGCAAACAGGCAAGTGCCGATGAATCCTATGTCGCGAGTTTGTACAGTAAAGGGCTGGACCACATATTAAAAAAAGTAGGTGAAGAATCCAGCGAAGTTATTATTGCAGCAAAAGGGTCTGACACGATCGCCCTGACCAAAGAAGTGGCCGACCTCTGGTTTCACTGTATGGTATTGTTAGTGAGCAAAGAGCTGGATTTTAACGATGTGCTAACGGAGTTGGACAGAAGATTTGGTGTATCTGGATTAGAAGAAAAAGCCAGTCGCACGAAATAAACCGAAAAGAATATTTGGAGAATTATTATGATGGGAATTAGTGTACCAAGTCTCTTAATAATATTGGCAATCGTGTTGCTTTTATTTGGCACCAAGCGTTTAAGAAATATGGGTAGTGATATCGGCAGTGCGATTAAGAATTTTAAAGCCGCGGTTAAAAATGAAGAAAACAACGAATCCACAGAATCGGACAAGCCCAAAGATAACTAAGCTTGATATCGCAATAAACTGACAGAATCTCGTTACATGTTTGATTTTAGCTTTTGGGAAATGGCGATTGTCCTCATTGTCGCGCTGCTGGTTGTGGGCCCGGATAAATTACCCGGTCTTGCTGCAAAAACGGGACGCTGGGTAGCTAAAGCAAAACGAATGCTTATGTCGGTACGCTCGGATATAGAAAATGAATTAAAAGCAGCAGAATTAAAAAAAATGCTGGAAAAACAGCAAAGCGAAATATCTCAGTTAAGAAACATTCTTAACGACACTCAGGCTGAAACGCAAAAAGAAATCCAAAAAGCATTAAATGATACAGGGTCGAATAAAAACAGTATTTCCAACCGGGGTGAATAAAGCCTGTCAATCTTCTGCTAACTACTGTTGCATGAAAGCCATTATTAAAAGACTGAGTCAATGACATCTGAAGCTTCGGAAGAAAAAGAAGATAAACAAGAGTCTTTAATTTCCCATCTGGTTGAATTACGTAATCGATTAATAAAAACATTAGTCGGGGTTGTGATTGTTTTGTTATGTCTGGTGCCTTTTGCCAATCAATTGTATTCATTCCTGGCGAAGCCGTTACTCAAGCACCTGCCGGAAAGCAGCGCTATGGTGGCCATCGATGTGGCCTCTCCATTCTTAACACCTTTTAAACTGGTATTACTGTTGGCAGTGGTGCTTACTATTCCATGGATTTTATATCAGTTATGGGCCTTTATTGCGCCCGGCCTATACAAGCATGAAAAGCGTCTGGTAATGCCTTTGTTGGTGTCCAGTTCAGTGTTGTTTTATCTAGGGATGGTGTTTGCCTACTTTGTGGTTTTCCCGCTTGTCTTTGGCTTTTTTACCAAAACCGCACCGGAAGGGGTGGCGGTGATGACAGACATCAGCCGCTATCTGGATTTCGTAACTAAAATGTTTCTGGCATTTGGTGCCGCATTTGAAGTGCCAGTTATCACCTTTCTGTTGGTAATGACTGGGGTTACATCGGTGGCTGCATTATCCGCGGCCAGATCCTATGTAATTGTAGCGGCATTTGTCATCGGTATGCTATTAACACCCCCGGATATTATTTCACAGATTCTATTGGCGATACCGGTTTGGTTGCTTTTTGAATTAGGCTTATTATTATCAAATATAGTGAGCAAGCGCAGTGTTGCTGAGGAAGACCGGCGTTTTCGACCCATGACAGATGAAGAAATGGATTTGGAACTGGATGAAATGGAATTGCTTGAGACGGAGCGTGAAAATAACCGCGATGACAAAAATAATCAATCATAAGAATTAACCAGCATGGCTAAATATGAAAGGGACAAAGTTCGACGCGCGATTCTAATTATTATTGATGGCTATGGGGTTAACGCAGAAGGTGAAAATAATGCAGTCACGCAGGCCCATACACCAAAACTGGATAAATTTTTCTCCACTAATCCCTACACCACCCTTGAAGCTTCCGGTGCTGCGGTGGGATTGCCGGATGGCCAGATGGGCAATTCAGAAGTGGGTCATATCACAATGGGTTGCGGCAATATTATTCATCAGGATCTGATACTGATTAATGATGCCATACATAACGGCAGTTTTTTTAAAAATCCCGCATTGCTGGCCGCACTGCGTGCTGCAAAAAAGAAATCCCGACCCATACATCTACTTGGTCTGGTTTCCGACGGTGGCGTTCACTCTCATATTGAACACTTAAACGCGCTGCTGGCGATGTGTAAATTGAATGGTGTGAAGCCTGCGGTACATATGATTACCGATGGCCGTGATACCAGTCCAAACAGTGCCCTTGATTATTTGGAAAATATAAACGAATTATTGGATGAGGCTAATGGCGCGGTGCATAGTGTGATAGGAAGATATTATGCAATGGATCGTGACCGGCGCTGGGATAGAACAGAATTGGCCTGGAAAGCTCTGGTTAGTGAAGATTGTCAGCATGCCGATTCTCCTAAGCAGGCAATTAAAGCTTCCTATGAAGCGAATGTGTTTGACGAATTTATACGGCCGACTGTGATAAATAACACCAGCCGTATTGAAGAGGGTGATGAGGTGATCTTTTTCAATTTCAGGAATGACCGTCCACGCCAGTTGGCTGCGGCATTGGCCGCAGCGGACTTTAGTGATTTTGATCGAGGAGAATTCAAGCCTGTCAGCATGTGTACCATGACAGTATTTTACTACTCGTTTTGTAGTCCGGTCGCTTTTACCTCGGAACATCCCAAAATGTCTCTGGCCGAAGTGGTCAGCAATATGGGTTTGAGGCAATTGCATTGTGCGGAAACAGAAAAATATCCTCATGTCACCTTCTTCATTAATGGTGGTAAAGAAGCCCCTTATCCAGGGGAAGATAGAATTATGGTACCTTCTCCCAAAGTGGCGACGTATGATCTAAAGCCAGAAATGAGTGCGAAAGAAGTAGCCGATGTGGTGATTAAATCGATTGAAGACGAAGTGCATAGCCTGATTATTGTGAACTTTGCGAATGGCGATATGGTGGGTCATACCGCAGTCCCGGAAGCTATTATTAAGGCGCTGGAAGTACTGGATGTCGAAGTTGGACGTGTTATCGATGCGGCGATTGAAAAAGAAGTTAATGTATTATTGACATCAGACCATGGTAACTGTGACGAAATGTACGATGCACTCACGGGTGATCCACATACGCAACATACCACTAACCCGGTTCCCTGCATGGTAATAAACCATGAGAATAAAGATATTGTATTGGCGAAGGGAAAAGGCCTGGGTTCGGTTGCGCCAACAATTTTAAAGCTGATGCATATCCCCATTCCCGGCAATATGCAGGAAGAACCACTATTTAATTAGTTAGCTAGTCAAACGGATTCCACCACTTTTTCTTCTTTTTCTTTTCTTCTTTGATTTCTTCCAGGGTAGGTTGTGACGCTATATATTCCTCTTCAGTGGGAGGTACGTAGTTTTCATCCAACACCTTGGATACCTCGCTTGCTTCGTCACCAGTCAGCTGCTGTCTGGTTACTGAAGATAAGGTTCGAATCGCATTGACCACGTTAGCGGGTGAGGCGGTTTTTCTTAATGGAAGAGTTGTTAAATTACCTTTTTCCTGAGACTCATACTTTCTTTGTAATAAAAAGCGAATATCTGGTGCAAAATTTGCCCAGGGATCGGCTGTTACGTATTTGCGAATGATTTTGCTGCTGCTTACCTCAATATTCTGCTGGCCAAATAGCAGTAACGATGAACCCGATTCGGTTACTTTGAGGCCATTTCTGGCAATTGAAAAAGCCACATCAATACACTGGGTAACTCGCTGGTCTATTTCCGGAGAGTTGCCTGCTCGAATGCAGACCTTTCTTATAAAGTTGATGCTGGTGTCTGTGACATCTATCGATCGACCATCAATACTTCCGCGTAATTCATTTAATGCTCTTTTCTCTTCTATACTGTTTCCTGTTCCGTAACCTTCCTGCACAATGACTACCGGTTTCTGATAGGGCTGGTAAGAAGGTGTTGTGGCTGAAGACTGCGAGCAGAGCTTAGTAATCTGTTCCTGAGAGAAGCCTTTATCCAGATAGAATTTAACTGTTTCTGGCGTGCATTCAGCCCAGACATATGTTAAAGAAAACAGTAAATATAAGAGGGTTACTTTTTTAAGCATGAGTGATAATTCGATCATTATTCTACTTATAGACCGGCATGGTACAAGATAGTTTGCTTAAATTCATTAAATAATACTGGAAATATTGCGAGCAAAAAAAACAGACACCCGAAGGTGTCTGTTTTTATGTAGTTAAATAAATTAGTTAACTAACTTATTTTAGAACCACTGAACAATACCAAAGGCAATCATGTCTACGTCTTCACCAGTGGCTACACCTGAACCACCAATACCGAAGTCATAGTCAGCGTTGTCTTCGTTATCCACTTCTGAGTAAGTGACGCGAAGCTCTGTACCTGCTGGCATTGTGTAGTACAGGCCTAGGTTAAGTGCAGAAGCGTCTGTGTCGTCATCAGTTGTACAACCAGTGTCACAGTCTAGTTCATCGGCATCCATGTAAGAGATACGGAAGTCAAAGCCATTACCAAATGTCTGCTTTCCAGAAATCATCCATGAATCTCGTTTTACATCAAGATCTCCTGCGCCGTCATAAACACCAGTTAGAGGAATAGTATTAGCACAACCTTCGATATCATATTCAAGGTCTTCCCACATAGCAGAAATCTGAGTGCTCATGCCACTTCCCCACTGGTGAATGTAGCGACCAGCGATACGCCATGATGAATCATCAGAATCATCACAACCAATCTGAGTTGCTGCCCACTCATCGTGAAGCTCATAAGTAGCTGCTAACCAGATATTGTCACCACTGGCCAGAGTATTTTCATAAGCTACACCAGTTGACCAGATTCGAGGATCCAGTTCGCTAGCACCGCTGGCACCAGTTACAGCATTATCTCCGTTGCTACCAGTAGTTGCAGCGTTAGTTGTTGCAACGCGGAATTGGAAGCCATTCATGTTAGGTGACCAGTACTGAACAATTTCTTCCTGACGACGGTTGAATGCCTGACTGGCACCAAAGCTGCCGTTGTAGAAGAAACCTTGTGCGCCACCAACGTTACCCATAATTGAAGTATGAGAGTCAGCACCTGCGTCATAGAATGGGTCAACCCACTGGGCAACCATTTCGTTGTGTGGAAGCAACCACTGACCGAACATGATTTCACCGAAAGATCCGCTTAAGCTTATTTTACTGTTTCTGTTACAGAAGTCAGAAAAGCCGTTGAAACGGTTGTGGAATGTAAACTGCTCACACTGGAAGTTAACATTTACGTCCTGGCCGCCCATTGAAAGACCAGTAGGCAATGTAGCCGCGAAACCAATGTTTGCCGCATTGTTGTTGATTCGTGAAGAGTTACGGTTGTTAGTACCATCATCAAAGTCAAGTAACTCATATGACCAGTTTTGCCAGCCATAAATAGTCCAAGTTGAGTTAGCATTACCTGTGTTCACACCCGCAGTTGCTGCAAGAGGTGCTGCCAGGCCTAAAGCTAACGCAGTTCCTAAAAGTTTAGTTTTCATTGAGACTCCTCTCATTAGTATTTAAGTTAAAGTACTCGAGTAATTACTTGAAGCGAGTCTTTTGCAGTTGGTTGGGCTAATAGCCGCCTCCCTTCCTTTTATAAACTCTTTCGGTAGTGGCTGGACTCGTGTTCCTTGAGCGAACTTATGCTGCGAGAAACAACATAAAAGCCGCCTACCTATCAAGTGTTGCGATCTTACCACGGTAAATTTGTATTATTCCAACAAAGATTGCCAAATGTTGTTTTTAAGCAACAAAATAGAAACATGCGTTAACCTAGTGAAAGTATTGAATATATATGTTTTCTATAAAGAGTTTTTAATCGATGCTAAATATAATTTTCTGCATAAACATCAGTACTCACCCGGTCGATCCTCGTCAGTTGTGGTAAATAAGCAACGAGTAAAGATTTGATTTCTAATCAAACAACACATTTTGCTGCGACATGGGAGCAGCATACTAATCCGTAAAAAAAGTAGTTTCATCTGTATCGATGATTGAAATAGTATTTTTAATCATATAGTTAGCCCATCAAATTTTACAAACCAAAACAAAACTGACTGTAAATCTGACAATCGCACTAGTAATTATTGTACTCAGCGTCGGCTGGCTGATGTGGAGCTGGGTGAATCGCTAGGGCGTTCTCTAGAGCAACCCTGAGAGTGATTTATCCCAGTTTATCCCTGGGTACAAATTTGATCGGAATAGATTCGCCGTAAACTTGATTATTAATAAGCTCCAGCGACACGCGGTCATTATGTGCCGTAATCTTGAGCTGTTTAAGTTCGGGGTTTCGAGTGGCGAGATAAGCACAAGCCATGGCAATTGAATGATCTTCATCACGCTGTATAGCATTGGCAATCAAACTGGATATAAAAACGGCCTTATCCTGCACCGAAGGTGACTGAATCTGTTTACCATCAACATGAAAACCCCGATTTAATTTTTCATCCAGCGCAAGAAGATCATTTTCTTGCTTTTGGGTTAAAGCACGGTCACGGAAGTATTCAATTTTCTTTTCACCATTCACAATTACGGCAAAAGGCGATGGGTTTGATGTTTCGCTCATACGCTCATAAGGTCTTTTCAAATGTGTGCATTAGATTTAGGCGCATTTTAGATAGGCAACTGGCCAAAAGGTCTGCAATATCCAGGGTGTTTTGCAACTGCCACAACTCAGAAAGTGCAAGTAACTGCTCCGTAATTCTGTTTTGATATTTTTTGCTATCCAGCGCGTGGCTGTTGATATCCAGCAGGTGAAGTATACTTGTTTTAAATTTGGCCGACATGGGAATTTTGTACAAGCTGTCTTCAACTAAATAAAAAATCCGTATGCACTCAAGTGTGGCGTAATAGTAGGAACCGGTCTCTGAGTGTTCGATATCAAACTGAGGAGAATAAAGTTGCTTGAGCCTCTGTATGTAATGTTTCTCAAGCGAATGATGAAACACATTGTACTGCAGACTCTCCTCCAGTATGAGCAAAGTTTCTTCTAACTGTAATACAGCCGAATTTTCATCAAGTAGTCGCATAACTAGGGAAAGTATAAGTTTTGGAGTACAGAATAGTCTATCTTTTGTTGGTTATCACGGGCATTGTAATTTTCGTGGCATCCATTTTCAGTCCGCTGCTAACAATGAGCGAATTATTTATATTTAGTAACACCATCTCGATTTATTCAGCCTTGTTTTCACTGTATAAAGAAAATGAAAAGTTACTATTTTGGATAATACTGATTTTTGCCATTGTGCTTCCAGCCATAAAATATTCGCTGCTTGTAATAGGCGGGTTATATATCAGAGCGAATCGGAACAAGTCATTTGTCATGCTGGAAGCGATCAGTAAATGGGCCATGCTTGATGTCTTCGTGATAGCCATCATTATCGCAAGTATAAAGCTTAAAATGCTGGCTTCGGCGCAAACACAGTATGGGCTATATCTGTTTGTAGCCGCTGTGTTGTTGTTAATGATCTGCGCGAAAATTCAGGAGCGTTTGTTATACCGGGATTGACACCTTGAAATATTTTAAGAATTGGCTGGGTACTATTTTATTGATTGTTTTATGCAACGGTGTATATGCAACAGAAATAATCGATTGTCACCTTTATGATGACTATATTCAGCGCTATAAGACTTCGCTGATCTTTGAAAATTATCTTCCGCAGAGCTATATCAATAATCAGGAAAGCGCATATCTGATTCAGGCTTGTGTCATAAACCGTATGCAACAGGAAATAATTGGATTCAAAGCTGGGCTTACAACAAGCGTAACACAGAAAAGATTCAACTCCGATGTGCCAGTGATGGGTGTATTGACACGAGAAAATATACGTCAGTCTAAAGTGAGGTTGGCACATACAGAAAAGACATGGCTGGTAGAAGCCGAATTGGCATTCCGGCTTAAGCAGGATATTAGCAGCCTTTCGAGACTGAACAGGAAACTGGAAGAGGTGGTAGAGGCAGTAGCGCCAGCAATCGAATTGCCGTCAATACATTTTAGGCAAATAGATCAAATTACAAGTAATGACATTATTGCCACCAATGTAGGTGCAAATGTTATCGTGTTGGGTGAGTTTATTCCTATAGAAGAAGCAAATATCAATACAGTTCAGGTTGTATTAACAGAAAATAACGATGTTATTGCAGCAAGTCAAACAGCAGCATTGCAAAACCGTGAAAATGCTTTGAGATGGTTGATCAGGAAAAGCTATCTAGAAGGTTATAGACTTAAAAAAGGCTACATTTATTTGACTGGTTCTCTGATGGCGCCTGTCGTTATGCGGCAGACTTACTATAAGGCTGAGTTCAGTCAGCTTGGAACAGTTGAGTTTAGTTTGAGATGATCAGGTTTTAACTACTGCAGGCTAGAAAGTAAATTTGCAGCTTCTTCGTCAGGTGCAATTTCCATGGCTCGCTGCAAAAAGTAGATAGCTCTTCTTGAATTACCCTCCTTGATGTCCAGTTTGGCCCAGGTCTGATAGCGTTCTTTAATAAGTTGTATTCCCTCTAAAGCTGCTTGATTATGCGGGTCTAGTTTTAAAACTTCATTGTAGGTGTCTAGCGCATTGTCCGAAGGGGGCGTGCTTAGTTTCTTTTGATCGATTTGAGTTTCTGCAAGCTTGAGCAAGCGAGTCACTGCTTGGTAATGACTATACTGTATATTTTGGGCAACGTCAGTTTTGGGCTTCACAGCAGCGGCAGGTAACTTGTTAATGGCAGGTGGCGTGGCTGGTACCTGCGAGGGCGCAGTGATGCCTGACTGACTAAAAAATGAGGGTACATCCCCATTCGATATCAGTGTTTGGGTAATATAGTAGTAAGCGCCGATGACCAGCAGCAAAACGAAAAATGTCCAGACGAAGGCAGGATTAGTTTTCTTTTTAGAACTTTGAGCGGAGGGTAAGGACTCATCTTGAGGAAGATTATCCGTCTCGTCCAAACTTGCTGACTCATCAATACTGCTTCCTGTTGGGGTATTAATTTCCTTAACAGCCTCAACGCGATAAGTATCTTGATACTCAAGTTCTGCATGGGGTTGACTCGAGAGTTTATCTGTCGATGGTTTAATCACGGGGTGGTTGACTATACTGTCGCTGGATAATGATACCTCAAGAATTTCTTCATCAAATATATCTTGAGTCTCATCGGGATGAATCTCTTCTGGCTGAGTTTCACCTGACTTTGTAGCCATCGCCTTTTCATACACCGTATTTTTCTTTTTAGCTTTATGGCTGTCATCGCAAAGCTTCACATCATCGATAATAACAGTTCTGGAAGCGTGGCCATCATGGTTTTTGTTTTCGATATTTTGAGTGTTGAATTCAAGTCTTTCTTCTCTGGGATCACTTTTTTCTGAAATCGCAGTAGATGGGTCAAAGTTAAATTCTACAGGCGGATATTCTGATAGCAGGGGTGCGCAGCAGCTATTATTCAGTATTTCATCTATAAAACTGACAGTAACTTTATAGTTAGTTGTATGCAGTGCATAAGCTCGACACCATTCAAGAAGTATACTGGCTTTATGTAAACTTCCGTCTGCATGTGCTGCAGTCTTTTTTAGCGCGAAACGATTAAATTTGATTTTTTTGGATTCGACGCAGTCGACCTGTTGTTGATCGATATAATTTTCGATGTCCTCATCATTAAGTTCATCAAGTGAAAAATGTATGGATGATAATTTATTTGCGTTAGGTGCATGTTGTACTAGCGTGAGTAGTTCCGGGCTGCCAGAAAAAATAAAGTTGATATTGTTTTTGCTGCTATTGATACCAAGTGCCAGTTTGATTAGTTCGCTAAGTATCTGAATAGGCAATTGATCAGCATTGCTAATGACAATAGCAAAATGTGTATCCAGATGAATTGATTCATAAGCTACCGCAGAAACCATGGATAACTCGTGAGAATAACCACTCTGACTGACGGCATCACGAGCAAATGAACTGCTATCTAAAATTATGGTACGAATTTGATCATCCTGACCATTGAAGCAGTACTGTAGAAAAGGTGCCTGATGATCTGCTTGTGTGCACGTAACCATGATCAAATCAACACCATTATTAATGTGTTCAAGCAACTGCTGTTTGGCACGTGCCTGATTGGCATTCAGGTTGCTTCCATCTTGCAGGACAAAAGATATGTCATGACTTATATTTGTATTGGGTTCAGGCAAGTTCACTAATTTATCGCTGTTAATGGTTTTTTGATGGCTAGCAATATAGATAATTATACGATCGAATACGTTGTTCTATTTCACGCATTTGACGAGATAATCAATTGTAATTTAAGTGGTTTACTGGGAAGTGGCTGAGCCGTTGACTATCATATCGCCTTTTGCACGAACCAGCAGGCTGCCTGAGAATTGTGTTCTGAGAATGATTAAAGGCGTAATTATTATGTTTCACCCAGTCGGATATAAATGACCAGAATGCGCAAAGTGGGTTATTATTCGCACTTCTTTTCACATCACTGACGTTATTGAGGAAAACTGTGGCTGATAACACAAAATACGGATTTTCGACCAGATCAATACATGCGGGCGCACAACCTGACCCAACCACCGGGGCTCGTTCGGTTCCGATTACACAATCCACGGCATTTGTATTCAAAGATGCCGATCATGCAGCGGCTTTATTTGGCCTGCAAGATTCCGGCTTTATTTATTCAAGATTGACTAATCCCACCGTGAGTGTTTTTCAGGATCGAGTAGCCAGTCTGGAAGGCGGTGTGGGTGCCACATGTACGGCTTCCGGTCACTCAGCACAGCTGCTGGCACTTTTTGCACTGATGGAATCAGGAGATGACTTTATTGCTTCAAACAAACTTTACGGTGGTTCAATCACCCAGTTTGGACACACATTTAAAAAGTTTGGCTGGAATGTAATTTTCGTCGACCCGGTTGACCCGGAAAATTTCCGCAAGGCGGTCACACCTAATACTAAAGCGATGTTTACCGAAAGTCTGGCCAACCCGGGCGGGGTTGTGTGTGATATTGAGAAGATAGCCAACATTGCACATGAGGCGGGTGTACCTTTAATTGTTGATAACACCCTGCCATCTCCGGCATTGTGCCGACCTATTGAATTTGGCGCGGATATTGTGGTGCATTCCACTACTAAGTTTATATCCGGCCATGGTAATGCCATGGGGGGTGCGGTGGTCGATTCCGGTAAATTTGACTGGGCGCAAAATAATAAATTCAAAGGACTGTCAGATAACTGCGAAGCCTATCACGGACTGAATTTCTATCAGACATTTGGCCCGATGGCGTACACCATGTATGGCCATGCCGTAGGACTTCGAGATCTGGGTCCAACCATGTCACCCATGAATGCCTATTTGTCCATAACCGGTGCGGAGACATTATCGTTAAGAATGAAGAAACATGCTGAGAATGCACTGGAAGTTGCGACATGGTTATCCACGCATGACCAAGTAGACTGGGTATCGTATGCTGGTCTTCCAGATAGCCCATTTTACGAGCTGGCGCAAAAATACTGTCCTGAAGGTGCGGGCGCGGTATTTACTTTTGGTGTGAAAGGGGGCTATGAAGCAGGCGTCAGAGTGGTGGATCGTTGCCAACTATTTTCTCATTTAGCCAATATTGGTGATACACGATCACTCATTATTCATCCATCTTCCACTACACATAGACAGCTGTCTGAGCAGCAGCAAATTGCCGCAGGTGCGGGCCCGGAAGTAGTAAGACTGTCTGTGGGTATTGAGGACGTTGAAGATATTATTGCTGATCTTGATCAAGCCCTCAGTGCTTAATGTTTTGACTTTGCTAACTGGCGATCTTTTTGTTTTTTAGGTCATGCTCGTTATCACTGACTATATGATATTGATCCCTGCCAGCATTTTTAGACTGATATGTAGCCTGGCCTGCTTTTCTGACCAACTCATACCAGTCTTTAATGCTGGTATCATTGCCATCATAAACACAAGCGCCGGCCGAGACTGTAATGCGGGAGATATGTCCATTGCCTAGGCGCATGGTTTTATTGCGGAAAGCTCTGACGATGCGCTCACAATTGATTGTGACACCTTCTTTGCTCGTGCCCGGCAGGATCACTGTGAATTCCTCGCCACCGTAACGTGCGACTATATCAGAGTCACGAGTGCAATCCAGTAACACATTGGAGAATTGACGAAGGACTTCGTCACCAGCTTCATGACCTAATGTATCATTGATTTTTTTAAAATGATCGATATCAATGAATATAAGTCCCAGTGGCCATTTGTATTTAGACGCATTGTTGAATTCGATTTCAATCGATTCATCAAAGTAGCGGCGATTATATAATTGAGTCAGGCCATCGCGGCGATTCTGTTCTTCCAGTTCTGCGGTTTTAGACTCAAGTTGTTCTGCTTCCATTTGTAGGGATTCTGCATGTTTCAGTTGGTTCAGGTTTCTCAGAATTAGAACTTCTTTTGCCTGTTCAAAAATAAAGTCCAGCAATTGAGGGTCTTCAATATCAAATGTCTGGGCCAGGTCAGCAAAATTCTCAGAAGTGGACTCAATTATCTCGTGAAACTCTTTATCGCTAAGATTAATAATATTTTTTGTTTTGGTTAAAGTGGAGTTCATTAAATAATGAATGTTCTTTTCGTCTGTAATAAATAAGTCTGCAAGTGCACTGGAAACGGCTACAGCTTTGGCAAGATCCGTTGTACATGCCGCCTCTGTATTGATAGAGACATGACTTTGGCAGATCGGCTCAATAAGATTCTCGGGTAAATTCCATTGTTGTAACAACCATGCACCTACTGGTCCATGATCAACACCCAACTCCTCGTGTTCAAGTTGATAGATGGTTTCATGGTTGGATTAGTTTCCTTTTAGGTGTTTGTATAAATCAGGCATGGCTTTATCTAGTGCCAACATGCCAATATCCTGTAATAAGCCAGCAAGAAATGCACTATCTGCAGAAGCGTTACCCAAATGATGGAAAATATCCTAGCATAACATGGCGGATGCCAGAGAACGTTTCCAGTATAAATTGTAGTTTAAGCCTGACTTGGCTTTGTCGTTAAAAACTAAGTTTCAATGAAAAACTAAGCGCTATATTTAGAGTACCATTCAGCCTAAACAATGTGATTGCCTAACGCAGATTTTCAACTTTTCTTTATTGGTTATAAAGAGGAGAATTAGCCATTCTCAAAAGCTTTGCGCTCAGTGCTGGGTCCATTCCAATCACATCCGCAACTTCACTAAGCCCGGATGTTTCACAGGAGCTTAAATCGATGATTTTACTTGCAATCGCAGGGGGGCTTGGAAGATTTGTGCACGATTTGAGTAATAAAAGTAACGAGTTGCTTAGCTGTTCCATATCCCCTCTTGTTATGAAGAAGAGGGCAGGATCTTTTTAAAGCTGACCTCAGAGACGCTGGATGAAGCGACACTGACAAAGTTAGGTAAAGATATGGTCTTGATATCTGCCAGCATGATTAAGCAGGCTTGAGTTGAATAAATATATAAATATGAAATACAGCGCTTAGGGAAAGATGTGAAATGATTGTTGATATGCACCAATAAAAAAATATGTAGTAAAGTAGTGGCTTTAATATCTATGCAAAGATGAATTAATGATTATATGGCGTGATAATAAAATAAATCTGACGATATTGGTGTTGCTCCCAGTATACATATTAGCCCATCTATTCATGATTCCCGAGGAAATCGGTCATAAGGCTATCTCAGACAGTGGGTTCTTATCCATTATTACAATGACATTAATTGCCTGTGCGTTCCTGACCCTAGCAACGCTCATAGTAAATAAGAGGTTGTCACAAGCAAAGCTGGCTTTAATGGCCGCTGCGTATGTGTTACTTATTTATCTACTGCGTGAGGCTGACTTTCACCGTTTATTTACACTTGAGCACGTCACCAAAGCCAAGTTTTACACTTCACTCGCGATACCTTTATGGCAGAAGATTGTTGTTGGGGTTATCTCAACTATATTTGTTATAAGCTTTGTCTATTTGATAATCAGATACAGCAGCATATTATGGAAAGGACTTTGTCAGTCACAAACATGGGCCGTTGCACTCGTGCTATGCATATTAACGCTGGTGTTATCTCAACTGTGTGATAAATCCAGCCTAAATAGCTTTTATGCTGGCAGAGTAGTTGAAGAATGTCTGGAATGTTTTGCTTCGGTCTTTATATTTCTTGCATCAGTACAAGGCATACCCCTACTAATTACTGCAAATACAGTTAATAGAGAAACAACTGGCGATAATTGACACTATAGCGAAAAAAATATGGCTACCTAGTCATATGCATTTGATCCCAAGAAGAAATGGAGACACTGAGTCACCTGAAGGAGGGGTTCGTGGTGTTATATCCTCTAAGCAGAAATATAGAGGAGTATAATCATTTTATCACTAACATCTCCATCATTAGATTATTCTTAGTTTGATAGTATTTCTTCTTGATACTTTAAAAAAGTCTCTTCACTTATCAGCTCTTTATCTTTGGGCTCCTTTAATTCTCTAAGCTTCTCTTCTTTTGTGAGCCCTTGTGTCTCGTTTCTGGACAAGCTTTTAGCTATGGGGATTACATAACTTGTTGGATAAATTCTATGTTTATCAGTTATTGCGTCTGTAATTCCGAAATCAAAGAAAACAACGCTACCTGCTAACTTTGCACCTTCAAGTGTGCTTGGAATATTTGCAAACGCCTCTCTCCCGCCATCTGTTTTACAATCAAGAATTAATGCGTCATCAGATCTTATAACCATTGTAGTGCTTGGAATGCGAACTTGTAGACTCACTCGTTTATTGCGGGCTTTACATTCACCTTCACTACCATCACTGAAAGACAGAGTAATAAGACTAAGTTGGATACTTCTATTTTTGTTAAAAGGCTTCATGTGATGTCACTTAATATTAGTCCCCAATAGACTTCTTGCACATCAGTTTACTAAGAGACTGATGCCATAAAACCCTCCATACCCTCCGCGACCGGAATATCTTGGCTCCCATGGATCAAATAGTATTCATGCTGCTGCGGATATGACAAGGAACACTATTGTTCGTTGAATATTATTCATTAATTTCCTCAGTATTTAGGCAGACCTTTGCAAGTTCTAAATGTATCAACTTGCCCCAGACCTTGGAAGCCATTACGTTCATAGCAGGTGGTATGTGATTACCGATAATTCACCAACCACACTTATAGTTCTATTACATAATGGACACTATAATTACCTAATAACCTTTCTAATTACGTACTATTACGCCATTTAATTAACAGGAAAATCAGCTTAATTAAGGCGTTATATACGATTGTAAGCCATTAATTTATTTGGTTATTTATACCTTGGCTGTCAATAAGGTAGCCTTGCAGGCACATACATTTATATACATGGCAAAATAAAGTGCATAAATTCCTATCCGCTATTTTCATTTATTTGTTCCTGTCGCTATCTGTGCAAGCTGATGACGTTAAAGATGCCCTTACTGCATATCAAAAAAATGACTTTAAAACTGCCTTAAAATTATTAAAGCCATTAGCTAATCAAGGTGGTGTTGTACCTCAATTCTTCGTTGGTTACATTTATTATAATGGTCATGGTGTTAAAAGAGATTATAAACAAGCAATTAAGTGGTTTAGGCAATCAGCAGAACAAGGTGATGATTCAGCACAAAACAGTCTAGGAATAAGTTATGAAAAAGGTG
>CAZWQM010000004.1:91516-128922 GCA_964636225.1 uncultured Thiotrichales bacterium | reverse complement strand
CCCCGTAAAAACGGCGATCTGTGCAGCACTGATCACCTTTTACAAATCGTCATTTCATATCATTTGAGTGTTGCACGAAGTTTAATGCCTATGTTCCACAAAAGGTTTTATAGTCTGCAAATTCTCCCGGTGCTGGCTGAGCGTAAGATTCTCTATTTGCCTGCCACTGATATGGCTCGCTTAATACTTCCAATAAAGATTCAAATTTTGAAAAATCCTGATGACTAATGGCGGCTTCAAGCGCCTCTTCAACTTTATGATTTCTTGGGATATATAAAGGATTTACCTTATTCATTAACTCGACACTCTGCTCATGCGTTAATGATTGCTGATCCAAACGTAAGCGCCAGCGGGTTAACCATTGTTCAAATTTTAGAGTATTGGCAAAGTGCGTATATACATCGTTATCTTCATTAGATAAATACCTGGCAAGATCACGAAATAGATTCGTATAATCAACACGATGTTCATGGATTTCAGCAAGCAAGTCATTCACCAGATCACTGTCATCTTCTTTAATATTATCAATCCCAATTTTTTCACCCATCCCTTGCAACCATTTAGTACTGTAAATTTTCGGAAATTGATTTACACACTGCGTTGCCAGATCAATCGCTTTATCCTGATTAGAATCAATACGCGGCAAGAGAGTTTCTGCAAAACGTGCCAGATTCCATTGTGCAATTACTGGCTGGTTCTTATAGGCATAACGTCCATATCGATCAATCGAACTAAAAACTGTTTCTGGATCGTAGCGGTCCATGAAAGCGCAGGGACCATAGTCAATGGTTTCACCAGACACAGTCATGTTATCGGTATTCATCACACCGTGTATAAAACCAATCAGCATCCATTGCGCCACCAGGCAGGCCTGTGCATTCGACACACATTCAAGGAGTTTCAAATAGGGATTATCAGTTAGCTCTAATTTCGGATAGTGACGTGCAATCACATAATCTGCGAGTTGTTTAACTTTGTTAGATTCGCTTCTGGAGGCAAAGTATTGAAACGTTCCTATGCGAATATGGCTAGATGCCACACGCGTAAACACAGCACCTGGAAGAGGTTTGTCACGCATTATTGTCTCACCAGTGGCCACGGCAGCCAGTGCTCTCGTTGTTGGGATTCCCATGGCATACATGGCTTCACTTAAAATATACTCACGCAATACCGGACCCAAACCAGCCTTACCATCTCCTCCGCGAGAATACGCAGTGCGACCAGATCCTTTTAACTGAATGTCATAGCGTCGACCATTTTGATCCACCAATTCACCCAACAGTAAAGCACGTCCATCACCCAATTGAGGCGAAAACTGTCCGAATTGATGCCCAGCATACACTTGGGCCAACGGCATGGACCCAGTTATTGTCTGATTACCCGAGAATACTTGTGCCGCTTCACATGCATCATCAACGTCTATTCCCAGTTCATCTGCCAGTGAATGATTAAATTTAATCAGGGTCGGAGTGGATACTTCGGCACCTTGACTGGACAAATAAAATCCCTTCATCTGCTGTGCAAAGCTATTATCGAAATTAATTTTCATTGGAAAAAAGAGTACCTAAATAGCGTCTTGATAGGTTAGACCCAATGCAAAAAAGTCAAGACTACAACGATTCCAAACATGACGAGATATCCGAAAATGACAAAATAAAAGACTAAAGTTATCACATTTCATACAGTCACATTGACTATATTTTACTTTATCCAAAACTTCCCTGTAATTTTTTTTGAATAACATGCAGTAACAGAGAAATATCTGGGAGTAAAATTTTACATTAGAATTGATCTTTGAAAATTACTAATTCGCCATGCATAGTTCGATCATGATTTCGTTGATGCGGCGAAATTAACTTGTCAGCGCTAATACGTGAAGAAAAACAATACCGATTCCTCAGCATTTACTAATGTATATTTACATTAGTCAACATTCTCTCTCTGATCTTATGTTTTATTAGAATTTAGGTTAGTGTTGCCGCTAGAAGCACAGTAAGCAAAATAATAGTTATAAGAAAAATTCTAATTATCTAGAATGGTAATGTAGTGTATACAGGACAACAACATTCAAAGATCGGAAGGATAGCTAAAGTACATGGCTCCGTAGTAACTATCAATTGCAAGAAATTACCGCCATTGCGACAGGCTTTATTTACTCATATAAATGGCGAAACATATTATTTTAAGGTGTTCCTCTATATCAAAAAATAAAGACCGGCGAAGTGCTAGAGATTGGAGTTAAAGTAATTGATTTATTATGCCCTTTTATAAGAGGGGGAAAAACGGGTTTATTTGGTGGTGCAGACGTGGGGAAAACTGTATTAGTGATGGAATTTATGCATGCTGTCGCATCTATTCACAGTGGGGTGTCTGTGTTTGCAGGCATTGGTGAACGGAAACGAGAAGCACATGAACTATGGAAAAAAAACACAGAGCTCTGGAGTCAGCGCAGAAACACTCATGGTACTTGGACAAATGGATGAATCAGCTGGTGTACGATTTCGAGTTGGATTGTCTGCACTGACTTACGCTGAGTATTTTCGAGATACAATGCAAAAATAAGTTTTACTCGTCATGGATAATATATTTCGATTTGTACAAGCAGGTAGTGAAATTTCTAGTTTATTAGGGCGAATGCCTGCAACGGTTGGATATCAACCCACACTGGCATCTGAAATTGCTGAAATGCAAGATCGAATTCTATCTACTGATAAAGGCGCGATTACATCAGTCCAGGCAGTCTATGTGCCGGCAGATGATATGACAGATCCTGCGGTAAGCACTATATTTAGTCATCTGGATACGACTGTAATTTTATCACGCTCACAAGCGGGTAAAGGAATTTACCCAGCAGTGGATCCATTACGTTGAAGTAGTAAATTGATGAATCGTAATACGTTTGGGCAACGCCATTACAATATTTCAGAAGGTGTGCGTATACATCGCACGGGCCAAGTCAAAAAACAATGGGTTAATAACAAGCATTGCCAATGCAATTAACGCAAACCACGTATCTCTTGTAAGAGCTACTAGCGCCTTAATCAATCTTCCGACAATATAACCAGATGCCAAAGAACCTAACATAAAAAAGGTCAGCGGCAAGTACTCGGGAAGATAGTTATAAAAACTACCCCCCTCGACTCCTGCCAGAATGTGAAACAAGGAGGCGTCATTTATGCCATCCAGTGAAATTAAATCAATAGCGGCCCATGCCATACATAAAAGAAGCTGAACGGCCATAAAAATCAATGCATAGGCCCTCTTCATTAGCGCGGCAATAATTCCCGTTGCAAACAGTAGAATTTCTTACAGGGCGCCTCGAAAAACTACAGCTCTCATCGAAGTCATGGATGTATTCGTATTTCGCGGAACGTGACCGCGGGCGAGATTCCTGCATGGATATGTGTAAACAATACAAGAGTCGGTCACGCTTTGGGGAATTTCGGTCGCGATGGCGCGAAAGACGAAGATGTAACTGTTCGATCCATAAAGATATGTATTTTCCTTGCCGCGGTTTTGCGAGGGTCCCTACAGTAAAACAGAATTATTCGTCCTCATCGCTCAATCTAGTCCCGCATGGAGGGGCGTTACGCAAACCCGTGACAACCAATCAGCTCAACCAAAGCTTTTAATCTCTACCTCTCTCGGTGTCGCCAGCCTCATGTATTTGGTAACCTCGATCAGCGACGACCTCATCAGTCGCTCGGCATGGTAACACCCCGATGAGGTGTGGAAGTAAGCAGGCCATAAGAAATCATTACATAACTGCTTAGTATAGGCGGCACTGTCATTGATCACCGCAAGGGCGCCGCACTGGTATTGGCTCGGGTGCTGCGCGGCCTGTAGCGGCGCTGTGTGCTGGGTAGTCGTGGGGCTGCAACGCTGGCCGGTGCTGGTGTTGCGGGAGGGTGGGCCATGCTTACCGAGGCGCTTACCGTTTCGCTGCGGTGCTTACTATCTGCTTACCACTTGGTTTTGTTCCCGGCGCTGAATTTGCCCTTGCATGTGGTCAGTTGCAGCGACTTTCTTATTGACCTTGTATAACGCTGTAAGTGCGCTGAGTTGTTGTAATTATTGGCGGAAGCTCAGGGATTCGAACCCTGGATACCTTGCGGTATGCTGGTTTTCAAGACCAGTGCAATCGACCACTCTGCCAAGCTTCCTAGTACCTACCTACAACAAATTTCAAGACCAGTGCAATCGACCACTCTGTCACCTCTCCATTACTATATGTATCAACAAGATATATAAACTACCTCACCTCTTTTCCAGCTGTTGAAATTGAGGTGTGACCGAATTTGTGTCCATCTACCAAATATTGTTGATATCGACCTAGCTCGTTGCGAACCGAATGCGAGTAGCGTTTTACCATACTCGGGCTTTTCCAGCCACCCAATTCTTGGACCACCTGTAGTGGAACCTCAGACGGTGCAAACCAGCTCGCATAAGTATGGCGAAACGTATGAAACGTTACCCCTTACCAACCCCAAGCGCTCACAAGCCCGCTCAAGTGCTGCGCGGATCCCTTTCAAAGGCTTTCCATGACAAGCGAACACACAACAGTTCTTATTTTGGTGATGGATGCCATCTTGTAGTCTCGCCCAGGGCCGATACAGCCTCAGAGTTCAAGGGTACCGATCATGCTTGTCCATTTTTATGCTGTTCCGCATAGATCCAAGCGAGTCGGCGATCCTATCACTATAAAAAAAAAGCGGCCCCATTAATAGGAATGAAATAATAAATCTCATTGTTGGTCTACATAGCTTCCACAAGACGTCGTCAAAACCACCCACAAATCATTTTTCTTTTCGGACATAAAATAATTTTTTTGTTTAGTATAGAAATACACTACCAAAATCATTTTTTGCCATAATAAGCCACTTAATAACGTTATACTATACACATGCTAGTCTGTATGAGTTAGATCGTGTTTACATTAGCAAATACCTGCAGGGACAGATTACATAGTTGAATTAAATTTTAAATAACTACTTTTCCCAATCCTAGTAAAATTTTCTCACCGCTATAGCCCTAATTTACGTATACATTGCGAACGCTGAGTTGGATTCAGTTTAAGAAATAACATGCAGACAATCGCCATCTATATGCAAATCCACACGCGTTATATGAATTACTTAATCCCCTACAACTTGACTGTATATACGGAAAAAACTAATCATCCGAACTTGATATTCAGCTAATTGTGTCTATATTTGTGTATATAATTGATGTGTTGCAGATAACGCAGCAACAAATGTAGTAAACTGGTTGCAAGTTACTGCAATTATATTTTAAACCATTTATCGATATTGAGGCTTTTGCATGAACAATTTTAATCCATCGATTTCAACGACGTCCGCACTAAGTATCAATAAGGTACTCAGAAATACATACATGCTGCTGTCACTGACACTTTTATTCAGCGCGCTGACAGCAGGCCTGTCCATGATGCTTCATGTGAGCCACGTGGTTTCACTTGTGTGTTCATTTGGCGCGTTGGGACTTATCTGGCTAGTGCTGCCGCGAACTGCTCATACAGCAGCAGGTATTGGTGTTGTTTTTGCCATCACCGGCCTTTTAGGATTTGGGTTGGGCCCCATCCTAAATCATTATCTGTCGCTTTCTAACGGACCTGAATTAATTGCAACTTCATTAGGTGGTACCGGAGTTATCTTCCTGGCACTTTCCGGTTACGTACTGACTACTCGACGTGACTTCAGTTTTATGGGCGGCTTTTTGATGGTTGGAATTATGATTGCAGTGGTCGCCATGTTGGCTAATATCTTTCTGCAAATCCCGGCCTTGTCGTTAGCACTCTCCGCCGCAATTATTTTAATCATGAGTGGCTTTATTCTGTTTGATACCAGTCGCATCATTCATGGTGGCGAGGCCAATTACGTGAATGCCACTGTGTCACTGTATTTAAGCCTGTACAATATTTTTGTCAGCTTACTGCAGTTATTGGGCATCTCTGGTGGCGACGATTAATCGCTAGCTAATAGTTTAAAATTAAAGCCCACCGATTAATTTCAGTGGGCTTTTTTTGTTTTAGAAAGGTGAGAATATGGATTGGCTACAAATTTCAAGCGCTATATTCCTACTGTTAATGCTGGTGTTTTTATTCCCACGAGCTAAACACGTGTTTTTCAACAGTCCTAAGGCGGAGCCGGGAGACTGGAGCGCGGCGCTATTCCCTCTGCTTGGCGTAGTGGGGTTTATTGTTCTGCTGATCTGGCTGGTCGGTCAGTAGCTAATCGCGAAAGTTATCAAACTGCAGTGGTACACTCAGGCTTTGCTCGCGTAACAGTTGCATTGTTTGCTGCAGATCATCTCTTTTCTTGCCAGTCACTCGCACTTTTTCGCCCTGTATTTGTGCCTGCACTTTGATTTTACTTTCTTTAATTAGCTTGGTGATTTTTTTTGCCACGTCTGAATTAATGCCCTGATTAATGATAATGCCCTGAGTGGCGCGTTTATTCGCCTCAACCAGCTTGCCTTTAGAGACACAGTCCAGATCAATGCCACGTTTGGCCATTTTCTGAGTGACGATGTCATAGATTTGTTTAATCTGGAATTCAACTTCGGCTTCCATAGTTACGACATTTTCTTTCAAGGTAATTTTGGCGTTGCTGCCTTTGAAGTCGAAACGATTTCCAATTTCTCGATTCGCCTGATCGATGGCGTTGGATAATTCATGGGTATCCACTTCAGAGACAATATCGAATGATGGCACTATACTCTCCTCTTTTTTAACTCATTTTATTTCTAATGAAAAACAATGTAATTATTTCTGTAGGCAGTTTCAATGCTGCTTTGGCGATTGCACTTGGCGCTTTTGCTGCACACGGTCTAGATGAACATTTGGATGAACATAGCATTGAGATATTTAATACGGCGGCAGATTTCCATTTCTGGCACGCGTTGGGGCTCATGATTGTCGGGCTTATTGCCAAAACCCATCCTCAAAGCAATTATTGTGGCATTGCCGGTCTGATTAATCTTGGTATTGTGCTGTTTTGCGGCAGTCTTTACGTACTGAGTACTACCGGTATAACCTGGTTAGGCATGATCACACCTCTTGGTGGCAGTGCATTTATCATTGCCTGGTGCTGGTTGGCATGGAAAATCCTGCGCACAGGGGCTTAATTCACTTCAAGCACATGTAACGTATCGCCAAGTTTTATTTCTCCGCCCTCAAGGACTTTTGCTGTCAATCCTCCGTGCCCGCGCAGGGCATTGAATACACCCTCACCTAGCTGCGCTTCCAGCTTGCTGCAAGGGTGGCAGAAGCCTGTAATTTCCAAAGTCGCACTGCCTAGCTGAATAACACAGTTTTTTAACGCATTAAGATTGATCCCAGAAATGGCAATGTTACGTCTCAAATCTGCCAGACTGATGTTTGATTCAGGCATAAGTGAGCGAATCACCTCGATATATTCTGATTGAATTAATGTAACCTGACGTTTGCCACCAGCTTTGAGTCCGGCTTTATCTCCTTCCAGACCGTGGTTTGCAAGCGCGTGTACCTGCGTCTTCTTTTCAATTTTCGAACCCCGGGCTGCTCGAAGACCAATCCATTCCACTCTTCCACGGAATGGAAAATGCTGTTTAAGTTCAATCACTTTCTGCATATTTATAGTGCAATTTGACGATTTATTAAAAATAGTTCTGATTTATAATTATATTTAGTAATAACAGTTATTTACGTTCGTTTACACATGTATTTTCTTGCCTTTTTGTTCAGCTTTGCATAAAATTCCACACTACAAGAACCGAAGTATTTAACAACAAATACCGAGTCCCCAAAACTCGTACTTAAGTATGAGTTTAAAGCCTGTACGACCCAACCCGTACAGGCTTTTTTTGTGCAAACTTTACTCTGTCACACGAATTTCAGTCAATCCGCCCATATAATTCTTTAACGCTTTGGGCACACGTACACTGCCATCCATATTCTGGAAATTCTCCAGTATGGCCACCAGTGTCCTGCCCACTGCCAGACCGGAGCCATTCAGGGTGTGCAGCAGTTGCGGCTTACTATCTTTGTCTTTCCATCTTGCTTTCATGCGCCGCGCCTGAAAATCAAGGAAGTTACTGCAGGAGGATATCTCACGGTAACAGTTTTGTGCCGGAAGCCAGACTTCAAGGTCATAAGTTTTCGCTGAGGAAAAACCTAAATCTCCTCCGCACAAGAGGACACGACGATAAGGCAGTTCCAATGTCTCCAACACGGCTTCCGCATGACCGGTTAATTCTTCAAGCGCCTGCCACGATTGGTTGGGATGGACCAGTTGCACCAGCTCGACTTTTTCAAATTGATGCTGACGAATCAAACCACGCGTATCTTTGCCGTAGGATCCTGCTTCAGATCTAAAGCAAGGCGTGTGACAGACATATTTGATTGGCAATTTTTCGCTATTGGCAATTTCATTTCGCCAAATGTTGGTGACCGGCACTTCTGCGGTGGGAATCAGATAGTACTCACTCTCAGAATTTAACTGAAATAAGTCTTCCTTGAATTTAGGCAGTTGACCCGTACCTCTTAGACTGTCGGCATTGACTATATAAGGCACATACACCTCGGTATAGCCATGCGCTTTGGTATGCATATCCAGCATAAACTGAATTAGTGCACGATGCAGCCGTGCAATGTCATTTTGCATGACAATAAAGCGTGAGCCGGTAATTTTTGCTGAGGTTTCGAAATCAAGCTGTTTCAAATGTTCCCCTATGGCAACATGATCCTGAACTTCAAAATCAAATGAAGTTGGATCTCCCCAGACTTTTTCAATCTTATTCTCTTCTTCGCTTTTACCGGGAGGCACTGATTCGTGAGGAATATTTGGAATCCCCATTAACCACTCATTCAACTGTGACTGCAGTTCGTTTAGTTCCTGCTCTTTTTCTTTTAGCGTTTTTGCCAGCTCATCCATTTCCGCTTTTAGAGGTACTATATCTTCACCACGCCCTTTGGCTGCTCCAATTTCCTTGGATCGCTGATTACGTACACTTTGTAATTGCTGTGTTTCTACCTGTAGTAATTTTCGTCGCTCTTCCAGAGAAGCAAACAGTGTATGATCGAGTTCGAAATTTTTTCTCAGTAGTTGCTTGGAAACATTTTCCAGATCAGAACGCAATAATTTTGGATCAAGCATAGGGAAATCAGGATTTAAGTTAATAACAGTTTAGCAAGTGCCAGACCGGCACCGGCCGCAATAATACAGAGAACCACGCTTAAAACAACATTCAGCAACGCAGACAAATAGGCACCCAACAGAATTTGCTGCAAAGTCTCATGCGAGAAAGATGAGAACGTTGTAAACCCTCCGAGCAACCCAACTAGAATAGCAGCACGATAGTCCTCAGCCAGTTGAATACGATAAGTGAACGTCCAGGCCAGAAAACCCATTAAAAACGAACCAATAATATTCGCGGTTAAAATACCAACAGGAAACAGCCATGAGTGCAGCTGGTCAACTTTCACAAATACCAGATACCTAAGCACAGAACCCAGACCGCCACCCAGCGCAATCCAAACTAATATCATTGTATAGCCATGTTAAGGTTAATTAATGTATTCTCAGAGAATAATTCATACAGGATGTAACAAGTCATAAGCATATGCCTAATAGAAGCGAAATTCCCGCCCTATTTTCAAGCTGCTTGCCCCAAAATAATATTTTAATTTCGGCAGAAACTCTGCGCCCGTATGAGTGTGATGGTTACACTGCGTATAAATCACTTCCTCTGGCTGTATTATTGCCTGAAACGACACAACAAGTAATCGACATAATCAAAGTTTGTCGACAGCAACGATTACCTATTGTAACGCGAGGTGCCGGCACAGGTTTATCCGGGGGTGCTCACCCGGTGAACGATGGCATTTTGCTTAATCTGTCCAAACTAAATCAAATACACGAAATCAATCAGGAACTGCAATATGCTCGCGTAGGACCTGGCGTACGTAATTTAGCCATTACCGAAGCCGCTGCTGAATATGGTCTTTATTATGCGCCCGACCCTTCTTCACAAATTGCCTGCACTATTGGAGGCAATATTGCAGAAAACTCGGGAGGCGTGCACTGCTTAAAGTATGGGTTGACAGTACATAATATTTTGGAAGTGACTTTCCTGACCATGGACGCTGAGCTGATCACTGTAGGCAGTGAATGTTATGAGAATCCCGGTTACGATATTTTGGCTTTACTTAACGGTTCCGAGGGAATGCTGGCAATCATGATCGAAGCCAAAGTAAAGTTGCTACCCATCCCTGCACGCAAAGAAGTGATTTTGGCTGCCTTTAACCGCATTGAAGATGCCGGTAATGCAGTCGCCAATATTATTGCCAGCGGCGTTATTCCTGCTGGATTGGAGATGATGGACAATGCCGTCATCAACGCTACAGAAAATTTCTGTCACCCTGGCTACCCTACAGAGGCGGCCGCGATTCTACTGTGTGAGCTTGATGGTTACGGTGATACTTTACAGTGGGAAATTGAGCATGTCCGACAACAATGCCAGCAATCCCATGCCAGCTCGGTATTATTGGCTAATAACACGGATGAGCAAAATTTATTTTGGAAGGGACGCAAATCCGCATTCCCTGCCATTGGACAACTGGCACCGGATTATTTATGTATGGATGGCACCATTCCGCGCAAACACTTGGCACAAGTATTAAGTGAAATTTCTTCATTATCCGAACAAATTGGCTTACCTGTAGCGAATGTATTTCATGCCGGCGATGGCAATTTGCATCCGCTAATTATGTATGACGCCAATAAACCAGGGGATCTGGAAAAGGCTGAATTAATTGGAGGAAAAATTCTGGAACTTTGCGTCAACGTTGGAGGTACGATTACCGGAGAGCATGGCGTAGGTGTCGAAAAACTTAATCAAATGTGTGTGCAATTCAGCCGCAAGGAGCTTGATCAATTCGAACGCATTAAAGCCTCGTTTGATCCAATGCAGTTACTTAATCCGGGCAAAGTGATTCCTACCTTGCAGCGTTGCGCTGAGTTTGGTGCTATGCACGTGCATAAAGGTGAGCTGCCATTTAAAGATTTACCACGCTTTTAGTCATGCCGGATTCCGAATTCATACAGAACCTGCGCACCTCCATACAGGCAGCTAATAATTCGCAACAACCCCTGCACATTCAAGGAGGTGGTAGCAAACAATTTTACGGCAACGATATTACTGCTAACCCTGCTGCTAAGCCATTGGATGTTAGTGATAACCGCGGGATTATCGAATACGAGCCTTCCGAGCTATACATTACGGCACGCAACGGGACTTTAATCTCTGAAGTTGAATCCATACTGGATACGAATCAGCAAATGCTACCTTTTGAGCCCGCACAATTTACTCGAACCTCAACACTGGGTGGCACCGTGGCCTGTGGATTATCCGGTCCAAGACGACCTTATGCCAGCGCCATGCGCGATTGCGTATTGGGTGTAAACATTGTGAACGGTAATGGGGAATATTTAAAATTTGGTGGCAGGGTAATGAAAAATGTAGCGGGCTATGACGCTTCCCGCTTAATGTGTGGCGCCTTTGGAACGCTGGGCGTCATCACACAAGTGTCACTTAAAGTGATACCTAGTCCACATGCAGAAATGACACTAGCTATGGAGGTTAATGCAAGTGAAGCATTGAAAATGATGCATCACTGGACTCAGACCCAACTGCCTATAAGTGCCACATTCTTTAACGATGATATTTTATATGTACGCCTGGCAGGACATGAGAAGACTATCAATAAAGTTCATCAACGACTGGGCGGAGAAATTGTTACTTCAAATAAAGCTTTCTGGGAACAAATCAAGAATCAACAGATAGACTTCTTTGATTCCGAGCAACCGTTATGGCGTTGCATTGTTCCATCCAATACACCTTCTAATAGCATTGAAGGAACACTGTGTATGGAATGGAATGGCGGCTTACGTTGGATCAAAAGCCAGGCAGACTCTGCAATAATTATGCATCAGTGTCGTGCCGCCGGAGGTTATGCCACACTATTTAAATCAAAACACAAAACACAGGATTGTTTAAGCGAACCCAATTCAGCCCTTAAACAACTGCATATCAATTTAAAAAATGCATTTGATCCGAATCATATTTTAAATCCGGGTCGCATGTATTCCTGGTGTTAGCTATGCAGACTAATTTACCTCAAGCCTTATTATCCACTGCCACAGGACAACGCGCCGATGAAATTCTGCGTAAGTGTGTACACTGTGGTTTTTGTAATGCCACCTGCCCTACGCATCAAATTACAGGTAACGAACTTGATGGACCACGTGGGCGTATTTATTTGATCAAGAAAATGCTTGAGGGTAACAAAACAACAACCGACACGCTCAGGCATCTGGATAATTGCTTAAGCTGTCTTAACTGCGAGACAACCTGTCCTTCAGGCGTGAATTATGGTGAACTAATTGAAATTGGCCGAGAAACAATAGATAGCAAAAATTTACGTTCATTAAGTAGTAAGCTAAAACGCTGGGCAATGTGCGCTGTATTCCCTAACCCCAAATTATTTAAGCCTGTTTATACACTAGCCGCTTTATTAGGCATGGCGCCTAAAGTGCAATCCAACATCACTAACAATCTGACTGGAAAGACTTTTTCCAGAAAAGTTATTCTACTAGACGGTTGTGTTCAATCGGTGACTTCACCCGAAATAAATCATACATTGACTGAATTATTGCAGGCACTGGGTATACAGACACTGTCATTCAAAACTGCTATCTGCTGTGGAGCACTACAACATCACAACAGTCAGGCAGAGACAGGATTGGCCACCATTAAAAGAAACATTGACACCTGGTGGTCTGAAATTGAAAATGGTTGCGAAGCCATAATCATGACTGCAAGCGGTTGTGGAAGCATGGTGAAGAATTATGGCCGCATATTGCGTAATGACAGACTCTACGCAAATAAAGCACGTGTTATCTCGGCTATAACAAAAGATGCCAGTGAGTTTTTTGCAGATCAAAATTTTGCAGCCAAGTTAACTACCAAAACAGTCGTTGCATTTCACCCACCCTGCACGCTTCAACACGGACAGAAAATTAATAATGTGGTTGAGCGTATATTAACAACCGCAGGCTATACTCTTGCCGAATTTAATAATAAACACTTGTGTTGTGGTTCAGCAGGAGCTTATTCCATTCTTCAACCCGAAATGGCAAATCAGTTGCGCGATAATAAAATTTCTGAAATTAAAAAATCCAGGCCAAACATCATTGCAACTGCCAATATTGGCTGCATACTTCATTTGCAAAAAGGCTCATCGCTACCGGTTGTACATTGGCTGGATTTAATAAAAGTTGCAAATTAAATGACCCACTCTGACGAAATCATTTTTACTATATTTGTTATTTTTTCAGGTGCAGCGGTACTGGCAACACTGGCACTTTACGCACGACAGACTTTATTGATCGCCTATATTGCCTTAGGTATTTTGCTTGGACCTTCCGGACTGGGCCTTGTAGAAAATCATGATTTCATTCAGCAAGTGTCGGATATCGGCATTATGTTTTTATTATTCCTGCTGGGATTGAGTCTGGATCCACACAAGCTAATCAGCTTGCTCAAGGATGCTACTGTATTAACTGTTGTCTCATCTGTCATATTTGCACTGGTCGGATTTATTGCCGCCTATGTAATGAATTTTACCCTGATCGAATGTACCGTGATTGCTGGAAGCATGATATTTTCCAGTACCATTATAGGGTTGAAGTTACTTCCCACTACCGTTTTGCATCATCGACATACCGGTGAAGTGATAGTCAGTATTTTATTGTTACAAGACTTGATTGCTATTTTCATGCTGCTCGTGTTGCATTCACGTGCGGATGCAGACAATGCCGGTATCATGGATTTAATGAAACTGATTTTTGCCTTACCGATATTGATTGCTTTTAGCTTTTACTTTTCCAAATTTGTTTTAACTTTTCTTTTTCGCCAGTTTGACAAAATACTGGAATATGTTTTTCTAGTGGCCATTGGCTGGTGTCTGGGCATCTCGGAACTGGCGGCCTGGGTAGGTTTGTCACATGAAATTGGCGCATTTATCGCCGGTGTTTCGATTGCTACCAGTCCGATTGCATTGTTTATTGCGGAAAGCCTCAAGCCGTTGCGCGACTTCTTTTTGATTATTTTCTTTTTTGCAATTGGTGCCAGCTTTCAGCTGGACATTCTTGCTCAGGTAATCCTACCGGCGCTATTACTAGCGGGTATTGCTATGCTGGTAAAACCAGTGACATTTAAGTTTTTACTGATACGCATGGGTAAAGAAGAAGCCAAAGTCGCTAATGAAATCGGTTTTCGCATTGGTCAGTTAAGCGAATTTTCTATTTTACTGGGCGCACTGGCGTTAAATGTTGGCGTGATTGGTGAAAAAGCGGCGTATCTGATTCATGTTTCCACCATCATCACTTTCTTTCTGTCATCGTATCTGGTTGTGCTGAGATTCCCTACTCCGATTGCAGTCTCAGATCGACTGCGAAGAGATTAGATATTACTTGATATATAGATCATAACTTTTTGTTTAGAAACAATAAGCCGCATAAAATGTGGCTTTTTTTAAGTGTTTGACGCAGGCACTTAGAACAGGAATTTATCTAAAACTGCTACCGCGATAACCACTACAGGAATTGACATCAGTACTACAGTAATTAACGTTTTAATCGCTTCTTCGTCCATTATTACTCCCTTATGTTTTCATTGATTTAAGCTTTAAGAAAATTATACTCACTAAGCTGCCGAACCGGCAAGATCAATCCTTGATACTACGAATCACGGGGTTTCCAGATTCCAAATGCACTGCCCGGAGGTGCGACCGGTGCTGCCTGAGGTTGTGGCTGTGATTGGGCAACGTCCTGAAAGACGTGTTGCATAAATGAACTAAGTTCATCCATGATTTCTTTCTTTTCCTGATTAGCAATCGAAGATGTGCCTACAACGTAACCGACGATAGCAGTTAAATACTGGCTGCCTACGAATGGATCTTTGGCGCGGCTATCGATGGAAACCACAGCGCGCATGACATTGTCGACTAATTCCTTTGAAAGCTTAAGCTCGTCTGACATAAATTTACCTTATAATTTCCTTAATTTTTACTGCGCAGTCGTTGCAGCATTTCTCTAATCTTTATTTCCAAACCCCGTTCCACCGGCGAGTAGTACCTTGTACCATAAAGCTCTTGCGGAAAGTAGTTCTCGCCGCTGGCATATCCGTCTTCCTCATTATGGGCATAGCGATAATTTTTACCGTAATCCATCGCTTTCATCAATTTCGTGGGCGCGTTACGCAAATGCATAGGTACTTCCAACGTACCATTATCTTTGGCATCCCTCATAGCCGCGTTGTAAGCCATATATACCGCATTACTTTTTGGCGCGCAGGATAAATAAACAATTGCTTGAGCAATCGCCAGCTCACCTTCCGGACTCCCCAAACGAGTAAAAGTATCCCAGGCATTCAGCGCCAACTGTAAGCCTCTAGGATCGGCATTACCAATATCTTCCGAAGCGATACGCACCACTCTTCTAGCGATATAAAGTGGATCACAGCCACCATCCAGCATTCGGCAATACCAGTACAGTGCCGCATCTGGATCTGTACCACGCACAGATTTATGTAATGCGGAAATCAAATCGTAAAAATATTCGCCCTTATTATCAAAGCGTCGCAGACTCGATTTTGTCACCTGTTCAATAATTTCCTGACCAATAGTTTTAGCCGAACCAGATTCATGCGCCAGATCACTCGCCACTTCCAGTAATGTCAGAGCGCGACGAGCGTCACCATCTGCTGCTGTAGCCAGCATTTCCAGGGAATAAGCATCAATGTCAATGTTTTGATCTGCTAATCCCCGATCTTTATCTTGCAGCGCCTGAAGTATGCAGTCACAAATATCACTGACTTCCAGACGATTCAAAACATAAGTACGCACACGTGACAGCAATGCGTTGTTCAATTCAAACGAAGGATTTTCAGTAGTCGCACCAATAAAGCAGACCGTGCCATTTTCTATATGTGGCAAAAAAGCGTCCTGCTGAGACTTATTAAACCGATGCACTTCATCAACAAACAGAACCGTCGTAGGGTACTGTTCAGCTTGGTATTGTTTGGCCTGGTCAATCGCTGCACGAATTTCTTTTACACCACTGAGCACCGCTGAAATTGAAATAAACGGGACTTTACAGTGAATAGATATCAAGTGGGCAATAGTTGTTTTACCTGTGCCGGGCGGCCCCCAAAGGACCATCGAATGTGGTCGTCCAGAATCGATCGCAACACGCAAGGGTGAATTTTCTTTGAGCAAATGCGACTGACCTGCAAACTCATCAATGCAGCGCGGACGCATACGATCCGCCAGTGGGCGATAATGATCCTCGGAATTGGCAAACAGATCAGCAGATGACATGTCGCTACGTTAACGCGGCGACCCTATAACATCAACGCCGTCAGGAATTAAAAACTTAAATCGGTCATTTGGAATAGCGATGCTTGTATCGATTTCTGAAAAACGAATGACTGTTTTCTGATCAAAATGATCGTGTAGTTTCATTTCTCGAATGATACCCTCATCCAACCCGATTTCGACACGATAGAATTCCGTATCCTTAATTTTAGGCACTAGCGCCACCCAATCTAATCCAAATGCCTGGGGCATTTCGCGAATTTCAAAGTCCTCATTCAGAGGTTTGATATCAGTAAGCAATATTATCGGGGCACTGCCTAACGCCTCTTCTATGGGTTGTACCGTGACCTGGGCGAGTTCCAGATCAAACAACCATAGATTTTGACCGTCAGCAATAATTTGCTGGGAATATGGTGGATCGTAATGCCAGCGAAAGCGACCCGGTTTTTTTAACTCAAAAGTGCCTTTGGCTTCCTGGATAATTTCATCATTAGAATCGAGCACCTGCTGATAAAAATTGGCTTTCAGACTGCTTAAATTGCGAAATGATTCATACAGCATTTGCTCAGTTGTTTGGGCAATGCATTGTGTTGATATCAATAATAGCCAGACAAGCAAAAAAGAAATGCTACTTATGCGCATAGAAAACAATCCGTCAGAATGTACTGCTTTAGAGTGGTGTGAACTCGCTTAGTTCGGTGCCGGTGGCGCCAGCACTTCTCGAGAACCATTGGATTGTACTTCCGAGACCACGCCACTGTTTTCCATTTCCTCAATCATCCTTGCGGCACGGTTATAACCTACCTTTAAACGTCGCTGCACATAGGAGATAGATGCTTTACGCGTTTCAGTCACAATGGCCACGGCCTGATCATACAGTGGATCGTAATCATCGCTGCCCGGGGGAATTGGTTCCAGTCCGGGGATGACATCAGCTCCAGCACTGGGATCTTGTATAATTTCCTCCAGATAATTCGGCTCACTACGCTCACGCAGATAATCGCAGACTTTATGGACCTCCTGATCTGATACAAAAGCACCATGCACACGCTCCGGAATCGACGTTCCAGGCGGCAGGTATAACATATCACCATGACCGAGTAATTGTTCCGCTCCCATTTGGTCCAAGATAGTTCTGGAATCGACTTTCGAGGAAACCTGAAAAGCAATACGCGTGGGTATATTGGCTTTAATTAAACCGGTAATCACATCCACCGAAGGACGCTGGGTCGCCAGCACCAGATGTATTCCGGCTGCACGCGCTTTCTGCGCCAGACGTGCAATGAGTTCTTCAACTTTCTTGCCTACCACCATCATCATGTCGGCAAATTCGTCTACCACAATGACAATCACCGGCAGTTTACCTAATTCTTCAGGCAATACATTTTCAGACAATTGCTCATTGGGATCGAATAACGGATCCAGAATTGGTTCACCGTTTTCCATCGCCTCTTCTACTTTAGCGTTATACCCGCCAAGGTTGCGGACACCTAAGGCGGACATCAGTTTATAGCGACGTTCCATTTCGGCGACACACCAGCGCAACGCATTAGACGCCTCTTTCATATCGGTCACTACAGGTGTTAACAGATGAGGAATGCCTTCGTAGACGCTCAGTTCCAGCATCTTAGGATCGATCAATATCATGCGAACATCCGCGGGTGACGCTTTATACAACAGACTTAATAACATCGCATTCACACCGACAGATTTACCGGACCCGGTGGTACCCGCCACCAATAAATGTGGCATAGCGGCCAAATTCACTACCACAGGGTGACCACTAATGTTTTTTCCCAGTCCAAGTGTAAGGGGTGATTTCGACTCATCATATTCAGCCGATTGCAAAATCTCGCTGAGGCTGATCATTTCCCTTTGCTCATTAGGAATTTCCAGACCCACCGAAGGCTTACCCGGAATCACTTCCACAATACGGACACTCACAACTGATAGCGCACGTGCCAGATCTTTGGCCAAGGCTGAGACTTTGCTGACTTTCAATCCAGGCGCCAATAATAGTTCAAAGCGCGTAACAATTGGGCCAGGGTGCACATCACTGACTTCCGCCTCTATACCAAAGTCGAGCAGTTTCAGTTCCACCTGACGTGACAAAGCCTCCAAAGCTTTATCGGAATAACCCTGCATTTGTTCTTGTGCACGATCCAGCATAGTCAGAGGTGGCAGCTCACCGGAAGACTTACCTTCAAATAACGGAATCTGCTTTTCTCTCTGCACCCGGTCACTAACAGATACCTGTCCAATAGTAGGTTCAATACGCAATTTTCTGCGTGACTTGGACTGTACAATTTTTGCTTTCTTGGGTCGTTCAAGTTCTGTCGCAGACACAGCTGCTACTCGACCCCGTCGTGCACGATACATATCGGTCAGAATACCTATCTGACGTGCCATGTACTCAAATGTGATTACCGTCATCTTGCCCGTGGTATCGACCACTTTTATCCAGGACAGATTGGTAAAGATGGTAATGCCGGCAAAGAACAGCGCCAACAATAGTAAAGTAGCTCCTATGTAACTGAAGGCCAATACAAAGGCACTGGCCACAAAGTTCCCCAGCACGCCTCCCGCGTCGGAAGGAAGAAATCCCTGGTCAAAATGTAAAGACGACAAACCACAGCCCGCAATCAAAGTCAGTACAAATCCGCCCCAGCGAATGCCCAGAATGTGATAATCCGCCTGCCCTTTCTCATTCACCTCGCGATACAGCAACCAACCACTGTAAGCCACCATTAAAGGTGCAAGGTATGCGAGATAGCCAAACAGAAACAAGAACAAATCAGCAAAAAATGCACCGGCCGAACCTCCCATATTCGAGATTTCACCGTTGGACCCACTCACAGACCAACCCGGGTCACTGCGATCAAAGCTAATCAGAGCCATTAGCAGATACACTCCAACGGCTACTAGCACCACTAAAGCGCTTTCGCGTAAGCCGTGGGCTAAATTTAGACGATACTCCGTGCTGCGTTTCTCTTTTTTGAGGGTTGCTTGTGCCACTTTTTAAGTTTGTAGATCAAATATAGTACGTAAATCATTGATTTTTTATTCATTCCTGTCAAGTATAAATTTACGTGACACTGTACTCCAATATTATGTGAATAAACTCAGGATTGAATTTACGGTAATTTGCCCCCACTTAGAGAGCTACGTAAGATATCGGGCGCCGTTAGTGTCTTAATTATCACTCACATGAACAAGGAGATTTCACGTCAATGAGCGACAGCCAACACCACAAACTCATCATCTTGGGTTCCGGTCCTGCAGGCTATACCGCAGGCGTTTATGCTGCGCGTGCAAATTTGAACCCTGTCATCATTACTGGTCTGGAACAAGGCGGTCAATTGATGACCACCACGGAAGTGGATAACTGGCCGGGAGACGTAGAAGGTTTACAAGGACCGGATCTAATGCAACGCATGCTGGCACATGTCGAACGGTTTGGCACAGAGGTCATTTTTGACCACATTCAATCTGTTGATTTCAGCAAAAAGCCCTATACGCTCAACGGTGACATCAATGGTACTTACACATGTGATGCATTGATTATAGCCACGGGCGCGTCGGCCATGTATCTGGGTCTGGAGTCTGAAGAAGCTTTTAAAGGTAAAGGTGTTTCGGCCTGTGCTACCTGTGATGGTTTTTTCTACAAGCAACAGGACGTCGCTGTGATTGGCGGCGGTAATACCGCCGTCGAAGAGGCACTGTATCTGTCTAACATCGCATCCAGTGTCACCCTGGTACACCGAAGAGACAGCTTGCGCTCGGAAAAAATACTGCAGGACAAACTATTTGAACGCGAGAAGAACGGTAATGTGAAAATTGTCTGGAATCATACGCTGGATGAGGTGCTAGGTGACGACTCCGGAGTTACAGGAATGCGCATTAAAAGTACTGAAGATGGCTCTACCCAGGACATAGACGTTAAAGGAGTGTTTATTGCAATTGGACACAAACCCAATACCAGTATTTTTGAGGGCCAACTGGAGATGGAAGGCGGCTATCTTAAGGTCCAGAGTGGCTTATCTGGCAATGCTACCGCCACCAGTGTTGAAGGTATTTTTGCTGCCGGTGACGTGATGGACCACGTGTATAGACAAGCCATTACTTCTGCAGGTACAGGTTGCATGGCAGCACTGGATGCGGAACGCTACCTGGATCAGCTTGAATCCAAGTAAACCCAGACAATCGAACTCAATACAAGTTAATGAGCAATACAGAAAGCAAAGCACTTGAGCTTTGCTTTCATCCTGCTATTTCGGAAATCCCTGCCAGTGAATGGAATACATTGTCGGGCACCTCGAATCCATTTATACGTCATGAGTTTCTGGCGGCTCTGGAAAAACACCAATGTGTGGGAGAACAGTTCGGCTGGTTTCCGTATCATTTATCAGTGCGAAATCAGGAAAAAAAGTTAGTCGGTACATGTCCGCTTTATATTAAATCCAACTCCTATGGAGAATTTGTTTTTGACTGGTCCTGGGCTTCCGCCTATGAGCAGGCCGGCCTGCATTATTACCCAAAAATGATCTGCTCGGTTCCTTATAACCCCGTCACCGGTGCGCGCCTGCTGGCAAATGATGCGAGCATTAAATCAATAATGGTTGAACAGATTATTGGCGTCGCTGAAAAACTGAAAATGAGTGGCATGCACTGGCTGTTTACTACACCAGAAGATACACAAATATGCAGTCAGCATAATTTACAGTTAAGATTGGGTTGTCAGTACCACTGGAAAAATCATGGCTACACAAACTTCGATGATTTTTTGTCCACTTTCATTTCGCGCAAGCGTAAAAAAGTAAAGCGCGAGCGACGCATGGTGACGGAACAAAACATTCTTATCGAAACTGTGCTTGGCAGCGATGCCAGTGAACATCAAATAGAAATTGCCCACCAATTTTATCAAAGTACTTTTGACCGCAAGTCCGGCATCCCTACCCTAAGCTCGAGTTTCTTCAAGGAAATCTGCGATACAATGGGACACCAGCTTGTATTTATGTTTGCGGTTCTAGGCAGGGAATATGTTGCCTGTGCAATAAGCTTGCGCGGTGACGATGCCTTGTTTGGAAGATTCTGGGGATGCAAACAGGAGTTTAATAGTCTTCATTTCGAAACTTGTTTCTACCAGGGCATTGACTATTGTATTGAACATCGTCTTGATCGATTTGAACCAGGCGCTCAAGGTGAACATAAAATAACGCGCGGCTTTCTACCAACCAAAACCTGGTCCGCACACTGGATAAGTCATGAAGAATTTCGCGATCCAATTTATTCTTTTTGTCGACGTGAACAAATAGCCATGCAAAGTCAATGTGACGAGCTAATGAGTTTATCGCCGTACCGAGTGGATTCATGAATAGCATTAAGCTGCCCTGGCTGGATCCGGACGATCAACAGGCTGCATTCCCTGCAGCGGACTCCGCACTATCCGACCCTGAAGGTCTGGTTGCCGCTGGGGGTGATTTAAAACCCGCGCGTTTACTTCGCGCGTATCATGAAGGCCTATTTCCCTGGTATGAAGAAGATCAACCCATTTTATGGTGGTCACCCAATCCACGCGGTGTTTTATATCCAAAAGACTTTATTGCTCATAGAAGTCTGTTACGTAGAATCAAACAGAGCTCATGGAAAATTACTTATGACCAGGCATTTTTACAGGTTATGCAAGCCTGTGCCGAACCTCGCAGTAATTCCCGCAGCTCCTGGATCACAAAAGACATGATTCAGGCCTATGTCAATTTGTTCAAACTCAAGTATGCACACTCCATTGAAGTGTGGAATGTTAACGATGAACTCATAGGTGGCGTATATGGCATTTCAATTGGGACAATATTCTTTGGCGAATCCATGTTCAGCAGAACAACCGACGCCTCTAAAGTAGCCCTGCTTTACCTGTCTGCGTATCTGGATTACTGGGATTACCAAATTATTGATACTCAACTTCCTTCCCCGCATCTTGCATCATTAGGCGGTAGCCGACTTTCGCGTGAAAGATATTTATCTTTATTGAAGACATTGACCCAAATATCTTGTCACCCCGACGCATGGACATCCGTGCCAGATATGAATATTTTTGAGTGGATCGAACAAAAAGATCAGGCACTCGACAGTGAACCTACAAGCTAATCAAGCCTCTAAGTAATGTAGTAATAACTATAGTGCAATTACAGGCATAAAACCAATCAAACATCATCTATATTTCACTCTGCTTATATATTTAATCAGCACGCCTGTTATTTTCGCTTCTACTTTTATAGACAATGACACGAGCTTTGCAGAAGAATACAAAAACCTGCGCATTCTATTAGAGAGCGTAAAAGATAGAGAATCTGCATTATTATATGAAGCCATAGAGCAGGAAATTCAATATCTAATTGAGAAAAATCATTCTGGCGAACAATATTTTAATGCCCTGTCAGTACAGGAAAAGAAAGCATTTGTTAAAAAATTCCAGAAAAATCGTTATCATTGCGGCAACGTCACGCAAGTTATGAAAGAGAAGAAGCGTATTTTATTTGATCCAGAGTTATCCTACATCTTGCATGATACGCTCTCCAGGATCCCTTAACATTTAATTAAACAAAAGGAAGTCCATTGACAACTCCACAGATTGGAAAGAAAGTAAAAAACTTTCAATTGCCTGCCACAGGCGATAAAAATATAAAACTCACAGACCTAAAAGGGAGTAATGTGGTTGTCTACTTTTATCCAAAAGACAACACACCCGGCTGTACTAAAGAGACCGAAAACTTTAGAGACAATATAAAGAAATTCTCCAAACTTAATACTGTCATTATTGGTGTATCACGTGACAGCCTGAAGTCGCATGAGAAATTCAAAGAGAAACTCGGCATTTCGTTTGATTTATTATCGGACAGCGAAGAAAAATTATGTCAGCAATTTGATGTCATCAAAGAAAAAAACATGTACGGCAAAAAAGTCATGGGCATAGAAAGAAGTACTTTTCTGATTGATGAGCAAGGTGTATTAAGAAACGAATGGAGAAAAGTCAAAGTGGATGGTCATGTAGACGAAGTTCTGGAAGCGGTTAAAAATCTACAGTAAGCAATATTTTATTTTAACGAAACCTTTATGATTCCCGCATAAGCATGGAACCAGTCACACTAAAAAGCACAATAAACTTGATATAACTCTGGATTCCCGCTTTCGCGGGAATGACATCAATTTAGTACTTAAGCCCCATAGTCATCCCCGTGTAGACGGGAATCCAGCAACCATAAACCAGTCCCAGATTTATTCTTTTGACTGTGGATAGTATCCATAACCAAATCTTTTACTTAATCCCCATGGATAATAAACTTTTTGTAATTTGCCTATTATTTCCAAGCCCGCAAGCCGTGTTTCTTTGCGTATCGACTCCAGCGCATGGTAACACTGAAAATGCTTTCCGTCATCCGCATAGGCGAGGAGATCCTTGTCAATACGCATGACAATCTCATCATCCGATTCATATGCCTGTCTTTTTAGATCCTGTAAATATATGGTGGTATCAAACGATGGCAGAATGGCCAGCAGGCGCCCGCTTCTGTTTAGTAAACTCCGCAGCTTACTCAGTATATTGACTACCTTTTCACGGCTTTCGGGCAAAATGGAATTTGAAGCAATGATTAAATCAAACTTCTGTTCAAACTGAGCATTCACAATATCACCACAAATAAGATCAACATTCATTGCATGTTGCTTTGCGACACTGGCAGCCTTGTGTAAAGAACCTGCACTTTTATCAACCACTGCAAAATACTTCGGCTGAACTTGCATGAACGGAATCAAGTTTCCCGGACCACTGCCAAAATCCAGCAAACGCATTTTTCGTAGTGTAGATTCAGGGATTGAATGAAGATAATTTAACAACAAATTTCTGACGGGTTGTTTATCTTTTGCTGTCACCATCTCGGCTGCGTAGGGACTTAGAATGTATTGGTGGTAATTAAGCGCAACACAATCCCAATCGATTTCGCGATTTTTTTCGGTAACGCTGCGCTTGAAGTATCAGAGGAGATTTTCATTGACTCTGCGTCTACATAATTAACAGATAAAATTGCTGGTTGGGCTGCCCATGTTTATTAATATTGACAGCATACACCGCTACCATACGTCATAAAGCTCTTCTTTTATGATCCAGATAAAACAAATTTCGACACACTTTATGTATAGTTACAGGGATAACTATAGATAATTAATATGCGATAAACCACCGCGATAAACTCATGGAGAAGTAGAATCATGTCTGAAGATAAAATATATCCTGTCCCACCCTCTTTCAGTTCTTCGGCTCATATCGATTCTGCCAAATATCAAAGCATGTATGAGCAATCCATTCGTGACCCGGAAAAATTCTGGGCAGAACAAGCGGATGAGTTTGTGAGCTGGTTCAGTAAATGGGACACAGTATTAGACTGGGATTATCACAAAGGGCACATTCGCTGGTTTGAAGGTGCCACACTAAATGTTTCCTATAACTGTATTGACCGACATCTGGAAACACGCGCAGACCAAACCGCGATCATCTGGGAAGGTGATGATCCCGCAGATGACAAGCACATCACGTATGCCGAACTGCATAACACGGTCTGCAAGTTCGCAAATGCCTTAAAATCACGCGGTGTAAAAAAAGGTGATCGAGTCTGCATTTATATGCCTATGGTGCCTGAAGCGGCTTTTGCAATGCTGGCATGTACACGCATAGGTGCAGTTCATTCTGTTGTGTTTGGCGGTTTTTCACCCGATGCTTTGCGTGACCGGATATTAGACTCAGATTGTCGTGTCGTCATCGCGGCAGACCAGGGTGTACGTGGAGGTAAAATCATTCCACTCAAGGCCAATACGGATACCGCCCTGCAGGAATGCCCAAACGTGAATACCGTTATTGTTGTTAAACGCACAGGCAACGAAATTAGCTGGAGCGAAGACCGCGACTGCTGGTATCACGAACTAACAGATGCACAAAGTACAGACTGTCCTGCCGAACCGATGCAGGCGGAAGACCCTTTATTTATTCTTTATACCTCGGGTTCCACCGGCAAGCCCAAGGGAGTTCTGCATACTACTGGCGGATATTTACTGTATGCCGCCATTACACATAAATACGTTTTTGATTATCAGGAAGGTGAAGTTCACTGGTGCACTGCCGATGTGGGCTGGGTGACGGGCCATACTTACATTCTGTACGGACCTTTATGTAATGGTGCTAAAACGCTCATGTTTGAGGGTGTGCCCAACTATCCAGATGGCAGCCGCTTCTGGCAAGTGGTGGACAAACATCAGGTAAAATCATTTTACACAGCTCCCACGGCCATTCGCGCATTAATGGCATTGGGTGATGAATTTGTCGAGAAAACCTATCGCTCAAGTCTTCGACTTTTGGGATCGGTTGGCGAGCCCATTAATCCAGAAGCCTGGGAATGGTATTACCACAAAATCGGCGATGGGCACTGTCCGATTGTAGACACCTGGTGGCAAACGGAAACAGGCGGACATTTGATCACCCCTATCCCAGGCGCTATCGATCTTAAGCCCGGCTCTGCCACGTTACCTTTTTTTGGTGTGCAACCGGTCATCCTTGATGATCAGGGAAATGAACTTAGTGGCGAATGTCAGGGTAATCTGGCCATAAAATTCCCTTGGCCTGGACAAATGCGATCCGTGTATGGAGATCACCAGCGCTTTATCGACACTTATTTCTCCCAATTCCCTGGCTATTATTTCAGTGGAGACGGCTGTCGACGTGATAAGGATGATTATTACTGGATTACAGGTCGGGTGGATGATGTGCTCAATATTTCCGGACATCGTTTAGGCACCGCGGAGATTGAAAGCGCGTTGGTATTGCATGCATCTGTGGCGGAAGCGGCCGTAGTGGGATGCTCGCATGATATTAAAGGCCAGGCGATCTATTGCTACGTTACTCTCATGGTGGGGGTTGAACCCAGTGACGCACTCAAACAGGAACTCGTGGAATTAGTGCGTAAGGAAATCGGCCCGTTTGCCAAGCCGGATTTTATTCAGTGGGCACCCGGCCTACCCAAGACTCGCTCGGGCAAAATTATGCGCAGAATCCTGCGTAAAGTTGCCGCTAATGAAGTGAAAGATTTAGGTGATACCTCAACCCTGGCTGACCCCTCTGTTGTGCAAGACATTATTGCTAATCGACTTAACACTTAGACATAAAAAAACAACTGAAATTTATATAGTTCAGTGGCTTAATGGCAGTTTCTCGAGTACTTTATTATTATAAAATAACTAAACTCTTAATGACGCTGTTCCATTTTTATACGTATTAACTCACCGGTATCCAGATCAACCAGCAAACCCAAGTTGTTTTCATACATATTGAGATAACCGATCTTTTCCAGGCCCTCATCGTAATCAAAATATACGACATTGCCGGTAGTGATATCGTCCTTTCCTTCCGTATTCACCAGAATTGCAGTGCCGGTGTCCATATTAAAACCCTGCCAGGCAAATGCCTGAGTACAGAATAATATACCAGCCACCATTACGATTATTTGTTTCATTTATCTTAAGTTTTTCTATTGCCTGCAGCGGGCCTTGATCCATTGACTGATCGACAGTATGAACAAGAAGGCGATAATTAACTGAGTGCTGGATCAAAAATATGACCACTAATCGGTATTTTTATACCACTGAGAGCTGATTTATTCCTACTTAACCAGCTTTGGTTTGAGTGGCGATATTTTCTGCGGTTTCTTCCAATCGAGGCACTACAATCCGTGCTCCAGGACGTATGCGATCAAAGTCTACATCCGGATTGTGCTGACGTAATAACCAGATCGGCACTTTGAATTTTCTCAGCGCTAGGATCCATAATGATTCACCGTTTTTGATATCATGCTGGCAAGTCGATTCAATGCGATATTTACTGAAAAATTGCTCCTGCAGATTCCTCTGAAATGCGATGCGTCGGCTTTCAAACTCTTGTACCGATATTTCACTGAAGTCCAGACGCAGACGATTGCCTACCACCACTGGTTGTGCAAACTTCATTTTATTGATTCTGCGCAGGTTACTGGCACGTAGATCAAGCCAGTCGGCATAGTGTCCCAGTGTTTCAGACTCCTGAACTTCAATCGTGTGGTCAGCTGCAACTGTATAATCCGCAGGATCGGTTAACAAGGACACCTCCTCCGTTTCCGTTTCTGTCTTGGCAACAACGCTTACATCAAGATCCGTACTGGTTTTATTCTGCAGTTTTTCATCCTGTTCAGCCACTGACAGGGATTCTTCCTGGCTGATTTGTTCAACCGGCTCGTCTTTATTGATGGTTTCGATTTCGGTTTTGATTTTTGACTCAGTCGCAGCCATTACTATTTTATTATGTTCTACAGGCTGGACAGGTTGTGTAGCTGCTAGTTGGATCACGCCATTTTTATCCTTAGCCGGCAAACGGAGTTTTTGTCCCGCGCGAATATAATGTCCATTACTTAGGCCGTTTGCCGCCATTATTTCCCTGACTTTAAAACCATACAAATTGGCAATTTCAGATACAGTTTCACCACGAGCCACCTGATGAAATAAATCCGGCGTTTGCACATCAAATCTCCGATCGCTAGGAATCGCTGCGATTAACTGTTGCGCAGGTGTATTAAGCAGGTCTTTAGGAATACGCAATTGATAATTTTTTGGTATGCGCTTGGTATCATTCCAAATATTTTTTCTTAATGCTCTGTTGTGACGTTCCAACTGGGACTTTGTAACTCCCAAGAACTCCGCAATATCTGTTGCAAAAAAATAGTCATTCAGTTTCACTACATCATATTCAATCGGTTTAGCATAATTGATTTTGCCAAAATATTTTTCCGGGTCAGAGTCAATTTTCAGAGCAGCAAGAAATGCCACATAGAAATTACGCGAAGCAAAACCAAAAGAACGCCCCTGATATTTTCTGACAATGGTTGCAATGTCCCGCGTACCCAGTTTATTTACGGCTCTTCGCATACTGGCAACACCATGATTGTAAGCTGTCAGCGCCAAGGGCCAGCTTTGGGTAAGCTGATAATTATGTTTTAGTAATTTTGCAGCCGCATGCGTGGAAGCAAACGGATCCATACGTTCATCAATCAGATAATCCACCTGCATATAACGCCGTCCCGTAGAGCGAATGAACTGCCATATGCCAGCCGCACCCACATGCGAGTAAGCTTCCGGATTAAAAGAGGATTCCACATGTGGTAACACTGCTAGTTCGACAGGCATATTCTGTTCCAGGAAAACCTGTTTCATGTATTCGCGCCATTCGCCAGAGCGAATTAGGCCTTCATAGAAGCGGTTTGACTGCCCACGCTGAAATCTGATTTCATTCGCCGCAGACGCCAAGCGCTGACTGGTAGCTTGTTCACCTCCCCACATTTCAAGTACCCGCTTTTCATCCTGGGAAAGGTTTTTGCGTTTGCCCTTGGCCAGTGTTTTCAATATGTCTTCATATTTGGCTTTTATGTCTTTTACATGCTGTTCATTCGCACCAGGACTGCCTTTGACACTGATCGTCGAATAGACAACCGATAAATTTCTTGCATCATGAATAAATCCATGGCGCGTATCGATTTCTGTATAGACACGCAACCAGAAATTAACATCTTTTTCTAATACGACAGGTTTAGGAAAGTTTTGAGCATTTACCAATGCGCTGGTACTGATAAGCAATAGTATCAGCAGTAATCTAAGCATGTGTTTCATTGACGAATCAGGATTTGATTTTATAAATAACACTAATAATCAACATTAACCAAGGACTGCCATGCAAAAACAGATCAAACCAGTCAATAAGCTTCATTCCCTCAGCACCCGATAACACCCATTGTATTTTTTCCCATACGTGAGGCTCAGGTGAGAAAGGCGCCAGTCCCAGCGATAAACTCACAACCAGCCAAAGTACAGGATTGAATAAAGATGATTTGGATTTCATAGTTAACTAATAATTATAATGGATGCTTGCGCATCATTCTTTGCGGCTATTTCACCCACTATGCAGGCATTTGCATAGCCATTTCGTTTTAATTCATTAACACATTGTTGTGCATTTTGAGCCGGAACTCCCGCAAGCAGTCCACCTGCTGTTTGTGGATCAAACAACAAATAGAAATTCTCATGATCTGCCGCTTCTGACAAGTTTTCAATTGCTCTCCGCAAGCGCAGATTTTGTGGCTGTAAAGATGAAAACACGCCCGCAGCAACGGTTTGACATGCGCCTTCTAACACAGGAACTGCACTAAGATGAATTTTTGCATCTACTTCGGAAGCCCGTGTCATTTCCACAAGGTGGCCAAGCAAACCAAAACCTGTCACATCAGTACATGAAGTTGCATCAAATTTCCGCAAACACTGCGCGGCCTGCTGATTTGATATGAGCATATTATTAATTGCATTATCTATCCAGCGACCTTTTGCTTTGCGTCGCATATCTGCCGCAAATAAAGTTCCCGTGCCTATCGGCTTGGTAAGAATCAATTGATCCCCCGGCTTTAAACCCTTTTTCCTCCAGACTTTATTTGGATCGACCAATCCATTGACCGTTAATCCAAAAGCGAGTTCCACCCCTTCTGCAGAATGCCCACCGACTAATATCGCCCCTGTTGGCTGCAGGGTTTTTAAAGCACCGGACATTAATTCGTAAAGAGTTTGCTCGACAATTGTTTCACGGCCATAAGGCACCGTAGCTAATGCCAAAACGGATTGTGGTTCTGCGCTCATAGCATATAAATCACCCAATGCATGATTGGCTGCGATTGCACCAAACAAATAAGCATCATCAATAAACGCACGAAAGTAATCGATGCTTTGAACTATTACTCGATTTTGAGGCACTGCCAACATAGCAGAGTCATCCGGTGATTCGCGTCCAATTAGTACATCTTCTCTTTCCTGAACGGGTAACCTTTGCATCACACGACTCAAAATACCACTACCAACTTTGGCGCCGCATCCGCCACAACGCATCGCCATCGTAGACAGTTCTTTAATGGCCGATTCATCTGCAAGTCCTGACATAAATTCAGGCTGAACTTCAGCAGGCATTTCTGGAAGTTGATTAAATTGCTGCATGAACTTCCGATCAATCCAGTTTTTGAGTGTCCACAGCCATTTCCCTTGCCAGGACCAGGGCCCGCGAGATGCAATGGCATACTTATTACCGGTACTAATCAGACCCAAAAAGTTTTTCTGTGCACGATATTTAACAAGCGTTCCCCCAGTCATTACAGATATCAAGTTTTTGCACAATACTGGTCCCTGCCTAACAGCAAACACACCAGATTTAGGTCGCGGATCCGGAAGCGATGCTATATCGCCCACAGCAAAAATTTCCGGGTGTGAAGTTGACTGCAGGAAATGATTCACTCGAATAAAACCCTCATCATCCACATCCAGTCCCGCTTCTTTAGGCCAGACTGGAGCCGAAGCATTGGTGACAAACAGGCATGCATCCGCTGCTATACTTTTGCCATTCTCTACATTGACATGCGTCTGAGTAATTTCGCTAACGGCACTATTCGTCAGTACTATAATATTTCTTTCTTCCAGAATTTTAATAAAACGCTTCTGAACACCCAGGTTATGTGTAGATAAAATACTCTCACTCTGAGTAAGCAACGTAAACATGAGTCTATTAGGATTTTGCTGCGAAGATGCCAGCAGGTTTTGCAACTTGAGTTGTGAAGATAATGCGAGTTCAACGCCACCCGCGCCTCCGCCTACAATCACTACACTAAAAGTCCCTGTGCTTTCCAGCACACGCTGTTGCAATTTTCCCCAACGTTGCAAAAACACATCAATAGGTTTTGCAACCAGTGCAAACTTTTCAGCACCGGGCACTTGCCTCACCGAAGGCCTCGAACCAGTATTAATGGATACAAAGTCATATGAGACAGGGGGTCGGCCCTCTACAACGGCTAACTTTTTTTTTGGATCAAGGCATATCACTTCATTATGATATAAACGCGCATTCGCGAATTTGCATAAAGGACCTAAGTCTATATGACACTCATCATATTCATAGTGACCGGCAATATAGCCTGGCAGCATGCCAGAGTAAGGCGCATGAATATCGCGGGCTATCAGAGTAATTCGCAAACCAGGTATTGGATTCATCCCCAACCTGCGTAGTACCGAAACATGCGAATGACCACCGCCAATCAGAAGCAAATCCTTAACCACGGAAGTTTTAGAATTTTGCATTTGAGGATTATTAATTATTTATTACTGAGAAGAGATGCAAACTGAATAAGCGGTCATCATCAAGCCATACCTTTTCAGGTGATAGCCCCGCTTCGAAGCCTAATGCTTGAAACTCTTCAACAGTATACTTGTATGAGTTTTCGGTATGTATCATTTCATTTTCATTAAAATGAAATTTATTTTCACCGATATGCACTACTTGTTCGCAAAGACTTTTTAAGTGCATTTCAATACACCCTTCTTCAGAGTTATAAAATGAAACATGCTCCCAGGCAAGTAAATTAAAATCAGCAGATAATTCATAGTTAAAACGTGTCAGTAGATTCAGGTTAAATTGTGCTGTTATGCCGTCTGCATCATTGTACGCATGTTCAAGAATATTTTTATTTTTCTTCAAATCGACTCCAATTAATAATTTTCCTTCACTTCCCAATAAATCCTTGATGCCGGACAAGCATTGAACAGCTTCGACTGGAGTAAAATTACCAATGCTGGAACCCGGGAAAAATACGACTTTATTTAAGTCTGGTAAATTTTCTGGCAACTTGAGTTCATGCGTAAAGTCAGCACACACAGCATGTATTTCCAGCCAGGGAATTTCTTCGCACAGTTGTTTAGCAGATTCAAGCAAATGCTCTTTGGAGATATCCAGAACAATGAATATATCCGGTTGCAACTCATCCAGTAAAATGCGTACCTTTGTACAACTGCCACCTCCCGGCTCAATCAACATGCAACTTTGACCCAGCGATTGTACGATTTCAGTTTTATATTTTTGTAGCAGAGCTGTTTCTGTACGAGTTGGATAGTATTCTTTGGTTTTTGTTATTCGATCAAATAACTTTGACCCTTGCTCGTCATAAAAGTATTTGGGTGAAATTTTTCGAGGACTTTGTTGTAATCCTTCCACAACATCTTCAAACACATCGACTGAAGCCGGATTCATATCATGAAAATAGATTTTTTGCCCAGACATAGTTAGTGATACTTAATCGATTGCGCAAGTCCGAAACCCAGCAAAAATATCATTTCGTTCCGGTCCGTAATAATTACGCCAGGTATTACGCATGAGTCTTGCACGTGTAGCCCAACAACCACCTCGTAAGACGCGAGTTTTTCCAAACAGAGGCAATGAATAGTCCTGATACATATCGGGTGTAAATTCAGGGTATGGAGAAAATACAGAACTGGTCCATTCCCACACATTACCTAACATTTGTCGACAGCCAAAAGCACTGTCTCCCGCCACTTTGGCATTTACATCAATGGCACCTAATGTCTCGCCATTAAAGTTGGCTAATTCCGTACTCGGTTCAAAATCGCCCCATGGGTAAAGTCTTTTTTCCCTCAGAATGGAAAGGCCATCACTTGCGGGCACTCCCGCGGCTGCAACTTCCCACTCCAATTCAGTTGGCAGGCGTCTGTTCGCCCAGCGACAATAAGCACTGGCTTCATACCAGTTAACATTCATCACGGCCGCCTCCGGATTCAATGCTAGCCATTGATCAAACAAACGTATTTGCCAGCAATTGGCGTCTTGATTAAAACGCCAGTAAATTGGGTGCTTTATTTTTTTCTGACTTAACCAGCTCCAACCTGACTCACACCAATACTCACGGCATTGATAACCGCCCGAATTGACAAACTCTGCATATTCCTTGTTGCTCACAGCGGTTCGGGAAATTCTGAAGGGTATGATATATTGCGAGTGCGACCATTTTTCGTTATCAAAAACAAACTCACCCATCTCTCTTAGTGCACCCAGCAAAAATCTCCCTTCGGGTATTTCAGCGTCTCCTTTAATAGATTCCGAAATATCCATAATGTTGTCGCTATCTACAATTTTCGGCACCGGATACTTCAGTGTCTGACGTGTATAGGTAAAGGCTTCACAATGCATATCTTCATGAAAGATAGCATATTGAGTCAGATAATCTCTTTTATCGTCCTGTTGACCATTTGAAAGGTGATGAACCACTCTTTCTTTTACATGTTTCATGTAGTTAATGGTGTCATCAAGCGAAGGTAGTTTTAAATCCCATCGGGTTTCGTGTGCGATATGAATAGAATCAAATAATTCATCAACTCCGCAAATTAACGGAGGCTCCTGATAATGATATCTTAATATCCAGTACTCATAAAAGTAAGCCGTATGGCCAATTTCCCAACGAAGCGGATTGACAATAGGCAAGCGGGGACCCATAAGCTGTTCATCGCTCAAATGGTCAATCAAAGCGCAGGTCCTTTCACGCGCATCGGATAGCTGTTTTATCAGCTCGTCAGGACGGGTTTGCCTCATCACTCATTCACTTAAATTACCGAACGACTTAAGATAGTCTCACGATAACACAGTCGTACAGACGTTTTTACTATTAGGTACACGCCAGATGCAAATTCAGTTAATCAGCCCGGCCAAAATTGATTCACGTGACGGGAATCGTACAACGGCTGTGCGCTGGAAAAATATTTTGCAAAGTTTGGGGCATACGGTTTCTATCAGACAGGAATACTCAGGTAATGATGTCGACCTAATGTTGGCTTTACATGCCTGGCGCAGCGAAAAGTCAATACGGTTATTTTCACAAAAGTACCCAAATCGCCCTCTACTGGTAGCATTAACCGGCACCGATGTTCATCGTTTTCAGTATACGCATCAGGCTCAAACGCTACAGTCATTGGAATGTGCCGATATATTGATAGGTTTGCATGCCAATATTGCCTCAACGATTCCGCAACAATATCATCACAAAGTTCGCGTTATTTTTCAATCCACCGAGACAAAACGCTTACGTAGATACAAATCCAATAAAATCTTTAAGATCTGTATCGCGGGGCACCTGAGAGACGAGAAAGATCCTCTTCGTCCCGCCTACGCAGCACGCTCACTACCAAAATGCAGCCGTATAAAAATATCGCAGTTTGGAAAAGCACATACCAAACACTGGGAGCAATTGGCTAAGCACGAAACCAGCAGTAATCAGCGTTATCGCTGGTATGGTGAAATTACTCAGTCGTTATTAAGCAAAAAGTTTTCGCAATCGGACCTGCTTGTACTTCCTTCGCGTATGGAAGGCGGCGCTAACATCATCTCAGAAGCCATTATGTCGAACCTTCCTGTGGTTGCCTCCAGAATAACGGGTAACCTGGGGTTGCTTGGTGAGGATTATGCGGGTTACTTCAATGTTGAAAGCACTAAAGATTTGAAAACTTTATTAATGCATTGTGAATCCAGCTCTCGCTTCTATAAAAAGTTAATCCGCCAGTGCAAAGGACGTCAATCTTTATTTTCACCAGAAAGGGAAAAACACAGCTGGAAACAGTTGCTGGTAGAATTTGTATAGTGTTACCAACTCCAATTCTTTTATTTTTTCTATAAAATACGACCACTGCTTTCGGTGTCGAATAGGAGTTCCAACCATTATTATTAGCATTAGTAAAAGTAAGGATGTTATTAATTACCGATGAGTCAGTAATAATTTGTACTCGCTTACTATGTTCCAAACCACGTTCATAATCTTCTTTATGAGAAATATCATCAATTCTTGGCAACGATTTTGTTAATCAGAAGTTGGCCCATATCTAAGTACTTGCTCAGATTGTGATCTCAGCTGATAAAAATCCAGCTTTTCTTCAGATTTTCATACTTCCTGAACTAGAAATAAAATTTCAGCTCGATAGCAAAAAAATAGTGCATTTCCATTATATTTTAGTTTTTCATTAAATAATCATATGCTAATGTTGCTCATAATTTAAGCGTACCGCATAAATTTAGTGCGACTTTAAGAACCAGGATGGTTAGTTAGTACCCTGCATTATGATTATTCGGTCATTAACCAGTCTTTGAGCAATAACAGCTTGATCAATTTTCAGACAAAAAGACTATAAAATTCAGGAATATAAGGTATTTATTTGAACAATACACTCCCGTCAGCGTGGCGCGAGTTGCAAATGCCAGATTAGTCTACGTCAACATGCCTGGAAAAATCTGATCCCTCATCGACCCTCATGAGTTAGCAGCCAGTTTTCCAGCTCTTTTCCAACAACTGGATCTACATAGTTAATATTGACTCCAATCAGCTTCGCCGTGGCAGGCTGATTATAAAAAAAGTTATCCAGTACTTGCTTGGGATAAGTTAATAAGGGTTTGGCAAAACCTGGTTGAGGCTGCAAAGTTCTATAGTCCACATGATGGGCCGCCCCACCTACACCATTGACGCTGTGGCAGGGCACACAGTTCAGAGTCAGTACATCAAATGCGTCAGGACTTAGATTATTAAAGTCTTTGTACGGATTTTGGTTACTGAATTCAATGCTGTCAAAAAGTATCGATGAGTATTGCAAATATGGCAGTTCTATATTTGCAGGCGGAGGATTTTTAAAATGCAAAAATGCACCCAGTGATTGTGAGTAGAGCATGTCCTCACTGGGTCCATCTGGATCCCAACTGTAGAATCTTTTCGTGATATAGAACGAAGTCATTCTATATAAATTAGTCTCGTCACCAATGGCAATCACAAATTCTGGTTCATAAGGCGCATACACTTGCATGTCCATATAAAACTTATGTCCCTTTCGATTCATAAAGGTTGCATAACGCCCGCGTTTATTTTCAGGAAGTGAATCTCTATACTTTGTTAAGTTGAACGCCGTAAATTCCTTGAGAGGCCATTGCTTAAGTAAATTTAGATCATAAGCATAAAATGCTTTCAGAATTCGCTGAACGTCCCTGTCCACAGGTCGTGTTTCCAGCATTTCTTTTTGTTCAAAAAATTTCTGATTATCAACAATAGGCTGTTGCCAGCGAGATTCTGAATCAAACTCTTTTTTGTAGACAGGATTGATGTATCCATCAATCAGGTAAGAAGTCATTTGTGGTAGCACAGGGTGAAACAACAAGCCGTCAGTATTCGCATATAGCAGAGTTGACCATGCCCACTGCCCATTCTGCCTGGCTTTGGAAGCGGTACGTCGCGCAGCGACAATATTTTCTGCAGGATCATTCCCATCACTGACCACCAGTACTCTAGAAACGTTTAAGCGACTCGCCTGAGTTAGGTCAATACTTGGCTGAAGAAAAATGCTGGCGGCGATGGAATTCTGATTAACTTGACTGACAGCAAGCAGCAAAGCCTGAGAATTTTCTGTATCTGTCAATAATAGTAGAGGCTTATTGGACTTTTCAGTTAGGCGGGTGGCTTTTTGTATATTTTGACTGATGCATTTGACAAGTTTAGCTTCATTTACGGATGAACATGACTGAATTAGTTCAATCGTCAGGTCTGACCTTCCCCAAATATTTTGTAAATCTTCCAAACTTTCACGATCGCTACCGCTGACGAAAGCCAGTACCAAAGCACTTCCATAAATTTTGGTATTTGAATTTTGTATAAAATAAACACTGGATACCGCAACGAGCGCAGCCAGTATCAACGCAATGGACACGAGTCTTTTTTTCATGCACGCATTATAGCAAACGCCAGAATAACCACGTTTGTTTTATATCAATCAAATACTGCGCGAATATAGCTATAAATTATCAATCAGGATTTGACGTACTGCGGCTAGAGCGCTGCTTTGAGGCATTTCATATTGTCTGGCTAATAGTTGAGCAATCTCAGAAATACTTCGATTCACGTCTATGGCAAATAACACCTGCGCCTGTAAATAGAATGATCCGCTTTGTAATTTAGCTGTCATCGAATCCAGCACTGCAGTGGATGGCGGAACTCCAGCCAATCGA